>NZ_QVTC01000053.1 GCF_003429085.1 Bacillus sp. V59.32b | reverse complement strand
AGCAGTACCCAGAGATCCAGCCACAATATCAGCAGTACCCGGAATCTAAGGAGTACCCAAAGGTTCAACCACAATACCAACAGCCGGAATATGACCAGTATCCTGAGGTTCAGCCGCAATACCAGCAGTATCCGGAGAGCCAGCAGTATCCAAAGGTTCAATCCCAATATCAACAGCCGGAATACGAGCAGTACCCAGAGATCCAGCCACAATATCAGCAGTACCCGGAATCTAAGGAGTACCCAAAGGTTCAACCACAATACCAACAGCCGGAATATGACCATTATCCAGAGGTTCAGCCGCAATACCAGCAGTATCCGGAGAGCCAGCAGTATCCACAGGTTCAATCCCAATATCAGCAGCCGGAATATGACCAGTACCCAGAGGTTCAGCCACAATATCAGCAGTACCCGGAATCTAAGGAGTACCCAAAGTTTCAAACACAATACCAACAGCCGGAATATGACCAGTACCCAGAGGTTCAGCCGCAATATCAGCAGTACCCGGAATATCAGCAGTATCCACAGATGCAACCACAATACTCTTATCCACAACCGGTTCCGGTGCCAGGCATGCCGGAAAGCAAAGACTGTGGCTGTGGCGGGGGTTCACCATACCAGCATTACCAATATCAACAACCAATGTCGATGAGATTTCCACAGCCTGAACCGGAACATAATCATCAAGTTCAAGGGAGCGAGTTCCACTCTGTAATTGATCCATACAAACCGGACGTTTTCGAAATGCCGGAATTCGCTGATGAAAGCAGTGGATTATAAAACATGGGAGACAGTGATTTTATCAACTGTCTCTTCTCTTATTTAGAAAATCACGGGCTTAAAGCAAAAAATATCAAAAAAATTCGGGGCACTGTTTATTTGCTTACATTAAAAAATCGTCAGGTTCTTATACTGAAAGGATTTGCTGACCAGGAAACCCTACATCGGCAGCAGAAAATGACATTCCTTTTAAATCGGAATGGATTTACGCACACCTATAAAATTTTCACGGAAATCCCGCCGTTTTCATACAATGGTCGATTGTTTTCGCTTATCGAGTACATCCAGCCGCATAAAGATACGTTTCATTTTTTTCATGATGGAAACCGGAAGGATGGACTCAGGCTGCTCTCCCAGTTTCATCATGCTTCCAAAAAGATTCTCGCTGAGCTTTCAGGTAAAGTGCCGTCATTTAATCAAATCCAAAGATGGGAAGAAAGACTCGAAAAATTCAACAGCATTCTGCCGCTCGTCAGCTTTTATGTATCAGACTTTATTTTAACTGAATATAAGGCATGGGCGTCATGGTCTTTGAATGGGATGAAATTCTTTGAGCATTCACTGCTTAACGAAGAAAACACGATTATCCACGGAGATGTTGCGCATCATAATTTCCTGCGGAGATCTGATGGCACGCTTTGTTTAATTGATTTTGATTTAATGGCTGTCGGGCGAGCGGCTTTTGACTATCTGCAATTTGCAAACAGAATTTTGCCTTCCGTGAATTATGATGCTGACGCTTTATGGAGGTATCCCGAATTAAAGCAATACCAAACAAACCCTGCCTTTTTATATGCGCTCACTTATCCGACTGATATTTTCAGGGAATGGAACAGACTTGTTAAAGAGAACGGTATCGAAAAACATGCCGTCTGGAAATTGACGGTTCAAGATTTTAATGCCCGGATGGTTTTCAATAGGGAAATCGCCCGGACAATTGGTATGCTTCATTAATGATGCCATTATTTTAGATTATTGGCCTGATCTAACAGGTTAAAAACCCCTTTGGTTAGCATGCTAATACATGAGCAGGTTCTATATAATCTGCTTATCCAATTCAGCAAAGGGGGTTTTGTTGTTGAGGAAGCTTTTTATGGTGCTGCCGTTTTGCGTGATATTGAGTGGCTGCGGGGTCAATGGGAATGAAGAGATGAGGCCTGCCGGGTATTCCTCGACGAACGAAGATGACTTGGTGAGCCGGATCAATTACCAGGCACCGATTACGCATATGTATCAAGATATGAATGCGGTAGAAAGAAGGCAGGAAGCGATTGAGCGGCAGGGAGGCAATCCAACGATCCCGCTGTCTAATTATGGGGACGGGTATTTTTACCACGATAGAAGCTACAGTACAAGGGACACCAACTATCATGGCCATGTAAGCAAACCGCAAACCCCGCGTTCATCCTACTACACGGCATATGATGGACGTCTTGTTGATCAAATCAGGGCGAGAGCCAACCGGATAAATAATGTTAACGACTCCCGGGCAGTCATCTACAAAGGAGATATTCTCGTTACGGCTTTACTTGACGATATCAGCGACCCTCAAGCTGTAAGAAATGCAATAGAGAAGAGCGTCCGCCCGCTTGCCGGGAAACATCAACTGCATGTAACGACAGATCAAGGGGTCTATTATCGGTCCATTGCACTCGATAATAGACTGAGAAAAGGCGACCGCAGGGATATGTTTGACCAGGATGCGGCCGATATGTTCGAAAACATCGAGATTCATGAAAGTCATTTGCAGTAATGTAAGCAGAGCTTAGGCTTTGCTTTTTTTTATGGATTTTTAAAAGCCCCTCCATTAGGAGAGGCTGGCTTGCTTATTCTGCAGGGGTTCCAGGAGGATTCGCTTGTTTGTTTTTTCTTCTCACGAAAAGAAACACGAATATAATGACAAGTAAAGCACCTATCGCCAGTAAGGCAATATTCACGTAGTTTATTTTCTTGAATTCAAAATCAACATCGTTCTTGGCATTTGGAGTGAAATTCCAGACTAGTTCTTTCCCTATATTTTTAACCTCAGTCGCATTATTCTCCCCTGCTTCTACAGGCAATTCTAAATTGAATGTCAGTTCCATTTGGCTAATCATGGACTCAACCATCTGCTGATCGAATTCTTCACTTTCAGCATCGTCCGTCATGCCGGTGAAATCAAAAACACCATCGACTTTATATGTATCTGTAAAGAAGCCCTTCGTTTCCTTCACTTTGAAGTCGAATAATTGCTGTTCATCACTGGGGCTTTTCATATCCTCAAAGGACTCGAAATGCTTTTTGAGCGTTAACCCGATATATCTTTCACTGTTATAATCGATTGCTTTAAAGCCTTCCTTTTCGGCCTCCTGTTTAGTGTCTTCGAGATCATTTGTGATATCGGTTCCACCAAAAGAAGCGATTTGCTTGTCGATTCCATAAACCAATGTTAAATCACTGCTGCCATCAGAATTTATCTTTAAAGAAGTATCAACCTTTACGCAACCAGTAAGGACCAGTACAAAGGTTAACAAACAAATAAGAACGCCGAGATGTTTTTTCATAATCACCATACCCTTTATTTAATATCTACTTTTCATTTATCGGAAATGTTCACAAAAAGTTAATAGCTCGGGATATTGATAAAATAAACGGTTAAAATTCCAAAAGCCGTCCAAACTATAAATAGAATTACACTTCTTATAGAGAGGTGATGGAAATGAAAGTCTGGATCGCTATTCTTACAGTATTGTTGAGTGTGGGTGTGACCGTTTCGGGTGAGGTGGAGGGGGCCCATCCAGTAAAGCAGCAACAAATGACCGAACCGCTTGAGCGGAAGGTGATTCTGCAGAGGGTCTATGTTGATGGTGAGATGAGCGAAGAAATATATCTCGAGAAGATATTGGCGATGGAAGACTTTTGGGCCAATTACCAGGACTGGCAGCTCATCGACCAAAATGAGGAACGAATCATCTTTCAAAGAAAAGAAAATGACATATCTCCATTGCTGAAGGCCAATGGCTTTTTCGGCGTGTCGGGGGATGGCACCCTGTCTATTTTCAATGGCAGACCGCAAGATTCACAAATCATCCAATCCTTTTTTCAAATAGATGTAAAAAAGCTGGAGTCATATAAACAGCAGGAACTGCGAAAAGGCATACCGATCTTGAATAAGAGCCGGTATGAACAAATGATAGAGGCCTATAAGCCGTATTCATTTCCTAAGATTGAAAAATAGGGAAGCGGGACACTTTCGCGGTGGTCCCGCTTTGTTATGGGTTTGGTGTAGTTTGCGTTCCTTTACTTTCTTCAAATCTTGGTGGGCAGTATGTTTTGGCCACTAATTTTATCATTATCGAAGGCAATTCCCGTTTTTTTGCAATGATTATTATTTCAATTTAAGAATAAACCTTCATGGGGATACAGATGTTTCAATTGATAAGCTGAATTTTGTGTTTATGAGCGATTTTTTGGATTTATGAGCGGTAATTCGGTTATATGAGCGATTATCCGAATATATGAGCGATTATTACAATATATGAGCGGTTACTCAAATAAATGATCGATGGCCCCTTTGACGCGAATCCCTAACGTAAAAAGGACAGCTGATTGTAACGGCATAATCTGGTTCATGTTTTTTTCTCCTTCCATCGTTTATATGATAAAATGAGTGGTAAAGCAAAATTGGGGAGCGAAGAGATTTGTATGATTATATAAAAGGGGTCATTGATTATGTCGGGCCTGAATACATAGTTGTAGACAATGGGGGAATCGGGTATCAGGTGATGACGCCGAATCCTTTTATTTTTTCTGCTAAAATAAGCGAACAGGTTCAGATATTTCTGTACCATCATGTTCGGGAAGATATTTTTGCGTTATATGGTTTTCAGACAAGAGAAGAGAAGGCTTTGTTTACGAAGCTGTTGAATGTGACGGGAATCGGCCCTAAAGGGGCGCTTGCGATACTTGCTTCCGGCCAGGTCGATCAGGTTGTCCAAGCCATTGAGAATGAAGATGAAACATTCCTTGTCAAATTTCCAGGTGTCGGAAAAAAGACGGCCCGTCAAATGATTCTGGACTTGAAAGGGAAGCTGGAGAATATTGTTCCGGACTATTTCCCTAACCTGTTTAACGATGGCAAAAGCACCGCGAAAACAGCCGGCTACTCAGATGAGCTCGATGAAGCAGCTCAGGCGTTGAAGGCGCTTGGATATTCTGAAAAAGAAGTCCAAAAGGTCGCTAAGGTGCTTCAGCAAGAAGAACTGACGACCGAGCAATATATTAAAAAAGCGTTACAATTGATGTTAAAGTAAGGGGTGGCGGATGTGGAGGAGAGAATATTAAATCAGGAAGCTGACCTGAACGAACTGTCCTTTGAGCAAAGCCTAAGACCGCAAAACTTAAAACAATACATCGGCCAGGATAAGGTAAAGGATAATCTCCAGGTTTTCATTGAAGCTGCGAGGATGCGTGAGGAGACTCTCGATCATGTGTTGTTGTACGGGCCTCCCGGGCTAGGAAAAACAACCTTGGCAGTAATCATCGCGAATGAGATGGGCGTGAATGTAAGGACAACCTCGGGACCTGCCATTGAACGTCCTGGAGACCTCGCTGCAATATTAAGCGCGTTGGAGCCGGGAGATGTGCTCTTCATTGATGAAATTCACAGGCTGCCTCGCACTGTAGAGGAAGTGCTGTATCCCGCGATGGAAGATTTTTGCTTGGACATTGTAATTGGCAAGGGTCCGTCCGCGCGTTCAGTCCGGATCGATTTGCCACCATTTACGCTTGTCGGGGCGACGACCAGGGCGGGCTCTTTGTCTGCACCGCTCAGAGATCGCTTCGGCGTCCTGAGCCGTCTTGAATACTATACAGTTGAGCAGTTGCAACAAATTGTTGTGCGTACTGCTGAAATCATGGAAACTGAAATGGACAGCCAAGCAGCCTCGGAGCTTGCGAGAAGATCGAGAGGGACACCAAGGATTGCCAACCGCCTGCTGCGCAGGGTGCGGGATTTCGCCCAGGTTCGGGGAGACGGGACGATTACGACCGAGCTTGCGGACTATGCGCTTGAATTAATGCAGGTCGACCGTTTAGGACTTGATCATATTGACCATAAATTACTTAAAGGCATTATGGAAAAATACCGCGGCGGCCCGGTCGGATTAGAGACGATCGCGGCAACAATCGGCGAGGAAGCTCATACGATTGAAGATGTGTATGAGCCGTACCTGCTACAAATCGGCTTTTTGCAGCGTACACCGAGGGGAAGAATGGTGACCGATCTGGTGTACCGGCACTTTAATTTGGAGGTACCTGCCAAATGACAGGACTGCCTAAGTTATTAATGATAATCGGTGTGATTATTTTCATCATTGGATTTGCGATGAAATTTATAAACCTTGGCAAGCTTCCGGGCGATATTTTTATCAAAAAAGGAAACACGACGTTTTATTTTCCGATCGTTACCTCGATTTTAATTAGTATTGTTTTATCGGCTGTGCTTTATTTTATCAGTCGATTTCGTTAAAAAAGTGATGTACTCCATCCATGACAAAAGGAAGTGGACAAATTGAAGGTGGAGTTGTTTGATTTTGATCTGCCTGAGGAATTGATTGCCCAGGTACCATTGGAAAACAGGGAACAAAGCAGGCTGATGGTGTTGGATAAGGAAACAGGTGGGATTCGGCACGAAGTCTTTAAAGATGTTACGAAGTATTTTCAGCCGGGCGATTGCCTTGTTTTGAACGATACACGTGTGTTGCCAGCGCGGCTTTACGGCAGCAAAGAGGATACCGGGGCGAATGTAGAAGTCCTGTTATTGAAGCAGGAAGACGGGGATGCGTGGGAAACACTTGTTAAACCCGCAAAGCGAGTCAAAGAGGGGACTAAAATTGTCTTCGGTGACGGACAACTGACGGCTTCTTGTACAGGTGTACTAGAGCATGGCGGGCGGATTTTGGATTTCACATACGAAGGTATTTTTTACGAAATCCTCGAAGAGCTTGGCAGCATGCCGCTTCCTCCTTATATTAAGGAGCAGCTTGATGACAAGGACCGCTACCAAACTGTTTATGCGAAAGAGCGGGGTTCAGCTGCTGCGCCGACAGCGGGCCTGCATTTTACAGAGCAGCTGTTGCAAGAAATCCGGGATATAGGCGTGCATATCGCTTTCATCACGTTGCATGTTGGTTTAGGCACCTTCCGCCCTGTAAGTGCGGATGATGTGGATGAACATGAAATGCATGCGGAATTCTATCAAATGACCGAGGGAACGGCCCGGTTGCTGAATGAAGTAAAAGCAAACGGCGGCCGGATCATCACTGTCGGCACGACGTCAACTCGTACACTTGAAACGATCGCTTCCAAACATGATGGCCTTTTTAAAGAAGAAAGCGGCTGGACAAGCATTTTTATTTTTCCCGGCTATCAGTTCAAAGGCATTGATGCAATGATTACGAACTTTCATTTGCCCAAATCAACATTGATTATGTTGATAAGTGCGTTGGCAGGACGAGAGCACGTGCTTCATGCCTATGAAACCGCAGTGAAAGAAAAATACCGCTTTTTCAGCTTTGGCGATGCCATGCTGATTAAGTAAAGTAATTGAAGGGTATCTTCGAAATCAAGGGATATCACCGAAAATGGGGATAACCGAAATTGGAGATATCACCGAAATTCAGGATATATCATCGAAATCTGAGATATATCACTGAAGTTTAGGATATATCATCAAAAATAGAAAAATATCACCGAAATTCAGAATATATCACCGAAATTGCACTATTTGAAAGGAGCTATCTTAGTTGACCGCAATACGTTATGAGCATATAAAAACTTGTAAGCAGACCGGGGCTAGACTGGGTATCGTGCATACACCGCACGGATCGTTTGAAACGCCGGCGTTTATGCCGGTCGGGACGCTTGCGACGGTTAAAACGATGTCCCCGGAAGAGTTAAAGACGATAGGAGCGGGGATTATTCTCAGCAATACCTACCATCTTTGGCTCCGCCCTGGACATGAAATCATCAAGGAAGCGGGCGGCCTCCATAAATTCATGAACTGGGATCGCGCGATTTTAACTGATTCCGGCGGGTTCCAGGTTTTCTCTTTAAGTGAATTCCGTAAGATTGAAGAAGAAGGGGTTCATTTCAGAAACCATCTGAATGGGGACAAGCTGTTTTTATCTCCGGAAAAAGCAATGGACATCCAAAATGCGCTTGGTTCGGACATTATGATGGCATTTGATGAATGTCCGCCCTTCCCGGCAACATTTGAATATATGAAAAAGTCGGTTGAACGGACATCTCGTTGGGCGGAAAGATGTTTAACCGCGCACAGTCGTCCAGAAGACCAAGGACTTTTCGGTATCGTCCAGGGCGGTGAATTTGAAGAGCTTAGGAAACAAAGTGCGAAGGATCTGGTATCACTTGATTTTCCTGGCTATGCGGTCGGCGGATTATCGGTCGGCGAGCCTAAGGATGTCATGAACAGAGTGCTTGAATTCACGACACCGCTGCTTCCGTCTGACAAACCGCGTTACCTCATGGGAGTGGGTTCTCCGGATTCATTGATTGATGGAGCCATCCGCGGAATCGATATGTTTGACTGTGTGCTTCCGACGAGGATTGCCCGCAATGGGACGCTGATGACTTCAAATGGCCGTTTAGTGGTGAAAAATGCTAAATATGCGAGGGATTTCGGTCCTTTGGATGAAAATTGTGATTGCCATGTTTGTAAAAATTACAGCCGTGCATATATCCGCCACTTGATTCGAGCTGAAGAAACCTTCGGAATCAGACTTACGACTTACCATAACCTGCATTTTCTGTTAAACTTAATGGAGCAAGTCAGACAAGCGATCCGCGAAGACCGTCTTGGAGACTTCAGGGAAGAATTCTTTGAGCAGTATGGCTTTAATAAGCCGGACGCGAAGAACTTCTAATTGACTATTAAGAAAGGAGTGATATAGATGGGAAATTTAACTAGTATCTTACCATTAATACTGATGTTCGTGCTGTTCTATTTTTTATTGATCCGTCCTCAGCAAAAGCGTCAAAAAGCGGTTTCAACCATGCAAACTGGATTGAAGAAGGGTGATAAGATCGTAACGATCGGCGGCCTTCACGGAATCATTGATTCTCTTGATGATTCAAAAATCGTGGTCAAATGCGGTGATGGCAGCAGACTTACATACGATAGGTCAGCAATCCGCGAAGTAACGGAAAGCGCACCGGATCTGTCAGAGCAATAAGCAATAGTACGAGGCAAAACGGTATTCCACTTGGAATACCGTTTTTTTTCATGGCTATGCATCCCGCGAACTGGAACTCAGATTCACTCCCAGAATGCCGCCCATCATCGCCGTGAGCACATAACAGCCCTGATAAATCCATTGCTTTGGCGAAAACAATGAATCATGCCCGAGATATTGAAATAATAATACAATCAGCATGAATATAAGCCCTGTACCGCCGCCCAGCATCCAGCCCTGCTTTTTTCCTTTTCCACCGGAAATGAAGCCTCCGATGAAAAGCGAAAGGAAGGTCACAGCCATAATGACGTATGTGAGTGAGGATTCATTTATGCTGGTAAATCGGAGCAAGATGGAAAAGATAAAGCTTCCCACAATCGCTATAATAAAAATGGCACATACTCCGTATAAAATCGCCATACCTAAATTTTTTGTTTCGATAGTCATTCTCTCCCTCCACAGTCTTTGTACAAGCATATTCCACCACTTTTTCTTTTAGACCAATGTTTTCAAAAATGGAAATTAAAAACAGACTAATTACCGGTTTGAAGGTCAAGATAAAATTATCTGCACTAAAGGTGGGGGGGCCCCTCAATGAATGACTTATCTATAATTTTACTAAGGTCCATCTTTTTTTACTTTTTCCTCTGGCTACTATTCCGGCTAATGGGAAAAAGGGAAATTGGGGAATTAAGCATTGTGGATCTGATTGTGTTTATCATCATAGGGGATATAGCCGTATTAGCGATTGAAGATCCGGACAAACCGCTTTTGTATTCACTTCTTCCTATATTTGCTATTGTATTAATTGAAATTCTTCTCTCCCTCTTTTCACTTAAAAGCCAAAAATTCAGGCAAGTGATTGAGGGAAAACCATCCATCGTCATCAATAAAGGGAAAATTGATGAAAGAGTCATGAGAAAGCAACGATATAATTTCGATGATCTGCTTTCACAGCTTCGGGAAAAAAACATCCTCCATATCGAAGAAGTTGAATATGCGATTCTGGAGCCTTCCGGGCAGCTCTCGGTCATTGAGAGAGAAGATGTACAGAACGATGAAGATAATGTTCCGTTTCCACTGATACTCGACGGTGTCGTGCAGAAGGAAAGCTTGTCACGTATGGGTAAAGATAGTATCTGGCTCAAAAAACAGCTCAAAAAGGACGGATATGAAGATATGAGCAGGATATCCATATGTACCTATGATGACGGTATTTTTTTTGTGGATGAAAAATAACCGGGCATACTCGGGCCCGGTTATCGAAAGGACAGACTAGACAGGATTCGTTTGATCTCGGTTTTTTTTATGACTCCTGTCAAGACTGAAATAGCAACAAAAACGATACTGATGACCGTCATGGAAACCAGAAGCCGGCTTATAGAAGCTAGTCCTGAAAATAGGGTATAAAAAGCATAATGCCCGACCCATCCGGATAACACGCCGATAATGACAGGGTAAACGTATGATCTCATTTTCAATGTAATCGGAATGACTTTTAAAATCGTTGAAAAATGGAGGAACGTTACAAGTATCGTACCGGCTGCGATTCCGATGGCTGCGCCCATGATTCCGAAACTTTCTTTAGAGGTGAGCACCCAAATAATTACGATTTTCACGATCGATCCGATTATGCTGTTAATCATTGCGGATTTAGCCAAATTCAGAGCCTGAAGCATCGATTGCAAGGGAAGCTGACAGTAAAATAAAATAAAAAATGGCGCGAGGAACTTGATGAAGATAGATGCGTTAGAGGAACCGTACATAGCCTCCAAAATCGGATCTGCCAGTACAAACAAGCTAACCATGGCAAGTGAGCCGGTTATAAAGGTGAGCCTCAACGATTGCTCCAGCCTCCGCTCAATCAGCTTGTAATTCCCTAACGATTTAGCCTCGCTAACAGAAGGGACCAGAGACGTCGCCAATGACGCGGTTACAAAAGACGGCATCATTAAAAGCGGCAGGGCATACCCAGTCAGCTCGCCGTACTGTTTAGTAGCCACGGTTGTTGCCACACCCGCAATCGCTAGGCTATGAGCAACGACAATCGGTTCCAAAAACCAGTAGAAATTCCCGATTAACCTGCTCCCGGTAGTCGGCATGCCAATGCTCATCAACTCTTTAAATGTCCCTTTTCCTGACTTCGCCATTGTAAAAAAATTCTTCCTGACCTTAAAATGCTTTTTCAATTTAAAAGTAGTCAGCAAGTAAGCTAACGAAACAAGCTCGCCGATGATCGAAGCGAGCATCGCCCCGGCGGCCGCATATTCTATCCCGTAAGGCAGGAAGGCTTTGGTCAAAACGGCAATGAAGGCAATGCGGGCAATCTGCTCGATAACCTGTGAAAAGGCTAACGGCTTCATATTTTGCCTTCCTTGAAAATATCCCCTCAACACGGAAGAAATCGCTACGACAGGAACGATTGGGGCGATGGCCAGCAGCGGCCAGACCGTTCGGGAATCGGTAAACAATGTCTCGGACAGTATCGGAGCCAGCATCAGCATGACCGGCGTGAAAAACAGCGATAAACCGAATGTACATGACAGAGATACAACAAGGATCCTTTTAACTTTTTTCTCGTCACCCTTTGCATCCGCCTCCGCGACAAACTTAGAAATCGCAACGGGCAGCCCAAGCTGGGTGATCGTAATGACAAGAAACAAAGTAGGCAAAGCCATCATAAATAACCCTACCCCTTCTTCCCCGATAAAACGAGCGACCACAATCCGATTGATAAATCCCAGGCTACGTGTAATAAAGCTGGCTATTAAAAGAATGAATGTTCCTTTCAGAAATTTGGACATGACCGCTAATCCCTGCCTTCTCAAATGTGCTGATATCATATACAATTATCTATATGCAGAGACTTGGACAAAGCATGCAAATTAATCATCGAACGTCCAATAAAAATAGAATATAGTGGAGGAAATATCCATGATGAATCAGCACCCGTATCAACGTTTTTACCAGACACTGCAGCCTGCGTTGAAAAACAAAACGGAAGAGTTGAACCTGCTCGGCCTTGGGGCTGCTAAGGAAGATGAGGTATGGTCATATCTGACTCAAAAGAAATGGAAGCGTCCGCAGGAAGAAATCCATATATATGAACTAGTAAATGACATCCTGACACTCAGCAGCAGCCAGTTTATGTCCTACATGACGGTCGAGGCTTACAAGGCACCGAACTTATTTAAGGAACTCTCATCCGAAGAAATGAGAGAATTATTGAAGGACTGACAAATAATCTTAAATTGACACTCGTTTTTTTTTCAATCATAATAATGATGTTGCTTTTTTAATGACTGGAATGAGACGAAGACTTATAGGATATGGTGTTAAAGAAAGAAAGGGGCCTTATACAATAATGGTAAAAAGAAGCAGGATCGTTGCGTTTTTCCTCATTATAATTGCTGTATTCGCAACGATTGGCACAACTTCAACAGGAATTTTGAACAATATTAAACTTGGCCTCGATTTACAAGGCGGCTTCGAGGTTTTATATGAAGTGAAGCCAGAAGACGGCGAAAAGAAGGTTACACAGGAAACGCTTAGCAGCACCGCCCAGGCACTGAGCAAGCGTGTCGATGTCCTTGGTGTCAATGAGCCGAATATACAAGTTGAAGGAGAAGACAGAATTCGCGTCCAGCTCGCGGGGGTAACGGACCAGAACAATGCCCGTGAAATCCTTTCGACTCAGGCAAAATTAAGTTTCCGTGATTTCAATGATAAAGAAATGATGACAGGGGCAGACTTGGCAGAGAACGGCGCTAAGCAGACCTTCGATGAAAATAATCGTCCGGTTGTCGAAGTCACCTTGAAGGACCCGCAAAAATTCAAGCAAATCACCGAACAAATTTCGGCCATGCCGCCACCAACCAACGTCCTGGCCATCTGGCTTGATTTTGAAGAAGGAAAAGACAGCATTCAAAAGCCTGAAACCACAGATAATATGATTTCAGACCCTACTGTCAGAGAAATATTTGACACGAATAAAGTAATCATTACCGGCCAATTTACGATAGAGGAAGCAAAGGAACTGGCAGACCTGTTAAATGCAGGGGCACTGCCGGAAGAACTAAAAGAAGTATACTCTACTTCGGTCGGAGCTAAATTTGGGGAGCAAGCGTTAAATGAAACGATCTATGCCGGCATTATCGGGATTGCCCTTGTGTTTGCATTCATGCTCTTCTATTATCGTTTCCCAGGATTTATTGCTGTTATCACGTTGGCAATATATATCTATCTAACTTTATTGGTATTCGACTGGATGAATGCCGTTTTGACACTCCCAGGGGTTGCGGCCCTGATCCTCGGGGTCGGAATGGCTGTCGATGCGAATATCATAACGTATGAGCGGATCAAAGATGAACTGAAGCTCGGCCGCTCTGTCCGTGCCGCCTATAAAGAAGGAAATAAAAACTCGCTCGCTACGATTACGGATGCCAATTTGACTACGCTTTTGGCGGCTGCCGTATTGTTCTTTTATGGGACAAGTTCTGTAAAAGGCTTTGCGACAACATTAATCATCAGTATTTTGATGAGTTTCATTACGGCTGTTTATGGAACCCGTTTATTCATGAGCCTCTGGATCAACAGCAGAGCCTTTGATAAACACCCATCATGGCTGGGTGTAAGGAAGAAGGATATCCATGATCTCGCAGAAGCGAAGGATGTCACGGAGCTTCCTACCCGGTTTGATCGGTTCGATTTTGTAAAGAAAAGAAAATGGTATTATACTTTTTCTGCCGCGATAACGGTTATCGGGATCATTTTCCTGTTCATCTTTAAGATGAATCTTGGTATTGATTTTACAAGCGGAACAAGAATCGAATTTACCTCTAATGAACCGTTGACTCAAGAGACAGTAAAAGAGCATTTGGATGCATTGGACTTAAATAGCGAAGATATCGTTATCTCTGGGGATAATCAAGAAACTGGAGTAGTCCGCTTTAAAGGCGTTCTGGATAAAAATGAAATTGCCGAAGTCAAGGATTACTTCCATGATGAGGTAGGAGATGATGATACGAATATCAGCACCGTATCTCCAACGATCGGAAAAGAATTGGCTAAAAATGCGATTTATGCCATACTGATTTCGTCTCTCGGTATCATATTGTACGCAACGATCCGATTTGAATGGAGAATGGCTGTGCCGGCAGTGATTTCACTGCTGCATGACGCATTCTTCATTATCACGATATTCAGCGTGCTGCGGTTGGAAGTAGATTTGACCTTCATCGCGGCGATATTGACGATTGTCGGGTATTCCATCAATGACTCGATCGTTACCTTTGACCGGGTCAGAGAAAATATGCGTAAGAAGAAGAAAATCAAGACGAATGAAGAACTTGAAGAGATTGTCAACGTAAGTATCAGACAAACTTTGACCCGTTCGATCAATACGGTGTTGATGGTAATCATCACGGTTGCCGCCTTGATGATTTTCGGAAGCCCGTCCATCGGCAACTTCTCAATCGCTTTACTTGTCGGCTTACTTTGCGGCGTATACTCTTCCCTATACATCGCTACCCAATTATGGCTTGACCTCAAGCGAAGGGAACTGAAGAAAAAGGGAGTCCTCATCACCTACAAAGAAAAAAAACCGAGCCAAGAAGCTCAGGTGTAAGTATTATTAAGACCAATCCGCGATTTGGATTGGTCTTTTTTGATGCGCGACATCGGGATGGTCACTGCGAAATCGTATCTGGAGAAACTCCGCTACAAAACAGAAATTTTCCGCGCACGAAATCCGGCCCGGCAACAAAATGGAGATTTAGGCAACGAAATCTGGCCATGGCAACAAAACAGAAATACCGGCAACGAAAGTCCACGTTGCGGCAACAAAACTGGTAAACCCGGAAACAAAAAGGAGATTTAGGCAACGAAATCTAACTCTGGCAACAAAACAGAAATTCCGGCAACGAAAGTGCACGTTGCGGCAACAAAACTGGTGAACCCGGCAAGAAAATCGAGATTTAGGCAACGAAATCTAACTCTGGCAACAAAACAGAAATTCCGGCAACGAAAGTCCATGTTGCGGCAACAAAACTGGTGAACCCGGCAACAAAATGGAGATTTAGGCAACGAAATCCGGTCCTGGCAACAAAACAGAAATACCGGCAACGAAAGTGCACGTTGCGGCAACAAAACTGGCGAACCCGGCAACAAAATCGAGATTTAGGCAACGAAATCTGGCCCTGGCAACAAAACAGAAATACCGGCAACGAAATCCCTGCAACAAATCCGTAACCGACCAAATGTTTGATAACTATAAATAAAAGGGAATAATCATAAAAAATTAACGTACTGAGATAAAGAAGAAAGGAGACGAATCATGAAATTCCAATGGATATTTCTGCTGGGCATCTTATTTGCAATCATTGTCTCAATTTTCGCTGTCATTAACGTCGATTCGGTGACGGTTAATTACTTGTTTGGTACCGCGGAGTGGCCGTTAATCCTGGTGATTCTTGGGTCTGTTTTAATGGGTGGCTTTATCGTTTTTTCCATTAATATCGTCAAGATCTACACATTAAGGAGAAAAATAAAGCAGCAGGAAAACATCATTGATGATTTTGAATCAAGGCCTGGCGTGTTATCACGGATGAACCCGCCGTCGTAGAAAAAAATACGGAAAATAATTAAATTGAAACCCCTCTGCTCCTTTTGTATAATAGTTGAGTTGAGGGGTGAATTCATGTTAAAGGCAAAAACCCGGTGGCACGTCCAGGCGGCCGATGAAAAAGTGGTAGAAATGTTGGAGAAAGAACTACAGATAACACCTCTGGTTGCAAGGTTATTAGCAAATCGTGGGATTCATACAGTTGAAGCAGCGCGATCTTTTTTATTTATAAATGAACAGGCTTTTCATGATCCATTTTTGATGAAGGATATGGATAAAGTCGTAGCACGAATACATCAAGCGATTGAAGCAGACGAGAAAATTCGCATTTTTGGCGATTATGATGCGGATGGTGTCAGCAGTACGACTGTCATGATCGAAACTCTTACGCAAATGGGAGCGAATGTTGATTTTTATATCCCGAACCGTTTCACCGAAGGGTATGGGCCGAATGAAAAAGCATTCCGGCTTGCCGCGGAAGAGGGTGTGAAGTTACTGATTACGGTCGATACAGGCATTTCAGCGCTCGATGAGGCCGCGCTCACAAAAGAGCTCGGCATTGATTATATCATCACTGACCACCACGAGCCTGGTCCTGAGCTGCCGCAAGCTCTGGCGATCATCCATCCGAAGCTTGAAGAAAGTACATATCCGTTTAGGGAGCTTGCCGGGGTAGGAGTGGCCTTCAAAGTAGCGCATGCCCTGCTTGGGGACCTGCCCGAACATTTATTGGAGATCGCTGCGATTGGGACGATTGCCGATTTGGTGCCGTTATATGGGGAAAACCGGCTGATTGCGGCTAGGGGTATTCAGCAGCTACGCCATACTAAACGTCCGGGGTTGCTCGCGTTATTTAAAAAAGCGGGCATCGAGCAGGATACATTGAATGAGGAGTCAATTGGTTTCGGAATGGCTCCAAGGATTAACGCCGCGGGAAGGCTCGGCGCCGCAGATCCGGCCGTGGATCTGCTGATGGCCGCAGATAGCGCAACAGCTGCAGAACTTGCAGCTGATATTGATTTGTTGAATAAGGAACGGCAGGCTCTCGTGGCAGAAACTGCGCAAGAAGCGATTCGTGAAGTAGAAGAAAACTTTCCGCCGGATGAAAACGGCGTTCTTGTAGTCGGCAAGGAAGGCTGGAATCCCGGTATTATCGGAATCGTGGCCTCGAAGCTCGTTGAGCGGTTCTACCGGCCGACCATCGTATTAAGCTATGATACCGAAAAAGGCTTGGCAAAAGGTTCAGCCCGCAGTATCGAAGGCTTTGACATGTTTAGGAATCTCTCGACATGCCGGGATATCCTGCCTCATTTTGGCGGACACCCGATGGCCGCGGGGATGACGCTTAAGTTAGAAGACGTCGAAGATCTACGGAACCGTCTAAACAGTCTTGCCCAAGAGCAGCTGACTGCTGAGGATTTCACGCCCGTAACCAAGCTTGACGGAGCGACAGCGATTGAAGACATTTCCATTCAGTCCATCGAAGAAATGAGTCAGCTTGCACCTTTCGGAATGAACAATCCGAAGCCGAAAATTTTAATTGAATCGGCGGGACTATCCGGGATCAGAAAGATTGGCACCAACCAAAATCATCTTAAGGTTCAGCTTGGAGACAGCAGTGTTTCTCTGGATGGTGTCGGCTTTGGGTTGGGCTATTTATATGAGGAAATTTCTCCACTTTCCAAAGTATCAGTGATCGGCGAGCTGGCCATCAATGAATGGAATAATATCAGAAAGCCGCAAATTTTTCTGAATGATATGTCCGTCGACAGCTGGCAGCTATTTGACTATCGAGGCATAGACCGGTTCGAAAAATGGATGCCGCAGACAAATCATAAGGTCATTATTTTTTCAGAAGAAACGATCAAACATTTTCCATTTCTAGAGGAAAATGATGCATTGGTGCATATAAAAAATGAAGAAGATGCCCAAAATGTAAATATAGACGGCTGCCATGTTGTTTTATTAGATATACCGCCATCAAAAGGCTTGCTCGAGCATACATTAAGAGATAAGCAGCCTGCCCGAATATATGCCCATTTTCATCATGAGCAGGATCACTTTTTTAGTACGATGCCAACGCGCGAACACTTTAAATGGTTTTACGCATTTCTGGCGAAAAGAGAGTCTTTTGATTTAACCAAGAATGGAGATGAGCTCGCTAAATACCGGGGATGGTCGCGGGATACGATCAATTTTATCTCACAGGTGTTTTCTGAGCTTGATTTTGTTACAATAAACAATGGACTGATTTCGCTCAATAAACAGGCAAACAAACAGGATTTGAGTGATGCCCCGTCTTATCAGCGAAAACAAGAACAATATGAGCTTGAAAAAGAGCTTCTTTATTCTTCTTACCAGCAATTATTTGACTGGTTTAATACATTAGTAGCCCTCGAGGAGGAAACAAAGCAATGGACTTAAAGCAATATATTACAATTGTGCCCGATTGGCCGAAGCCCGGGATTAAGTTTAAAGATATTTCTACATTGATGAACAACGGGGAAGCGTACCGCTATGCAACCGATCAAATCGTAGAATACGCACGTGAAAAACAAATTGATATTATCGTAGGTCCAGAAGCACGCGGCTTTATCATCGGATGTCCTGTCGCATACTCCTTGGGTATCGGTTTCGCACCGGTAAGAAAAGATGGAAAACTTCCAAGGGAAACGATAAAAATGGACTACGGCCTCGAATATGGCAAGGACGTATTGACCATCCATAAAGATGCCATTAAACCGGGACAGCGTGTGTTGATCACCGACGACCTTCTTGCAACAGGTGGAACAATCGAAGCAACCATTAAGCTTGTAGAAGAGCTCGGCGGAATCGTTGCCGGGATTGCTTTCCTAATCGAACTTACATATCTGGACGGCAAAAACAAACTGGATGGATATGATGTATTGTCTTTAATAAGTTTTTAATCACAAAGGCAATTTTTTGAAAAAATCATTGCAATAAAAACTTGGCTGTGTGATAATTTCAGTAATTATATACGGAACTACCTTTAATTTAGTCCAGAGAGACTGACAAGGTAAGTAACTTATTTTATTGGGGATTGGTATGTCCACCTTTCCTTTAAGTTACCCTTGCTGTAAAAAGCTTCTTGTCTTCTCTAAGGCAGGGAGCTTTTTTGTTTAAAAACTTATCAACCAGGGGGAATTTATGATGGAAACGTATCATGTATTAGGAGCCAAGCAATATAACCGCGCCTCACTGAGTCAACTATTTCAGGCAGCAGATAAAATGGAGCAAGTGGTAAAAAGCGGCGGCAACGATCAATATGCAAACAAAATTATGACGAGCCTTTTTTTCGAGCCAAGCACGCGCACGCGTCTGTCCTTTGAATCAGCGATCAGCCGTTTGGGTGGAAAAGTGATTGGTACAGAAAATGCCTCCCGGTTTTCTTCCGCGACTAAAGGGGAGACACTCGAAGATACGATCCGCGTTGTGTCTGAATATTGTGATGTCATTGTCATCCGCCATACGGATATTGGAGCAGCTGAAAGGGCGGCTGCCGTGGCAACGGTACCCATCATAAACGCAGGAGATGGAGGGGGAGAGCACCCTACCCAAGCATTGCTTGATGTCTATACGATTCAAAAAGAACTGGGCCGGCTGGATAATTTGAATGTTGTCATGGTCGGGGACCTCGCCAATGGGCGTACCGTGCACTCCCTATCCTATATGCTGGCAAATTATCATAATGTTCATATATGCTTTACAGCTCCCAAAAATGTCCAGATTCCCCCTTATGTAAAAGAGTTTTTAGATAAACAGGGTGTATCCTACTCAGAGGAATACGACTTGAAAAAAGCGGTAAAATCAGCTGATGTTGTCTATCAAACACGTATTCAAAAAGAACGTTTCTCCTCAATGGAAGAATACGAATTGGCTTATGGAAAGTACATCATTGATGATGAACTTCTTACTCATATGAATAAAGATTGCGTGATCCTCCATCCGCTGCCGCGTGCAGGAGAGATCGAGGCCACCGTAGACAAGGATCCCCGCGCCGCCTATTTCCGCCAGGCAGAGAACGGGCTATATATCCGGATGGCCTTGCTTGATAAGTGCTTTCAATCAATGGTCTGTGAAAAGCAACCTGACTTATTGACTGTATAATCTGCTTAAACAGTTTCATAATAACGTAAATGGCCAGTCTCAAAAGACCGGCCATTTTCATTTCCAATAACATTTCTTATTCTTCGACAAAGTTAGCAAATTCAGGGTATTGTAACAGGTAGGCAAGAAATAAGCTCTTTATCCTTTACATCTCATACTTTTTTCCCGATAATAGAAACAATAATGTTTTTTTTAATAAAATATTTTTAAATAGATTGGCAGGTGCCAATCGGACTCTGATCAGGATAAAAAGGTGATTGAATGGCTAATGATCAAATAATGACCGCCGAACAGGTTGTTGATAGGGCAAAGGTATATCTTCAGCAGAATGATGCTGAATTTATTTATAAAGCGTATAAATTTGCTGAGTATGCCCACCGTGAACAGTTCCGTAAATCCGGCGAACCATATATAATCCATCCCATTCAGGTCGCCGGAATTCTGGCAGATCTGGAAATGGACCCTTCTACAGTCGCTGCGGGTTTCCTTCATGATGTAGTAGAGGATACTGAGGTGACGCTAGAGGACATTGAACAAAGCTTCAGTCCGGAAGTTGCGATGCTTGTTGACGGTGTAACCAAGCTCGGGAAAATTAAATATAAGTCACAGGAAGAGCAGCAGGCCGAAAACCATCGGAAAATGTTTGTGGCGATGGCGCAGGATATCCGGGTTATTTTGATAAAACTCGCCGATAGGCTTCATAATATGAGGACTCTCAAGCACCTGCCGCACGAAAAGCAACGGAGAATCTCCAATGAAACGCTGGAGATCTTTGCACCGCTTGCCCATCGTCTCGGGATCAGCAAGATCAGGTGGGAGCTTGAGGATACGGCGCTCCGTTATTTAAACCCGCAGCAATATTATCGTATCGTCAACCTTATGAAGAAAAAGCGCGCCGAGCGTGAGCAGTACTTGGAAGATGTTATTGAAGAAGTGAAGAAAGGTGTGGCCGAGGTAAACTTAAAGGCCGAAATCTCAGGGCGCCCGAAGCACATCTATAGCATTTACCGTAAAATGGCGCTCCAAAATAAGCAATTCAGTGAAATCTATGATTTGCTGGCCGTCCGTATTGTTGTTAACAGCATTAAGGATTGCTATGCGATTTTGGGAATCATCCATACTTGCTGGAAGCCGATGCCTGGCCGCTTTAAAGATTATATCGCGATGCCAAAACCAAATATGTATCAATCCCTGCATACAACGGTGATCGGCCCTAAAGGCGACCCGCTTGAAGTGCAGATTCGGACAGCGGAAATGCATCGTATCGCTGAATTCGGGATTGCCGCGCACTGGGCTTATAAGGAAGGCAAAGAAATAAATGAGTCGGCCTCCTTGGAAAATAAATTAACCTGGTTCAGGGAAATTCTTGAATTCCAGGATGATACGATAAATGCAGAAGAATTTATGGAATCCCTTAAAATTGATTTGTTCTCGGACATGGTGTTTATTTTTACGCCAAAAGGAGAAGTGATCGAGCTTCCAGCTGGATCGAACCCGATCGACTTTGCTTACCGGATTCACTCAGAAATCGGCAACAAAACAATCGGTGCCAAAGTTAACGGCAAAATGGTCCCACTTGACTATAAGCTGAAAACCGGTGACATCATTGAAATCCTGACATCGAAGCATTCATACGGACCAAGCCAGGACTGGCTGAAGATGACCCAGACTTCCCAGGCGAAAAATAAAATTCGTCAATTCTTTAAGAAACAGCGCCGTGAAGAAAATATCGAAAAGGGCAAGGAAATGGTCGAAAAAGAAATCAAAAACATGGATTTTGATTTGAAAGAAATCTTGACCTCCGAAAACCTGAAACGGGTAAGCGAAAAATTCAACTTTTCCAATGATGAAGATATGTATGCAGCTGTCGGATACAACGGCATAACCGCGATCCAAATCGCCAATCGTTTAACTGAAAAGCAGCGAAAACAAAAAGAAATGGAACAAGAACCAACCATTTCAGAGGCCGTTTCAGAAAAAAGATCACTCCATGCTGTTAAAAGAAGAGAATCCGGCGTACGTGTCCAGGGAATTGATAACCTGTTAATCCGTCTATCAAGATGCTGCAACCCAGTGCCTGGCGATGATATTGTCGGCTTTATCACAAAAGGCCGAGGCGTTTCCGTCCATCGGGTGGATTGCACGAATGTAGAAGGAAACGAAACCGAAAACCGGTTGATCCCTGTCGAATGGGAAAGCAGCTTAAATGAACGAAAAGAGTACAACGTTGACATCGAAATTAACGGCTACGACCGCCGCGGTTTGCTGAATGAAGTACTGCAGGCTGTCAATGAAACGAAAACAAACATTTCTGCCGTATCAGGAAAATCCGATCGAAACAAAATGGCGACCATCAATATGTCGATTTCCATTAATAATATCAGCCACCTGCAGAAGGTAGTTGAGAGAATTAAACAAATTTCGGACGTCTATGCAGTAAGAAGGATCATGAACTAAGGAGTTATATCCATGCGAGTTGTAGTGCAACGTTCTAAAGAAGCCAGAGTCCTCGTAAATGGCGAAACCGTCGGCGAAATCGACCACGGATTGGTGCTGCTTGTAGGCATCACACATGGGGACAATGCCGAGGATGCGACATATGTCGCCGATAAGATCACCAACTTACGCATTTTTGAAGACGAAGATGAAAAAATGAATCTTTCCCTGCTTGATAAAGGCGGCTCGATTCTCTCCATTTCTCAATTTACTTTGTACGGCGACGTCCGCAAAGGCAGACGGCCGAACTTCATGGAGGCTGCCCGGCCGGAAGAAGCCAACCCGGTATATGAAATGCTGAACGAAGAATTCCGAAAAAAAGGAATCAACGTCCAAACCGGCATCTTCGGGGCAATGATGCAGGTACAGCTAACCAATGACGGCCCGGTAACGCTGATTGTCGAAAGTAAATAAAATTTAAGTTTAGTGAGTCCTTGCCCGCTTAGAAGCGGCAAGGATTTTTTGTTGGAGAAGAGAGCACGCATGCTTGATGAACGCTCGTAAGTTTTACTTATCGCTCATAAATCTGGTTAATCGCTCATAAAATTTGATAATCGCTCATAAATCTGGATAATCGCTCATAAATTTGTATAATCGCTCGTAAATTGAGATAGTCGCGCGTAAATTAGGGTTATCGCTCGTAAATCTGGTTAATCGCTCATTTAATATTTATTAGTTGTTTTGATCCTAATGAAATGGCTACATAATGAAACAAGGCCTTACTATCAAAAAATTGATCAAATTTAAGTGTTCGATGATTAGAAATTGTGCTCGAAATCCGAATTTCTGCTCGATAATCCGAATTTCTGCTCGATAATCGAAATTTCTGCTCAATCATCCGAATTTGTGCTCGATGATCTGAACTTCTGCTCGATAATCTAAATTTGTGCTCGATAATTCGAATTTGTGCTCGATAATTGAAATTTATGCTCGATAATCCGAATTTCTGCTCGATGATCTGAACTTCTGCTCGATGATCCGAATTTGTGCTCGATAATCGAAATTTCTGCTCGATAATCGAAATTTCTGCTCGATCATCCGAATTTGTGCTCGATAATCTGGATTTCTGCTCGATAATCTGAATTTGTGCTCGATAATCCGAATTTCTGCTCGATGATCGAAATTTCTGCTCGATTATCCGAATTTGTGCTCGATAATCTGAATTTCTGCTCGATAATCGAAATTTGTGCTCGATCATGCGAATTTGTGCTCGATATTGGAAATTTCTGCTCGATGATCTGAACTTCTGCTCGATAATCGAAATTTATGCTCGATAATCCGAATTTGTGCTCGATAATCGAAATTTCTGCTCGATAATCTGAATTTGTACTCGATGATCTTAATTTCTGCTCGATCTCACCTAAAATAACTCTCAAGCCCCGCAAAAATAGCATCAGATACGTCTTCCTGGTACCGTTCAGAACTTACGGTGGACTCTTCCCCAGCGTTACTCAAATACCCTAACTCAATGAGAGCAGCCGCGCGCTGATTTTCCCTGATTACATAATAGTCGCCAAATCTGTAGCCTCTGTTGACGACCTGTAAAGAGGAGCCGAGCGATTTATTGATGCTCGCTGCGAGCGATTTTTGATAGGAATGATAATAATAGGTTGTGACACCGCTGACCAGCTGATTTTTTGCATGGTCATAGTGCAGGCTTATATAGGCGTCGGCGTTATGCCGGTGAGAAACTCCGACGCGTGTCGGCAGCGATAAATAGTCATCGGCATTCCGCGTGAGGATTACGGTTGACCCTGCCGTTTCCAGCTTGTCCTGCAACAGCAAAGCCGTGTGCAGCGTCAGATTCTTCTCCAGTGTGCCATTTACACCTTTCGTGCCGCGATCCTTTCCGCCGTGTCCCGGATCGATGACAATTAATTTATCAGAGAGGTATTGCTCTGCGCCAGTTTTTTTCATTTGCGTCGTTTTTCCTGTAATCGAAACAACCCAGCCGGCTACATATGCCGTTTGGCCATTTTTAAGCCGAATCTTATACCAACCATTGCTGGCGGCGGCGATAATGGGAAATTTCTCTCCTACATCAGTCCTCGAAATAATCCGGGAATGGACATCGGGGCTGCTTCTTAAATGGGTCCCATTTTGCTTAATGACAACCTCACCATTTAAGGGTGTCTCTTTAACTTGTTTTTGTTCCTCCGAAATGTCCCCGGAAAAACTGATATACTCTTTATTTATCCAGCCGTATGCGGATTTATAGGAAACTTTTAGCCAATCGCCTTCTGCGGTTACAATCTTAATCTTGCTGCCCTTGGCAATTTTTCCGCGCACTTCTCCGTCAAGCGAAGCGTGCGTGCGGACATTGATTGTGTCAGTAACCATGCCGTGTGCTGGGATTTCCTTGTTTTGATTAATAAAAATGGACTGTTGACTGATAAAGTCTTCAGAAATCCAGCCTGTTAGTTCATCGTTTTTTATTTGAGTCCATTTCCCCTGGCGCTCCAGAATTTCAACGCTGCTGCCTTGTTTTACAGAACCCGCGAGGTTATATCTCGTATCGGGCCCGGTTCTTACCCGCACATCATCGGTTATAATGCTGCCCCGCCCGATTGCCCGCTTGTTTAAGACCTCTTGTTTTACAATTACTTCGCTAGTGCCCTTTGCTTCGGCCAATGGATAAATGGTGGAAGCAAGTACGAGGGAACAGAGGGACAAGCTGCTTTTCTTCAAAAAACTCAAGACCATCTCCCCTTATAAACTGTCTGTGCGGTTATACATTTTCGATTTCTTTTATAAAAACCCTCCCATTTTATGAAAATAAATCGGCGATTAGGAAAGAATAGTCAATAAGACGCATGTTCCTCTAGACAAGAAGGAACTAATCGGAGACTTTTATAGGGGGATTGGTTATGAGATTTAGTGAAAAAGGCGAGACGAGCCTGAACGGAGAGAATCAGCTGCATGGTGTTGATTTTCATGACTTCATCCAAAAAGAGCAAGGGGCGAACTTAGTCGAATTGGCTTCGGAATTCGGCCTGAATATGAGGGATGCCAGAAAACTGAAAAAGAAATTGAACAGATCGTAATGAATGAGGAGAATTAGTGAAATGTTCTTGACATTTTAAATAACCGTCCGTATTATAGTAAAGATATAATACATACTGATCTTAGAACCGATGATGGGGAATAGTAATTAAGATCCACATGAAAAGAGAGGAAATGCCGCTGGCTGAAAACATTTCCGCATGTGCCTTAATGAAAGAACACTCCGTAGGCTTCGCTCTGAAAAGGATTCCTTAGTAGGAGATGAACGTAAGCAGGCGTTAACTGTACTTGAGCGGAAGCATGCTAGCATGCTTCAATTAGGGTGGCACCACGGGAATACAACTCTCGTCCCTTGTAACGATTCGTTACAGGGGACCGGGAGTTTTTTTGTTTGGGTGCTAAGCGAAAAATGCGTTTCGCTTAAATGAACTGTTTTTTCGCTTGAATCGTCCCTACTTTCGCTTAAATGACCTGACTTTTCACTTAAATGACGGAAGCTTTCGCTTAAATCACTATAAATTTCGCTTAAATTAAACAAACAGCCTTTGCGCAAAGAGGAGGAACCATAATGTCGATTCAAATGCCGCGCGGAACCCAGGATATTCTTCCAGGGCAGTCCGAAATTTGGCAGTACATCGAAAATGCTGCCCGGGATTTATGCAAAAGATATCAATACAAAGAAATACGTACACCGATCTTCGAACATACTGATCTATTCCTGCGGGGTGTCGGTGATACGACCGACATCGTCCAGAAAGAAATGTATTCGTTCCAGGACAGGGGCGGACGTGATATCACGCTTCGACCGGAGGGAACAGCGGCCGTCGTAAGGTCATATATTGAGCACAAAATGTTTGGCTGGGCTAATCAGCCTGTAAAACTATTTTATTTCGGCCCGATGTTCCGTTATGAGCGCCCGCAGGCAGGCCGCTTCCGCCAATTTGTACAATTCGGCGTCGAGGCCCTGGGCAGCGCCGATCCTGCTATCGACGCAGAGGTGCTTTCATTAGTCATGAGTTTATACCGGGAGCTCGGATTAAAGAAGCTCAAGCTTGTTATCAACAGCTTGGGGGACAAGGAAAGCAGAACCAACCATCGAAACGCATTGATCGATCACTTCGAACCGCGTATCGGCGAGTTTTGCAGCGATTGCCAAAATCGGCTGAAGAAAAATCCGCTCCGAATCCTGGATTGTAAAAAAGACAGAGACCACGAGCTTATGAAAACAGCACCATCAATCATTGACTATTTAAATGATGAATCAAAAGCTTATTTCGAAAAGCTGCAGAAACATCTGACAGATCTAAATATTGAGTTTGTCGTCGACCCGGCCCTTGTACGCGGTCTGGACTATTACAACCACACGGCATTTGAAGTCATGAGCGAAGCGGAAGGCTTTGGTGCGATTACGACACTTTGCGGCGGCGGCCGCTACAACGGCCTTGCTGAAGAAATCGGCGGTCCGGAGACTCCGGGAATTGGCTTTGCGTTGAGCGTAGAGAGATTGATTGCCGCACTGGAGGCCGAAAAAGTCGAGCTTCCAATTTCAACAAAAATCGATTGCTATCTCGTTTCTTTAGGAGAAGCGGCAAAAGATTACACCGTCAAGCTTGCGTATCAGCTAAGGAACGCCGGATTTACCGTCGAAAAAGACTATCTGGACAGAAAGGCAAAAGCCCAATTCAAATCGGCCGACCGTCACAAGGCACGATATGTCGCTATTCTCGGTGATGACGAACTAGAACAGGAGAAAATTAATGTAAAAGATATGGAGACGGGCAACCAGACAGAAGTTGATCTTACTTCATTTGTTGACGAATTTAAAAAGCTGCAGGCTTAAGGAGGAATACGGAATGTTTGGTAGATCATATTTCTGTGGAGAAGTGACCGAAACAGCTATCGGGGAAAAAGTGACCTTAAAAGGGTGGGTCCAAAAACGAAGGGATCTTGGGGGGTTAATTTTTATTGACCTAAGAGACCGTTCAGGCATCGTCCAGGTTGTATTCAATCCGGATATATCAAAGGAAGCGCTCGAAACAGCGGAAACGATCCGCAGTGAGTATGTTCTGGAGATTGAAGGAACGGTAATTCTCCGGGAAGAATCCAATGTAAACAAAAATATCTCCACGGGAAAAATCGAAATACTGGCAGAGTCCGTGAACATCGTAAATGAAGCGAAAACCCCTCCATTTGCTATCACTGACAGGACCGAAGTATCAGAAGATATCCGTTTGAAATACCGGTATATGGACTTAAGACGACCGGTGATGTTTGAAACGCTGAAAATGCGCCACCAGACGACAAAGGCCGTCCGGGACTATCTCGATGGCGAAGGCTTTCTCGATATCGAGACCCCGATTTTGACGAAAAGCACACCTGAGGGGGCACGGGACTACTTAGTGCCAAGCCGGGTGCACGACGGGGAATTCTACGCGCTCCCACAGTCGCCGCAACTCTTCAAACAGTTATTGATGGTTTCGGGAGTCGAGCGTTATTATCAAATTGCCCGCTGTTTCCGGGATGAAGATTTACGTGCGGACAGACAGCCGGAATTTACCCAGATTGATATTGAAACTAGCTTTATGAGCCAGGAAGATATTATGTTCCTAGCAGAAGAAATGATGGAAAAAGTCATGAAAGACGTCAAAGGTTTGGAGGTTACCCTTCCATTTCCAAGGATGACCTATGACGAAGCAATGGGCCGCTATGGTTCGGATAAGCCTGATACACGCTTTGCGATGGAGCTTATCAATGTGTCCGAACAGGTGGCAGAAAGCGGCTTTAAGGTTTTCTCCGGGGCGGTCGAAAGCGGCGGAGCGGTAAAAGTGCTAAACGTGAAAGGCGGCGCCGCAGATTACTCTCGGAAAGACATTGATGCATTAGGTGAGTTCGCGGCGGTGTACGGTGCAAAAGGCTTGGCGTGGGTAAAAGTGGAAGCGGACGGATTCAAAGGACCGATTGCGAAATTCTTTGACGAACAAGCCCAGCAAAATCTGATGCAAGTGACTGAGGCATCTGTTGGGGATCTATTATTGTTTGTCGCTGATAAGAAAAGTGTTGTCGCCGATTCCCTTGGCGCTCTTCGCTTAAAGCTCGGAAAAGAAAGAGGGCTTATTGATTCAAGCAAATTCAACTTTC
Organism: Bacillus sp. V59.32b; assembly: GCF_003429085.1. Lineage (GTDB taxonomy): Bacteria > Bacillota > Bacilli > Bacillales > DSM-1321 > Peribacillus. The sequence continues at coordinate 40,930 of NZ_QVTC01000053.1, read as the reverse complement.
TATGGGTCGTCGACTGGCCGCTATTGGAATATGATGAAGAAGCCGGCCGCTATTTTGCCGCTCATCATCCGTTCACAATGCCTGCAAGGGAAGATCTTGGAAAGCTTGAAACGGATCCTGGCAGCGTTCGGGCACAAGCTTATGACCTCGTATTAAATGGCTATGAGCTCGGCGGCGGATCACTGCGTATTTATGAACGCGAGATCCAGGAGAAAATGTTTGAAGTGCTTGGCTTTTCCGCTGACGAAGCGAATGAGCAGTTTGGCTTTTTGATGGAAGCCTTTGAGTATGGCACTCCACCGCATGGGGGAATCGCACTCGGTTTGGACCGCCTTGTAATGCTGCTGGCGGGACGTACGAACCTCCGGGATACGATCGCCTTCCCGAAAACAGCAAGCGCAAGCGACTTGCTCACTGATGCGCCGGGAGTAGTAAGTGAGGCCCAGCTGGAAGAGCTTCATCTCAAATTAGCGACAAAAAAACAAGCATAATTTCCCATATAGGTTCGCTGGAATCTGTGATATGATATTCCCAAGTTAGATAAGAGTCCTGATGTGTACGTTCTTTAACCTATAAGTTTTGACCGAACACTTATAGTTACGGGAGCCCACGTTTCCGGGCTACGTAAATGCCTCTAAAGCTTGAGGACTTACAGATGTGCGGAACAGAGCACCCACCTGCGGAGAGCGGGTTCAAAACAAAGGAACAAACGGCACAATTGGGACTCTTACATTTTTATGGAACACAATAAAAAACCCAAATTTTGAACACTTTGAACAAGTGCTTGAAATTTGGGTTTTTTTGTATTTTAGAAAATGTGAATTTTCGCTACAAAAACGGACATTGTTCTACAACATGCAAATTTCCGCTACAAAACTGCTTATTTACACGGGTAACGTGGCTAAATGATCAGGTGCTTAAAAAGGTTTTTAGTATTCTAATTTACTAAAATAGGCATTTGCCTGTGGGCAATTATCATTCATCTTCATACCATGACTTAGTGAGAGTTATGCTAAAAAACTTGGGAAAGAAGTGTATAAGATGTTTTATCATATTAAAGAGCTTCAATACGATGCGGTTCCAAGCCGTCCTGATCCGGCATTCGCAAGAAAACTCCAGGAAATTCTCGGCGGGCAGTTTGGCGAAATGACGGTAATGATGCAATATCTTATGCAAGGCTGGAATTGCCGGGCGGAACAAAAATACCGTGATTTGTTGCTGGATACAGGGACAGAAGAAATTTCCCATGTTGAAATCGTGTCGACTTTGATTGCCCGGCTTCTGGATGGCGCTTCTGCAAAGGAACAGGAAATGGCTGCCGCAGATCCTCTGTTGCACGCTGCTATGGGAGGAATGAGCCCGCGGCAGTTAATTGTTTCCGGTCTGGGCGCATTGCCTGAAGACAGCGAAGGGGTTCCGTGGAATGGCCGCTATACGGCAGCGAGTGGAAATTTACTTGCCGATTTCCGCGCCAACCTGGCCGCTGAATCGCAAAGCAGGCTTCAAACGGTAAGGTTATACGAAATGTCAGACGATCACGGCGTGAAGGATACACTAGCATTTCTGATTGCCAGGGATACGATGCACCAAAACCAGTGGATGGCGGCGATCGCGGAGATAGAGGCAAAAGAAGGCAAAGTCGCACCGGGTACCTTTCCTAAGGAAAGAGAAAGACGGGAGTTCTCCTATAAATTCTTTAACCTTTCCCGTGGCGAAGAAAGCAGTAAAGGCCGCTGGGCTTGCGGACCGTCAATGGATGGCTGCAGTGAGTTTCAATATGTCCAACAGCCACAACCTTACGGAGAACCCGCGTTTCTCAAACCGGCGCCTTATTCAGTGCATGACACACCGCCAAGCCCGCTGCCCAACCCGAATAAGTGCTAAGGCAGTTAGTTCTCGATAGGTATCATCGCACATCAATTAAATACTTGCCCTAAAATGTCACGCAGGCAGCTATCATGCAAAAAGATAGCTGCCTTTTGTTTTGTGCAACAGTTTTTATTTCCTAAATGTCCACTTTTCAAAGCACATATCGTATATGAAGTAGAAATTACCAGAAATGATCTGTTTATTTTTACCCAATCTATAGAAAAGGGGTGAAATGCATGCGAGACAGAAACCAGAATAACTACGGAAACCAAACTGAATATGGAAATGTGGATCAAAGAAACGACCTGACCGGGCCAAATGATCCGGGGAAGCCCAACTATCCCGTGCGGCCAAAACATCGTGTAGAGATCGAGCCCGAAAAACACCGCAAATAAAAGCCCCGCGCATAATTAGAAGAGATAAAATCAATGCATTTTCTTAGGCAGATAATGGCTCCTGCTCGTTTAACCTTGGTGGCGGCGGGTATATATGGAGAAAACCATAAGGAGGATTTTATCATGAAAAGAAATACGGTATTAGGTACAGTGCTTTTAGGAACAGCGGCTTACTTTTTTCGAAACAAGGAAACGCGTGACAATACAATGAGCAAATTACAGACTCTTTCAAAACCGGAGAGCCGAGAAAAAATAATGAACCATCTTAAAGATTTTGCAAACTCTAAACTGAACAAGACTTCTAATGAAGAGCACAATTCATCTCCTGAAAATCAAAACAGCACATCTTCTGATACTCAAAGTAGCACATCTGCTGATACTCAAAACAGCACATCTTCTAATACTCAAAGTAGCACATCTGCTGATACTCAAAACAGCGCATCTTCTGATACTCAAGGCAACGCATCTTCAGGTAATCAAAGCAACGGATCTACAGGTAGTCAGAGCAATACATCTTCAGGAAGCCAAGGCAATAGATCTACACGTAGTCAAAGCAATGGATATTCCGCGAATCAGGGCAATACTGCGAAACAAAGTCAGAGCAGTTCCGCTAAAAACCAGAAAAATAACGGATCAAAAACAAACTCTACAAATAAAAAGACTGGCAAGGAACATACCATGTTAAACACTGACTTTGCCCAAAAAGAGGAAGATGACGCTCATTCATTAGCGGAAGCTCCTAAATATCTGTAAGCAGCAAGGACTTGGATTAAACATCCAAGTTCTTTTTTTTATACAAAACGATGAGTTCTAATAGAAATACCTTCTGAACGTCTCGACTTGAAAAAGTGGCAAAATGGGAACTGGCAACAAAAACAAAATTTTTGGCAACAAAAGTCCGAGTACTGGCAACGAAACAGGAAAGTTGGCAACAAAATCAATATTCCGGCAACGAAAACTGGAACTGGCAACAAAACAGAATTTTCGGCAACGAAAGTCCGAGTACTAGCAACGAAACAGGGAAAAGTGGCAACAAAATCAATATTCCAGCAACAAAAATTGGAACTGGCAACAAAACAGAATTTTTGGCAACGAAAGTCCGAGTACTGGCAACGAAACAGGAAAGTTGGCAACAAAATCAAAATTCCGGCAACAAAAATGGTAACTGGCAACAAAACAGAATTTTCGGCAACGAAAGTGCGAGTACTGGAAACAAAACAGGGAAAAGTGGCAACAAAACAGGGAAAAGTGGCAACAAAATCAATATTCCGGCAACAAAAATGGGAACTGGCAACAAAACAGAATTTTCGGCAACGAAAGTCCGAGTACTGGCAACGAAACAGGAAAAGTGGCAACACTCAATATTCCGTCAACGAAAATCTTTAATCCAAAGGACTTATTTATAAACCGGATGGTTTCCATATCCTGCTGTTTCTAAAATCATCACATGGAGGGCAAGGTAAGTACCGAGGTGATTAATATGGATAACCCTAAGCTTCGGGATTTAATTCTTATTGAGGAAGAGAATGGTGACGAAAGAGAATATGCTGTAGAGGCATTATTCGATTTAGAAGATGATTCTTTTGCTCTTTTGACTTCTGAAGAAGAGGTGTTGCTGATGCGCATTGAAGAAGAAGATGGCGAGCAGTTTCTTATCGGCCTGGATGATCATGAGGAAGCTGAAAACATCCTTCATGCCTATCAAGTGGCAATCGAGTCGGCACCGGCTGAATAAAACGGCAAGGAAAAATCTTAATACGGCAACAAGTAAAGGTGGCTTATCATGCTTAAAAAACTCGCAGAAAATATCAAAGACCATTCGCTTCCCTTTGAAAATAGGGATGACCTGGATACACTGGTCAACCAAATAGGTGATGCAAAAATAGTGCTTTTGGGGGAAGCATCCCATGGAACCTCTGAGTTTTATGAGGTCCGGGCAGAATTGTCCAAGAAGCTGATAGATGAAAAAGGCTTTTCTATTATTGCGGTTGAAGGAGATTGGCCGGCAAGCCAGAAGCTAAACCGTTATATAAAAGGCTATGATGCTGACAGCCATTCAGCAGAAGAAGTCTTGAGATCCTTTAACCGCTGGCCGACCTGGATGTGGGCCAATCAAGAAATTGCCCAATTTGCGGAGTGGCTGAAAGAACATAATAACACGAAGCCTGACGGACAGAAGGCCGGATTTTACGGGATCGATGTGTACAGCCTTTGGGAATCCATGGATGAAGTAATCCGCCATCTGGAAAAAATAAATTCGCCCGACCTTCCTCTGGCTAGAAAAGCTTTTACATGCTTTGAAGCATTTAACCGGAATCATGAAAAGTACGCAATCGCTTCAGCCGTTTATTCGGAAGGCTGTGTTGAGGAAGTAACCAATCTGTTAAACCGGATTAATGAGAACAGGAATTTACATCAATACGAAGAGGAAAGCGGTCTGGACCTAAAGATCAATGCGCTGGTCATGGCGAATGCAGAAAGATATTACAGCACGATGATCTTAAATGACGAAAGCTCCTGGAATATCCGCGACCTGCATATGGTAGAAGCATTGAATGAAGTCATGGATTTTCACGGGCCCGAGGCAAAGGTGATTGTCTGGGAGCATAATACCCACGTAGGGGACGCCCGCGCGACAGACATGGCCGATAACGGGCTGATTAATGTCGGCCAGGTGGTCAGAGAGCAAAACAGGCCGGAAGATGTTTATGTAGTAGGCTTTGGCACTCATAGCGGAACGGTAATCGCGGCAGAACAGTGGGGAGTAGAGTTCGAAGAAAAAATAGTCCCGAAGGCACAACTTGGCAGTTGGGAAGATGTGTTGCATCGCTCTGGGACCTACGATAAAATGCTTTTCTTTAACGATGAAAACCGTCACTTATTTTCGTCAAGGATCGGCCATCGCGCAATCGGAGTCGTTTACAATCCGGAGTACGAACATCTTGGCAACTACGTACCTTCAGTGATTTCGGAAAGATATGATGCGTTTATTTTTATCAATGAAAGCCGGGCGCTCAAACCGTTAAAGGTTTCAGTGCCGGTAATGTGAAATGCAGGAGTCCGGTGAGCATCCGGATTCCTGCATTATTTTGCGCATATGGACTATTAGTAATTTTTCAAGCTATGAATTTTGATCGCTGTTATCCGCTAGTTGCCGGGATTGCCTCTGAACTTTCTGGATATTTTCTTCTGCGGCAAATTCGGTGTCCGAATCACCTGCATGGCCACCCATTCCACCTTGATGTTTGGCATTGAATTTCTCTGCCGGCCTTTTTTCATTTTGATTTGTCACATTTTTCACCTCCGGACATTAATATGTCCCCGAAATACGTGGATTATCCAACATCAGCTTTGGGAGCCAGGATTGACTGCGGAAACTTATTAATTTCAACATTTATTATCCAAATCTGAGATTTATTATTCACACTCGAAGTATATTATCCAAACTACTATTTAATAACCAATGTTAAACTAACGCCGAAAATCACAAACATTCACCTTTTCGCTGTAGTTACAAGTTAACAATTTCTTACTCCAGAATCCCTATCAATTTATACTCACAGGAACAGACCCCGACAGGGATTCTATATTCTTCGCCACTTTTTCACTATAGGTAAAGTCTCCATAACAGTAAGGGTAGCGGAAATTCTTTTTGTCTCCGCGGCAATTATATACATTCGGTTTCTTGTTAACTTGCATTAAAGAGAATTTCTTAGCTAAATCTTCATGATGTTTGCCACCGTTTTGCGCCACGTAGTCAATATAGCCGATCCCCATGTTATAGGCCTGGAGAATGGTAGGGAAATCCACCTTTTTTTGATTTCCATAAGCTACGGCACGCTCAAAGTGTTTTACGCCTTGTTTAATGCTTTGTTCTGGATCTTTAATTGTATTTCGCGCCAACCCTGCTGACTCGGAAGCTTGCATCGGATCCCCGCCCTTGCCTTTACTTTCCTGGTGCATCAAAGCGATAAGGACCGTCGTATATTGTTCAAGCTGATGTTTTTCTAATTCATCGTGGATTAACGGACGATATTTTTTTGCGTCCCTGTAAGGATCATTGCTAATGATTGAGGAAGATTCTTGATTTATATGAACCTGCTTCACATATTCAACCATAATAAAAACGAAACAAAGGATAAGCAATAAGACAATTGCTTTATTATTCCTCTTCTTCCGTTTCCCTCTTCGTTTTTTCATCGTGTTCTCTCCCAGACTCAGTCTTACTATGACAATTATAATCTAAATACATCTTAAAGTCTGAAATAGTGATGAATAAAATCGAAGAAAGGTTACTGTGTCAGCTTTTTTCTATTCGACTAACAAGGCAGGATAGTAAATATCTGGAAAATATATGTAAAATTCTAAACTATAATGATATAATTTAAATAAACATCTGGTAGGAGAATTAATATGGTCGAGGTTTCAATGAATTTTGATATTTTTCTATTTTGGTATTGGCTAATTGTTGTTTGGGTATTATTAGTTCTCTCCATAATTTTTTTTATCATTGCTTTAATAAAAAAATCCCGGAAATTAATGGGTATGAGTGTTGCATTAATGTTACCCCATATCCTTTTACTGTTACTAACTTTTCAGGAAATTGAGCCCGTACTTGTGTATTTATTTATAGCGTGGTTTGCTCTACAAATTTTAATGTTCATCCATCTTTATAAGCATCGAGACACAGCGAAAAAATCATGATTGTAGAGATTTATAGATTGAGGTGAAATCATTTGATTTTAGTGAGTTCTTGTTTAGCTGGTCTGGAAGTTAGATATAACGGTACGCATAGCTTAGATAATAGAATTCAAGAATTGCTGGCAGAAAATAGAGCCATCACAGTTTGTCCTGAATTGCTTGGAGGATTTTCAACTTTATTAGATAATATGAAAAACTGGTTAGTGAAAAATAGCTAGCCAGTTTTTTTATTTTTAGGGATTCCTAATAAATCTCGATAACCACCTTTATTTAAGGTTTCAGTAAAATGGAAAGGGGCTTGGATAGATGTCCAAGCCCCTTGTGTAAGTTCCTAAAGAGGAAGTGTTTATATGGTGTTTAAAAATTCTCTCACAGCATCTGCTGTTTTGGCGTTTGCGCTATGCAAGTGGGCAAGCTTTTCGCCATTTTTAAATATCAATAAAGATGGAATGCCCATAACATCTTGCTCTTCAGCAATTTCCGGGAACTCATCCCGATCTATTTTAAACCATTGTTTGTCCTGATGTTCTTCTGTAATTTCATCGATAAACATATTCAAACGTTTGCAGTCCGGGCACCAAGTGGTTGTAAAGATTCCCACTGTAAGTTGATCCTGGGCAATGTCATTGCGGTATTCCTGCTCTGTTTTGACTTGTTTCATGTTTTTCTCCTCAATCCTTTTTCTATTTGTGCTGTAATGTACAGACTGTTTGGTACAAAATATAGTTTTTATAAAATTTCCCTATGATAGATTGTATTGCTTCCGAATCACTTCGAAAACATTTTTTAATAATGAGAGGTCCTGCTGATTTTTCATGAGCAATATTCCGCCCTCAATCATAGCAATCATCGCTTGCGCACTTTTTTTAGTATCGATGATCGAATCCAGTTGATTTTGCTTGACCATCTCACCCAGAATCAATTCTACAGCCGCAATCCAACGTTCGAAAAAATGATGGATTTTAATGCGGAAAGTTTCATCATGTTCACTCATTTCAATGGCTAGGTTGCCAATTGGACAACCTGGTTTTTTTTCCATCTCAGCATGAAAGGTAATGGCCCACTCTAGCATCTTGTTTAATTTTGTTGCGGGTTCTTCCGCTGTTTGGAGAATGCCATGGATTAACTCTCTATCCCACTCTTGAATAAGATCTTCAACAACGGCTAGCCCAAGATCATGTTTAGAGGAAAAATAATGATAGAATTGTCCTTTTCCAATACTAGCAGCTTGAAGAATATCAGTTATCGATGTTGCCTGATAGCCTTTGGAATGGATAACGTCCCGGGTTATAGATATGATTTCTTGCTTTCTAGACATACTTACACACCTTTATCACCAAGTTTGTACTCTATATTATAGTACAAACTACAATATAAAAGTATATTCATACATCCGGTCTTATTCCCCGTAGCTTTGAATCATGTTCGCCATATGGGCATATGCACCGCCGGCAAGCAAGGCAGAAGCAACCAAAATCGCTTCGGAAAGTTCTTCTCTGGAGGCACCGGCTTTTTCAGCGTTCTTAGAATGGACATCAATACAATACGGGCACTGGGTTGCATGGGCTACAGCTACCGCGATAACTTCCTTGAATTTCACACTTAATTTTCCGGCCTTCATAGCGGCTGCACTGAAAACAGAATAGGCTTTAAAGCCATCTGGAGCCGACTTACTTAAATGACCTAGCTTATTAAGATTGGATCTCGCATAAAGCGCATCATTCGCTTCAGGATCTAAAGCATTTTGCATATGGGTACTATGAGTTACCGCACCACCTGCTTCGACACCGGATACTACAAATACGGCTTCCACTAATTCCTCAAGAGAAGCACCTTCCGCTTTAGCGCTGCGTGTATGACTATCAATACAATAAGGACATTCGGTCACATGGGCGATAGCTACCGCAATGATTTCCTTTTCTTTCTTCGTTAGCGCGCCTTCTTTAAAAACTCCGCTGTTAAATTCGGAAAAAGCATGAAGTTGATCAGGAGCTAGATCTTTGATTCGATTAAGGTTTTTTAAGTTTTCTTTTTGATAGAAGCTGTTTGACATAAAAATCACCCTTTCGTTTTTCTGATACTATAATTTTTCCATCTATAGGAAATGTATTCCTTATTTATTTAATCTTAGAAATAAGCGCCATTCTTCCGTTTAAGATTTGCTGAGGGCTTTTTAATTGAAAACTATTAGCTGAAGTTGAGTAATCAATTTTCAATTCATCATCAAAGAAGATGAGATTGGATTTTTCCATTAAGACAGGACGATCGTTCGTTTCAAAAGAGAGATCTTCATTTTCATTCGCTGAGGGGACAAACCATAAAGTTGGTACTCCTCCGGAACAACCGCAATCCTCTGTTTCGTATCGAAGTTTCAGAACACCGTTTTGGTCTCCGACTTGTTTGTTCAGTTCTTTTTTTTGCATGGTCAGTTATGGTTATATTCAATAATCCCAGCTCCTTTTATTTATCTAATGATTAGATCAATTAATTTCAGTACCTACCGTTCGGTACAGAATGAGTGTAACATGTCCATATATCATTCCGCAAGCAATTAAACTCACTATTGATAAATCAAAAGGACGATAAATCATAGTGATTGTATCGTCCTTTTCATCAGGATTGCTTGGCAATCTTAGAGGGATTGTTAATTTTATAACGAATCTCTTTATTCAATTTTTTATCGACAATCTTCGCGTCAAAGGTGATGGCATTGCCTACTTCAAGTTCATGTTTTTTCAGGGTATTGCTGTAGCCACACCAGGCTTCCCCAACCTCTAGCGGATTATCTCCCACGATTTTAACGTTTTCCAGGATCAGGACTTCGTCTTCGCTTTCGGTGAAGTGATTGTATTTCGTTTCAAACTCTTTGACCACGGCTTCAAATGAAACTTTTTCTGCTGGCAGTTCAAGCTTTGGTTTCGAAGCTGTTTTCTTAGTTTCTTTTGTTGCCTTTGTTTTCTTAACTTTGTTATCTTGAGCGGGCTCGCCTGATTCAGGCAGTTGCCCGTTTGAAGATGCTTCTGGTGAGTCAAGCATAGACTCCCTGCCAAACGAGGGGCTCTGCATTTCCTTTAAATAAGCAGGGTGGACACAATGAAGTGCGTCGTTGGAAAAGGAGACGATCGCAGTCTCATGATCTCCGTTGCTTTCATAGCCTTTTATGGTGACGGTGTATGTGTTGTTATCTCGTTTATACAGAAACTCGTGCTTGGCCGCTTTGGCGGAAGCTGACACGAGGCCCCAATCTTTAGTTTTTTGGATATATTCATCATCATTGCTGAATCTTAGATATTCATCCTTTGGCGGGATAGTCGTAAACATGCTCGGTTCCTCCTTTTACTGATACGTATATTGTACAGGAAATCATGTAAAAGAAAAAAGCCCCGAACCTCTTATAAAGTCAGAAAATTCAGTATCATTTCAATTTTGTCGATTTTTGTAATGTTTCTTAACGTGAATGTCACTGTTTTAAAATAAACATGTCATTTTAAAGTGGTAGGATTTGGGGTATAGAAATGAGTTTGGGGGAAATAAAAAATTGAAAAAATTAGTAGTATCCGCAGTAATGGCAGGTACTTTACTTGTCAGCAGCCCGTTAGCCAGTAATGCAGCCTTAGGTGATCGAACGTTAAAAAGCGGTATGACTCATAGTGAAGTAAAGCAATTGCAGGAAGTATTGAAGAAAAAAGGATATTTCAAAAGCAGCAAAACGACGACTTACTTTGGAACCGTTACGAAAAGTGCGGTTGTTAATTTTCAAAAAAAGAACCGTCTAAAAGCAGATGGAATTGCTGGAGCGAATACATATAAAGCATTAGGGATCAAAAAAGGTGCGGCTCCCGCAGTAAAAAAGGCGTCGGCTCCGGCAGTAATAAGTTCGACTTTTGGGAAGAGAACGCTTAAAAGCGGCATGACCCACAGTGATGTGAAGCAGCTGCAGGACATCCTGAAGAAAAAAGGATATTTAAAGATCAGCAAAACGACGACTTACTTTGGTTCAGCTACCAAAAGTGCAGTCATCAATTTCCAGAAAAAGAACCGCCTCAAAGCAGATGGCGTTGTTGGAACGAACACTTTCAGAGCTTTAGGCAGTGCGCCAAGCTCTAGCAGTAAAGTAGCCGGTGTTTCGTCTACTTCTAAATCAACCAAGATCGTATCAACCACAAAGAAGTATCAAAATGTGCCATATAAATGGGGCGGAACTACCCCAAAAGGCTTTGATTGCAGCGGATATCTAGGCTACGTATTCAAGCAAGGCGCCAACATCAGCTTACCAAGAACTGTAGCTGATATTTATAAAAAAGGCGTCAAGGTTTCCAGCCCGCAAGTTGGAGACCTCGTATTCTTTGAAACTTATAAAAAGGGTGCATCCCATGCAGGGATTTATATCGGGAACAGACAATTCATTCACAGCTCCTCTTCAAACGGCGTAATGATCAGTTCATTGAATAATAGCTACTGGTCCCCAAAATATCTAGGGGCAAAGAGAATATAAGCGATTAGAGGCTATCCTTCGGGGTAGTCTTTTTTTGGCGTATTAGATACTAACGAAGTTTTCTGAAAACCCATAATGTGGTAATATAAAAGAAAAGGTTGCCGGGGGATTACCTTGAGAAACTATTTATATTTATCTATCATTCTAAGATTATCGATCAGTAACTTTATATTACTCATCTCCTGATGAAATAGAAATTCAAGCATATCTGCAAATGAAAACCTTATAAAATTCTACGAACTGGAGGAAATGCTATGAAGCTCCAAGGGGACCATGTTTTCCTTAGAATGTTAGATACTATGGATGCGAGTGCTGTTTTACAATTAGAAATTAAAAACCAGGAATTTTTTCAAAAGTATACAGCCTTACGGGCAAATGAATTTTACACATTGCAGGACCAGGCTGACCGGATAAATAGGAATAATGAAATGTCTGGACGTGACCAAGGTTATTCTTTTGGCATTTTCCGAAATGAAGATGGGGAATTAATCGGTACAATCGCATTGTCACAGGTCTTAAGAGGTGCTTTGCAAAATTGTTTTGTTGGCTATTTCCTTGATCAAGAACAGAATGGCAAAGGTTATATGACGGAGGCTGTTGGCTTAATTGTAATTTTTGCATTTAATAAACTGAAGCTGCATCGGATTGAAGCTGGAGTCATGCCGCATAACATAGGATCAATCAAAGTATTAGAAAAATCCGGATTTCATAGAGAGGGCATCGCCAAAAGCAACGTGAAGATTAACGGAAAGTGGGAAGATCATCAAGTGCTCGCGATTATAAACGATGATGAAACCATTTAAGAAAACTGAATGTTTAAAACTTTATGTTAAAATGAAATAGGTAAAAAGCGATCATTAAGCTTAATTTTTTATAGAACCAAGGAGGAACAGATGGTTGCATTTGTGTTAGTCGTATTAACGTTATTCGTCATACCGGGACCGGCTGTCATGCTAACACTGGGCCAAAGCATTAGCGGTGGAAAAAGAAATGGAATATTCACAGGTCTTGGCATCGCCGTTGGGGATCTGATTCACACGATGGCGTCTGTACTCGGCCTCTCCGCGATTTTAATGACCTCGGCATTTGCTTTTGAAATCGTTAAATATCTGGGAGCCGCATATCTGCTCTATTTGGGGATCCGCGCCTTGATTGAAAAATCAACGAAGCTGTCTGTACCCACACCGGAGGATCATACAGTTTCCCGCCGTTCGTTTACCCAGGCGATCGTCACTGAAGTACTCAACCCAAAAACGGCATTGTTCTTTCTTGCCTTTCTTCCCCAATTTATAAACCCGGCAGGCGGACCAATAATCACCCAATTATTGATTCTCGGGCTTACTTTTGTTTTGTTAAGCATCTTGTACACAACCTTTATTGCGCTGGTTGCGGGTTCTGTAAGCCAATGGCTGTCCAGAAATCAAACGTTTGCCCGCTGGCAGGGGAAGGTTGTCGGGGTTGTATATCTCGGGTTAGGTATTCACATGGCTTTGCAGAGCCAAAAGTAATTTACATAATACGCACTGGTTAAAAGCAGGAAGATTTCCTGCTTTTTTTCATGTTTTAAATAAGATGATATGAATAAGGAACAATAAGCATGGAGGTGAAAGCACATGAGCAAAGAAGAATTTTTGAAAAAAGCGAGAGATATGGATCGGGATGTGGAGTATGAGTATAAAAAAGGAACCAATAACGTTGTACTAAGAAATGATACAGATGATAGGGACGGTGAAGATTCACTAAACAATCGAGGCCCACAATACTAGCAACCCATTGAGGGAAAGTTGCGTAAAAACAGGGAATCCACATCAGGATTCCTTTTTTAGTGTACTAATTCCGATTATACAATTTTAATTGCAACCTTTATTGATAGGGAAAAGGAATAGCTAAGTTTATATCATAACTACAACTGGCCAGCCGATAATAACCAATAAAATGTGATAATTATTTGATAAAGAAGTGAGGACAATTCCTTTCTTATTAATCCTAGCGATTTCGTGGATTTATTACATATTCGTATTAATATACTTTAATTGGCAACCATTTTCTAGAATGGATGCTTTAGCAGGATGGATATTTATCGTAAGTGTTCTTTCAGGGATAGGTACGTTTTCTTTCTATTTTAGAGAAAAGAAGAAAAAGTTATTTTTATATTTTAGTATTAAGTGCCGTCAGTTTAAGTCTATATCTCGTTTGGGCATTTCTGGTTCAAGATATTCCATTTATACCTGATATAAGCAGTTCATTCACGCTTGGCCAAAAGCTATACCAAAAATCCACAGATGTCTGAGGGGCGATGTCCGACAATTATTAAAACCGCACCATCCATCTTTCCGCCAAAAGTCGTAGAAAAAATCAACCGAACGACGAATGAGCTCTTGTTCCTTAATGAGTATAGTTACATTAAGAACAAGGAGGTGGTCAGAATGTATAACAACGACTACGTTTTAGCGCAATTAATCCGAATGAAGAAAGAAGAATTGGATAGAGAAATGCGGTTTAGAGAGACATATAAACTATTCAGTGATTGTGATAAGCAGGTTTTAAGCAATAAGAAAAATTGACACCTGAGTTGCTTCGGCAGCTCTTTTTTATAAAAGATAAAATTTGGAAAAAATGAAACCTTTTTACTCTAAATCCGTTATTATTATAAAAGAGAAAAGGATGAGAAGAATGAGTGAAAAAGGATGCATAAAATGCGGCCATACAGAAGCCAAAACAAAAGAAATAGCAACGTCAGGGACGGGGTTATCGAAGCTGTTCGATGTACAGCATAATCATTTTACTGTTGTTTACTGTACGAATTGCGGATACTCCGAACTTTATAATAAACAATCCTCTAAAGCCGGTAATATTGTAGATTTGTTTTTTGGATAATTTGTGTCGCGGCGGGGTTAGTTATTAGCATTTGGTTTCGTTTAAATCGGTGGATTTATCGTTTAAATGGAAGGACTTTTCGTTTGAATGACAGGGTTTTTCATTTGAATGACCAGACTTTTCGTTTAAATGGTCGAATTTTTCGTTTAAATCAAAAAAAGTTAGTGTTTAAATCGTAATACCAGTTCTTCATATGAAAAGGAAACGGTTTGTGTGGAGGTGGGATGAATAAAAAATCCTTCTTTAAAATCGAAAATGGCAAAAATTATATTAATCCTTATTCTGTTTTCATTCGTTTATTTCTGGTTTCAGACTGAGAAGTCCCTTTCTTATCCAGAACCTCAAGACGCTTTGATGAGTCTGGATAAGAATATATTGTTAATCCCTGCCTATAAGTTAAACGATGAATCCCTCTTCTTTTTTTATAGACGGAAGTAATAACTTCGGGGTATCTTTTGTGCAAAAGGGGTTTCTTGGTTGGAAGGCAGGAGTGATGACTTCAAGTCCAATAGAAAAAATCGAACCTAATAAAATCAATGGGTTCCAAGGGCAAAGTGAGCTTTTAATTTATGGTTTAATAACGACTAAACAAAACCATTATGTTGAAGTGAATGGAATTCGAGCTAATTTATTGGATTTAGAAACGATGCTGGAACAAAATATTGTGAAAAAATATGAATTGGAGAACATTTCCCTCTGGTATTATCAAAGTGAGAATCCGATCAAACAAGGTGAGATTGAACTATATGACCAGGAGAATAACAAATTGATAGATCGTATATCAATTGACTGAATAGTAAGTACGGCATTTACTTAATTTTCATGCTCCATTATCATCAGCTTAACAAATTTATGCTACTTTTAAATTGTAACGACAGGCAACAATATTCTATGAGATAGGATGTGTTGATAAATGGTTACACGAGTAAGCATAAGTTTTTTCCTTTTAATGGCGCATTTCTATTTGGCTTGAGTTATGTAGTTAAACGGAATACGGGAACCTTATAACAAGGAGTAATTCCATGTTACGTGAACAAATCGAAAAATTTGACGATGCTTTTCCTGATGGCGTATATGCATTTCCACCAGATCCAGACGCACCAAAGGTGAAGATACGTGCATTAGGTGAATATTGTAAGAAAAAAGGCATTGAAGCAAAAGATTTAAGCGAAGCGGAAATGAAGCAATTTCTCATATATTAAAATCTCTATAACGGGACAGTCGGATTAAAATCCTACTGTCTATTTATTTGCCAAAAACTTAAATGTGTAAAGTCGCTAGCTGTCATAGAAGAAACTGACGACCAATTATTCCAAGGAACACCTAATAACCATAGCAAAAAGTTAATTGAATCATATAGAGATACAATAACAATAATGATACTTATAACCGCAAATGGGATACTTCGCCAAAGATTTCACAGAAAAATATAAGGCTATCAATCCAAGAATCGCTATCCACGTTCCAGGATATATTAAAAAGCTAACAAAAGGATTCATATGGCCCCCCAGGAAAATAAATAATGATAAAAATAATATAAAATGAATAAAAAGGGCCCATACTGTTGTATCACTGAAATTGGATTGGTTTGGAAGACCTAACTCTACTCTATTATATACTAGTCAGTCCCAAATTTTGTAACGGGAATTTCAATATAGTAGCAGTTATTCAACAGATAGTAGCCGAAACAATGAATTTTGTAGCGAAGATTTCAATTTTGTAGCCACCGCTTGATTCCACCTCATCAATCCCAATACATTGATCCCTTCAAAAAGTATCAAACTCCACAATGTTTATGATATATTCAACTTTGGGAATTCTAAAGATAAAGAGATTTTATTGGAGTTGGTTATATAATGTTGCACCAATTTTCGCGTAATGAATTGGCGATTGGAAAAGAAGGACTTGAGTTATTAAAAAATACAACGGTGGCGATTCTCGGCATCGGCGGGGTGGGCACTTTCGCGGTTGAGGCGCTGGCGCGTTCGGGCGTGGGCCGCCTGGTACTGGTCGATAAGGATGATGTGGATATCACGAATGTGAATCGGCAGCTTCATGCGTTGTTATCGACTGTCGGCCAGTTTAAAGCCGATTTGATGAAGGAACGGATTCAGGATATTAATCCGGAGTGTGAAGTCATTTCGTTAAAAATGTTCTATACGGAAGAAACGTATGAGGAATTCTTCAGCTACGGGCTCGATTATGTCATTGATGCGTCGGATACGATCGTCTATAAAATCCATTTAGCGAAGGAATGTCTGAAGCGGAACATTCCGATTATCTCAAGCATGGGAGCGGCTAATAAAATGGATCCAACCCGGTTCATGATTGCGGATATTTCAAAGACGCATACCGACCCGGTCGCGAAGGTCATGCGTAAGAGATTACGTAAGGAAGGGATAACAAAAGGTCTTCCTGTCATATTCTCGGATGAAAGCCCGATTGTAATCAGAGAAGATGTGCGTAAAGAGGTAGGGAATGACGCGGCGAAGATCAGGAAAGCGCAGATGCCACCTTCCTCTAACGCATTTGTTCCGTCGGTGGCCGGATTGATTGCCGGTAGCTGGGTTGTTCGGGAAATTTTAAAAGATATCCCGATTCAACGGGTCAGCGACGAAAAATAATCTTTTGCAGCAAAACTCAGGCCAAAAACAGGCCTGAGTTTTTTGTTTTAATTTTGAATTTTTTTGAACCCAGCCTTGAAGATAGCTGTAGTTTGGCCATTCCTCACGCTATTTGCATTATTTAAGCTGTAAACCAAGTTGTGGTTTGGAACCTCCGTATAAACAAATTTAGCAGGGACTCCCTCTCCTGATGCCATCTCAAAAATCTCCTGGCATTTTTGCATGAAAGATAAGAATGGCTCTTTCTCCGCTATAGACCGTAAACGTTTTATTAAAACTAGTATTTTTCTTTTTATTATCTTTAAAATCCTCCAAAAAATTTCTCCATAACTATTTATTTTTCTACATAGTACTCCATAATCCTTCGTGAATCACAAAATCAAGAATGCTATTTAAAAGACTAATCATTATTTTTACGGGATAACAGTAGGCTTATTTACTTACAAAGTTCAATTCTAAATATTTTCGGGAACCGAAATAAAACATGTTGGTTAAATAACCAGCTTAATTCTAGGTATATAGAACTCACTTTTAATAGCTGTGAAATGTTGACAAAATATTCAGATAAATAATTTTATAGTTGAGTTGATAGTTTTTTATTTTACTAATCAGGTTAGGAGGGGATTTTTTGAAGAATAATAGGGGTTTGCAAAAAGGAATTGTTGCTTTGTCAGTTATTACAGGTCTCTGCTTGTCCACGGTTTACCCGGTTATCGACAAACCGATAATGGCATCATCTCAGCCGGTTGTGCCGCTTGAGAAGCCGGAACCAGTTTCTGTTGTTCAGCTGAAGGTGCCTGGCCAAAAGGCGATGGACAAGATCGTGGAGCTTGGGATTGATCTCACTCACAGGGTCCATGAGCATGATGGGATATTGGAAGTGGATGCGGTCGTAACACCTTCTGAAATTGCTATGTTAAAAATGCACGGGATTGATGTAAAAGATACGCTGATTACACAACAGCAATGGAAACAAAGAGTGGCAGAGAGGAATCAAGCTGTAAAGCAGGAGTCATCGATTACGGCTGTGGAAGATAAGATCAATGTGTTAAGGGCGAACTATTTTACAAGCCAGTCAGAAAAGTTCCTTTATATTGAGGCAAAGTCGAGCGCTGGAACTGCTGCAAGCTCTGCGTTAACGGCCAGCTGGACGGAAAATGGAGTCCAAAAGACGGCAACTCTTTCAAGGAAGGTGGATTATGGCGAATATTTGTACCATTACTTAGAACTGCCCATCAGTGCGGTTCCAAAGAATGTAAAAATCACAAGCAATTTAGGGGGCAGCGCTACAGCTACAGTCACTAAGTGGCTGGGAAGTGAAGAACGTGATAAGCCAAACAGGTTTTATGTGAAAGATTTTATCGATCATTATATGGATCCGACCGAATTGTATCAGCGGGCAGAGAAGCTGGCTAAGCAATTTCCGGACCTGGTTGAAATCATTGATATGCCAAACAAAACCAATGGGTACAAGCGCTATGCTCAAGCTACAATAGGCACCAATAATACAGATGCTGTAGTTTTGACATCGAAGACTTTAGGACATCAGGGAGGCAATGATATTTCCATCGAATTTAAAAATCCCGGAACAAACAATGCCCCGCTAAGCGTAACGATCGAAAATAAAAAAGTAATAGTAGAACTGGCCACAGACGGGGCGGGTACCAGTACAAGCACTGCCAGTCAGGTTGTTGCAGAAGTGAATAGCAAAGCGAATCAGCTTGTATCGGCTGTTACATACCGCGGGAATAGCGGAAGCGGTCTCGTTAAACCGGTTACGGCAACACTTACAGATGGGTTGAAGGCTCCTGACAAGGTTTCAAAAGATCCATTTACTGTGAAAGCGATTCGCATTGGCAAGCACCGTGACGGTTCCAAGCCAGGTGTTTTGGGTTATGCGCAGGAACACGCCCGCGAATGGGTTACACCTCTGGTTACAATTGAGACGGCAGAACGATTGCTGAGAAACTATGGACATGACGAAGAGACAAAGCGTTTGGTTAACAATCTCGACATTTTCTTAGTTCCTACAGTAAATCCGGACGGCGCGAACTATAGTTTTTATGATGCCAATATGCAGCGGAAGAATATGACGAACCATTGCGGGCCTACTGCATCAGATTCGGCTTTAAGAAATTCCTGGGGTGTAGATCTTAACCGCAACCATACGATCGGCTCCGTATATGATGGATTCATCGGAGCATCCAAGAGCTGTACAAGCACTACTTATGCTGGTCCGCATGAGGGCTCTGAACCGGAAGCCCAAAATCTCGTGTGGCTGGCAGACAAAAATCCGAATATCAAGTTTGCAATGAACATCCACAGCTATGGCGGTTATTTCATGTGGTCACCTGGTGCATACGATGCCACAAGAACGACATTGCCGCGGCCATCTGCAGGGGAAGAGGCATTTTACTGGGCGGCCTCTGAACAAATCTTAAATAAAATCCAAAAACATCGGGGAACAGCCATCCTTCCAAGCCGTACAGGTCCGATTCCTGATGTATTGTACTCAGCGGCAGGCAATTCCGCAGACTATTTATGGTATGAAAAAGGAATTTTCGCCTGGAATTTCGAAGTCGGGGCTGACCTATGGGATAAGACAACAAACGATTGGAAGCCCGTCGGATTCCAGCCGCCGTTTGAGGAAGGACATGAGGAAGCCATGGAATTTTCCAACGGCTTAATTGGTTTAATGGAGGTAGCTTATCATCACTCCAAAGATCACCGCGCACCAACGACGAAAGCGGTACCTGGCAGCGGATCTTACAAAGAACCTATCAATCTTACATTTAAAACAAGCGAACCGGCAACAATCTATTATACACTTGACGGCAGCCGGCCAACGTTTGAATCCAAGAAACTGATGCTAAGCGGGACAAGAGAAGGAGCCGAAACGCTAAAAATTGATAAAACGACGACGGTTAATTGGTTCTCTGTGGATGCTGCGGGGAATATTGAAAATAACTATAACCCGATAGGCAATAAGAAGAAATTTAATTCCGTTACCCTGAAGATAAGATGAAGATGAAGGAGCTGGTGCGAATGCCGGCTCCTTTTGGTCTCTGTAGTGAACGAATCAACATTCAGAAAAAACGTACCTTTTTTGAAATATAGTTCGTGAAGTTACAAATGACCACAGTTAGTTTTGGTTTTGTCTATCTCTATCTCATTCAACAGTAAAATTCAAAACATTTGCGGCAGGTTGAATTTTGTCGAAATTTTCAAAGGGAAACTATTTTAAATATATAATATTTACCCCTTTAAAGTGTTAAATTCGTAAGCGTTTTTCAGAAAAATTTAAATTTTACTATAATATTATATAGACGGTTACGGGAAAATAAGGTAAACTATTTTTCAGAATATTATTTTTATTATCAATATTAATTTATCTTTCCGGGTCTGCATATCTTCTATAGTAGAAATACAAAGTTTAGGAGAATATGCAAGAAAAAACGAAGAGAAATAGGGGGAAAATTGGATGAAGAAAAAGAAAATGGGCGGCCTTTTACTATCACTATCATTGAGTGCCACATTGCTTCTGGCTGGGTGCGGCGGCGGTTCTGAGAGCAGTGGCGGATCAGGCGGCGGAGATACGATCAAGATTGGTGCTAACATGGAATTATCCGGAGGGGTTGCTTCTTATGGACAATCTGGGGTGCAAGGTCTTGAGCTAGCTTTTGATGAAATCAACAAAGAAGGCATTGATGGTAAGAAATTGGAATTAGTCAAAGTCGATAATAAGTCTGATGCAGCAGAGGCTACCCAAGGGGCATTGAAGCTTGCGACACAGGACAAGGTTGCGGTTATGGTCGGAGCGGCTACTAGTACAAATACATTGGCCCAGGTGCAAATCGCCACAGATCAAAAGATTCCATTAATCACACCTACGGGAACAAACCCTGATATCACGGGCAAGGGTGACAAAGTAAACGATTTTGTGTTTAGAACATGCTTTATCGATCCATTCCAAGGAACAGTAGCTGCTAACTTTGCGCAAAGCAAGTTCCAATCGAAAAATGCAGCGATATTTATTGATACGGCAAGTGACTATTCAAAAGGATTGGCTAAAGCCTTTGAAGAATCGTATACGAAAGCCGGCGGAAAAATCGTAGCTGAAGAAGCATATGTAGCGAAGGATACAGATTTCCGTGCGACGCTTACACGCATCAAATCTGCTAAGCCGGATTTCATCTTCCTGCCTGGTTATTATGAAGAAGTAGGCTTAATTGTTAAACAAGCCCGCGAAGCTGGTATTGATGTGCCAATCATGGGTGGAGACGGCTGGGATTCTCCGAAGCTTGTTGAAATTGCCGGTGGAGACGCGTTGGACAATACGTTTATCACAAACCACTATTCCGCAGCTGATCCTGATCCGAAGATTCAGGATTTCGTAAAAGCGTATGAGGCAGAGTATAAGTCCACACCAGACGGCTTTGCGGCACTTGGTTATGACACTGGGTATATGATTGCTGATGCTATTGAACGCGCAGGCAGTACAGACCCTGAAAAAATCAAGGAAGCTTTAGCGGAAACAAAGGATCTTGCCCTTGTTTCAGGAAACATTACCTTGAATGATCATCACGATCCGATTAAATCAGCATCCATCCTTAAGTATGAAGCTGGAGAGCAAACATTCGATTCAAAAGTTGACCCAGAATAAAAAATATCGGGCTATTATATATAGCTCTGAATTACAAGGCAGGACAGGTTTACCTGAAAAACAGGGGCCTGTCCCCCTATTTGTTTATACTTCTTAAAAAACCAAGGAGAGACCAATATGGAACTGATACAACAGCTTATTAACGGAATATCTCTCGGCAGCATATATGCCCTGATCGCTCTAGGTTACACCATGGTATACGGCATTGTTAAGCTGATTAACTTTGCGCATGGTGATGTATTTATGGTAGGGGCGTTCGTGGGCTTTTATTCTATAACGATCCTAGAATTGACTTTCTTCCCGGCCTTGCTGCTAACGATGGCGTTCACAGCTCTATTCGGTGTCATCATCGAAAGAATAGCTTACAAGCCATTGCGTAACGCGACTAGGATTGCGGCATTGATTACAGCAATCGGGGTTTCTCTACTAATCGAGTACGGCTTTATCTATTTCCGCGGCGCACAGCCTGAAGCGTATCCGTCGGGTGTACTGCCTTCCGAAAAAATATCCATTTTGGGGGTATCGGTAAACAGCCAATCGATCTTCATTCTTTGTACTTCTGTTGTTCTCATGATTATCCTGCAATTCGTTGTACATAAAACCAAAATCGGTAAAGCAATGCGCGCGGTTTCGTTTGATGCCGAAGCGGCCAAGCTGATGGGCATCAACGTCAACAATACCATTTCTGCTACCTTTGCAATCGGTTCAGCTCTTGCCGGTGCTGCGGGTGTTATCTTCGGTGTATATTACAGCAAAATAGAGCCATTGATGGGAATTATCCCTGGATTAAAAGCTTTTGTTGCTGCTGTTCTTGGCGGAATCGGCATCATTCCCGGAGCAATGGTCGGAGGACTGCTTCTCGGAGTGGTTGAATCGCTTGTCAGCGCTGCAGGATACTCTCTATGGCGCGATGCAGTAGCATTTGTTGTACTTATCTTAATCCTTATCTTCCTTCCGTCAGGTTTGTTCGGAAAAAATAGAAGAGAAAAAGTGTAGGGGAGACAAGCAATGACTATTCTAAAAAGCACAAAAGGTTTTTGGCTCTCAATTTTATTTTCAGTCATCGTATTTTTCGCTGTACAACTTACGATCAACCTTCAATTGGTGAACGATTTCCTCATAAACACGATTTTGTTTATGGGAATCAATATCATTTTGGCGGTCAGCCTTCATTTAATTATTGGAATTACCGGTCAGTTCTCCATTGGGCATGCCGGGTTCTTGGCTGTAGGTGCCTATGCATCCGCCATTGCCACCATGAAATTGGAATTGCCGTTTCCGGTTGCGCTCTTAATCGGGGGCATTGTCGCGGCGATTGCCGGTCTTATCATCGGGATTCCAAGCTTGCGGCTTAAAGGTGACTATCTAGCGATTGCAACACTGGGCTTTGGAGAAATCGTCCGGATTGTATTTTTAAACATTGACTATGTCGGCGGAGCAAGCGGCATGATGGTAACTCATTTGACTACTTGGCCTTGGGTGTTCGGCTGTGCGTTAATCACGATACTGGTTATTAGAAACTTTACAAATTCCACGCATGGACGGGCATGTATTTCTATCCGTGAAGATGAAACAGCTTCAGACGCAATGGGAATCAACACGACTTATTATAAGGTTGTTGCCTTTGCGATCGGCTCTTTCTTTGCAGGGATCGCCGGTTCATTGTTTGCCCATAATTTCTACATTATCCAGCCATCGAATTTCGGGTTTTTAAAGTCATTTGATATCCTGATTTTTGTTGTGTTGGGCGGTCTTGGCAGCATGTCTGGAGCCGTCATTGCAGCGATACTCCTGACAATCGTATCGACCTTCCTGCAGGAATATCCGGAAACAAGGATGGTCATTTACAGCATTATCTTAATCGTGATGATGATTTATCGTCCGCAAGGCTTAATGGGTACGAAGGAAATCACATCATTCTTCAAGAAAAAGAAAGACATTGAAGGAGGTCCTAAGGATGGCAACCAACACACCGTTGCTTAAGGTAGACAACGCCGGCATTCAATTTGGAGGCTTAAAAGCCGTACAAGGCGTCAACGTAGAATTGTTTCCCGGGGAACTTGTAGGACTTATCGGGCCGAATGGGGCCGGTAAAACAACCTTCTTCAATTTGCTTACAGGCGTTTACGTACCAACCGAAGGCAGCATTTCCTTAAACGGAGAAAAGCTGAACAAGAAGCCCCCTTTTAAGATAACAAGAAAAGGAATTAGCCGTACCTTCCAGAATATCCGTTTATTCAGTGAACTGTCGGTCATCGATAATGTAAAAGTAGCGTATCATTCCCTGGCGAAGCATTCGATCGCAAGCTCAATTTTACGCATTCCGACTCACTTTTCCGGGGAAAAAGAAATGCATGAAAAAGCCGTAGATTTCCTGAAAATCTTTGGCCTCGACCGATTTCAGGATGAAAAGGCAAAAAACCTTCCATACGGTCAGCAGCGCCGCTTAGAGATCGCGCGGGCACTTGCCGCAAATCCGAAGCTTCTGCTTTTGGACGAGCCGGCTGCTGGAATGAATCCTCAGGAAACACAGGAATTGATGAAGCTTATCGGATTCATTAGAGAGAAATTCGACCTGACTGTCCTGCTTATCGAGCATGATATGCCGCTTGTAATGGGCGTATGCGAACGGATCTACGTACTGGACCATGGACAGCTAATCGCGCAGGGTACGCCGGAAGAAGTCCGAAACAATCCAAAAGTCATCGAAGCGTATCTCGGCGAGGAGGTTTCATAATGTTAAAGGTAGAAGGAATCAATGTATTTTACGGCAATATCCAGGCGATCAGAGATGTTTCCCTGGAAATTAATCAAGGGGAAATAGTGACGTTGATCGGCGCAAACGGTGCCGGAAAAAGCACGCTTTTAAAAACGATCTCCGGCCTGATCAAGCCAAAGCAAGGCCAGATTCTGTATGAAGGAAAACCGATTGGCGGCAAGGCGGCACAAACAATCGTGAAGCAGGGGATCTCCCATGTTCCCGAAGGCCGTCGCGTTTTTGCGAACATGACGGTTGAAGAAAACCTTCAATTAGGTGCGTACCTAAGGAAGGATAAAGCCGGGATCAAGCAGGATCTGGATAAAGTCTATGAACTGTTCCCGAGATTGCTCGAACGTCTAAAGCAACAAGCGGGAACCCTTTCAGGCGGAGAGCAGCAAATGCTGGCGATGGGCCGGGCCTTAATGGCAAAGCCCAAGCTTCTGCTGTTGGATGAACCATCAATGGGATTAGCTCCTTTACTGGTTAAAACAATCTTCCGCATCATTGAAGAAATCAACAAAACAGGTACTACAATCCTTCTGGTTGAGCAGAACGCCAACCTGGCACTATCAATTGCCAACCGGGCATATGTAGTCGAAACCGGCCGCATTGTGCTTTCCGGAGACGCGGAAGAACTGACATCCAGTGAACAGGTGAAAATGGCTTATTTGGGTGGACATTAAAGAAAAGCGGCATTCTCCTAGGGTGGAGGATGCCGTTTTTTTCGTTTTAGCAGTATGATTCACGCATCTTCTCAATTGTTCTAATCTCCTTTAAACATTTAATCAAAATAGCAGTCTCGGGTTAGGTGAAAATTTCAGAGTTCGGTGATAAATCTCGTATTTCGTTGATATGATCTGGTGGTCTGGCACTCTGTGTTAATTTGTAAAATGTATTGACAAAATCAGAAAATAATGTCCAACTGACTTTCTTTGGAAATAAAACGGTTCTTTACGCCTATTTGTTTATGTCGCATACGACCGATAAATACAGTAATCGGTAGGTAAACTTCTTCTTAAGTATAGACAGCGAATAGATAAAACCATGGGAACTCGGTTACGGGCCACTATGGTTGAATCAATTACCGAAATATATATAAAAGGGGAAAAGAACATGAGAAATATGAAGAAACTCTTCATTGGTGTGCTCAGTCTGTCCTTGCTATTTTCAGCAGGCCTGACTACAGCAGACGCCAAGGCTAAGAAAGTCGTCGACAAGAATAAAAACGGAATCGATGACAAATGGGAAAAGAAGTATAAACTTAAGGGGAAGAATATAGCTGCCCAGGATAACGACAAAGATGGTTTAACCAACTTGATCGAATACAAGCTAAACTTAAACCCAAAATCAGCGGATACAAACAAAAACAAAAAATTAGACGGACAAGAAGATAAGGATAAAGATGGAGTCAGCAACCTGGCTGAAATCGAGCTTGGCCTGAACCCTACAAATCCTGATACCGACAAAGACAAAATTAAAGACGGCAAAGAAAAAGGCAAAGATGGTGTCCAATACTCCAATAAAGTCGTCGATTTAGAAATCGAAATTGAAACAGCCGACGACAAAAAGGTAACAGTCGATTACAAGGTCAAAAAGAAGAAAACAACCCTTAAAATAAAAGATACAACCGGAACAGTGACAAATGCAAAAGTTACTGCCCTGGTAAAAGAGTTGCAGGAACCTAACAGCAAAACACAACAAGAAGTGGTTACGGCCATTCTGGACATCCTTAAGTTCGAAGGCAAATTCAGTGTTGAACTGGAAGTTGAATATGCAGATGGGAAAGAAATTGAAATTGAAGATGAGCTAGAAGATGAAGACGACGACGATGAGAAAGACGAAGACTAAATAAAAGAAGGGAAGCCAGCATTTTTATGTTGGCTTCTTTTCATGCTCAAAAAAAGAGCGCATCAAACGATGAATGCGCTCTTTCAGATTATACAGTTTAAGCTGGCTTCACCGGATTCTTCCTCAGCAAGATCAAATAATAAATCATCGCGATAAACACCGAAACCGCAGCGGTCATATAAATGCTGCTGTATCCGAACCAATGGCCAATCTGCCCAAATGCGATGGCGCCAATCCCTACGCCAAGATCAAAGAAAGAAAAGAATGTCGCATTGGCCATGCCTCTTCGGTGTCTGGGCGCCTGCTCAATGGACCATGCTTGCAGCGCCGGTTGGATCGAACCGAACCCTAGTCCGTAAAGAATCGCGGCTATATACAAGATGCCGCTGTTTGGCAGCCAGGCTAAGAGTACCATCGCAACCAGGATCAAGAGTGCTCCCGGAATGAAGACAGCGCGATGCCCTTTTGTATCATAGAGCTTCCCGGCAAATGTCCTTGTCAGCATCAAGGCAAGAGCGTAAAGAAGGAAATACCACTGAATCCCGTAAATATCCTTTTGCGTCGCGTATAACGGAAGAAAAGTAGCGATGCCTCCAAACGTCACCGTGATAAAAAATAATAGAATGGATGGCTGCAAGGCGCTCTTTTCATAGAAATCCCACTTGACGGTTACTGTTTCCTTGGCGGCTTTTTCTACTTTCTTATAACGAACGGTGGAAGATAGAAGTAAAGCAGCCAAGCCAAGCCCGCCGCATATTAAGAATAATTCCGTAAAACTTAAAACCCCGCTCAGCGCAAGGCCAAGCGACGGGCCGAATGCAAGCGCCAGGTTTCCGGATAAACCGTAGTAACCCATGCCTTCGCCCCTTCTATGTGCAGGGATTAAATCGGTAGCAATCGTCCCAGAAGCAGTGGTAGAAAATCCCCAGCCGATCCCCTGGATAATCCGCACAATGAATAAGAGAATAATGCTAGTCGCAAACCCGAAAACTCCTACAGAAATGACAAAAATGCCAAGACCAATTAAATAAACAAAAGCCCTGCCCTTCGTTTCCAGCGCATGTCCGGCATACGGTCTGATCAGTAAGGCGGAGAACATAAAGATACCGACGACAACGCCGATCATCTGATCGCTTCCCCCGAGCTGTTCGACAAACAAAGGAATCGTCGGCAGCGTCATTTGAAAGCCGAGGAAAATAAAAAAGTTAGCTAAAACAATCAGTACAAAATCTCTCGTCCAAATCTTATCTGAGGTATTTGGACCTTCCTTTGCAAACGGTTCACTCATACAGGTCCTCCTACAATTTAAATATCCATGTATATTCTACAGGAAAATATTTCGGGTGGCTAATTATTTACGTAGTCAAAATAAAAAATGCTCCTTTTGTAATATATGGATTCACTAAGCAGTTATACGAGTCGCTATAACGGACACTTCAATCCCTTTTTCCAAGTGGAACCCAAACCTGATTATTTTATCCCGAAAGTGGTGTGCCAAAACATGTAATAAATAATAAGTCATATTTTGACTTGATTATAAAATCCGACAACTTTATAAAAAAATTACGAAGTGAAACACAGAATGACAAAAACTGACAGAAACCTTCTGATATAATAACTCTTGTTTTACAGTAAGAAAGTGGGAGGACACAATGGAAGAAACGATAAGTTTAAAAGAATTATTCGGAACGCTTAAAAAAAGATTAAAGCTGATTATGATCATTACTCTCCTGGCTACCATTGCCAGCGGTATCATCAGTTACTTTTTCTTAACACCTATCTATCAGGCGTCAACACAGATTCTGGTCAACCAGTCAAAAGATGAGAAAGCGTTGTACAACTACAATGAGGTCCAAACGAATTTGCAGCTGATCAATACATATAACGTCATCATAAAAAGCCCGGCGATCTTGGATTTGGTCAGGGAAGAGCTGAATCTCGATATGACAGCCAATCAGTTAAATGAAAAGATAACGGTCCAAAGCGAACAGGATTCACAAGTTATCAATCTATCGGTACAGGATCCGGATCGCGTGCAGGCGGCGGATATAGCGAACAAAACTGCAAGCGTTTTTCAGGAAGAAATCGTGAAGATTATGAATGTAGATAATGTGAAGATTATAACAAAAGCGACAACGGCAGACGATCAATCCCCGATAAAACCAAACCCGCTGCTTAACATTGCGATTGCGTTAGTCGTCGGGTTAATGGCCGGTGTCGGCTTGGCCTTTTTACTGGAATACTTGGATAACACGGTTAAAACGGAACAGGATATTGAGAAGCTATTGGAATTGCCGGTGCTAGGGGTCATAACAAAGATCGATGAACAAGACAAGAACGAAAAACGGGGAAGAAGAGGTGAAGCAAGTGGCTTCTAGAAAGAAAGGCTCTGATAACAAAAGAAAGCTAATCACAAAACTGAATCCAAAATCACCAATCTCCGAGCAATACCGGACGATCCGGACGAACATCCAGTTTTCTTCAGTTGATAAAGACATACGCTCCATCCTTGTAACCTCTACAGCACCGGCTGAAGGTAAATCAACTACTGTTACGAACTTGGCGGTCGTTTTCGCCCAGCAGGGGAAAAAGGTGCTTTTAGTGGATGCGGACTTACGCAAGCCTACTGTCCACTTCACCTTCAATTTAACAAACACATTTGGCTTAACCAATGTACTAGCGAAACAAGCCAGTCTAAAAGACACAATGGTCCCGACGGACGAAGAAAATTTATATGTTCTTGTGAGCGGTCCGGTTCCTCCGAATCCGGCTGAGCTGTTAGGCTCGAAGGCAATGGATGATTTAATAGAAAATATTCTACAAGAATTCGACATCGTTCTGTTCGATTCTCCACCGGTTTTAGCTGTAACAGATGCCCAGGTTCTCGCGACCCGCTGTGATGGTACGATCTTCGTCGTCTCAAGCGGAAAGACGGAAATCGAGCAGGCAGCAAAGGCGAAAGAGTCTTTGTTATCGGTCAATGGGACCATTTTGGGGGCGATTTTAAACAATAAAAAAGTAAAAGAGGACCAATATTACTACTACCACAATGTAAATTAATGTCGAAGTTGTGTCGATGAAAACTTGTTCCGGCGTTAGGGAAATTATGTTAGATTTAGTAGAAAGATAATTGGAAATTAACTGGAGGTCTTGTGATGATTGACATACATTGCCATATCTTGCCTGATATTGACGACGGAGCCCAAACACTGAGGGAAAGTATGGAAATGGCAAAGCTTGCGGTCCAAGAAGGAATCACATCAATCATCGCAACCCCCCACCACAAAAACGGAAACTATGAAAATACAAAACGCGTCATCTTGCAAAAAGTAGAAGAGCTCAACACCATCCTGAACATGGCAGCTATTCCGCTGCAAATTCTGCCCGGCCAGGAACCGAGAATTTACGGTGAACTGCTGGAGGATTATAACAAAGGCGAGATCATAACATTGAACGACTCCGGAAAGCACCTATTCATTGAACTTCCATCCGGACATGTACCACGCTATACCGAACAGCTTCTTTATGACATTCAGATGAACGGATTGACCCCGATCATTGTCCATCCGGAAAGAAACGCAGAACTCATGCAGAACCCGGACATGCTATACGAATTCGTCAAAAAGGGAGCCTTAACCCAGCTGACGGCTTCAAGTGTCGCCGGATATTTCGGCAAATCGGTAAAGAAGTTCAGCCTGCAATTAATCGAAGCCAACCTGGCGCATTTCATCGCATCGGATGCCCATAACGTTTCCAATCGAGGCTTCAAATTAACGGAAGCATTAGATGAAATCGAAAAGAATTACGGCGTGGATATGGTCTACCTATTCACTGAAAATGCCGAGCTTCTAGTCGCAGGAAAAACCCCATACAAAGAAATACCCGAAAAGGTAAAGAAGAAAAAGATATTAGGATTATTTAATTTTAATCGATAGATTTTAGATTTGTCAGGACGAGAACTTGACCGGCGAGGCTTCCTTACCGTTATCCAAGGAGGCACTCGATCATGCTGTGGGATGCCCGGACCGGCACCCTTAGACGCCCGTCGTCGATGGTATGGTGTGAGGATGGGTTAAATGCCCACTTTTTAATTATTTAGTTAACTAAGTTAAATGTCTAATGATAGGACATGTCATGACACATGTCCTATCATTAGGCATTTATTTATGCAGATTTTATAAATTACCTAGATGGATAGAATTCCTCATTATAGGTATCGGCTTTAATCCAAATTGTTTTAGTAAAATCATTAATTTAAATAGAGAAATGCACGAAGGGGGAAAGGATTTTGAAAAAGGTACGGAAAGCGATCATTCCCGCAGCAGGATTGGGGACAAGGTTTTTACCTGCAACCAAAGCGATGCCAAAGGAAATGCTGCCGATTGTAGATAAGCCAACTATCCAATTCATCGTTGAAGAAGCAGTTGCTTCAGGTATTGAAGATATCATCATTGTGACAGGTAAAGGAAAACGTGCAATCGAAGACCATTTTGATATCGCACTGGAGTTGGAACAAAACCTATTAGAAAAAGGAAAGTTAGATATATTGGATCAGGTTCGTTACTCTACAAATCTTGCTGATATCCATTATATCCGGCAAAAAGAACCGAAGGGCTTGGGTCATGCTATCTGGTGTGCTCGTCACTTCATTGGTGATGAGCCGTTTGCAGTTTTATTAGGTGATGATATTGTCCAAAGTGATACCCCCTGTTTAAAACAGTTGATTAATCAATATGGAGAAACACTTGCATCCGTTATTGGTGTACAAACTGTACCTAATGAAGAAACCCATCGTTATGGCATCATCGATCCCGCAGCACAAGAAGGACGTCGCTATCAGGTAAATCATTTTGTGGAGAAGCCTGAGAAAGGCACAGCACCATCCAACCTCGCAATAATGGGTCGCTATATACTGACACCTGAAATCTTTAGATTCCTTGAACACCAGGAAACTGGCGCGGGCGGAGAAATTCAACTTACAGATGCCATTCAAAAATTAAACCAAATACAGCGGGTATTCGCTTATGATTTCGAAGGTAAGCGTTATGATGTTGGTGAAAAAATTGGTTTTGTCAAAACTACATTAGAATTTGCATTACAGCATGAGGATTTAAAGGAAGAAATCATTGAATATATGAAAACAATCATTTCTTCAGAACAAAGTGTAGATCACAGAAAAATAAAAACCAAAACCTTATAAATTGTGATTGTATTCAATGTCTATGGAAATCAATTGTATTGGATAACACTAAGGGGGAATTTCGGTTGGCGTACCGAAAACGATTAATAACACTGATAATATTGGATTCTCTGATTGTTTTATCGGCCATATATATAAGTTACTTAGTTTTACATCCTTATCTAGATATTTTTAAAATGTCTACACTGCTAATCAGCTCTATTACTCTGTTGATTAGCCATCATATTTTTGCTTCTATTTACAAGCTGTACAATAAGGCATGGGAATATGCCAGTGTCGGAGAGCTGTTATCAATAATGAAAGCAGTAACCTTCTCCATTATCGTGACCGCTATTATCCAGATGCTGATTTTTCAAAATGTGTACGTCAGGGCTTTAGGGTTAACATGGATGCTGCATGTATTGTTAATTGGAGGATCCCGTTTTACGTGGAGGATGTTTGCTGACCGATATATTAAACCAAAGGGAGAAAAGAAGAAAACATTAATTATTGGAGCTGGAGCGGCAGGAAATATGGTCGTCAGACATTTGTTAAATAACCATGATTCTGAGCTAAAACCTGTTGCATATATTGATGATGATCCAAAAAAATACAAGCTCCATTATTTTGGTATTCCTGTAGTAGGGAATTCTAAAAAAATTGCTCAAATAGTAGAGAAGCTGCAAATAGAAAATATTGTGATAGCTATCCCTTCATTAAGCAAAAAGGAATTAAAGCGAATCTTTGAAGAATGCTCGAAGACGAATGCAAAAACTCAGATTATGCCTATGATTGAAGATATCATGATTGGTAAAGTATCAATCAATCAATTCAGGGATGTCCAAGTCGAGGATTTACTAGGACGGGAACCGGTTGAATTAGATATTGATAGTATTTCTGAATTCATTACTAAAAAGACTGTACTCGTAACGGGAGCCGGTGGTTCAATCGGTTCTGAAATTTGTCGACAAATATGCAGATTCTCGCCAAGTAAAATCGTATTAGTTGGTCATGGAGAAAATAGCATATATCAAATTGACATGGAATTAAGGAACCAATACAGAGATTTAATTAAAATCATTCCTGTGATAGGGGATGTGCAAGATAAATTAAGGATGTTTGATGTTTTCGAGGAACATACACCTGATGTAGTTTACCATGCGGCCGCACATAAACATGTCCCGTTAATGGAGTACAACCCAAAAGAAGCTGTAAAAAACAATATTTTTGGCACGAAAAATGTTGCTGAAGCGGCTGATACATTTGGCGTGAAAAACTTTGTGCTCATTTCTTCTGATAAAGCAGTTAACCCAACGAATGTTATGGGTGCGACCAAACGTGTAGCTGAAATGATCATTCAGCAACTTGATAAAACAAGCCAAACGAACTTTGTAGCGGTTCGGTTCGGAAACGTACTAGGCAGCCGGGGATCCGTTATCCCTTTGTTTAAAAAACAAATCCAAGCAGGTGGACCGGTCACAGTCACCCATCCGGATATGACACGCTACTTCATGACCATTCCGGAAGCATCACGGTTGGTTATTCAATCGGGAGCGTTAGCAAGAGGCGGGGAAATCTTCGTACTCGATATGGGAGAGCCAGTCAAAATCGTCGACCTTGCGAGAAACTTGATCACACTGTCAGGCTATTCAATAGAAGAAATCGGCATCAACTTCTCAGGAATCCGTCCAGGAGAGAAAATGTTTGAAGAATTACTCAACAGCAATGAAGTCCACCCTAAACAGGTGTTTCCGAAAATACACATCGGAAAAGCCGCCGTTGTCGAAGGGCCGATCTTTCATGAGTTTATTGCCAGCTTGCATGATAAGGATAACGATACTTTGAAAGAGCAGCTAGTGAAGATTGCTAATACGAAGGATGAATTGAAAGAGGTTATGAGGGAAGCGGTTAGCTTTTGATATGGAATTCGTGACGTTTTATATTCATAAATGAAGCACCTTCCAACTATGCCATTATGGGCCGTTATATTTTACGTCCAGAAATCTTCGCTATACTTGAAAACCAACATTCTGGCGCTGGAGGAGAAATCCAATATACAGACGTGATTAAACAATTGAACGAGAAACAGATGGTTGTGGCTTATCAGTTTGAAGGCAAGAGATATGTTGTTGGGGACAAACTTGGTTTTATTAAGGCTACCATTGAAATGCTATGGATCGAGCTGAATTAAGAGAAGAGTTATTTATGTATCTTTCAAAGATATATGAA
Source organism: Bacillus sp. V59.32b (assembly GCF_003429085.1). Taxonomy (GTDB): domain Bacteria; phylum Bacillota; class Bacilli; order Bacillales; family DSM-1321; genus Peribacillus. The sequence continues at coordinate 7,289 of NZ_QVTC01000053.1, read as the reverse complement.
GAAAAATTAGTTAAATAATTTTATTAGGTAATTTTTATAAGGGTCGGATCCTGTACACTAACTACAATATACCGTGTTTAAGTATTTTAACACTGTATTTTTACTAAGGGGATCGGACCCTGGCTTTATTTTTTTACAACAAACTTGGGAGATAGCGAAAAGTTCATCTGGCAGATGTGATAGACAATGATTGAAAATTTATTCAGAATCAGCAGAAGAGATTTGAGCTATTCAAAATAGCTGGGTAAATCTATGGGAAAAAGAAGAGTGAGAAAGAATAGAATGAAGTGAATATGCATGACAGCAAAATATAGTAAGGCTTGGAGGGACGTTATATGAGTACTGCAAGCAAAAATAGAAATAAAAAATTTAATAATGCTGGTTTTAGTCTGATAGAGGTCTTGCAGAAATAACAGTATTGGCAATTTTGGCTTCAATAGCCGTACTATCTTTATTTGGATATATACAAAAAGTTAAGACGGAAATGTGCAATCGAAACATGAAGCAACTTGAAAAAATGTATAACACATATTTATTAACTGAAGCGGATGTTGAGCATACTAATGTGTTGTTTGCTGAATACTTACGAGAATATGGAGAAGAGATATGTCCAAATGATGGCGACATTATCTACTTAGAAGGGAATGTGCAATGTAATTTGTATTCTAACCATAATAAAAAAGGAGACAATGATGTAGAGGAAGAAGATGATGGATGGGTCCCTTTCCTCTGAGCACAGATGAAGAGTTAACTGTGATTGAATGTTGAGTAGGAACTGAGTATCGTAGTTAGATTGAGTGCTAGAAACCTTGCAGGATAAGTGTTTGATGCATTTTTAGTGAGAATTATAGATTGATTGAATGGTATATATAATAGGAAGAAACTCGGTTTATGGTAACCCGAAAGTGAATATCTATTTTGTATTTTGCTTGGTAGATTGAATAGATATTACGAGGTGGCTATCAGATATAGATAAGATTTAGTGGTTTAGTAGTTGGTTGGAATTGAAGAATAACAGATTCTAATTAAGTCCTAATCTACTAAAGGACAAATTTTAAGGAGTGTAGCTGGATGTATATGAAGATAAAAAGATTGATAGATATCATTCTTTCTTTAATAGGGCTTATTTTCTTATCACCAATTTTTTTAATTCTAATTATTGCAATTAAAATTGATTCAAGAGGCCCGGTTCTGTTTAAGCAAAAGCGTGTTGGTATTAACAAGACCCACTTTAATATCTTGAAATTCCGCACTATGAGAATAGACACGCCTAAGGACACACCAACTCATTTATTAGGTAATCCAGAACAGTATATCACAAAGATGGGTAAATTCCTGAGAAAAACCTCACTTGATGAGCTTCCGCAGATTTGGAATATATTTGTGGGGCAGATGAGTATTATTGGGCCAAGACCAGCACTATGGAATCAGTATGATCTGATTGCTGAACGGGATAAGTATGGTGCTAATGAAGTTCCACCTGGATTAACTGGTTGGGCACAGATTAATGGTAGAGACGAGCTTCCTATTGAAGTGAAAGCGAAGTTGGATGGGGAGTACGTTGAGAAGATTAGCCTCTGGATGGATGTAAAGTGCTTCTTCGGGACCATCGTTAGTGTAGTGAAAAGTGACGGGGTTGTTGAAGGTGGAACCGGAGTAAAAAAGGAAATTGCTAGTAGTAAGGAGAGCATTTCTAAATGAAAAAAATATTAATAACAGGAAAAAACAGCTATGTAGGAATGAGCCTTAAGAAGTGGCTTAAAAATTATCCTGATAGGTATTTAATAGATTCGATTAGTTTAAGAGACAATTCTTGGAGGGAAAAAGATTTCTCGGAATATGATGTTATTTTTCATGTGGCAGGAATAGCTCATGTATCATCAGATTCTAAAATGGAAGAAATGTATTATAAAGTTAATCGTGATCTTACAATAGAGACTGCTAAAAAAGCCAAAGCAGATGGCGTTAAGCAGTTTATTTTTATGAGCAGCATTATTGTGTATGGAGATAGCACCAGTAATATGAGAGTTATAGATAAAAAAACAGTACCTATACCGAGTAACTTTTATGGTAATAGTAAACTGCAGGCAGAAGAGGGTATCAAACCTTTAGAAAGTGATAAATTTAAAGTTGTTATTATTAGGCCGCCGATGATTTATGGTAAAGATTCTAAAGGGAACTATCCTAAGTTGTCAAAAGCGGTTCAAAAGCTGCCTGTTTTTCCTAACATAGAGAATCAGCGAAGTATGCTTCATATTGATAATCTTTGTGAATTTATTAGGTTACTCATTGATAATGAAGAGAGAGGATTGTTCTTTCCGCAAAATAAGGAGTATGTTAAGACTAGTGAGCTAGTAAAGGTGATAGCTAAGGTACATGGTAAGAAGGTGTTACTCACAAAGTTGTTCAATCCGATTTTGAAAGTATTGGGATTGAAGCTAAAAATTGTTAACAAAGTATTTGGTAATTTAGTATATGACAAAAACATGAGTAATTATAAAGAAAATTATCAGATTCGGAACCTAGAAGAATCGATAAATGTATCTGAAAGGGAATTTTAAGATGACTAATATGAAATATAGCGTGTTAATGTCTGTTTATTATAAAGAAAAACCAGAATTTCTAAAGTTGAGTATTGATAGTATGCTTAATCAGACCATCAAGCCGGATGAAATTGTAATAGTAAAGGATGGTAAGTTGACTGAGGAACTTGAACAGGTAATAGATTACTATGCTTCAGTAGAGTCTAGTCTATTTACCATAGTTCCCTTAGAGAAGAATTTAGGACTTGGACTTGCTTTAAATGAAGGTTTGAAAAAATGCAAAAATGAACTAGTAGCTAGAATGGATACTGATGATATTTCGTTAAAAAATCGTTGTGAATTACAAATTGAAGAATTCCTTAAGAACAATAATTTAAGCATTGTCGGGACATTTACGGATGAGTTTTATGATGAACCTGACAATATTATTACTTCAAGAACAGTTCCAACTAGTCATGAAGATATTTTGAAGTTTTCAAGACGAAGAAGCCCTTTTAACCATCCTACTGTTATGTATAAGAAATCCCATGTTTTAGGATGCGGAGGCTACCGTGATGTTAATAGAAAAGAAGATATTGATTTATTTATAAGGATGCTGAATAAAGGTTGTAAGGCAATGAATATTGACAAAGCCCTTTTACTCTTTAGATCTAACGAAGATAATTTTAAGAGAAGAAAGAACTGGGGGAACTGTAAAAGCTATATAGCAGTTATTTATGATTTTTGGAAAAAAGGTTATTCTAGCACTACTGATTTAGTTGTTGTCATAATAGGACAATTAATCATGTTTGTTTCGCCTATATGGCTATTAAAAATTCTCTCTAATACGCTATTACGAAAAAAAATTTAGAATATATATGTATTCTCAAAACACCTAGTAACTTAAGTTTTGCATTAATTTTGTGTTTTTTGGAGTTGAGATAGAATGGATAAAATAAGGATTTTACATGTAGTATCTAGTTTAGGTATTGACGGTGGTGTAATGGGGGTTCTGATGAATTACTATCGCCACATAGATCGTACCAAAGTTCAATTTGATTTCTTGTATTTCATTGAAAGTGAAAAAAATCATATAGAAGAAATTAAAAAACTAGGCGGAGAAATTTACTATTTACCAAGACCCTCTATAAAAAGCTATATCAAATATAAAGATTTTTTTAAAGAGAATGCAAATACGTATAAAGCAGTTCATTTACATGAAGTTTATTTAAACTCTGTAATTCTTCCGATTGCTAAAAGGTATGGTATTAAACATTTGATTACTCATAGTCACGCCACAAAATTTTCAGATAAGAAAATTAGTGCTATTCGTAACAAAATATTATGTCTCCCTATAAAAAAACAAGCAAATATTTACTTGGCTTGTTCAAAAGCAGCTGGAAAAACTGTATATGGTGAAAAATATGTTGAATTCGGTAAAGTGAAGGTTATTAATAACGCAGTAAATATTGACAGATATAAATATAATCAAGATGTAAGAGAAAAAGTGAGAAACAATCTTAAAATTAATGGGAAGTTTGTTGTAGGGCATGTGGGCAGATTTAATGAGCAGAAGAACCATAAATTTATAATAGAAATATTTGCTGAGATAAAGAAAAAAAAGCCTAATAGTTTGTTAATGCTAATTGGAGATGGACCATTATTCGAACATACAAAAGAGAAGGTAAAGCTATTTGCTTTAGAAGATTCGGTAATGTTTTTGGGACGAAAGGGTAATGTTCAAGATTATTTTCAAGCAATGGATAGTTTTATTTTGCCTTCTCTATTTGAAGGATTACCTGTAGTAGGAGTTGAAGCACAGGCTTCAGGATTGCCTATTATATTGTCTTCTGATATTACTCAAGAGATTGGATTGATAAATTATACGTATATTGGGTTGAACCAATCGACAGAATATTGGGCAGAGAAGGTATTAAGCATCGGTAGTAATGAAAATCGAATGAATTCTTATATAGATGTTGTAAGGGCGGGGTTTAATATTATTCAGGAGTCCAAAAAACTAGAAGAATTATACCGGGATTTAATATAGTCTACTTATAATATATGTTGACTCTAAATATAATCTTTCCCATAAACTTTTGATTACGATAGGCGGTAATGAGATGTGGCTGCATTTTTTTTTAATACTATATATATTGCTACTTGGACTTCTCTTAGGTACAGGAAAACAGAATAGAATAAAACAAATAACGTATATTATTTTAACATTTGGCTTGTTTTTTATTATTGTTGCATTTAGATCGGAAAATGTAGGTAATGATACGAGTGAATATTTGAGGTTGTTTTCTAGTATATCTCTATCAGGAGATATAACATCTTTTGCTTGGAGATATGAAATAGGCTATTTATATTTGAATAAGTTACTTAGTTTAATAGGCTCACATCCTCAAATAATTATAATTGTAACAAGCTTCATTATTATATTTGGATTTGCTAGATTCTTTTATAAATATTCTCAAATCCATTGGTTGAGCACTTATTTATTTTTCACCTTCGGATACTATGGGGCAACTATGAATACTATTAGACTACAACTTGCGATAATAGTTATCTTATTTGCTTATGATTATCTTAGAAAAAGAAATCTAATTAAATTTATTCTTATTGTTATTTTAGCATCCATGTTTCATAGAACGGCACTAGTATTCTTGTTAGCATGGCCAATTACGAAATTAAAATTTAATTTTAAAACAGCGCTAACCGCTATTATAACAAGTTTAATATTGTATATTATATTTCCTATCATTTTTGAAGTCTTGCTAAATATATTTCCAACATATGAATACTATTTAGGTTCAGAATATCTGAACGGAGAAATTAGATTGGCTAGTGTATTGAATATGTTGGTTGGAATAAGTATTATATTATTTGGCATTTTCACAGGTTATCACACCCAAAAAAGGGAAATAGATATTGGAAACTTCAATGTGCAAAGTGTTAATAGAACAGAAGTTAATGATGGTCAACTTATGCTACTTTTATTAGTAGCTGGGGTTTCTATAACTTTTATATCTTTTAATTTCAACCTGCTTAATAGAGTAGGTGATTATTTTTTATTATTTTCTTGTGTTTATTTGCCTAACTCTTTAAAACGATTAAGAGATAAAAATCTAGTTATAGTAATTGTTTTAATAATTGTTGTATTGTTCTGTGCGTACGCTACTACTATTTTAATAATGCGACCAGAGTGGAATACTATTTATCCTTATAACTTTTTTTGGGAAGTTTAATTAATAGATTTTTCAATAATCCTAGCTTTTATAATAAAACTAATCAAAAATGATTAGCTCAATGATTCTAAAGTAAATTTGTAAAAATGGTTTAAAATGGTCGTTATATTAAAAACATGGAAGAGGGTGTTGGAAGTGACAGTTGAAAATATTCCTAAAATAGTACATTATGCATGGTTCGGTAGAGGAGAAAAAAATAAACTTGCAAAAAAATGTATAGAATCTTGGAAAAAACATCTAACTGATTATGAGTTTATCGAGTGGAATGAAGATAATTTTGATCTATATAGATTGAACTTAAGTTTTTCTTTATAATTCGGAAGGATTTTTGTACATCACTCGTCGAAATAAAGCTTTATCCTGAATAGGCGGGGAGATGTCATGAAATCCAATGTTGACGAATTACAAGAGGTTGAAAATAGACTTAAAACTGAAAAAAGTCGTCGCATGTATGAACGTTATCAGACAATCCGGCTACATCTGATGGGGAAATCTGTCCAGGAAATCTCCGCCATTCACAAGCGGACCAGTAAAACAATCGGAACCTATATCCGTTCCTACCAAGAACATGGATTGGACGGCTTAACCATGAAGTTCTCAACCGGAAAGCCACCACGATTGACGACGGAACAGCAGGCTCAGGTAAAGTAGACCATTATTGATTTCCAGCCCCATGGGTGCGGGTTCCCGGCCAAGTTCAATTGGACGCTAGAACTCATTAGTTTGTACATTCTGCGAGAGTTTGGAACGTCCTATTCCATTCGTGGCGTGTCGAAAATGATGGAACGGCTTACCTAAGTTACACGAAACCAACCTATACCCTGTCCGCAGCCGATGAAGACAAGCAAAAAGAATTTGTCGAAACGACCTTCCCAGAGGTAAAAAAATACCACAAGGGCGAAATTGATCACATTTTGTTTGAAGAAAGCATGATCCGTGAATACCAGGCCCTGCAGTATACCTGGTTTGCCAAAGGAAAACAAAGAATCATTAAGACTACCGGAAAACATCATGGCGTCAAACTGTTAGCTCCGATAGATTACGTTACTGGAGAAATCGTATGGCAGGAAGAAGAGCACTATACAGCGCTTGAGTTCCTATCTTTCCTTAATAAAGTGACAGCATCCTACCCGACTGGAAACATGGTCATGATTCTGGACAACGCACGAATTCATCATGCAAAAATACTTGAACCTTTCCTCAAAGAATTGGGAGGTAGATTGAATTTGATTTTCCTGCCTCCTTACAGCCCTGAACTTAATGTGGTCGAGGGGCTTTGGAAATGGTTGAAATCCGACATCATCCATAACGTTTTCTACCATACCACAGCTGAAATTCGCAAAAACGTCCAGGCTTTTATGAAGAATATAAATCCTATGACAGTCATTGACCGACTGTCTATAAGGATGGAATCAAGAAAGAGAACGAAGAACGTTTTCAGAAGAATTTAAAAATCAAATGGTGCAGCTGTATCAGAATGGGAAGCCAAGAAAGGATATTATTCGTGAGTACGATC
>NZ_QVTC01000052.1 GCF_003429085.1 Bacillus sp. V59.32b | reverse complement strand
TTCGAGGAGTCTCGCAGATTCCCTTCCCAAAAACAACATTATCGTTTAACAGAGCCTTACTATTAAAAAAGCTTGCAGATTCATCCAGTCGGATTATCTGCAAGCTGATAAATTGCTTTAAGCGTACTTTTTATGCCGGAGCATCAAGATCATCTTCTGCAATATGTCTTTCATTATACTCAACATCTTTACGGGCATTGTATCTGTCGGCTTTTTCAAGTGTAACCGTGATGTTGTAATCAGGAATACCTGCAAATTTCTCGTAACGGCCTCTTGGCAATAAGAAGTTTCCTTCAGGGAAGTGAACTTCAACATTTTCACGGGCGATGTCAACAAACTTCGCTCTTCCTTGGAATACACCAAAGCCGTTGTACAATACAATCCCTTCCCCTTCAGCAATGCTCAATTCTTGGGCATCTTCTTTGTTCATCAATACATCGTATCTGCCTGCACCATTTAACGGGTCCACTTCATTGTAAACCATGGAATTGAATTGTTTACCGCGACGGGAAGTAACAATAAATTGACCTTCTTTTTTACCGAGGTCAGGAATGTCAACATTAATAAGATTTCCTTTGCCATCTGGAGTCGGACAAATTCCGTCTTCGCATAACCATGCTCCGCCCCACTGGAATACATCTCCTGCTTTTTTGAGGTCCTGTATTCCATCGTAGTTTGGATTAGCCTTGGCAATTTCATCCCGGATTTCTTGCCCATCTTTGAAATCAACCAAATGGGCTGTTTCTGGCTTAATTCGTTTGGCTAGATCAATATAGATTTTCCATTCCGCACGAGCCTCTTCAATCTGGTTCTTATTCCCTTCAATTTCAGGGCTAAAGTATACCATCCGCTCTGTGGAAGTCGATGTACCGCCACCTTCTTGCTCATAGCGGGTTTTGGCAGGAATGACAATAACTGCTTCCTTGGCATCCACAAGAGTAGAGGTGTTCAGGATGATATCCTGGTGTACACGGATCTCGAGTTCAGATAAAGCTTTTTCCACAAAATCGGGATCAGGCATCGTTTCAAGGAAATTACCACCAGAAAGGTAATACATCTTAATCTTACGTTCGTGATCTTCCGGCAATACGATGTTTTCTAACGTTACGCCAACAATATCTCCTTGCCATTCTGCCAAATCAAATCCCCACAATTTTTCGATTCGTTGAATGTTTTCCCCATAGAAATCTCCACCAGGAAGCACAAATGGGTCAGCCCCCATTTCTCCACTTCCCTGTACAGAAGAGTGTCCACGGAATGGCATTAGGCCGGCATACTTGCGGCCCAGGTGTCCGCGCAGCAATGCAAGGTTTGCTACCTGTGAGATGTTATCTGTTGCAAACGAGTGCATGGTCAAGCCAAGTGCCCAGGCGTATACGGCATTTTTGCTATTCGCAAGCAGCTCAGCTAATTCAATAATCCGCTCTTTTGTCACACCAGATGATGTAATAATATCTTCCCAGCTTTGTTCCTGGACTTTTGCTTTTAATTCTTCATATCCGTTTACATGGTCATTGACAAATTCATGGTTGATAGCTGATCCAAGCCGACTTTCTTCCATGTCAAACCAGTGTTTCATAATTCCGTGCATGAAAGCAATATCCCCACCGATGTTGACTTGATAGAAGTCATCTGCGATTTTTGTTCCGAACAATGCGGATTCAGGGTTCGAAGGAATCCAATACTTGTCCATGGCTGGTTCTTTGTAAGGATTCACCACGATTATTTTCGTTCCCTTTTTCTTTGCTTCGAGCATATACTTTGTCGATACAGGTGAACTATTGGACGCTACACTTCCCCAGAACAAGAGGACGTCTGTGCCGATCCAATCAAGGTAGTTTGCTGTCGATGCCCCTACCCCAATCGAACGCTTCATCGCTGTCTTTGAAGGAGAGTGGCAAATACGGCTGGCATTGTCAATATTGTTTGTACCTAGGAATCGGGCAACTTTTCCTGCTACATAGTAGGATTCATTTGTAATTCCCCGGCTGGTTAAGTAAAACGCATACTGTTTCGGATCCAGCTTTTTCATTTTTCCAGCGATCATATCCATCGCATCGTCCCAAGTAAGCCTGGAAAATTTCCGCTCTCCTTTTCGGCGAATCATCGGATATGGAATGCGGCCCAGTTTACGAAGCTCGGTGCTGCTGTATTTTCTTAGTTCATCGATATCTGCATGAAGAATATCAGGATCAATCGCACCCACTGTATTTAAACGAAGTACATTCAACCTCGTTGTACAAAAGTGCGGTCCTGTTAAAGTTTGGTCAGAAAGACCGGATACTCCTAAAGCACAACCGTCACAAACACCTTTCGTTATGATGTTCGTTGCATATCCTAAGTTATCTTTGTTGTCCCAAACTATTTTCATAGTATCTCTTATATGGTGCGGCTTTACTTTCGTAAGCCCAAACGGAATCGGACTTACCCAATGCTTGGGTGCAGGCATTTTATCTTTCTTCTGTGGTCCTGGATGTTTTGTTTTTCCCATTCTATAACACTCCCAATAAATTCTCTTAATCTTAGTATATGAAAGGAAAATAAGAACACTCTTAATTTCCGATTGGTCAATTGTAATATTTACTGATTCATACTTGTATAAAAAAGAAAAACCACCGTAACTCAGGCTAGCCATAAGCCTCCTGAGTTTTACGGTGGTTAGTCTTTTGCAGGTTCGCTACCAAGTGCCATACCTAGTTATTAAATTTTGCCTGAATGTCTTCGTCGAACACGAAGATCGACATGCCAAAATCACGATCTAGATCGATATCGACAAACAGTTCTTTAAATTTACATCCTAAGAACTCTTCCATCTCTACAGGCGGGTTCTTGCGATACATATCTTTGACCATTTCGGTTCTCGCTGATCGCAATGCCTGCTTTCCTTCATTGGCAGAGGCCATAAATTTCTCAACTGGAGAGAGATTTCCCTCCATCTCACAAATAGCCCAGTTTTTACAAAAAGTTGTGGTGATTTTGCTTGGTCCCTTGCCCATATGCTTTTTGCGAAAGGAACGCACGATATTGCTAAATTCTGCTTCGTATTTATTCACGATATCCTCCCTGTCAACCCTACAGGCTTTAACATGTTAGGTATTGTATCATACGAAACTTTATTAGAAAAGGATCAACTAGCCATTTTTTGTGATTGTGATGCCTCATTCAATCGACGCAGCCTGCGAATGTCCAGGCGAATGAGTAAGGAAACCACTAATGCCACTATAAATAAGCCGGCAAAGAACGTTAAGCTTGTCCCATAACTTCCTGTTGTATCTTTCATCCATGCTGCAAACATTGGACCAGCCAACCCGGCAGCGGCCCAAGCTGTTAAAATGTATCCGTGAATCGCGCCTAGTTGTTTCGTTCCAAACATGTCACCGATAAATGCCGGAATCGCTGCAAACCCGCCACCGTACATCGTATAGATAACTGCCAGCATGATTTGGAAAAGAATCGCTTCTTTTGTGTGGGGCAGCAATGTAAATAAAATGATTTGTGATGCAAAGAAAATCGTATATGTGTTTGGACGACCAATGTAGTCTGAAATCGATGCCCATGCAAGACGGCCGAATCCATTGAAAAGGCCTAATATTCCAACAAGTGCCGCTGCTTCTGCTGTCGATAGTCCGATGCTCTCTTGCGCTAACGGCTTCGCAGCAGACAGAATCGCAATTCCACATGTTATATTAATGAACAGCATGACCCATAAATAATAGAAACGGGATGTTTTAATCGCTTCATTTGCTGTTAATTGAGATAGATCTTGTTGAATTCTTGCTTTACCTGATTGAACTTTCTCTTTAAAGCCTTCTGGCGCCCAATCGACAGGTGGTCTCTCTAAATATAATGATGATAATGTCATGATAACAAAATAAGAGGCACCTAAAATGTAAAATGTATTCGCTGTACCAACGGATTTAATCAATGTATCCATGATCGGGCTGGCAATCGCAGCCGCAAAACCGAATCCCATAATCGCAAGTCCTGTTGCCAGACCACGACGATCCGGGAACCATTTCACCAAAGTGGAAACAGGAGCAATATATCCAACTCCCAAACCAATTCCGCCTAAAACTCCATAAGTTAAATACAATAATGGAAGATTCCCTAGGCTAACAGCCAATCCAGCGCCTAAAATCCCTGCTCCGAAAAAACCTGCTGCAAGAAGTCCGGCTTTTCTCGGTCCATGTTTCTCAACAAAATGTCCCAGGAATGCTGCGGATAATCCCAAAAATAAAATCGCTAAACTAAATGTTAATTGTACTTGCTTCGAAGTCCAGCCGAACTCTTCGATCAATGGATCTGTAAAGTTGCTCCAAGCGTACACCGATCCAATGGAAATGTGAATTCCCACTGCCGATGCCGCGATAAGCCAGCGGTTTTTTGTCTTTTTCATCTGTCTTCCCCCTAATTGTGTGGTTCTTTTTGCATCTTCTTCCTATTCCAATCTGAAATTCCAAGTTCCGTAACGGACAAGGTTCATTTCTGATTGTCTACAACAACAGAAATGTAAGAAAAAGAACCTGTAGAACCTTTTTTATGTACTCAACTTTCATGCATGAAGACCTTTATCCGGGCGTTATTCACAATGCCAACGAAAAGAGGTCTTAAAAACACAGATAACCGCCAACCTCTCTGCATATGCATACAATCAGGGCATGTACATGCAGAGAAAGATTGACGGTTAGTTTCAAGCAGGTTTCGCTACTATCGGACCAACAGTTAATCGCTTCCAATTCCATTTACATTTTAACCGATGACAGGATCGCTATCTCGAATCAAAAATGTGACAGATTTATGAACTAAAAAAATATTATCACTTTATGAAAACCTATGCAATACCTTTAAAAAAATTTGATACACCGATTTTACACGATGGACAGAATAGATTAGAGTATGTTTAGATTTATATATTCTAAAAAATTGGGTGAAGACAATGCTAGAAAATATGAGTGAAAAGTATACCATCACAAAGTACACAAATGAAGAGTTCCTTGAAGTGGAAGATGTCATTGTAAATGAATTTCCGTTGACGGTTTTTTTGAACGATGAAGAGTTTGCTACCATAGTCTGCACTCCAACGAACTTCGAGGAGATGGTCGTGGGCTTTTTAGCGTCTGAAGGTGCGATTCGTTTTTATAGCGATATTGATTCCATCAGCATCGACGAAAGCCGCGGTTATGCTTATGTAAAGTTAAAAGCAGCTACAGTCACGAGCCAGGAATATTACTCGAAACGCTTTATTGGTTCGTGCTGTGGAAAAAGCCGCCAATTCTATTTTCACAATGATGCGAGAACAGCAAAAACATCGACATCAACCACGACGGTTACGGCAGCTCAATGTATTCGTTTGATGAACGAGATGCAAAATAGTTCCGAGGTTTTTCAGGAAACAGGCGGTGTTCACAATGCTGCACTATGTACCCCTGAAGAAATGGTTGCAGTGCGTACTGACATTGGCCGGCACAATGCATTGGATAAATTATTTGGATATAGTATTTTAAACCGTATACCTGTCCGCGATAAGATCATTGTTTTTAGCGGCCGGATTTCCTCTGAAGTCTTATTGAAAGCAGCAAAAATCGGTGTGGGTATCGTTTTATCAAAGTCGGCACCTACTGATTTGGCCATTAAGCTGGCCAATGATTTAAACATCACGGCAGTCGGTTTTATTCGTGGAAAATCATTCAATATATACTCATGTCCGGAAAGAATCACAAAATAGAATGTTCGAGGGAGGGAAAAGCCAGTGCTAACAGAACCGACGGTATATGATTATTTCAACCGCCCTCTTCGAGATTTAAGAATCTCGGTTACAGATAAATGTAATTTCCGCTGCACCTATTGTATGCCTGCTGAAATATTTGGCCCGGATTATCCCTTCTTAAAAAGAAATGAACTTCTTTCCTTCGAAGAACTGGAACGGCTGACCAAGATATTTGTTGGTTCCTTAGGAGTTAAAAAGATCCGCATCACCGGCGGGGAGCCTTTAATGCGAAGCAATCTGGCTGAGCTTATTAGGAAAATCAAAAGTATCCACGGTGTAGAAGATATTGCAATGACAACGAACGGCTCACTCTTGCCCAAGTACGCCCGAGAGTTGAAAGAGGCCGGTTTAAAGCGGGTTTCCATCAGCCTGGACTCCTTAAAAGATGAAATATTCGGGAAAATCAACGGCCGCGGCGTGTCCGTTCAAACGGTACTCGATGGAATTGATGCTGCCAGTGAAGCAGGCTTGCAAGTGAAAATAAATATGGTCGTTAAAAAGGGAATGAACGATTCGGAAATCATTCCAATGGCCAAATTCTTCCGTGAAAAAGGGCATATCCTCCGCTTTATTGAATACATGGATGTTGGCAACACAAACGAGTGGAAGCTCAATGATGTCTACCCGAAAAAGCAAATTATCGACGACATCAGCCAAGTCATGCCACTAGAACCCATTGACCCAAACTACACAGGAGAGGTAGCCAGTCGCTATCGCTATATTGGATCCAATGATGAGATCGGTGTGATCTCATCCGTCTCCGATGCGTTCTGCTCAACCTGCAACCGGGCCCGTCTGTCCGCAAGCGGAATGCTGTACACCTGTCTGTTTGCTTCAAAAGGGCATGATCTCAGATCCCCTCTTCGATCTAATCTGACAGACGAAGAGCTGGCAAGTCTTTTGCAAGAGCTCTGGAACGTGCGCAAAGACCGCTATTCCGAAGAACGCAGTACGGCCGGCACCACTCGCAAGAAAATTGAAATGAGCCATATCGGAGGATGAATCATTCTTTGAATTGAAGCAAGAACCCCTTATAGCAGATGTTGAGCAAATGTGTTCAACACTTTTATGAGGGGTATTTTTTGCACGGATTTATTGCCACTCTTCCCCTTTTTCACCGTTCAAAGAAAGGTGGTTAGAAATCCATTTAGATTTGTGAATTTGTCGATAAAATATTATATCAATATATCAATTCACCTGCATAAAAAAAGTCCGTACTTATATTAAGACAAAAATACATTCTGTAAAAAGACACATGCTCGTTTTGGACAATCTTATTTCGTGCAATAACCGGGGCACTTAGGGTAAATTATCACAGTGGAATGAAATAATCTATAGTTTCGCAAATATGATGTAGGAGTGATTACATGAATTCATTAAAAGGAAAAACTGCCTTAATCACAGGAGCTGGCAGGGGAATCGGCCGGGCTGCAGCTATTGCGCTGGCCCAGGAAGGCGTAAATGTAGGATTGATTGGTTTGAATATGTCCAATCTTGAAAAAGTGGCTGCTGATTTGGCGCAGTATGATGTTGAAGTTTCAGCAGCTTCTGCAGATGTGGCTGATCTTGATGCTGTCAGTCATGCCGTTGAGCATATCAAATCAGACCTCGGGGCGATCAATATCTTAATTAACAATGCCGGAATTGCTAAATTCGGTGAATTTATGGAGCTCACTCCCGAAGAGTGGGAAAATATAATCAAAGTCAACCTGATGGGAGTATATAATGTAACCCGTGCGGTATTGCCAGGAATGATTGAGCAAAAAGCAGGTGACATTATTAACATTTCTTCATCTGCGGGCCAAAGAGGAGCTGCCGTGACAAGCGCCTACAGTGCTTCCAAATTCGCAGTGCTTGGGCTGACCGAATCACTAATGCTGGAAGTGCGCAAGCACAACATCCGCGTCAGTGCCCTGACTCCAAGTACAGTGGCAACCGATTTAGCGATTGAGACGAATCTGACCGACGGCAATCCCGAAAAAGTCATGCAGCCCGAAGACCTTGCCGAATTCATGGTAGCGCAGCTAAAGCTGAATCCGCGAGTCTTTGTAAAAACAGCAGGTATGTGGTCCACAAATCCTTAAGAAATCCAGCAGACGCCACTAAGTGTAATTCTTTTCAGCGGGATATTAAATAAGGAGCAAGCCGATACCGGCTGCTCCTTAAATTTATTTATTCCTTGTTGCTGCTTCTTACTGGGCTTAACTATCAGTATCCCTCAACAATCCCTTTCTTCAACTGTATAAACAAGGTTGTTGCTCCTTTTATTTAGTAGGCACTTCAACAATTGCCATTCTAAATTCCCCACCGTTAGAATCCGTTACTTTCGAATAAGGTAGCCAATTTAATTTATAGGAGCCTAAAAGATTTAAGGAAGTTTCCCTACTTTTCATGGTCCCTTGCCCAGTATTTACTCCCCATTTTAATTGTCCTTCTAAGATCTTTCCATGATGAATCCTATACTCTATATCATTCGGGATCTTATCACGTAACACAGTCTGTTTCCAAAGCGCAGGTTCATTCGTTAGAATAATAGCATAACCATTTGTACTTGCTAATGAGTTACAAACCGTTTCTATTCTTACTATGTCCTTAATAAAATCATATCTTGCTAAATCTGGGGCACCATGGTTTTTTAAATTGAAGGCTTCATCATTTAATTGCAAACTTATTTTTTTAGTAATGTATTTCAACTCAAATACTGTTCGGCTACCATTTGGGTATGTAACCCAAATATCAAGATACATATTCCTATCTGCTATAGCTGGGTTGTACTCTAATCTAAGTTTATTATTTGTGTTTTCTTTATGTATCTCCCATGCTAAAGCATGTTGAAAGTCTGCTTCTGAATGAAAAATTGGTCTTTCATTTGACAAAGTAGTTAAAATGGACAATACATGCTTCACTTTTCAACTCTCCCGATTTTAAATACAAACACTTTAACTTTAGGTAGACTTTAATTCACTCTAACATTTGAGAGTTGCTAATGTCATATAAATTTTTCACAATACTTAATTACCTTATTAATTCAACTGTTTCAACGTTTGCACCATTAATAATCCGAATCGTCCAGTGGTTCTCTGGTACAGGACGTTGGAAAAAATCCAACTCCTGTAAATTGCTCTCGACCAGTAGTAACGTTCCATCTCTTGTAATTCGTCCTTCTATGAAATTCAAGTTTGAAGAATATTCAATCCACTCATGTAATATTATGTTTCCTATTATTAACACCTCACTCTAATATTAACATGAAATTGTAAAAATTTAGTATATAAGTTATGCTTTAATCATCTAATTGTACAAAATAATTAAAGGGGAAAAAAATGAGTTATCTTGGAAAGTATATGCAAATGCCGCCAACTTTTGAAAAGCTAAAGAAATTAGAGAAAGTTCTTAAAAAAGAAGCGTACTCTTTAGATACAGATTTATGCCTTATTTTACAGTTCGACTACTTTGCTTATGATGTTACTCCCTATAATGACAGAAAGAGAGAAACCCAAATGAGATAGAGTTAAAAGAACTGGACATTAATGAAATGATTAAAATTAGCCCTCAAACGAAGAACAAATAAAAAAGACTTAATCCCTGTCATATCAAGGATTTAAGCCTTTGGTAATGATGACCTGTGAGGGGCTCGAACCCCCGACCCCCACCCTGTCAAGGTGATGCTCTCCCAGCTGAGCTAACAGATCGAATTATATATGTACATCATAAAGCACATATCTAATTATATGTTTTGTCCGAAAAAAGTCAACCTCATTTATAATATTTTTCCCTTCTATTTAAATCAGCGCAAGCATTTCGTTCGTATTTCCTGCACTTATATTGATAAACTAAACAGTGAAAAAAAGGAGGAATAAAAATGACGTTGAAAGTCCGAATCTATTCTGATTATGTTTGACCGTTCTGTTATATAGCGGAGGCTCCGCTTAAGGAAGCAATTAAAGGACGAGATGTTGAGATCGAATGGATGCCGTTTGAACTGCGTCCTTATCCGGCTGAAACATTATCCCCGAAAAGCGAAAAATTTCAGCAGGGCTGGACACAATCCATCTCCCCTCTCGCTGAACGTTTTGGCGTGAAAATGGTCATGCCGGAAACGGACCCGACCCCTCATACCCACCTGGCGCATGAAGGATTTCGTTTCGCCAAGGAGAATGGCAAAGGAAATGAGTATGTCGAAGCTGTCCTGAAGGAATTCTGGGAGCAAGGCAAAGATATCGGGAACATTGATGTTCTCTCCGATACCGCTGCTTCAGTAGGATTAAACAGGGATGAGTTCAAGAAAGCATTATCCGAACGCAAATATGAAATGCATCATAAGCAGGCGCTGAAGCATGCCTACTACGATGCTCAAATTACGGCAGTGCCGACCTTTTTCATCGGTAATCGTCGCGTCCAGGGCTTGCATACGCAAGAAGCATTAGAAAGAATACTGGATGAAGAAGCGGCAAACTAAAATACAGATCCTAGGGCACTATCCATTTTTATGGATGGTGCCTTTTCCATTATAAGAACATTTGTTTCTATTTTATTTGCATAAAGAACGTTCGTTCGTATATAATATAATTAAGATTCAAAGAAATGGAGGTTTATGAATGTGAAGACGATGCTGCTGCTTAGCTTGGAAGAAGGAACACCATTGGAAATTATTTACCTTTCCGAAAAAGAAACGATTTCACAGCGAAGGATTTCCGTCCTTGAAATAGATGGTGAATATATTCGGGCTTTCTGCTTTCTTCGGCAAATGAAACGCACCTTTAAAATTTCCAACATTCTTTCCGCTCGCCTGATTCAGCCCCGCTATAAACAACTGGGATAACGGTGACCTTCACTATGATATTTACCTGCCCATTTCCTTTCCATTAATCTTCTAACAGGAAAAGTCACACCTCTTTATGCTAGAATTATGTTCGTAATCGATACGACATTCATATATGGAGTGTGAGACGATGAGTATACCTAAAGGAACCATTAAAGAATATGCGTTTACGAGCAAGGAGTTGGGGGAAGAATTTGAATTATTGATTTATCTTCCTGCAAATTTCTCTCCCCTCTATAAATATTCTGTGGCTATTGCCCAGGATGGCCGGGATTACTTTCAACTTGGTCGGATCGGAAGGGTCGCTGACGATTTGCATCACCTGCAGGAAATCGAAAATCTAATCATTGTCGGTATTCCTTACCGGGATGTCCACGACCGCAGGAGCAAATATCATCCTTCTGGTGAAAAGCATTCTGCCTACATACGCTTTCTCGCCCATGAGCTGGTTCCGTTTCTCGATAAAGAGTTTCCCACGTATCAAATGGGAATGGGACGGGCTTTAATCGGGGACTCTCTTGGCGCGACCGTTAGCCTATTGACGGCTTTACAATATCCACATACATTCGGCAAATGCATTCTGCAATCTCCTTATATAAACGATGCCGCCCTGCAAGCGGTTAAGGACTTTGAGCACCCTCACCTCATTGAACTGTATCATGTCATCGGCAAACAGGAAACCGAGGTGCCGACGACAGAGGGAACGAAAAAGAACTTTATCGAGCCGAACCGCAGAATCAGCGAGGTATTTAAACAAAAAGGGTTTTCTTATTTTTACGATGAATTCGACGGAAATCATACGTGGAAATACTGGCAGCCTGATTTAAAACGGGCACTCAAGGAAATTTTTTAAGTCAGGTTAATTATTCCATCCAAACTTTGTTATAATTATATAACTGCACATGTTAGACCATTCACTTTTTTATACGAGGAGGTACCAAAATGAAATATGGAGTGGCCATTTTCCCATCAAAAAATCTCCAGGACAAAGCAAATGCCTATCGAAAACGGTATGATCCGCATTACGCACTCATCCCTCCGCATATTACAATTAAAGGGGCATTTGAAGCTAGCGACACTGAAATCAAGAATGTTGCGGAAAAGCTTTCGCAAATCTCTTCGGATTCAAAGCCGTTTACCTTAAATGTCCTTAAGGTCAGCTCTTTCCAGCCTGTTAACAATACCATTTATTTCAAAGTTGAACTAACTCCTGAACTGAAAAAATTACACGAAACTCTTCATAGTAAAGATTTCTTCAAGAGTATAAATGAATATGCTTTTGTCCCGCACATTACGATTGGACAGCAGCTTTCAGACGATGAACACTCCGATGTGTTCGGCCAGTCAAGAATGCTTGATGTCACACATTCAGAGGAAGTGGATCGTTTCCATCTTCTGTATCAGCTTGAAAATGGTTCGTGGTCCGTCCATGAAACATTCATATTAGGAAAGGAATAGAAAAATGA
Organism: Bacillus sp. V59.32b; assembly: GCF_003429085.1. Classification (GTDB taxonomy): domain Bacteria; phylum Bacillota; class Bacilli; order Bacillales; family DSM-1321; genus Peribacillus. The sequence goes on along the minus strand of NZ_QVTC01000052.1, from coordinate 45,497 downwards.
ACGTAATCATTGCAAAAACTGAGCAAGAACGCAAGGATGCTTATTTCATTCGTACAAAGGTCTTCATCGACGAACAACATGTTCCAGCACGGGAAGAAATTGACCAATACGAAGAGGACGCAACCCATTTTGTTTTGTATGACGCCGATAACCCGATCGGAGCCGGCCGTTTTCGCGTGTTAGACGGCATTGGCAAGGTTGAGCGCATTTGCGTTATATCTTCATCACGCCAAAAAGGCGCTGGTGTCAAGATCATGAAAGCCATCGAAGAATTCGCGATTTCAACAGACATCAAGAAATTGAAGCTGAATGCACAGACACACGCGATTCCCTTCTATGAAAGCCTTGGTTATTTGACGGTTTCTGATGAATTCCTTGATGCGGGCATTCCACACAAAACGATGATAAAAGAAATCTAATTAAACCGGACGCTTCATGTACAAAAACATGAAGCGTCCGGTTTTTTTATTTCTTATCCACCTCCGGCAACTAGAAAATTCCACTATTGTCCTATGAGCAATTCGCCTTTGGTCTCATAACCTATTATAAGAAACATGAAGGAGGGGTAACGTGAACAATAATGAAATCGACATGGAAGAATCCCAGAGACGGCTAATGGAATTAATGGTGTCCCGTACACTGAAAAAGCATGGCATCAGTAAAGGGAAGTTCAATCTTTCTGAAGAGGAAAGGGATAAATTGAGAAGCACAATCGAACTTCTACAGAAGCAATCAGCAGCACTGATGGGCAATCGAAACACAATAACAGAAGCTGATGTAAACCCGGGGACCAATATGTACAATGTCAGAGATACTGAATCAGATGAAAGCCTCGATCAAGAAGCATTTTCGAAACTCAACTTAGCAGAAAGAAGAAAAAATAGACGTTTGGAGTGATACATTCGTCCAAACATAGTTGCCTGACTAGCATACTTTATAAGTGAATAATTAAAAAGGAGGATCATTATGAATCAAGATGTTTATAAAAGCAATGAAAGACATGAAAGACATGAAAGTAGATGGTCTGCATTGGATCCATGCTCAAAACACCCGATGGACAATTTTTGCAAAGACGACGACAACGAAATCGAACAAGATGCGACGCAAAAAAAATCCGAGTATCAATTGTCCGAAGAGCTTATTTATATTAAAGATTCCTGCAACGTAGAGGTCAACTCCACTGACGTTAAAGCGGCCCTTTCTTTACAGGCAGCCCTTCAAGCAGCTATCGCAGTAGTAATCAGCATTTCAATCGCAGATGGGGACAGAGCCGATAAAATCACTCAGGATCTGCTTCAGTCATCTAAGATTACGCAAATCACACGCCAAAAAACAATTGTCGAAAACTCCAGAGATGTTGATATCAGAACAACGGATGCGCAAGTGGCCGTCAATATCCAGCTATTGCTGCAACTATTGCTTGCTCTTATCGTAGAACTAGATATCCTCTAAAAAAGAAAAGGACACGGAATGTGTCCTTTTCTTTATATTTTTACATTAACATGTCCGCCTTTACCGGTTAATTCGGCCGTCGTTTGAGTGATAATATGCTCAGGGATCTTGCTTTTCCATGATGGAACAGAAAAATAAGCGGAAGCTGTGTTCAAAGGCTTGCTATTCTGTATCGATTCGTCTTTTTCTATATTTTCTGTTTCCTTATCCATGCTCTGAATAAATGTAATCGGTCTGATTGGCATAACGCCTTGTACAAGCTTGTCCGGTTGCTTTTCTGCGCCCACCGTGCGATTTGCGTACTGAATATATTCATATTGAGTCACTGGAAGAATGTATCCCATCATATTCACCCCTTTGATTACACTTTATGTATCAAAAAACTTCTTACATAGATATATACCCATTTTTTTGTTATATAAACACATCTTTTTGACTCTTTTGGTTTCGAATTTGTTTTGGTATGATGAATACTGCTTGAATATTAAATAGAATTTGAGGTCATATCAATGAATGCAGCTAAATCAGGAAAAGAGATAATCCGTCTTGAAGCTGTATCTGCTGAACGGCTTCAGGCCTTATATGAACAAGGCCGGCGCGGAGAACTTTCTTGTCCGATTTGTGGGAGCCATATGAAATTACATCTAGGCATCCATGAACCCCCGTATTTTGATCACACCGCTCCCTCTTCAAACTGTGAAAAAGCCGTGTTGCAGCTTGAATCTGAGAAAGTAATGGAGAACTCTACAAGTTCCGGTTTCAGGCTTCCGAAACAGAGAAATATCGGTGTTTCTTCGGACGTACCTTTTATAAAAAGCAGACCGATAAAGGGAAATCCATCGTTCACAGAAAAGCTTCCTATGCCATACACAAACGAGGCTGCATATTTTGCACTCCTCAAAGAACATGGGGTAACGCTTGATAAACAGCAAATGACAGCTGCTACCAGCATCGATGGTCCTCTGCTCGTCTTATCAGGGGCCGGGAGCGGCAAAACAAGAGTATTGACGGTACGGACCGCATATATGATTGCAGAGAAAAAAGTCGACCCGAAAGACATTATGCTCGTTACGTTTACGGCGAAGGCCGCTAAAGAAATGAAAGAAAGGCTGCTGTCTTATCCTAAAATCTCTGTATCAGACGTAAATCAGTTGGTCAGTGGAACCTTCCACAGCATCTTTTATAAAATATTGATGTTTCATGAGCCGGAAAAATGGCAGCGCGACCTTCTAATAAAGTGGGACTGGGAAAAGGAAAAAATCATAAAAGCTGCCGGACGTGAATACGGACTGGATGAAAAAGAATTTGCTTATGATCAGGCCCTTCAGAGAATCGGACTATGGAAAAACTCGCTCATTTTTCCGAAAGATATTAAACCGGTTGATGATTGGGAAAAATCATGTGCTTTTTTATACAAAAAATATGAAGAATCTAAAGAAAAAACAAGGATGTATGACTTTGATGATATGCTTGTCGGCTGTTATTTATTTTTAAAATCTAGCCCAGCAATCTTGGAGAGGTACAGGCAGCGGTTTCAATATATTCATGTCGATGAATTCCAGGATATTAATAACGTTCAATATGAACTAGTGAAACTCCTTTCGTCTGACTCGAAAAATATTTGTGTTGTCGGGGATGATGACCAGGCCATCTATTCATTCCGTGGCAGTAACCCGTCCTTTATTCTTGATTTTGAAAAGGATTTTCCCGGCACAAAAGTGGTTAAACTCACGGAAAATTACCGTTCCGCACATGAAATTGTCGCTACGGCAAACCGGATCATTGCAAACAATCAAAACCGGATAGACAAAACGATGAGCGCTCAACACAATTTCAGTGATCCTCCATTTTTGTTTTATCCATATGATGAGGAATTGGAAGCCACGATGATCGTGACTGACATTAAGGAAAAATTATCCCAGGGAGCAAGACCCGGCGATTTCGCGATTCTCTATCGAACCCATTCTATGTCACGCGCAGTATTCGAAAGACTCGCAGCCGGTTCTTTGCCTTTTGTGATTGAACAGGATGCTGAATCCTTCTATGAACGGCGGATTGTCAAAGGAATGCTTTCTTTTTTGCGTTTAAGTATGCAGCCGCAGAATGCAAAAGCTGCAGCCGATGTGTTATCCTCGCTTTTTTTAAAGCAAAGCGTCCTCCAAGAGATGAAGGCACTGACCATTCTACAGGATTGTGATTTTATCGATGCCTTTTCCTTTATTAAAACAGGACATGCTTTTCAGGAGAGAAAGCTGAAGGCTCTCCCTGCAAAGATTCGATCACTGAAGAATGTCAGGCCGCCCGTCGCCCTGGAAATCATTGAAAAGGATCTGGGCTATCAAGACTTTGTAAAAAAGCGGGGCAATGAAGGTAATATCGAGAAGGGCTCGGACGACATCCGGGATATCAAGGTTGCCGCTAAACGCTTTGAAACCATCGGTGAATTTCTCGATCACGTTGACCATATGATCGGAATGAATAAGGAAGTGAAACAGCTTTCCAAGCACGTAACCGATGCTATTCAGCTTACAACGATTCACCGTTCAAAGGGACTCGAGTACAAAACAGTGTATGTATTATCTACCGTCGATGGGAGCATTCCGCATGATTTCGCCTTAGATTCCTACCGCAAGGGTGAGCTTGAGCCATTAGAAGAAGAGCGGAGGCTGCTGTATGTAGCGGCAACCCGCGCAAGTCTCGGCCTCTACTTTTCTGTACCGCAAACGAGACGAGGAAAAACAGCTTATCCTTCACGGTTTCTAAAGCTATAAATCAGGGCTTTGGATGATCAGCGGGTTTCACAGACTGATTGCCCGATTTGTTGAATTGATTATATACAGGATCGTTTTCAATCTGCTAAAAAAAGGGCCTACGAAAAGCACGTTTGGATGAGCTTTTTGTTGGCCCCTTTTTATATCAATCTGATCACTTCTTTTTATTAAGCATATTAGCAATCGTGCTGAAATCGAGCTTATTGCCATCTTTCACGATGGACTTGACGATTTTATCTTCCATTTCTTGGTTGACGGGTTTATTGGCAATTCTGGAAACACGTTTAATCACGTTGCGAACCGTCTTTTCATCTTTAAAATTTGCACCTTGCAACGAATTTGCCAATTCAAATACATCCTTCATATTTACGCCTGTTTTGCCTTCCATGTTTTTAAAGAAATTATTGTCCACTTTTAGCCCTCCTTCACTGTATTACTATCCTATGTAAAGGAATATTTATTGTGAGGAAATGAGGACATTATGAACATCTGGACTTCTATATCCATAAAAAAACGGAACGGGTTAAACCCATTCCGTTTTTCAAGATTAGCAATAAGCCGCACCGACAATAATTAACAAGATAAACAAGACCACAATTAAAACAAAACCGTACCCGTGGCCTTTATCATATCCAGCGTCTTCGTATCCATATCCACTACATCCATATCCGTACATTTTTATTTCACCTCGCTTTTTCGCTTAGGTTACTTTAACATATGTAAGGCTAGTGACTGATGTATAGGCAGCATCCCATGCAATAAACCTAATTTACTGTACAAATCCCTATCCTTTGGGCTTAAATACCAAAGCTCCAATAAAGCCGAATACAATCGCAGAAGATATACCTGAACTGGTTACTTCAAACATCCCGGTGAGAACGCCCACTAGTCCATGCTTCCCTGCCTCTTGCATCGCGCCATGGACAAGGGAATTTCCAAAAGAGGTAATCGGGACGGTTGCACCCGCTCCAGCAAAATCCATCAGCGGTTCATAAAGCCCAAAACCGTCGAGTATCGCTCCGATAACTACAAGGGTACTAAGTGTATGACCCGGGGTCAGCTTTGCTACATCAAACATCAGCTGGCCGATTACACAAATGATCCCTCCGACGACAAACGCCCAAAAAAACATTGGGAGCATTCTACATTCCACCCTTCAAGATTTGACTTGCTCGAAAATAACTGCTCTTCGTTGTTGCCAAACAGGCAATCGTTGTTGACCTTACGTTAATTCTTTTTGCAGTTTCACTATTTTTTGAAATTTTTCCTTCGCCTTCTTTTCAGGGACATCTTTTTCTCTGAGCATGTTATTTAATCTCACTGTTTCCAGAAAGATCTTATAATCACTGGAGACGGTAAATTTATACCCCTTAAACTTCTTCTTCAGACGGTCATTCACATTCTTTTCAATCTTTTTCATTTGAAACCTGTGCATATGATTCACTTTATAAGCGACCAGAATGTCTTTGCCGTTTTGAACGGCAACTACATCGTAAATGCCGTCTATTCTGACCACCTCACTTTTCACCTTCTCCGGCACTCCATCTTTTTGATATGTAACGCTTCTGATGTCCATGGCAGGAGGATCCGTCCTCTGGATAAGGGCCATACCCTCTTTCTGATTGTCTCTGTTACCTGCACATCCTGTGATCATAAACAGAAAGGTTAGGGAAAAGAGGAAATAATAGGCTGTATTATGCCTTTTTTTTGGCATGTTCTCACGTCCTCATTAATGTTTGTTCTGTTTACTATTTTTCGACTTTGTACATTTTTTATGAATGAAATTTTTCCCAGAAAAAAACCTTATCCTCTGAAAGATAAGGTTTACACACTCTTCTTAAACTTAGCTGTTTTTGAGCCGATTTCATTTGCCTTTTTGGCATCCGCAGCCTTTCTTCACTTTAACAGGTTTGCCTTTGGCTAAGGGTCTTGGGTATGGATATCCCGGCTGTTGTTTATTCATAGCAAATCCTCCTTTTAGTACCATTAAGAAAGTTGAACTAAAGAATTGCGCGTTGATAATTAATATCGTTGATTTTTGGCTCATTTAAGTTCCAACTGCATAAGGTCGAGAGAAAGCTCGCTTTCTCCTCTACCTTATGCAGTTGGAGCGACCTTTCAGCTATGCTGAAAGGCATGTGAAACTCATGTTTCACATGAATGAGTCAAAAATAAATTGGTGGACAGCTTAATTCAACTTATATAGTATATGAAGACACCTTATGCTATGGTTCTTTCAACTGCCTATCAACCCGCTGATTATTGTCTCAATGATAGAGCCAATCGCTGCTATTGCGAGAACAATGATGACATAATCACTAAATGGTAGTTGGTATAGATATAATCCTCCCAGCAGCATGCTCACCCAAATGCCTGTGCACCAATGACAGCTCAAAAGCTCTCCGATCCAACCTCTGACTCCTTCTTCCTTTGGGGTAAAATAAATTTCTACCGTGCCATCTTCTACTGTTTCTTCTATCTCTTTAAAAAACGGCCTTCTGATAAATTCCGTAATTCTGTCATAGACAATAAGCCTGGTCAGCCGGAATGCTGCCAGGCCGAGCAATATAATCATGGTCAAATCGATGTTTTCCAGCATCACGCCTATCCTCCGCTAAGTGTGGTTTATTCCATGGCATATTTCCATAAAAGGCGGATCATACCAGCCTAAAATGCTGTATTTCGGAAATATCAAGGTCAAATACGGCCGTACCAGCTTTTACTTTTATAGATTCTTCATGTTTATCGAGCACTTGAAGGCTAAGGATTTTCCCTTTTACCACTGCTTCACAGAGTGGCTTTTGCGCGTTGGCGGGGTACTGCGCAAGCTCATTCAGCTTTAAAAGCAAAGCATCCCGTCCTTCGGGTGTGTTACTGTACATATGATTGCTATTCAATGAGGAAAAATCCTCTTCCTTTTGCTTAGTTATTTTTTTAACCGCGACGATTTCATCCTCAATTTCCTTTAACGCCTCATACACGCCGTATTCCTGCTTCACTTGCTCTAATTTGCTGTCTTCGTCAGTTTTTTTTCGCTGTTCTTCATTTTCATCATCCTGCTCCGCAAATAGTGACTCCTCACCCGGCACGCCTTCTCTCTTTTTTTGATGGCCCTTTGAACGATGTACCTGCTGCATTTGTGGCGCTTCCTGCGGCGGCATTTCCGGTTGGACAATATATAAAAGTGGCTTAGCCTTTTGTTTAGTATTATCGTCCATTTTACGCTCCTCTCTTTAGTACATAATTTTCGAAAAATCCATTGAGTTTAAAAATAAACAGACTTTCTATAATATATATGGGCAATTTATCATTTTATGATGTGTCCTTTTTCCTTAAGCACAAAACATAAAAAAAAGCTTGCCCGGATAGGACAAGCTTAGTTAATAACGTATTCTTTTATCAGACAGTACCTTTTAACCGATTACATGATAACCGGAATCAACATGGATGTTTTCTCCTGTAATCCCACGGGCCATGTTGCTGAATAGAAAAACGGCTGTGTCGCCAACCTCTTCCGGTGTTGTGGTACGGCGAAGAGGGGCATTCTCTTCAATCTTTTTCAAAATGGAATTAAAGTCGCTGACACCTTTCGCTGACAAGGTGCGGATCGGTCCGGCAGAAATGGAATTCACCCGGATTCCCTGCTTGCCCAGGTCGTTTGCCAGGTATCTCACACTCGCATCCAGTGAGGCTTTTGCAACACCCATCACATTATAATTCGGAAGGACGCGCTCGCCGCCAAGATACGTCAATGTGACGATACTGCCGCCCTCGGACATCAATTCCTTTGCAGTCTTTGCCACCGCAGTCAATGAATAGGAACTAATGTTGTGGGCAAGCAAGAAACCGTCACGGGTTGTATTCATATAATCCCCCTCAAGTTCTTCCTTATTGGCGAAAGCAATGCAATGAGCTATGCCGTGGATGGTACCGACTTCTTCCTTGATTGCAGTAAAGCACTTATTAATATCTTCATCATCTGTCACATCACAAGGCAATACCAGCGATGAAGCCCCTAGAGATTCAGCCAGTTCCCTCACGTTTTTTTCAAGCCGTTCACCTGCATATGTAAAAATCAATTTTGCACCGGCCTCGTGCAAGGAACGAGCGATTCCCCAGGCAATGCTTCGTTTATTGGCAACACCCATTACAACATACGTTTTTCCATCTAAAGAGAGAGTCATGGCTTATATGCCTCCTGTTTAATACAAGTTATTAGCACCTAGTACTAATTAGAGTATATCAAACAATCGAGACGAATAAAACATTTTTCGAAACAACATATTGTTAAAACAATGATTCTGTTTTAAAATCATTCTATTGGAATAATCTTACATAAAAGCCTCGACTGTATTATTCTTAATCGGAGCCGGCTTGTTTCTCGGCAATGCGATTCTGCTAAAAATCATTACTCGCTTTAACCAAAGAAATTCTCTCTTTGAAAGCCAGATCCATTAGAATCTTTCAAATTAATCAGGAGGTGAAAAAATGGTCAAAACGGAGAGTATGATATCCCTTATCATCAGTATTGCCATTGCAATCATTATTCCAATTGTGCTGACTGTCTATTTCAAGAAAAAATATAAAATTTCATTAAAAGTTTTACTTGTCGGTGCGTTAACTTTCTTTTTATTCGTTCAAGTTTTAGAGGGTTTAGTCCCTTTTGTGGTGTTTAATAACGGCCCGGCCAGTTCGCTGTTGGAAAATCCTTGGGCTTATATGCTCTATGGAGGGTTAATGGCAGGAATTTTTGAAGAGACTGGGCGCTTCCTCATGTTTTCTTTCCTATTGAAAAAATATCGGGAATGTAAGGATGGTTTGGCCTTCGGACTTGGCCACGGCGGTCTGGAGTCAGTGATGATTGTAGGAATCACCAATATTACCATGCTAGCTTATGCCTTCATGATCAATAATGGCACATTCGATAAGCTGCTCATTAATCAGCAGACGAAAGACGCATTGCAGCCGGTAAAGCAGCAATTAATTAGTGAACCTTCCTACCTGTACTTGCTCGGCGGAATCGAGAGGATTTCAGCTATCGCTTTCCAGATTGCTCTTTCCCTGCTTGTCTTATATGCAGTTAAGGAGAATAAGAAAGTCTATCTCCTATATGCAATTGGAATTCACGCCCTGCTAAACTTCCCTGCAGCTCTATACCAAAAGGATGTGATTACGAACATTTTCATAATCGAAATCTTTTACGTATTTATTGCCGTTGGAGCAATAATGTGGATCCGGAAGTCTAGAAAGTTATTTTCAAACCCTGTATAAGCCGAATCCAACAAGAACCTGCAGCCACTCCAAGCTGCAGGTTCTTGTTTTGGGAGATAGTTGCTTTCCTAGCGTAAGTGCAACACCTATTCCCCACCTTTTGAGGCTTACCACTCGGCGATTTACTTTGACACTACGACAGATAGCTCATGAACAAGGTTGCCATGCCAAAATAGATTAAAATACTAATAATATCGTTGATAGTCGTGATGAATGGTCCGGATGCCACAGCAGGATCGACTTTCATTTTATGCATAAGAAGCGGTACAAGAGATCCGGCGATAGTGGCAACGATTAGAGTGGCAAAAATCGAGGCGCCTACCAAAAATCCAAGTACCCAGTCATGCTGCCAGAAGAAAACGATGAAGATCACCAGCGTTCCGCAGATTGTCCCTGTGATTAAGCCAGTCCCCGCTTCCCTCATAATGAGTTTCCACTTGCTTGCTTCCTCAAGGTCACCAGTTGCGATTCCCCGAACGGCGACGGCCAGTGCCTGTGTCCCGGTATTCCCCGCCATGCCTGCAATCAAGGGAATAAAAACGGCCAGTATGGCTTTTTGGCTCAATGTCTCCTCGAATCTGCCGATCAAACTGGCGGTCATCATTCCCAGAAACAATAGAATCACAAGCCAGGGCAGCCGTTTTTTTGCTGCGGCAAAGGGATTTTTATCCACCCGATCCAAATCTGAGATACCCGCAAGCTTTGAATAATCATCAGAGGCCTCTTCCTCCATAACATCCATAATGTCATCGACCGTAATGATCCCCACCAGATGCTCTTGGAAATCAACTACCGGTACAGCCAGAAAATTATAATCCCTCATTTTTCTCGCCACTTCTTCTTGATCCTCCGTTACCGATACGGCCACGATACGGTCAAACATAATTTCGGAAATCATCGTTTCATCATCGGCGATAATTAAATCACGAAGCGAAATGACACCTAAAAGCTTACGGTCATCATCGATCACATACACATAATAAATCGTTTCAGCCTGCGGCGCTTCTTTTTTGAGGATATACATCGCCGAACGGACGGTTTGGTTGGCGGAAATCGCGATAAATTCCGTGGTCATGATGCTTCCGGCCGTATATTCTTCATAGCTTAAAAGCTCTTTGATTTCCTGGGCAGCTTCGTCATCCATGATCGTCAAGTAGCTGACAGCCTGTTCCTTATCCAGCTCATTTAAAACATCCACCGCATCATCGGCATACATATGAGAAAGCATTTCAGCCACATAAGCAGGTGCCATTTCCGCAAGCAGGTTTTCATATTCTTCTTCTTCAATTTCAATATTTTCAAAGAGATCTGCCATTTCTTCCGGCGATAGATAAAGGTAAACCTTCGAACGGAGATCATCCTCAAGGCTTGTGTAAAACTGTGCCTGGTCGTAAGCGTGCAACTCCATAAATTCATTTCGGAAGGAATCTATGTCCCCATCCTCTAAGGCTCGGATTAGTAAACCTGTATTTATATTTTCCAAGGAATCCGACATTTTTCCGTACCTCCTCCCGCGCAAAATCTCAAGCAGCGTTGAACTATTATTATTTGTACCAAAAGGACGTATGCAAAACATCTTGAAGTTAGCAGCTGGGGTGCAATTCCGTTCCTTATTGTTATTTAATTTCCCCTTCAGGGTATTATACTATTAGCTCCATTTTTAAAGAAACTACTCAGAGGGTGTTAAAAATGCAGATAGATATCATTGGTGACATTCACGGCTGTTTCGGGGAATTCAAGGAATTGACAGAAAAACTCGGCTACTCCTGGGATAGCGGTATACCGGTTCATCCCACGGGGAGGATCCTCGCATTTGTCGGAGATCTGACCGACAGGGGGCCGGATTCCCTTAAAGTGGTTGACACGGTATATGAGCTCGTTATTATCCAAAAGCTAGCCCTTTATTCACCAGGCAACCACTGCAATAAACTGTACCGGTATTTCCAGGGAAACAAGGTGCAAATCAAACACGGGCTTGAAACGACTGTTGCCGAATATGAAGCCCTGCCCGTCCGTGAACAAAAGAAAATAAGAAAAAAGTTTCTCGACCTCTACGAACAGTCTCCGCTTTATCAGATGGCCGACGATGGAAAGTTAATCATCGCCCATGCAGGCATTCGAGCTGACTACATCGGTAAGAACAACAATAAGATACAGACTTTTGTTCTATATGGAGACATCACCGGAGCTAAACACCCAGACGGAACCCCGGTTAGGCTTGACTGGGCCGGGGAATATACGGGTGATGCATGGATCGTCTATGGACACACCCCGGTTAAGGAAGCGCGTAGAGTGAACCATACATACAACATCGATACTGGCTGTGTGTTTGGCGGTAAATTAACCGCCTTACGCTATCCGGAAATGGAACTGATAGATGTACCTTCAGCCATGCCTTATATTCCTGAAAAGTTTCGCTCCACTTTCGATTAAAACTTTGTAAGCACAACGTGTCCTACACTTTTAAAAAAGATATTTTTCTATAAACTTACTTAATTGTATGCAGCAGACCGGGCTACTGCGATTGATTAATGAGCTTAAGCATATCAGCCGGGAGTTGTTCTTCAAATGTAAGGGTCCTGTTTAAAAAAGGATGAAAGAACGTTACACTGCTGCAATGCAAGGCCTGTCTAGCCATATCTTTCCTGCCCCCTCCATATAGATCATCGCCCGCAAGCGGGAAACCATAATGTGATAAGTGGACCCGGATTTGATGCGTACGTCCGGTCAATAACTGAAGCTCAATATGGGTATACCCTTTTAATCTGGCGATTACCTCAAAAAGCGTACAAGCATATTGGCCGTCAGCCCTGACCTCCCGTTCAATAATGCTCGTGGGTCTTCGGCCAATCGGCTCATCTATTTTCCCATTCTCTTCTTTAAGAATGCCTTCTACAACTGCTGTATATCGCCGCTTCACCAAGCCCTGCTTCTGCTGTTCACTTAAGAGGTGGTGCACATGTCGATGCTTAGCAATTAAAACAAGGCCTGAAGTGTCGCGGTCAAGCCTTGTTACGATATGGATGGTAGATGACAACTTTCTTTTCTTATAATAACCGGCCAGCGCGTTGGCAAGGCTGCCTGCCGGATGTTCTCTGGAAGGGATCGTATTCATGTGAGCCGGTTTGACTGCTACAAGAACATAGTCATCTTCATATTTAATCTGGAGGGGGATATTTTCAGCAATAAGCCGACTGTTTGCTTCTTCCGGTGGGAAGATAACCTCAATTTTGTCTCCGGCAGTAAGAAGATGCCGGACGGTTACCTCTTTTTCATTCACTTTTATTTTTCCACCGTCGAATTTGATCGCTTTCAATGTCCGTTTCGAAATATGTTGTTCAGCAAGGAAAGTTCTCAGAAGCTTGCCGTCATCGTTATTTACGGTCATCCATTCAAGCCGGAAAGGTTTTTGAAGGTTCCTGTTTGACATGTGGGCATCGGTAACTCCTTAACCTGAAATGAAAGAATCATGGACCCTTTTCCAAAAAGGAAACGGCCGGAATCTGGCAAAACGAATTTTTTCATCCGCAACCCGAAACTGCATCGACTTAACATCTTCATGCAGCAGTGACAAATGATCTATCGTTATTTGGAAGTTTACGTTATTTACTGGTCTCAGCATGCACGTATGGTGTCCCGGCAGTAATAACGGCGATCCCACTGTACGGAAAACCCGATTGTTGATCGAAGCCATTTCAGCAAGCTGGATCGCATCAAAGGAAGGATGGATAATAGCACCGCCCAATGCTTTATTGTATGCCGTACTTCCGGATGGAGTTGAGATACAAAGGCCATCTCCGCGGAAGGTTTCGAAATGCTGACCGCGTATCTCAACGTCCATGACAAGGGTACTATCCACACTTTTTACGGTCGATTCATTTAAGGCAAGGAATCTGGACTCTCTTCCTCCATGTTGATATCGGACAATCACTTCCAAAAGAGGATATTCCACGACCTGAAACGGTGTTTTAGCCAGGGCGATGACGAGTTTTTCTATTTCCCCCGGTGTCCAATCTGCGTAAAAACCAAGGTGACCCGTATGAACACCGACAAAAGCCGTTTTATCCAGACGGTTTTTATAACGGTGGAACGCATATAATAAAGTCCCGTCTCCACCTATTGATACAACGATATCCGGCTGGTTTTCATCATACTCCAGTTTAAAATCCTGAAGATATGTGCGCATTTTGTGCATAAGCGTATTCGATTTGGCGTCTCCCTTTGAGGTTATCGCAAATTTCATTGATCTCACCCTGTTTACTAGATTTTTTTAGCGGATACTATATTAGAAAAGCAGTATTAGTCATTTGTTCGAATCTTGATTTGATGGGAATCTCAGCTTATGTGAATCAACAGAGACATATACCATAGTCAATTGAAAAGGAGGCGGGGCTATTTAAAATAAGAAAATGCTATGATGGCTTAATAATTTATAGTCTGCTTTGCCCCGGCCGTCTTATTGGATTCATTATCATGATTTTTTGAATCGGCTGAACATGTAACCTGAGTTCGGATAATAAATCCTGAGTTTGGATAATAAAATCTGATTTTGGATAATACATCCATGGTTCGGAAGCCTATTTCCGTTCAGATTTTCCAAATGTTTCTTTCTTTCTTGAAAAAATCCGCTGCGCTTCCTGAATTTCCAATCGAATTTGCGACATTTCTTCATCAAGTAAAAAAGCTGCTTCTGCTGCCCTTTTGAGGCGGATTTGAATGTCTTCAGGAAAGTCCCCTTTGTATTTATAGTTTAAAGAATGCTCAATTGTTGCCCAGAAATTCATCGCCAATGTCCGAATCTGTATTTCTACAAGAATTTTCTTTTCACCATGGATGGTCTGAACTGGATAGCGGATCACCATATGATAAGATCGATAACCACTTGCTTTTTTGTGGGAAATATAATCTCTTTCCTCGACTATTTCAAAATCATTTCTCGCACGCAACAGCTCTACTACTCTCCTGATATCATCGACAAACTGGCACATCATCCGAATACCGGCAATATCCTGCATCTCTGCACCTAAGTTATCCAAGGCGATATTCTTTTGAACGGCTTTATCCAGAATGCTGACAATCGGCTTTACTCTTCCAGTGACAAACTCAATCGGCGAATGTATTTGCTCACGCTCGAATTGAGTTCTCATCCCCTTTAATTTTAGCTTCAACTCCTCAATAGCCTGTTTATAAGGAGCCAAAAAATCATCCCAATGTTCCATGGCTGCACCCCTGTCCCCAAAGCTTTTCAGTTTTCAACTTAGAAAAGCGCAAGCGCCGTAATTAAGGAAGAACGACTATGTCCGCCACTTCCTGTAAGGACGTCGGCGCAAAGATCACATCCTGTACGTCGCATCTAGACATCTTTCAAAGTTGAAAAAGTTATACTCTCATTTAAAGAAAAGTCTGTTCTACTTTTGAAACAAATTCTTCCCCATAATTCCCGTTCCCCTGAATATTGTCGATTAAATAAGCAAGTTCTTCAAATATCTCTGTCAATTCAAGCTTCTTATTATCCGAGGTAACTACGGCCGGTAATTTCCTTGACCAGGCTTCCTTTAGTGCAGGCCAGATGATTTCAGGCAATGAAATATATGTATAATCATCATGATTTTCCGTGATGTATATAAAAGCAATACCGTCGGAATCAACCAACAACTGTTCTTTTGGTGTCAGTTTGGATAAATCAATGGAGTCACCCGTTTTTAGCACCAGTTCGTTATTGATGATGTCGGCTTCATTGATCGTAATTCTCTCTTTCATAATTCAACCTCCCAATTTCACGACTTCATTTTATCACATTCCAGGTATGATTCCTAAAAATTCAAGTTTGCTGTTTAGATGCATTCGGGACATAATGAATAAAATGAACGAATCGAAGATTTAAGGAAAGGATGATTTCCTGTGGATCAACACATCGAGATTGAATTTAAAAATTTATTATATAGGAATGAATTTGACAAGCTGATGGAACATTTCAATGTTGCCGAAACAGATTTTACAACCCAGCTAAATCACTATTTTGATACACCGCTTTTTGAACTAAAGGATCAAAAATCAGCTTTAAGAATTCGTGAAAAAAACGAGAGATATGAATTAACACTTAAGCAGCCGGCAAAAGACGGCTTACTTGAAACGAATCTGGAGCTGACAAAGAAACAGGCAGATAGCATCTTAAAAGGAACTTCGTTACCGGAAAGCGGCATTGCCAAGCTCATTGAAACGATGGGCATATCCCCCAAGAACATTCAATATTTTGGGACGCTTCAAACAAACCGGGCAGAACTCCAATATCAAGGCGGATTGCTTGTTCTTGACCACAGCACTTATTTAAATGAAGAAGATTATGAAGTAGAATATGAAGTAACGAACAAGACGGAAGGCCAGAATATTTTTATAAATTTGCTTAAAAACCTTAACATTCCCGCCAGAACAACCGAAAATAAAATTAGAAGACTGTATAATGCAATGATAAACAAGTAATTTAGACAAACATTCAAACTATTTTTTTGAGGTGAATATTAATTTGAAATTACAGGATGTAAAAATGATGATGGATCTCCAGGCTTTGCAAGGATTAACCGGTACACAAAATCCTATCGAGCAACAGCCCGAAAACCTTTTTCAGGAAATGCTGGTTGCGGCTATCGGCCAAGACGGGGATCATTCCATTTCCCAAACCCTCGGGGGACTTGTCGATATTCTCACCAATAAAAATACTCTTGGCAATCTGTTTGATAGCATGCCGATTAAAAGCATGACCGATGTTCCATCTTCCTTAAGCTTTACTCCTGCTCAGGCGCCCGCAACCTTATCTGCCTCTTCTTCAGCAGGTTTTGAAGATATCATTAAAAAGGCGGCGGAATTGTATAATCTGCCTGAGAAACTCATTAAATCAGTGATCAAGCAGGAATCCAACTTTAATCCTGATGCAATGAGCCACGCCGGTGCTACGGGATTAATGCAATTAATGCCTTCAACCGCGAGAGGTCTCGGCGTAAAGAATATACTGGATCCGTTTGAAAATGTCATGGGTGGAAGCAAATATCTCCGACAGATGCTGGATCGCTATGATGGGAACATAAGCCTTGCACTTGCCGCTTATAATGCCGGTCCCGGAAACGTGGATAAACACGGGGGAATACCACCGTTTAAAGAAACTCAAAATTATGTAAGAAAAGTTACGGATACGTATTATAGTTAATATAAAATGGCTGTCTCAGGTCGGGAGGATTTTCTTTCTCAGGAGCAACCGTACCATGCAATCCGGTAGGTTCATTAAAAAGAGGCAGCCTTTTTAAAAAAAGGAATTGAAATCGCTTACATACAGTCGAAACCTTTAGTTATAAGCTTCTGCTCCTTCATTCTTATCGTTAACAAGCGTTAGATTTGAGAAATCGGAAGGCGATTGATAAAATAAGCATAATATAACTAAAGGAGTAATCAGCATGAAAGATGGAAACCCTACGCCATATGACGCAATTGGAGAAGGGCGCCTGCATAAGCTTATCGATGTCTTTTACTCCAATGTAAGCAAACACCCGGAGCTTATACCGATTTTTCCGGATGATTTAACAGAAACCGCCAGAAAGCAAAAACAATTTATGACCCAGTATCTTGGCGGTCCTCAATTATATACGAATGAACACGGTCACCCGATGTTAAGAGCACGCCATATCCCTTTTGAGGTAACACCCAGCCGGGCCGATGCATGGCTATCGTGCATGAGAGAAGCGATGGACGAAGTCGGGATGGAAGGAGAAATTAGGGAATTTTTCTATCACCGTCTATACCTGACAGCGCAGCACATGATCAATACACCTGAAAAAGACTGGAAAGGAGAAGGCATGTGAGTTCTCAAAAACCGGTTTTCAACATTACAGATTGGATAAAGTCTCAATCCCACCATGGCGCTTGTAAAAAGCCCATTGAAATTTACGTATTTATCGATCCCTTGTGTCCTGAATGCTGGGCTTTAGAACCTATCATAAAAAAATTACAAATTGAATATGGCCAATTGTTCAGTTTAAAGCATGTGTTAAGCGGTAAACTGGCCTCTCTTAACAGAGGAAAAAACAAAAACTTTGAAAATATTGCTCAAGCTTGGGAAAGGACGGCCTCCAGATCAGGAATGTCCTGTGACGGGAGCTTGTGGATGGAAAACCCAATCGCTTCCCCGTACAGCGCCTCTATAGCGATAAAGGCGGCGGAACTGCAGGGACGTAAACTTGCGATTCTCTTTCTAAGAAAGCTTCAGGAGTTATTATTTCTCGAAAAGCAAGACATTACCAGTATGAGTAACCTGACGGAATGCGCCCGTGAAGTCGGTCTCGATGTTGATGAATTTATGAATGATATCACGTCTGAAAGTGCTGCTAAAGGCTTTCAATGTGATTTAAAAATCACCTCCGAGATGGATGTTAGCGAGATTCCGACCCTAGTCTTCTTCAATCAGAATATCGAAGAAGAAGGAATCAAAATTTCAGGTTTTTACCCTTATGACGTATATGTAAATATCCTTGATGATATGTTAAACGGTCTTCCCGATCCAAAAAGTCCTCCATCCCTAGAATCTTTTGTCCAATCCTTCAAAGTTATCGCTACGAGAGAAATCGAAGTCGTTTATAATATGTCTAAAAATGAAGTGGAACGGGAAATGAAAAAGCTCTTATTAAAGCAAACCGTTCAAATGATTCCCGCTAAGCACGGAACATTTTGGAAGTACACCGGGACTAATGAAGTCTAAATATAGAAAAAGCCTTGCAAATCAACAGTTTGCAAGGCTTTTTCATTCATACGAACAAAGGGGATGGGGAAATTTTTCACGTTAAACAAAGGGGGTATATGTTTGTATGTGAACAACTTCACTTGTAATATAGCAAATATCCCTTCGATCTTTCAAGGGGTTTGTGCTTTTTTTCACAATATTGTCATATTCTTTGAATATGGTTTGTCTTTACTCATATATATAGAATAAAAACCTGTACAGGAGGGAATGCCCTAATGATAGCAAAGTTTGTCTTATCTTTGTTATTTTTAGCTGGGATGCTATTTCTCCAACTGCTTGGATTAATGAAAATCATCCCTATCTATATTAGCTCGCCTCTTCTGCTTTTTACTTTATTCTATTTTTTTAATCTTTTTAATCAGCGGAACCGTTTTAAAGGTTTTTAACCGATAAAAGGTTCCGCAGCTTTTTTTCGATTTACTGCTGTAATAATGTTTCCAATTCCGTTAGCTTTTCATCAAATACTTTAAGCGCTTCCCTAATCGGATCAGCTTCTGTCATGTCCACTCCGGCTTTTTTCAATACTTCAATCGGATAATCGGAGCTTCCCGACTTCAAGAACTCAATATAGCGATCGACTGCCGGCTGTCCTTCTTCGAGAATCTGTTTACTTAATGCTGTAGCCGCAGAGATTCCGGTTGCGTATTGATATACATAGTAATTGTAGTAGAAATGCGGAATTCTAGACCATTCCAAACCAACTTCCTCATCAATGACAATATTGCTTCCGAAATACTTCTTATTTAACTCATAATACTCTTTGGTGAGCATATCAGCGGTTAGTGCTTCACCTTTTTGCGATTTTTCATGGATGAGATGTTCAAATTCCGCAAACATCGTCTGGCGGAATAGAGTTCCCCTGAATCCTTCTAAGTAATGGTTCAACAAATAAATCCGCTTCTTTTCATCATCGATCGTTTTTAGCAAGTAATCATTAAGCAGATTTTCGTTGCATGTAGAAGCAACCTCTGCGACAAAAATAGAATAGTTGCCGTATGGGTAAGGCTGTGTTTTTCTTGTATAATAGCTATGGACAGAGTGTCCGAATTCATGTGCCAGGGTAAACAAGTTATTAACGTTACTTTGCCAGTTCATTAATATATACGGGTTTGTTCCGTAGGCGCCGGATGAATAAGCACCGCTGCGTTTTCCTTTATTCTCTTGAACGTCAACCCAGCGGTTTTCGAAGCCTTCTTTTAAGACATCCAAATACTCCTCTCCGAGCGGTGCCAAGCCTTTTAAAAGATACTCTTTCGCCTCGCCGTAGGGCACTTCCATCTTTACTTCCTTTACCAATGGAGTATAAAGGTCATACATGTGAAGTTCTTCAAGCCCGAGCACTTTCTTTCTTAAATCCACATAGCGATGAAGCAAATGGAGATTTTCATTCACTGTATTCACTAAATTATCATAAACGCTCTCCGGGATATTATTATTGCTTAATGCCGCATGGCGCGCTGACTCATATTTACGTATGCTCGCGTTAAAATTATGGTTCTTGACAGCTCCAGAAAGGGTGCTCGCAAATGTGTTTTTAAACTGCCCGTAAGTGGCGTATACACCTTTGAACGCTTCTTCCCGAACCCTGCGGTCTTCACTTTCAAGAAAGCGAATATAACGACCATGCGTGATCTCCACTTCATTGCCGTCTTCATCCTTTATAGTTGGAAATACAAGGTCGGCGTTATTCAACATCCCGAACGTATTGCTGGAGGCACCCAACACCTCGGATGCTTGCGCCAGCAATGCTTCCTGCTCAGCCGTTAGCACGTGCGGCCTTTGTTTGTTAATTTCCTCTAATGCGTGTTCATAAAGCTTAAGTTCTTCTTTCTCCTGCAGGAATTGCTGTACCCTGCTTTCATCAACGCCAAGCAATTCTGGAACCACAAACGAAAACGCACTGGCTGCTTGGGAATATAGGTTTTTGGCGCGGTCGTCCATGCCTTGATAAAAGGAGTTTGTCGTATCCTGATCATAACGCATGTGGGAATAGGTATAAACTCTGCCAAGCCTTTCAAAAACTTCATCCTGGAACTGAAGTGCGGTAAACAATTTATCAGCACTTTCACCTAGCGTGCCTTTAAACGATTCGGCTTTTGCCAGGTCCTGCTTGATCCCTTTCCATTCACTCTCCCATTCCTCTTCGGTAGCAAAAATATCTTCCAGTCTCCATGTATCGTCAACCGTTATTTCATCTCTAGCCGGAAGCTTTTTTATTTCTGTGTCCTGTGCCATAAACGAAATCCTCCATTTCAAAAAGTTCTATCCTAATCTATTTCTGTGTTTTTCAAAAAAATCCTGCTGTTTTATGACTTCAAAATGCTATTTTACCATTATTGTCCGCCTGTAGCAGCTTTTGGTGCCTGTAATAAAAATTTTTCTCCCATTCCAGCCATTGGTCATATGTCTTAGCGACCCTAACTTTTTTCATTACTTTAAAGTATCCGGTTTTATACTCTTCTATATACCCTGTTTTTTTGAAAAATGACACATAGCTTATCAACGGTTGCAGGTATTCTTTGGAATCAAGCAGCGGCAGTTTTCTTAAGCGGATATCTCCGCTTTTTATTCGATTTTTGAAAGAGCGGATACATTCATCCATGGACAGGCTTTGGCCAGCTTCTTTTCGAAAAAGCATATCAATAAAAACATAAGCTTGCCACTGAACGGCCGCTGTGTGAATCAAATGGATTCCGGCAACAGGTATTCCGACTTCGGGCGGAAGGGTAGCCGGAGAAATTTGATTTACATAAAGAAATTGGAAGAAAGGATCAGTTACCTTTGCTGTTCTTACGCTTTGGAAAGACCATGACTTTCTTTTCTCCCGCCACTGGCGGAGATAAGGCAGCTGCCGTGATGAAGCATGAAAAAAGGATGGGAAAGAGGCAGAGGAAAGTGTCTCATGACATTGATTAGCAAAAACGGTTCGGGGAGAAAAAGGGAGGATCTTCTCAAGCTTTGTAAGTTGATCTTTATACGGACAGTAAGTAATGATTGAAGGCGAGTCCATTCCGCCTGTGAGAAAGAACCAATCAAAATTACGCAACGAAAACTCATTCGGTTTTATCTTTTTGATATTTCGGTCGGCAAGAATCCAAATGGGGATGATGCCCTGAGCACGATAGGAATTTGTTCTGGAGATAAAATCCTCTTCAGGAATGGCGGAGCACTGAAATTCGATGGCATACTTCTGTGAATTTATAATAACGAGGATGTCAGCTCTTTGCCGAATTTCGGGAATATATGCTTCCAGGAAAGCATGATACTTTTTCGATTTCAGCCACAGGTATAGCTTTGTTTTTCCTAAAAGATGATAATCGGATTCAGGCTCAGAGGATGCATGGCAGGAGTTATTGCGGATGTGGGCAAAATGGGGGATTTTTATCTTTCCGGATTTTATGATGACTTCGTGCTCGCAGCAAGGACAGTAGAAGCTGTCCCCCTGTTTCATTTTCAACAACTTTTCTTTCGTGCTGGTATTATGCAGTGTTACATAGGCACCACTCTTATTTTTTGCAGTCAGCATCGCTTGCCCCCTTTCTATCTGTATACATTCTAGTCGGTCCGCTTTAATTCCTTCTAAATCATTAAGAAAACTCGCTAGACTTGTGATGTTAAAGATGGAGAACAAATTTATGCAATAGATTCGCTGTAAGTATGTAGATCCGGCCATTTTGGGGATGGAAATGCCCTTTAAAGTCGATTTGTGCGCGATTATTTTTATTTGTGCTCGATCATCCGGATTTGTGCTCGATGATCTGAATTTGTGCTCGATAATCTGAATTTGTGCTCGATAATCTGAATTTGTGCTCGTTGCTCCCGATTTGTGCTCGATCATCCGGATTTGTGCTCGATCATCCGGATTTGTGCTCAATCATCTGATTGTGCTCGATAATCTGACTTTGTGCTCGATGATCTGAATTTGTGCTCAATCATCTGATTGTGCTCGATAATCTGACTTTGTGCTCGATGATCTGAATTTGTGCTCGATCATCTACATTTCTGCTCGATCATCCAGATTTCTGCTCGATCATCTGAATTTGTGCTCGATCATCTCCATTTCTGCTCGATAATCTGAATTTGTGCTCGTTGCTCCCGATTTGTGCTCGATCATCCGGATTTCTGCTCGATCATCCCTATTTGTGCTCGATGATTTGAATTTGTGCTCGATGATCTGGATTTGTGCTCGATCATCTGAATTTGTGCTCGATGATCCCGATTTGTGCTCGATGATCTGAATTTATGTCAATGATCGAATTTCTGCTCGACTATTCTGGTTTGTGGTCGATTACTCAAATTTCTGCTCATACTCGATAACCCGACCTTCTGCCCATTTATTATATTTAAACTCTGCGGAAAAGAAATCAAAAAGGACCTGATTTCTCAGGTCCGTAGATGGTTATAAAAGCGGAGACAACAGTCTGCATGTCGATTCGATCAGTTTTAAGCCGATATTTCGCTTTGAGAATGTTTCGAGATGCAGTTCCCTGGATTCCATAATGTCTTGCAAATAATCATTCACCAGCTTTTGAGTGCTTCTTGTTTTATATAAAAACGCATTCACTTCAAAATTCAGATGAAAGCTTCGCATGTCCATATTAGAAGTGCCGATCGAACCCAATTCATTATCGACAATGACAATTTTGCTGTGCATAAAGCCATTTTTATATTCGAATATCCTCACACCTGCTTCCAGCAATTCTGGAAAATAGGAACGTGACGCATGAAAGACAATTCGTTTATCCGGATTTTTCGGAACGAGGAGCCTTACATCCAGGCCGCTAAGCGCGGCAATTTTCAGCGCCTGGAAAATATCTTCATCAGGGATGAAATACGGTGATGCGATCCAAACTGATTCCTTTGCTGATGAAATCATTGAGAAAAAGATATTTTTAATCACCGTCCATTCATTGTCCGGACCTCCGGCAATCATTTGAACCCCGCCATGATTATGAACGATGGGGATCGGTGATAAATATTCATCGGTCAAGAAACTGTGATCGGTGCTGTAATACCAATCCTGTAAAAAGATGAGCTGTAAAGTCCGGACGGCTTCCCCCTTCAGCATGAGATGTGTATCTCTCCAGAACCCGAAGTGTTCATCGCGGCCCAAGTATTCATCACCTATGTTCAAGCCGCCCATAAACGCCACAGATCCATCAATGACAATTATTTTTCGATGGTTCCTAAAATTAAATTTATTGTTTAAGAAAGGAAGCCTTACCGGGCCGAATTCGACCATCTCGACCCCTGCATTTTTTAGATCCTGAATATATTCCCTTGAAAGCTGCCATGATCCCACTGAGTCATACAAAAAGCGCACTTTTACGCCTTGCTTCGCTTTGGCGATTAACACCTTCTTGATATCCATACCGATATTATCATGGCGCACAATGTAATACTCCATATGTATATGATGATTTGCTTTTTTTAGCTCATCCAGAATATGAGAAAATGTCTCGTTGCCATTCGTCAATATTTTCGTTTCAGTCCCAAACGAAATCGGGCTGTTGCCAATTCTCTGCGCAAGCTTGAACAGCTTTTGCTGATGGTCCCCCATCTCCAGCATTCTCTCGTTATTGCCATCAGGCTCTCCATTGATTTTTAAATACGCTTCCTTGTCCAGGAAATACTTTTTGCGAAACATTTTCTCTTTCCTGTAGTTTCTGCCAAAGAGGAAATATAAAATGAAGCCAAATAAAGGGAAAGCGCCAAACACAACCAGCCAAGTAATCGTTTGGGCCGGATGCCTGTTTTCAAGGAAAATAATCACCCCGATAATTACTAGTGATAATGTAAGCATAATACTGAAGAAACCGAGAATGTCTCCTCTCGATGTTTCCCTAAATAAAAACCACAAACCACTTAAAATAATCACCAGCAACAATACACGAATTCCAGTTTTCATCAATTCCACCTGCCTATCCATCTATCCTCATACGTATATACCCTTAATGAGCCCTTACTATTCTTTTAGTCAAAATAGCAATTCCTCAGCGAAAAAAAATTCTTATATAAAATTTTATATCATAAAAAAGCCGATTCCTGTATGAAATCGGCCTGTCATTATGCAAAATATTTATTTACTGTTTCAAAAACATCGCTTTCCATTACGACTTTTCCATATTCTTCAAGCATATGAACGGTAGTCGGAGATTCCTCACTATATTCAAGAAGGATGCTTAAAAAGTTATCTATTTCGTCTTCATCAATTTCTTCTTCAGAGAACTCAATGTACAAATAGTATTTATTGCCGTAGGCAAACAGCTTAGTGGTTAGCTCATCTAGACCATATCGCGTGCTTAACGCGATTAAATCATCGAAATCATCAAACTCGGTGACAAATTCTAAAATGCCATCCTCGAATTGAAGCGGATTGGATTCCTGTTGTTTTCCATGAAAGTGCTGATCCAGGAGTGATTCGATCTTCTCATCCACCGGCAGATCCTTCAGCTTTTCTTCCGAAATTGGCAACTCCAGCTTTTGACCATCTTTACTTAACTGTGCTTTTGTCACGAGAACCTCCAGACCTTTTTCAAGCGCCTGAACCTGAATCCATAAAGGGCCTTCAATCATGAATTCTTCTTCCTGATGGACCTCGTCCATCATTTCCCAGAAAAGCTCTTCACTGCGCTCACGGCTGTACCAGATTTCTTCTCGGTCAAAGCCGCGTTCTTCAATATCTATATAAGAAATGTAAAACTTTACGGTATCGTCATTAATACGTTCTATTTCCATGATAGTCCTCTCCCTTCTGTTGACGTTTGGAAGGGATAATTACCCCCGAGCTTACAGTAGCTCTTTCTAATATATTTACCCATGAAGCCGGATTTGTAATCACAGCCTTTCGGGAAAAAATATTCTATTTTTCTTTTATTTTATGACAAAACCATCGATAAGGGAAATGAAAAACATGTCCCATTTTAAAAACAATCGTTTGCCTAATATTTCATTCATTTTACAAAAAAAATCACGAGTCTGCAACTATGAAGAGACCTCTTATCAATAATGGAAAAAGCTGTATTTCTTTATATATATATCGGCCCGAAAGGTAGTTTCTATAGGCGAACTGTTGAACAAAGATTGCAATCGTCTTTTCCGTAAAGCTGAACTGAGTCAATCCTTGCTTTATAGTCCATATTATTTAACATAGCTTTCTGGGAAGAAAAAGTAAACAGCCCTGCCAGGAGAACCTGACAGGGCCTTACACATTCATTTAATTAACCATTTTTTGCGCTTCTCTAAGCTGGAATGTACGGACTTTGCGTGGCAGGAATCGGCGAATTTCATCTTCGTTATAACCTACCTGCAGCCTTTTTTCATCAAGGATAATCGGCCTTCTTAGCATGCCTGGATTATCTTTGATTAGTTTATATAGTTCTTGAAGAGGCAAAGCTTCTAAGTTAACATGAAGCTTTTGAAAGGTTTTGGACCTTGTAGAAATAATCTCATCCGTTCCATCTTCAGTCATTCGGAGAATTTCTTTGATCTCATCAATGGATAAAGGTTCAGAGAATATATTTCTTTCTGAGTATTCAATATGATGCTCTTCCAACCAAGCCTTTGCTTTCCGGCATGATGTACAGCTCGGTGATGTATACAATGTTACCATGAAATATTCACACTCCCTAAATATAGAATCGACGATCTATGCTGGGAAATCAACCTTTACTTTCCACTCTAGATTAAAATAACTTTAAATAAGTAATCTCTACAAATAATTATACACTAAAACTAGTAAATTGAATACCTTTTTTTAAAAATGTTAAAAACCTTGAATATTTCTTGATTTTTCCCTTTATAAATCAATCTTGTTGCTGTATTAAGAATTCATTTCCACTGGTTTCTGATTGAAAAAATTCCGTCTATATTCTCAATTAACCGTTTTTTCATTCACATTTTACTTACATTCATTGATTTAATAAATATGCCTATTCTTATTTACCCATTCCTGAGTCATTTAAACAAAAAATAAAATATTTTTTAAAAAAAAGAATTCTTCAGATATTAAATATATCCTTTTTATTCTAGAAAATATAGTCCTTTGTTCCTGCTTTTTGAAAAAAATAGGGTTAATGGTAAAAAAAAGAGCGAAGAAAAAAATTTTCTTCACTCCTAAATCCTATACGACCTTTAATATATCGTGTTCATCTTTCCGGTCATTTAGTGTTAATACTTCTTCTACAGGTTGATAGTTCTTGCCGTAAAAAAATTTATCTTTATATGTGTGTATTCGTTCATACGTTTTTTTCATACAACCGTATATTTGCTTTTCATCTACAGAGTCATTTGCCCAGAAAAGAATTTCCATTTCATTAATTTCATTGGTGGCCAAAGAGCGGCGTTTATAAGAAATCGACGAAGCATGATTAAAACCTTCCCGTTTATAAAAACGAAGCCTTTTTCTAGTATCGGCATCCTGTTCAGTTGCAGGTTCAACCTCTAATAATATCGGTTTTCCTTTCATTTTAAGTTTGTTTATTAGTTTCTGCCCAAGACCTTGACCGCGTGAATTTCCGGAAACAAATAAGTAGTCCACAAAGACGAAGCGATCATCTTCTGCATACATCAACACATGATTCGGTCCTTCGTCCTTATGGTATATATCACCCTTTTCTTTCAAAAGGGTTTCCATATGCTTCTTGGACTTCATTTCTTCAACCGGAAAATATTGATTTAACTTTTCATACCAATTCATAATAGGGCTCCTCTCGTTGTACCCGGCCAAAAGGAAAAATTTCACTTTAAAAGCGGCTGCATATCAATTAAAATACAGATAAGGATGAAAAATTCGCTTGTAGGTGCAAGGGCTACAGCGTATTGGGAGGTTACCATGGCCGGTTATATATTCGATTTAACAGTGGTTGCTGTCCTCATCATCAGTATTACAGCAATAAACGGTGTGTTAACGAACGGCATCGGAGAAAAATTATTTGGTGGGAAACGTCATTCTGATATTTCAGACCATTCGGCTGGAATTCAATCAGGATGGAAAAACGTTGGCGGAAAAAAGAAAAAATAACATACTGTGCAGTTTACATCATCTGAGTGAAAAGTCAACCAAATCGAAATTGGATACCCTATTTTTAGACGATGTTGTTAGAGCATCGCCTAAAAAAATAGGGTACCTTTTTTTAGGTGAATACTACGGCGTAAAGTCTACATTCTGCGTGTAATGGTTGCCTGCATTCCAAAGCAGATATTCATTGATTCCATTATCTTTCAACGCTTTTATTTGAGCTTCGACTTCAGCCTTTCCATATTTTTTGTAATTTCCAGAACCTAAGTAGGAAGCAGTGAAATCCTGCAGCCACGGTCTGGATATAGGGGGAGTTTTTAGCTCAGTCAATTTTTGATTCTCCAATTTTGCATATTCAGCAACCACTTTATATGGTTCAAGGTCAGGTTTTGCAATGCCGAAATATGATGTCCAATGGCTTGGATATATCATGGAAGAGATGACATCCACATTTTCGGATATTTTTGAAAAGTTTTGCCCGATTCCCGGTGCTTCCGGAAGAGTTGCCGAATACCCAAAAATGTCTACTGACACTTTTACTCCGTATGGCTGTAATTTCTCACGTGCATAGGCGACAAAGTCCGTCACAGCTTGTACCCTTTTTTGGGTATTGTCCATCTTCAGGTCCTCATACTCACCCATGCTATATTTCAGGGTGCTATCCCGCTTTTCAAAACCTTCGGGGAAGCGGACATAGTCGAATTGAATTTCCTGAAAACCCATTTTTGCTGCCTCAATTGCTATTCCAACATTATAATCCCATACTTCCTTCAAAAATGGATTAACGAAAGACTCGTCTCTTCCATTTTTCCAGACTGCATTGCCGTCCATATAAGAAAGTTCAGGCCTTTCCTTCGGTAACAGGGAATCCTTAAAAACAACAATCCTCGCGATTGGGTAGATTTCTTTCTTTTCCAGTTCTTTAAGCATTTCAACTGGCTTTTTTATGTAGTTCTTACCAATTCCCGCATATGGAGAATTTGGATCTTCCGGCCGGTAGGTTACATTTCCCCAGTCATCCTTTATATCAATGACCATAGAATTTAAATCGGTCTTATCAAGCAATTGCACAAGTCTATTAAAATTTTCGCCTCCCGCTGAATGTCCTGTAACATATATACCGCGTACCGCATCCGGATATGTAAACGTCAAACCGGAATCATAGACAAATCTCGGGATCCCCTCTGGTATATTTTTTGTTGATAGTGCCACTTGATACTTATGATGTTCTGTAGCGGTATTTGTTTCCTCTGCTTGAACCGAATATCCGTATGCTGGAAATACACTTGCTATAGCAATGCCGGTTATTGCCCACTTCTTGAATACATTCATGTTGCCGCTCCTCTCAAACTTGTAGTCCCATCATCTATTATAATCTAGCGGGCGATAAGAAGGAGGCTATTTTTTGAGGAAACACTTAGTAATAGCCAATCATTCACCCTTTACCACGTATCAAAGGTTTTACTCCTATTTTGTTTTAAAAAACTCAAGAC
Organism: Bacillus sp. V59.32b; assembly: GCF_003429085.1. Taxonomy (GTDB): domain Bacteria; phylum Bacillota; class Bacilli; order Bacillales; family DSM-1321; genus Peribacillus. The sequence goes on along the minus strand of NZ_QVTC01000052.1, from coordinate 16,706 downwards.
GGCTTTGGACATCTATGTGTTGGCAGAACAAAAGAGCAAGCGCCTTGTACGTAAGGAAGAACGACTAATACCGCCACATCGTTATGTCTTCGTCGTTCTGACCCACGTCCTGTGGGCCCCCATCGGATGATTGGCTAGACCAGAGAGGGGCTAGGCGCTGGAGCTGGATATAGATCATCTAAATTAGTTATCCACACAAAAAATCAATTTATAATTTCCTAAACAATAAAAAAACGACCCCTATAAGAGGTCGTTATTAGTTAATTAGCATGTATTGCCTGGTATTGTTGAAATTCCTTTTCTGAACAATATACGAAATGCCCCGGCTTCACTTCACGCATTCTAACATCTTCACCTTCCGCATAATCATGAATATTGGGATTGTATACCTTCCGCTTTCTTGTCCTTTCACTTTCCGGATCCGGAAGTGGAATGGCTGATAACAGTGATTGAGTGTAAGGATGTATAGGATTTTTATACAGCTCGTCGCTCGGGGCCAGCTCTACAAGTTTACCAAAATACATAACCCCGATCCGGTCGCTGATATACTTAACCATCGACAAATCATGGGCGATGAACAAGTATGTTAGTCCTTTTTCCTTTTGAAGGTTTCTCATCAAATTGACTACCTGTGCCTGGATGGATACATCCAAAGCAGAAATGGGCTCGTCAGCAATGATGAATTCTGGCTGAACGGCCAATGCACGCGCAATTCCAATACGCTGGCGCTGGCCACCGGAAAATTCATGCGGATACCGGTTCGCATGCTCACGGTTTAAACCTACTGTTTCCAATAAGTCGTAGACCATCTCCATCCGTTCTTCTTTTGTTTTAGCGAGACCGTGAATGTCAATGCCTTCAGCGATGATATCAGACACCTTCATTCGCGAATTCAAAGAAGCCGACGGATCCTGAAAAATCATTTGCATATTACGGTTGAAAGCCTTCAGCTCTTTTTTCGATTTCTTTCCATGCACATCGACGCCGTCAAAAATGACTTCACCATCTGTAGCATCATAAAGACGAATGATCGTTCGTCCGGTGGTGGACTTTCCGCAGCCGGACTCACCAACAAGACCGAGTGTTTCTCCTTTATAAATATCAAAAGAAATATCGTCAACAGCCTTAACCATGTTTGGTTTGCCAACATTAAAATACTGTTTTAAATTCCGTATTTCTACTAATTTTTCACGTTGTTCCATCATATTCCCTCCTGATCTGCAAGGAACTTCTTCATCCGTCTCTTAACAGCTTCAGGCGGTTCAACCTTCGGGGCGTCCGGATGCAAAAGCCACGTTGCTGCATAATGGGTGTCTGAAACCTTGAACATCGGAGGCTGTTCCTCTAAATCAATTTGCATCGCGTATTCATTTCGCGGAGCAAATGCATCACCTTTTGGAGGATTAAGCAAGTTTGGAGGCGTTCCTGGAATCGCGTAAAGTTCTTCATCCTTTGAGTCCAGGCTTGGCATAGAACTGATCAATCCCCATGTATAAGGATGCTTAGGATTGTAGAATACTTCATCAACCGTACCGACTTCAACGATTTTCCCGCCATACATCACGGCAACTCGATCAGCAACATTCGCCACAACTCCAAGGTCATGGGTAATGAAGATGATGGATGTATCAATCTTTTTCTGTAAATCCTTCATCAATTCCAAAATTTGTGCCTGGATGGTTACATCAAGTGCCGTCGTCGGCTCGTCTGCAATCAATATTTTCGGATTACAAGCCAATGCAATCGCAATAACAACCCTTTGTCTCATCCCGCCGGAAAACTGGTGCGGATATTGCTCAAAGCGACTTTCAGGCTGCGGAATTCCTACGAGGCGTAGCAAGTCCATTGCTCTTTCCTTTGCGGCTGCTTTGCTTGCATTTTGATGCTTAATGATCGGCTCCATGATTTGTTTTCCTATTTTAATAGTAGGATTCAAGGATGTCATAGGATCCTGGAATATCATCGAAATGTCTTTGCCGCGAATTTTTTGCATCTGTCTGTCAGATAGATTTGTGAGGTCTTTTCCATCAAATAAAATCTCGCCATTTTTAATTTCTGAATTTCCAGGAGGCAAAAGCCTCATAATCGACTTGGTTGTTACTGATTTACCAGAACCCGATTCACCAACGATCGCTAACGTTTCTCCTTTTTTCAGTTCAAAGTCCACACCGCGTATTGCTTGAACTTCCCCACCAAAAGTGTGAAAGGAGATATTTAAGTCCTTAACTTGTAATATATTCTCCAATTATCTTCACCTACCTCTTAATCTCGCATTTTTGGATCGAGGGCATCCCTTAATCCATCAGCAAGCATATTGAATGATACCATGATAATACTGATCACGATCGCAGGAATGATCATTTCGTGCGGATGCAGGCGCAATACTTTGAACCCGTCATCAATAAGTGTACCAAGAGAAGCATCCGGCGGCTGAAGCCCTAATCCGATAAAGCTTAGAAATGCTTCAAAAAATATCGCATTCGGAATCGAAAACATCGTATTTATGATTATTACACCCGCCAGGTTGGGTAATAAATGTTTAGTAATGATTTTTGCATGGGAATTCCCCAATGTTCGGGATGCGAGTACAAATTCCTGTTCTTTCAATTTTAAAACCTGTCCGCGGACTACACGCGACATTGTTACCCAGCCGGTAACACTCATGGCAACAGCAATTGAAACGATACCCGGTTCCAGAACAAGAATCATGAGGATCACGATAACCAGGCTCGGTATTCCCATTAACACCTCGGCAATCCGCTGCATGACATTATCAGTACGTCCGCCGTAGTATCCGGAGATTGCACCATAAGCGACCCCTATTACCAAATCTATTAAAGCCGCCAGTAAAGCGATGGTTAAAGAAACCTGTGTACCTTCCCAGACACGGGTAAATAAATCCCGTCCCAGTGCGTCGGTGCCAAACCAAAAATATAAATCATCCGGAACATTTTTTTGTTCATAGGCATCGATTACTTTACCGTTATTTAATGTTTTCATTCCGTCAAAAGGCAGCCAGCTAACGTTTTCCAGTGCCTTGATTTTTGGCGGAAGATTATTTAGCGAAACCTCTTGATCAGCACCATCCTTGCCGCTGATAGCCGGGCCGAGAAATGCCATTATGATCATTAATATCATAATCACCATGCTGGCTACCGCAGCTTTATTTTTACGGACGCGCAACCAAGAATCTTTCCAGAAACTTAAGCTAGGCTTGTTAATTTCTTCACTCTTCGCGGAATCAATAATGGCCGGCTTGAATTTTTCAGGAGATATTTTTTCATTAAGTTGTGCCATTATTTCTTCCCTCCCACAACTCGAATTCGTGGATCAATGACACCATACAATATGTCCACAATCAAAACGATTACAACAAATAAAGTAGCATATACCAGATTGGTACCCATAATAACATTATAATCATTAACCGCAATTGACTTAACCATTTGTTCCCCAATTCCAGGGATACCGAAAATCTCTTCTACAACTAAAGACCCGGTCATCAATGCAGCCGTTAAAGGTCCAAGCACTGTTATAACTGGTATCAAAGCATTTCGTAACGCATGCTTAAAAGCAATTTCAAAAAAGCTTGCACCTTTTGCTTTTGCCAGCGTAATATAATCCGAACTTAATATTTCAATCATTTCAGTCCTCATAAATCGGGCTGATGTTGCAAGTGAAAACATCGAAAGGGCGATTGTTGGAAGTACGGTATATTCCGGTCCCTTCCAGAAAATAACCGGAAACCAGCCTAATTTAAAGGCAATGAAATATTGTAGCAAACCGGCAAAAACGAAGCTAGGGATGGCTTTCCCGATTACGGCTACGAATGTGGCTCCGTAATCAATCCATGTATTCTGCTTTAAAGCCGCTATGACTCCTAATAATATTCCTACAATTGCACCTAAGATCATAGCTTGCAAACCAAGCTGCAAGGAAGGTCCTAATCTGCTGACAAGCAAATCACTAACTGGGGTATTCCCAAATTGGAAGGCAATACCGAGATCCCCTTGCACGAGATTACCCATGTATTTGGCATATTGAACCGGCACTGGCTGATTAAGGCCGTAATTTTCGTTCATGATTTCCAGCTGTGCAGGGGTTAATTTATTAGCATTGGCAAATGGGGATCCTGGGATGAGCTTCATCAGAAAGAAAGTTGCAGAAGCGATGATAAACAATGTAATGATCATATATAAAACCCGTTTAGCCATGTATTTAGCCATTTTGTGCACCTCCTATTGCGAAAAATTTTAATTTTCCCTTTAGTCCGAATAATTCTACTACAGGGAAAAAGAGAGTATATCTATGAAATATACTCTCTTTTCAACTTCTAAAATATTATATATTTAGAAACGAAAATCTGCCATTATTTTTTATTCTTCGACTACATAAGCCCATTTGTAAGAATAGTCTGGACCGTAATCGTAAGCCGCGATGTCCTTAATCTTTGTTGCTGTAAGCGTTGCAGAGTTACGCTGATAGATCGGTGCGACCGCAACATCTTCCTCGATAAGGATTTTTTCAGCCTCTAACAATGTCTTGTAGTATTCTTCGGGTTGGTCACCAAGTTCAGTACGAGCCTTTTTGATCAACGCATCATATTCCTTATTGGAATAATCCATTCTGTTGCTTCCTCCGCCAGTTACGAACAAGTCAGAGAAGGACATTGGGTCACGGTAATCCGGGCCCCATCCAGCTTCCTGGAGATCATAATCTTGACTATTATCGCGCTCAAGACGAACTGCGAACGGAACATTTTCAACTTTTATTGTCAAACCTGGAAGGTTGGTTTCCAATTGGTTTTTCATGTACTCAGACGTTTTCTTAGCAGTTTCTGTGTCCCCACCAAGGTAACGAATAGTAAGTTCTTTTTTGCCAATTTCTTTCAAGCCTTTTTCCCAAGATTCTTTAGCAGCTTCTGCGTCGAACTTGATTAAGTCACCGTTCACTTCACGCCAGTCTTTGCCGCTTGCAGGATCCGTTACGAAATCCTTAGGCATTTGACCGTTAGCTACAAGTGAACCATTGTTTAGAATGCTGTTAACGAAATCTTCTTTGTTAAATCCTTGTGCGATTGCACGGCGGATGTTTACATTCTGTAGTGCCTCATTATTTTTCTGGTTCATTTTCAACCAAAAAGTCGTTTTTTCTAATTCATTAACCAAGCGCTCATCGCCTTCGTATTGAGGTACAAGGTCAGAAGAAAGCTTCCATGTTCTATCTACCTCACCAGCTTCGAAAGCAGTAGCTTGAGCATTAGAGTCTTTAACTACGTTAAAAGTAAGTTTTGTAAGTTTTACGTTATCTTTGTCCCAATAGTTGTCGTTCTTTTCAAGAACCCACTCAGTACCAGTAGGTCCATCCCATTTAGTCATTACAAATGGTCCATTGTATAATAAGTTGTCCTTATTGCTTGCATAATCTTTCCCTTTTTCAGTTACAAACTTCTCTTGTTGTGGGTAGAAAGTCGGGAAAGCAAATAAATCTTCCCAATATGGGATAGGCTTATCTAAAGTAACTTCCAATGTCTTGTCATCTTTAGCTACTACGCCTAATGACTTAACGTCGTAAGACTTTTTAGCCGCTGCAGCATCCGTGATTTCTTGAGCGCCTTTGATCTTTCCGCCCATCATGTACGGTCCGTATGAAGAAGCAGTCTTAGGGTCGATCGCTCTCTGCCATGCAAATACGAAATCATGAGCAGTAACAGGATCTCCGTTTGACCATTTAGCATCTCTAAGCTTGAAAGTAAAGACAGTTTTGTCTTCATTCATTTCAGGCTCACCTTCAGCCATTGCTGGAACCGGCTTATTTTTCAAGTCCAGACGGTATAAGCCTTCACCTACGTTATTGATATAGTCAAAGCTTGTTGAACCTTCAGCCAATGCTGTGTCCATTGTTGGAATTTCTGAAGAATCAAGAATCTTCAATTCCTGAGTAGCTGCAACTTTAGCTTTGCCATCGTCTTTGCCTCCGTCATTCTCGCCACCTGTTTCGTTATCTCCACCGCTACATGCAGCTAAGATTAAACTGAAAACAAGTGTAAGAATCAAAAGCAAAGAAAATTTTGACTTTTTCAAATTCGAGACACCCCTTTTTTTTATTAAAAATTCTTACAAAGATTATTATATACAAGTTTTTAGAATTTTGTATATAAGTTTTTTCAAAAAAGTTTACCGAAAATTATGGAAATAGGACATTCGAGCTCTTGTTTTTTACATTTCGTTAATATTTCTTAACATTTTAGCACTTTAAACCAGCAAATTAAACTAAAAATGTTTGGTTTAATTCATTGCCAAAGTTTGTCGTTTTTCGTTATATTATCTTTTAGCGTGAATAATATAAGGAAATCATTATCTTAGAATAACTAGTAGTTATTCAAGATATATCTTTTTCCCCCTTTTTGATATACTACTTCTTACATAAATAGCAAGTGAGGTCTTATCATGAAAAAAATCTTTATGTGGACTGCAATCATCCTTGGATTTGTTTTTTCAATATCCTTTATCTCTCATGGAGAAATTACGCTGCTTTATTTTATCAACATCACTTTTTATATCGCAGCCGGGCTGCTTATGATCTCTCTTTTCACGATGGTTGTTCAAAGAGGCTTTTTTGATGCTATTTTCTACAGTTTTCGGACTGTATTGGAATCAAGCGAAAGCCGGGAGAAAAAGGAGAAAAAAACTCCGCTTTCAGAGTTGGTTTCCTTCCCTTATAACTCCTTGGTCGGAGTTGGCTTCATTCTGTTGTTATTCGTACTTGGAGCTTTATTTATCTATTACTTATGATTTCTTGGAAAAATGTTTATGCTTATAGTTAGGCTTAAAGTTATAATGGGTTTATTCCATAAAATTTAACAAAAATAAAATTATGAAAAAGGGTTAAGGAGTGACTTGGTACGTGAAAAGGATTTTTTCAGGCATTCAGCCTACAGGTTCCGTTACATTGGGAAATTATCTCGGAGCCATGAAACAATTTATCGACCTGCAGCAGGAATACGAGTGTTTTTTCTGTATTGTGGATCAGCATGCCATTACAGTTCCCCAGGATCGCCTGGAGCTGAGAAAGAATATCAAAAGCCTTGCCGCGCTTTATGTCGCAATCGGAATCGATCCCGAAAAAAATACGATTTTCATTCAATCAGAAGTCCCAGCGCATGCACAGGCAGGGTGGATCATGCAGTGTAACGCCTATATCGGAGAGCTCGAAAGGATGACCCAGTTTAAGGATAAATCCGCCGGTAAAGAAGGCGTATCGTCTGGACTTCTCACCTATCCGCCGCTGATGGCCGCTGATATCCTTCTATATGACACAGACGTTGTGCCTGTTGGTGACGACCAAAAGCAGCATATCGAACTTACTAGAGATTTGGCAGAACGGTTTAATAAAAGGTATAACGAGATTTTCACGGTTCCCGAAATCAGCCTTCCAAAGGTTGGCGCACGGATTATGTCCCTGCAGGAGCCGGAGAAAAAGATGAGTAAATCCGATCCGAACAAAAAAGCAACGATTACTCTCCTGGATGATCCTAAACAGATTGAGAAGAAAATCAAGAGCGCCGTGACGGACTCAGAGGGGATTGTCAAATATGACAAAGAAAATAAGCCCGGGGTTTCCAACCTTCTGTCCATCTATTCTATTTTCAGCAAGAAGAGCGTCCAGGAAATCGAAGCGATGTATGAAGGAAAGGGCTACGGTGAATTCAAATCTGGGTTAGCCGGGGTTGTCTTAGAAGAAATCAAGCCGATTCAGCAAAGATATTATGAGTTATTGGAATCAAAAGAGCTTGATGATATTTTGGATCAGGGCGCAGAAAAAGCGAATGCGGTCGCGAATAAGATGCTTCGCAAAATGTATAATAGCATCGGGCTGGGAAGAAAACGCTAAAAACGGGACCATTGCGGATCCCGTTTTTTCATTAAAGAAAGTATATCAATTTCAATATGACTGGTATCTTGCGCCGATGTCGATACAGGACCGTTGCAAGTGTTAGTCGACGTTCCTCGCTTGCATTTATTATGTCATGGACGGGCTGTCACCTATCTCCATTTCCCACAGCTTTTCAAAAAATGGTTGCCCTTTAACCAAGTTTTCACAGAGGATCGAATGCTTGTCCGACCAACCTTCTTGAATTTTTTCATATAGTTCATGCCATGCGTCTTCGAATTCCAATGCGTGAATATATTCATATTTTTCTGGAGCCCATTCCGTGTACCAATAGCGAATTTCCGCCGTATTGTTAGCTGTGAAAAGCTGGTCGAGCGCCATGAACAAAAGCTGCTTAAGCTGGCGTTCCCTTCTTGTCAATCCGTTCATGAAAGCCGGGTCAGGAGATAAAATATGATGCTCCTTAGCCGTTGACTCTGATTCTGTAAACATGAATTCCATCACCGGATGATTATCGACCATATCATATACAATCTGTTCCTGTCTGGGGATCAGTCTGCTTTTTCGAATCGGGATATGGTAACCGATTGTATCCACCGCAAGGATTCCGGAACCATCCGTTACGACAAAGCAGTAATCCAATTGAACTCTCTCGTGGTTTTTTCTTGAATACGCTTTTTGATAGACATCATTCAACAGTGCTTGAGGCAACTCCGATAAATCATTTTCTATGTAGTTGAATAACGGGGCCGAAATTTTAAATAACGGTACTTGATCTAACAGTTCAATGCCGTCATCTTTTCTCCATTCATGGAAATGGCAAATGTTATAGCCGTTTTCTTCCCCTTCAAACCAATTCACCCATACATCGTGAAGATATAACATCATCTAACCCCTCGCTTACATAAATCTATTTGTCCATCAGTATAGGCAGAGCTTAGAGAAATTATTCCTGTATTGCATATGGATGGGATAAAAATACCAATAACTAATATATGTGACCTTTTTTTGTGTAAGCCTTACCGATTTTTCGATAAGGCTTACTCCATTTTTTTCAGAAATACTTCAGAGGAAATTGTAAAAGATTTTTTAATAGGAATTAATCCAGCTTTCTTTACCATGTAATATCCTGCACAATAACCAAGCATGGTTGGATAAGGCTTCATCCCGAGCAACAATTGATCATGAAGCTCATCAGAACGTTTAGTTTGAAGTCGTTGCTTTAAATGACGCACGTAATAATTAAGTATTTCGCTTTCTTCATATAAAGACGTCCACTTCGCCAAATAATCCTTGCCTACATGCTTTGAAACGGCATATTCAGCCAATCCCTCCATAATGATGGAGTCGAGCAAGGTATACTTCGCAGGTGACTTCTTCAGTAAGTTAAGCCGGCATACATGGTGATATTCATGCACAAAAACCGCTTCAAGCTCTTTATCGCTAATGGTGGAATGTATAAAAAGAAACAGTCTGTCTTTAAAAGCCAAACCAGATTTATTATCCTTCGTGCGAAGCAAACGACCGGACCCTTTATAGGGAAAAATATAAACTGGAATATCTGTACCCTTCCATAAGGCTCTATATTTTGAAAAGATTTCTTTGGTTTTCCCCCAGATATCTTTGTCAATTAAGCGATCAAGATCTTGTCGTATTTTAGCAGAAGGTGTATACATACCGAATCTCTTCAAGTATTCGTAATACTGTTCCAATTCGGTTTTCGTATAAGTCTCCTCACATTTTCTTAGCATTTCTATAGGATTGGCCAAATCGTTCTCCAACCATTCCCTTGTATTAATGACCGCCATCCCCTCACTCCAATTTTTTCTTTTACAACATACTATGCAACCGCAACCAGTGCGGGACGGCTGCCGAATTGAAATAACCTCAGGAGGGGAACCTAAATAACTGATGCTGAGTTGCTGTTTGGCATTTGGATAAAAGTTCCTTTAATATAGTCGTTTATCTGTACTTCATCAAGGGAAGTAATCTTTATATGCTAATTTATAAGGAGGTATAACGATGAGAAAATTGCTTATGGGCGGATTGGCAGTTGGAGCCGCATATTTTTTAAAGGACAAGAAAAACCGACAAAAGTTAATGAGCCAGTTTCAATCGTTTAATACTCAATCCCGGAAAAATTAACTTATTAAGAAAGGCAGCAGTCTCGCTAACTGCTGCCTTTTCTTATGGTTCTGATATTTGAACATAAAAAGGTGCACCGTCAAAATCGGATGCACCGGAAGTCACATTATTCGTATTTTTTGAACACAATCGTTGCATTATGCCCGCCAAAGCCAAGAGAATTGCTCATTGCCGCCTTTATCTCAGCTTTTCTTCCTTCATTTGGTACATAATCCAAATCACAATCGGGGTCAGCCGTTTTCAAATTCATCGTTGGCGGCATCACTCCGTCACGGATGGACTGGATGGTGAAAACAGCCTCCACTCCCCCAGCTGCTCCAAGCAAATGGCCTGTCATCGATTTAGTCGAACTCATAGCAAGCTTATAGGCATGTTCGCCAAACACTTCTTTCACGGCTATCGTTTCATATTTATCATTATAAGCGGTGCTTGTTCCATGGGCATTCACATATTGAATATCCTCCGGGCTGAGGCCGGCATCGTTAATCGCCATTTTCATCGCACGCGCTCCGCCTTCTCCTTCAGGTGCCGGGGCGGTAATATGATAAGCATCACCTGTAGATCCGTAGCCGACGATTTCACAAATAATATCGGCGCCGCGGTTTAACGCATGCTCCAAGTCTTCAAGCACGATGATCCCCGCTCCTTCTCCAATCACAAAACCATCTCTGTTTAAGTCGAAAGGACGGCTTGCCGTCTGCGGATCAGGATTAGTCGATAATGCAGTATTGGCACAGAAACCTGCCACCGCCATGGATGTGATGGGGGCCTCGGTTCCGCCGGTTATCATGGCATCCGCATCGCCTCGTTGGATGACTTTGAACGCGTCACCAATCGAATTCGTACCGGAAGCACAGGCTGTTACTGTACAGGAGTTCACTCCTCTGGCACCAAGCATGATTGAAACCTGGCCGGCAGCCATATCTGGAATCATCATTGGTACGAAGAAGGGGCTGACCCTTTTATACCCTCTGTTTAAAAACGTTTCATGCTGGGTTTCGAATGTTTCCATCCCGCCAATCCCCGAACCGATCCACACGCCTACCCTCGGCGCGTTTTCCTCAGTGATTTCAAGCTTTGCGTTTTTGACCGCCATCATAGAAGCCGCGATTGCATAATGTGTAAAGCGATCCATCTTTCTGGCATCTTTCCGGTCTATATATTCTTCAATGCTAAAATCTTTTACCTCCGCTGCCACCTTGGCGGGATATTCATCCGCATTCAAGCGAGTTAACGGTCCGATTCCTGACTTACCGGCGAGAATATTCGACCATGTTGTTTCTGCATCATTTCCTAATGGAGTGACTGATCCGATTCCTGTTACAACTACCCGGCGTTTATTCATAGAAAATAATTCTCCTTTCAAAATGCAATCAACGACATTCGTGTGATTAACGTTTAACTTTCGCGGATAGGAATGTTAAACTCTTCTTCCTGCATAAGTGCAACTACACCTAATATTCGTTACTTATCAGCGCGTTTTCTTTCCTTACAGAATGAATAATTCCTCTTATTATGATTATCTTCCCCAGCGAAGCGCAATCGCTCCCCAGGTTAGGCCTCCGCCAAAACCGACCATAACTAATACGTCGTCATCCTTAATTTTTCCTGCTTCCAATTCCTCAACCATTGCAATCGGGATGGAAGATGCAGAGGTATTACCGTATTTATGAACTGTATTTGACATTTTTTCAATGGGGAGGTTTAGTCGTTCCCTAGCGGCCTCCATAATCCGAATGTTCGCCTGATGCGGGATGAGTAAATCGACATCTTCCCTTGACAGACCGGCTTTCTCGAGGACATTGACACTGGATTCCCCCATTTGGCGCACCGCGAATTTAAACACTTCGCGACCGTTCATGATAATGTGTTCGTCCTGATATAAATGTTTGCCTCCTGTACCATCTGCCCCTAATTCGAAGGAAAGAATCCCCCGGCCATCGGAAACCGGGCCCATAACCGCTGCTCCTGCCCCATCACCGAAAAGTACGGCTGTATTGCGATCCTCCCAGTTTGTAACCTTGGAGAGTTTTTCCACTCCTACTATTAATACATGCTTATAAGCTCCTGTTTGGATAAATTGACCCGCGGTTACCATCCCGTACATGAATCCGGCACATGCTGCACTAATGTCCATGGCGGCAGCTTTTTTTGCGCCCAATTTTTCTTGAAGCATACAGGAAACAGAGGGAAACGGCTGATCCGGAGTAACCGTAGCCACTAAAATCAAGTCAATATCCTCTGCTGAAATTCCTGATTCCTGAATGGCTTTTAGCGCCGCCGCGTAAGCCATGTCAGATGTATCGATATCATCACTTGCTATTCTTCTTTCTTCAATTCCCGTTCTCGTCCTGATCCATTCATCAGAAGTATCGACTATTTTTTCCAAATCGAGGTTAGTTAAAATCTTTTCAGGTAAGTAGCGGCCAATTCCTAAAATGCCAGCATTCATATGGACACCCCTTTATTTTTATTTTCATTTGTAATTATTATCAATTATTATTACCTGGTACTAATTTTATAGAAAACTTCTCCATCTTGCAATAGAAAACAATTATTTCTTCCGAGAAAGACAAGGGCCTATCCAAGGAATGCTTTGCATTCATACAGTAGATTAGACAAAGGAAGCGGAAAGCTAAGGTGGTGCATGTGACGAGTGGAACAGAGAAACGGAGACCGGTTTACACAACTGATGTTCGGAAGAAGAGCGGAAGCAAAGGAAGAAGAGGAATCAATTCTTGAAACCGAAACAAGCAATATCGATTATGAAAAACTCATGGAAAATATCGATGTCCTAATGAATGTCTACGATCAAATTAAACCCGGCCTATCCAAACTCAACCCATTGCTGGCCAAATGGCTAACCAAGGACAGATAATCCAGACATAGAAAAAAGCTGGCTTCATCATGCTAAGCCAGCTTTTTTCATTGGCCGAAAGAAAAAGATAACTTTCTTTTACGACTACTCCTCATCGCCGCCTTAAAGGCTCACGAATCACGAGATTCTTTAACTTTCTTGCGCTTCCTTTTTGCCTAGTTCGTAGGCTTCGTACATTACTTTTTGGAATAAGTCCATGAAGGGCTCTGCCATCTCCATTGAAAATGAAATGCCTGCCGCTTCTAATTTCGCTTTTGCTTCTGGAAAATATTTCATAGCAATTGCCATGAATTCCATATTCTTATCCTGCTCCATCTTATCTGCTCCTCATATATTATTCGTTTGGCAGTTTGCCGGTTTCGATATAGTCCTGGATATGTTCATCCACTTCCCGTTTAAAATCTTTATCTACGAGCGGGCTGTATTTCCCCATCGTAATGACTTGGTCTTGGAAATCAAAATATAAATTACCTGATTTGAGTTCCCCTTCATTAAACCTCTCGGCTGCGAGTTCATATAGCACATCTACATGCTGGATCGTGCTCGTCAGGACTGTGGACTCTCCTAAATCTGATTGATCCGATACATAACCGATGGCATATAACCCCTTTTCTTTAATGTTTTCGATTACAGGTACATTATACCCGTCTCCCGCGGGATACAAAACATCCGCTCCACCAGCCGTCATTTCATCAAACAAGATTAACGCCTTCTCCTCAGAATCCCAGTCACCGACATACTGAGTATCCACTTCAATATCTCTTTTCTGATGTTTCGCTCCCTCTATAAAACCTTTAACTTCAGGCTGCCAGTCAAATGCAGCAAGGACTCCGACCTTGTTTGTTTTGGACATTTCTGCAGCTACCATTCCACCAAAAAAACCCATGGCATGTGCTTTGAATTTCAGACTCGTTGTATTGGGTTCGCCAGCATCTCCGTTAAAACTTACAAAATGGATATCCTCATAATCCTTAGCTATCTCATTAAAATAATCTGCAAAATCACTGCCATGACCAATAATTAGGTTTATGCCCTTTTCGTGAAAATCCTTTACCGCTTGCTCAACAATGAGCTTAGAATTCATGCTTTCTTTGTAATAGACTTCGACATCAAAACGCGACTGTATATTCAATAATCCTTTATAGCCCTTTGTTCCCCATACTTGATCGTTTATCGTTTCAGGAACAAGCAGTCCGACTTTTTTTAGATTTCCCGCGCCCATTAGTTGATCACACCCGGCCAAAAGCAGTATGAAAATATAAAAGATGATACCTATTTTCTTAACCATCATATGCAACTCCTTAAAGTAACAGCAAACACTCCTGAACATAGAAAATAGCTATCTTTCATAGATAAATGTTTATAAAGTATTCGGGCTAGTGCGAACTACCTGGTAATTATGTCCTCTTTCATTTTACTTTTTCGAGAATTAAATGAAAAGGATTATGTTTAGCGGCTCTTCCATCGTCTAAGAAGCTCCTGGCGTTTATGATGCTGCCTTTGCCGTTCTATTCCTTGCTTAGGTGTAATATTATTATTTACTTCGTACACATAACCTGCCGTCTCTTTCGTCCCAACCTGTCCAGGAGCCACATCATCAATCACAGGGGTGTCAAATAGCTCCCTCGCTGCGAGAGCCCATTGATCTGCTGCGGAACTGCGCACTATGATCTTCTTTTCAGATTGACTGAGCATGTTTTCGAAAGAATCGAGGAGGTCTTTTATATATATCGCGTCAAGCGTATATTCATCTTCAATGGCTGATTTTAATTTTGCTGTACTATTGCTTCGTATTCCTTGCTCGAATACCATGTTTTCATGTTGCCATGGTCCATAGATGGTTGGAAGATAAATGATTTGATCCGCTGGACAGATTTGTTCTTCATCCGCGATGCCAAGCGGATATAACAAAACAATGCGTGGCCTTTCAGCCCTTTCTTGGAACTTGTTCATCAAAATTGGAATCGTGTTTTTCACACCCTCATCCATACTAATTCTGGCTTTGATCACATCATACCAGCAGATAAAGAGAGTTGTCTTACTTGTTCCTTCATTAGCTTGCAATTGATTTAACGGCAGATAAGTAAAATTGGAATTTCTCCCTATCTCCAATTGCTTTTCTTCTATTATAGGATCAGAGTCTGGATCCTCGGTCCAATCGACACCAAGCACCTCAATGCCCTGATCCAGCAAATGCTTGCACACATGAAACCCGATAAACTGATAGGCTCCTAAAACAATGGATAATTCCATGATTAAGCCCCCCGACCATGTTTGTTATACTGCCGTACGCATGCTGTATCGTATGCAGGCAATCATGTAAATATATCTTTTATCATAAAGAAGATTCATATTTCTTAAAGAATTGTTGAATTTGCAAAGGAATTTTGTATCTCTTTTCCGGTAGCAAATACGTGATATCTGTTTCTGCTCTTTCGGATTGCTGCTCAAGCCTTCTGTATAAATCCGTCTGACCCTTTTCCATGCTTTCGACGACCTGAATGATTTTCAAGGGAATTTCTTTATTTGGCCATGTCTCCTCAGAAGATATGATGAACTGCTCGCACCTCTCTTCTTTCATACCGTACGCTCTTGAAATTTCTTTAAGCTGCGTTTTATAAAAAAATTTATTTTCCTTTTCTTTCTTTAAATGCGCTTTTAATGATAAACAAGGGTTAATTAGAACAACCGATCTGATATGCTCCTTCATGTTATCCATCAGCTTCACTGCGGTAAGAGCCCCCGTCCCTTCAGCCAAGATATGAATTTTACTATTCAATATTTCATTCTTCATCATGATAAAATATATTTTTTTCGCCAATTCAACAGCCTTTTGGCTCCCCCATCCGCTTTTGTAAAAATTGGACGAGAAAACCATATAGCCACATTCTTTTAAACGGTCTAAAATCTGTAATCTTCCCGGATGCTGGAGCCAATAACTGTTTTCTTCCTCAACAAAATGGTTTTGGTCTCCAATGATAAGCACCGAAAAACCGCTGGGCTTCACCGGGTAATAGACGATATTCCATTGGCCTTCACTTTGAAATGTTCGCTGTTCCATAAGTACTGCTCCTTTTTGGGAAATTACCTGTATTACTATATGTTTGGCGAGGAATTCAGAAAGTTTATATGCCTATCATATAACGCCTATTTCCGGCTTCATTTTGAAAATTGCTTAACTCATTTATAATATTCTATAGGAGCAATTGTCTAGATTTTTTCAAATAATTTATTTAAAATAAATGCTATAAGTAAACTAGGTGTGGTAAAATAAACAACGATTGTAGTGGAACGAGGTGAATTCAATGCGATACTTTATGACGTTTTTCTGGACGATGATATTAGTTCATATGCTTACTTATGTGGTTTCCAATATGATCGGGGTTTCATACGATTTTACAACAGCCACGATTTTAGCGGTCGGGGCAACCATTTTAATCATGATTGTACCTGCCTTGCTTCCGAATGATCCGATTGAAAAAACACATCATTAATGCCACTTTCTTAGTGAGTAAAGGACATCCCAAATGTTTGGGATGTCCTTTTTGGTAAAGCAAATTATATACGTTGCTCTGTGCCTAAGCACAACTACGCCTAGTCTCCGCCTTGTAAGGCTCGGCTACAGGACCTACTAGTGCCGACGTCGCCACAGGACGTGGCGATCTTAGTCGGCCAGCGCCCAGCCCCTCGGACTTGCACAGGATGTGCTGGCGTCGGCGTTTGCCACACGATGTGGCAGATTTTAGCCGAGGTTCCTCTAATGCCAAACCACTGTTTTACTTTAGGAACT
>NZ_QVTC01000051.1 GCF_003429085.1 Bacillus sp. V59.32b | reverse complement strand
TAACCGCGTAAATTACTAGGTGCTTTTTTAAACTGTCCACTTTATAGGTCACAGTTCAAAGGCTGTGGGCGTTTCATATTAAATAAATACCGGCTCTTTAAATTGCGCCAGTTTTTCCAGCGACGTTTGTGCAACATCTTTATGAAGACTGTTGCCGTGGGAATCCATCGTCACGACAGCCGTAAATCCCTCCACTTTCAGGTGCCACATCGCTTCCGGAATGCCGAATTCCATCAAGTCGACACCTTCTACTGATTTAATACAGTCCGCATAATACTGGGCGGCCCCGCCGATTGCGTTCAAATAGACACCGCCGTGTTCATGAAGCGCTTCAAGAGTTTTCGGTCCCATTCCGCCTTTTCCGATTACGGCGCGGATACCGAACTTTTTCATGATATCACCTTGGTACGGCTCCTCACGAATCGATGTAGTCGGTCCGGCAGCTTTTACATGCCATTTGCCTGCTTCATCCTTCATCATAACCGGTCCGCAATGGTAAATGATCTGTCCGTTGAGGTCAACCGGTGCATCATGATCTGATAAATATTTATGGATGGCATCACGGCCGGTATACATCATACCCGTTATGTGGACGACATCGCCCACCTTTAATTCACGGATTTTCTCTTCTGTAATCGGAGCAGTCAATACAACTTCACGATTTGTAGCTGCTGGAGCAGTTTCAACGGCAGCCGCCGTTTCAACAGCGGCCAGTTCTTTTTCCGCTTCTGCAGCGAAATCGATTTTATCGCCTTCCTGATACAGCCACTCGTTGATTGTCCCGGTTTCCGGATTCACTTTTACACCTAAACGGCGGAAAGCCCAGCAGTTATAGGCGACAGAAACGAAAAAGCTGGCAGGAATCCGATGCATGACGCCGATTTTGCAGCCGAGTAAAGTTGTTTCGCCGCCAAAGCCCATTGTGCCGATTCCGAGTTCATTCGCTGTTTCGTTTATATATTCTTCAAGCTTACGAAGATCTTCGTGAGGATTTACATCATCTGCGCTTCTGAATAATTGTTCCTTCGCTAAATCATATCCAGAAGAACGGTCTCCCCCGATCCCCACGCCAATGAATCCGGCGCTGCAACCTTGTCCCTGTGCCTGGTAGACAGAGTGCAGAATGCATTTGCGGATACCATCCAGGTCACGGCCAGCTTTACCGAGTCCATCCAGCTCGCAAGGAAGGCTGTACTGAATATTTTTATTTTCACAGCCGCCACCCTTTAAAATAAGCCGTACATCTATGTAATCTTTTTCCCATTGTTCAAACTTCATGACCGGAAGACCAAGACCGAGATTGTCACCGCTGTTTTTCCCAGTTAACGAATCTACCGAGTTTGGGCGCATTTTGCCATCATTTGTTGCCTGGACCATGGCTTGTTTGATTGCTTCTTTAATCTCAAGCTGGTTCACCCCCACAGGTGTTTTGATCTTGAATGTCGGCAGCCCTGTATCCTGGCAAATCGGGGATACTTTATCGTCTGCCATCGAGATGTTTTGGGTAATCGTCGCCAAGCTCATGGCGGAACGGGTTCCCGCATTTTCACGCTCTTTTGCACCCTTGATTGCTCTGCGAACATCCTTTGGCAGATTCGTTGACGTTTCAACAATCAAATCGTACATACTTTCTTGAAATCTCTGAATATTCATGGTTCCTTCCCCCTCTAACTTCCCCAAAGTAATAAAAAAAGAATAATCAAAATTTTTCATTTCCCGTTACATTATACTCCTAACCCTTTGATTAGAAAAGATATCTACGGTAACCGATTACAAGAAAAGCGCAAGCGCCCTGCAAGAAGAACGACTAAGACGGCCACATCGTTATGTCTTCGTCGTTCTGACCCACATCCTGTGGGCCTCCGACAGGCATAAGACGAACCGCGAGGAGGCAGTTTCTAAAGTAAAAGCTCATGATCCGAGGGGCTGGGCGCTGGCCGACTAAATGCGCCACGTCGTATGGCGACGTCGGCACTAGCACGTCCTGTGCGTCGTAGCTAGACACCTATCAAGGTTAAAAAATTATACTTTCTTATATTTGAACAAAAATAAAAAACCCTGTATCTAAAACAAGGTTTTCAGCATGTTCTCCCGTTCACAATCATAAAATGGAGCACACATTATTCTGTTTTACGCTCTTTAAATTGTTCTACTTTTATTTCCAACTCATCAATCAGGCTGATTAAACGGTCTATATCGTCCAGCCCTGTATGTTCTGGCTCGATGTTGTCAATAACCTCCATGAACATGGAGAGGCGTTCTTTTAAATATGTTAATTGATCATCTTTATTCGTTATCGATTTCCCCACGTATTTCACTCCTTTCAACTTTATTATCCTAACGAAACATATGAAATAGTGCAACTAAATCCTTAGAAATTGGTGCTCGCGCATTGACATTGTCAGGCTGCTTTCCGATAATGAGTGAGGGCCTCAAGCCAAAGTAAGGAGTTTACATATCATGATATATACAAAAAACGACCTATTAAAACCGATTTCCCCTGAGCACGATCCATGGGAAGCTTATATGGATATTAAACAGTACGGAAAACTTATGCTTACAAACGTTGAATTCACGACGACGACTTTATGCAATATGAGATGCGAACATTGCGCTGTCGGTTATACCCTTCAGCCAAAGGATCCCGATGCGCTTCCTTTAGACCTTTTGATACAAAGGCTTGATGAGATTCCATCACTTCGTTCATTGAGCCTTACAGGCGGTGAGCCGATGCTTTCGAAGAAACAGGTGCAAAATTATGTGGCTCCTCTTTTAAAGTACGCGCGGGCGCGAGGCGTACGTACCCAGATCAATTCTAATTTAACATTGGATTTGGAACGTTATGAAGCAATCATTCCTTATTTGGATGTTCTTCACATCTCCCATAATTGGGGAACTCTCGATGATTTTATTGATGGCGGTTTTGCGATGATGGAACGCAAGCCTACCCGCGAGCAGCGGGCGAAGTTATTTGAAAAAATGATTGAAAATTCCCGTGCTTTGTCCATTGCCGGTGTACTTGTATCAGCTGAAACGATGCTGAATAAACGGACGCTTCCCCATTTGGAGCATATCCACCGGCAAATCGTTGAAGAAATGGGCTGCAGGCGCCATGAAGTCCATCCGATGTACCCCAGTGATTGGGCTTCGAACCTCGAAACCCTATCATTGGATGAGATGCGAGATGCCATCCATCACCTGCTCGATATCCGCGACAAGGACACATGGATGCTGTTCGGGACATTGCCGTTCTATCCATGCAGCAATAATGAAGAGGATTTGCACCTTCTTAAACGGCTGTATGGCACCGAAAAGGTAACCGTAAGAAATGATCCTGATGGGCGTTCCCGCTTGAATGTGAATATTTTTACCGGTGAAGTGATTGTTACCGATTTTGGCGATGCACCATCCCTCGGAAATATTGTCGACCGACCGCTTCAAGCGTCATACGAGACTTGGATGGATTCCAAGCTTGCCATGCAATTGAACTGCCATTGTCCTTCCGTTCAATGTCTCGGCCCGAACGTGCTTGTTAAAAATGCTTACTATCCCGAAACCAATTTCAATGAAAGAAAAACGAATATTTAAAATCAAGAAAATGATGAGTTTGAATCGTTCTTATAAATTTCCAATAAGAGGATTCCTGATTCAAACGGAAATCATTATGATTTAACCGAAACATCGGTCGATTCAAACGAAAATACCAGTCACTTAAACGAAAACAGAAATCGACGTTCTCAAGATTGTCCCATGAAAAACCCGGCCATTTTTTGTGGCCGGGTTGTGTTTATTTTGGCGTATTGCTCGCGGTGAAGCTGAAAGATAGCAGGTCCTGAACAGGAATCCAGGCACCAATACCCTGGGAAGTCACATTTTTCACGGATAGAGTACGTTTATTCCCTTTCAGGATTAAGTAAACCTCCCCATAAGTCACTTTACCTTTTTCGTTAACGGCAGACGAATAGGCATGCAAATATCCAAGCCTGTTCGCAGGAATGTTATAAACCTGATCTTTTTTGGTACCCGCGCCTACAATCGTTTCAAAGGCGAGCGGCAGGTTCGTTTTTTCGGTTGCCTTTAACAGCATCATTTTTTGGACATCCTCGGATGCCGGAATCTTGGCAGTAAGACCGCCTCGAATCGTTTTTTGCGCTTCTTGAACATAGTGGATTTTGTAAGGCACGTTTGTTCCACGGTTATCAAAATAATTCGTATTGATTTTTTGATACTCCCAATTTGGAGACGTTTCTGTCGATTGGTAATTCAATGCCCAGTGTCCCAAATAAACGGTTGCTCGATATCCGAATGCAAGTGGCGCTTTTGCAATGTTTGATTCATTCAGCATATGAATGAGTTCAGGATTTTCAATTTTCGTATCTGAAGAATCAATTAGCTGCGTTGCAAGCTCACTAGGCTGCAATAATGGCAGATCTTGTGTCGGGTTTGGATAGGTATTTTCTTTGGTGATATTCAATACTGTTGGCGGTACATTCACTTTAGAAACCGCAGGCGCTTTATCCTCTGTTGACTTAGGGGTAGCTTCGGTGGTATCCGGTAAAAAAACAGCCAATAACAGGGTTGCTAACAAGAATACAAGGCGTCTCATGATGTTGCACTCCTTTTACGAGATAATCTAATTTGTTATTAGATTTAACGGACAGCCTTATTTTATACGTCAATCGATGCTGGAAAAATATTTTACTTTTTAAAAGTTCAGAATATTTACAATTTTACATTTATGTATTATACTTAATATAACCTACAACAAAGGAGGCGAAATCGTTCATCTCATACTGTTAAGGAGGTAGGTCTATCGATTAAATCCTTACTGACCCCGAAAGTTTTACGAACGATGGTTTCGCTTATTGGATTCTAATGATAAAGGCGGGTGAATTTTCTAGAATTATTGAATCGTTTGAACCTCTGAAGAATGATAATAATTTTGGATGAATATATGTACTTACTTTTTAAAGAAAACTCGCCGATTGACGAGCCTGAAAGGCGAAGTCAGAGGCGTAGTTGCCCTTATGCAGATAAGAAAGTTTATACTTTATTATCTGCCAATGAAAGATAAAATGACTCTGCATCAAGCGACGCAGAGTCATTTTTTATGTTTTTTATAATAAATAGAACCCTATACCCATGATCAAATAGGCAGCTAACATGGTAAGTCCCTCGAACCAATTCGTCTCCCCGTCATTCGAAATAATGACTGTTAGGAATACAGCTGTCACCATGGTAATTAATTCCGGCAACGTGAATACCAGCGGCATCGCAGTCGGGAATAATAGGGATATCAAGACCAGGACCGGCGCAACAAACATGGCTATCTGAAGGGTAGATCCCACGGCGATTTCTACCGCAATATCCATCTTATTCTTGTAAGCCATGATAATGGCTGATGCATGTTCAGCTGCGTTTCCAACAATCGCCACGATGATTACCCCGATAAATAATTCAGACCACCCGAAAGTTTCCCCTACTTCGCTGAATGTATGAACAAGGTTTTCCGACACATAGGCAACAGCGATTGTAGCCACTGCAAGAACACCCATCGCCTTGCCTTTGCTCCATTCAGGCTCTTCTTCATGATGCGCCTCGGCAGCGCCCTTTTCTGTGCTTTGATAAACCCCGCGGTGTGATACTAGCTTAAAGAATAATGCCGCAAGATATAATGCGATTAAAATGATCGAAATGCCTATGCTAAGTGACATTGTTTTACCTTCAGGCATTCCTTGAGAGAAAACCTCTGGAATCACAAAGGCGACGATAACCGCGAAAATTAACAGCCCGGCATTATGCCTTGCATCATATACGTTAAAATTCTGCCGTTTATATTTCAATCCTCCCACGAAAAAAGACAAGCCCGCTACCAAAAGCAGGTTTCCTAAAACCGATCCGGTAAGAGAAGCAAGCACAACACCTACCAAGCCGGCTTTTAAAGCAAATATAGAGATAATCAACTCTACAGCGTTACCGAATGTGGCATTCAAAAGTCCGCCAATTCGCGGTCCCATAACTATTGCCAAACTTTCGGTTGCTCTGCCCATAAAGCCGGCCAAGGCGATAATTGTTAAACAGTAAATACCAAACATAAGGATAGTAGGCCAATGCAGTACAGAACCGATAACTGATAGAGGTACTCCCACCATCACTAAACCCAAAAATATTTTATTTACCATTTGTCCATCCTCACAATCCTAAAGTAATATAAGTTCATTATTCTTTATTATGAAGCACGGGAGATTAATTATTACTTCGACACACCGTCCCCCTTCCGAAAAATTCCGATAATATCAGGTTACATTATTTTCCTCCTAATGAAAAGAAGAACAAAAATGAACTGAGCTTGATGAACCTATACCCGATTTTCCCTTGCTTAATCCTCCCTCTTCCATGTAACATCAACAAAGGAGAATTTATATTTAGGAGAAAATAAAAAATGAATCAACGAACACTCTTTTGGATACTTGTCAGTATGGTCGGGATTTCCGGCT
Source organism: Bacillus sp. V59.32b (assembly GCF_003429085.1). Lineage (GTDB taxonomy): Bacteria > Bacillota > Bacilli > Bacillales > DSM-1321 > Peribacillus. Next base: position 24,140 of record NZ_QVTC01000051.1, on the reverse strand, counting down.
TCTCACAGGGAATGCTCCTGCCATTGATTGCGGTCATTTTTGAAAATGACGGGGTCAGTTCATCATTGAACGGCCTTCACGCCACCGGTTTATATGTAGGGATTTTATTGGCCTCCCCCTTTATGGAGCCGCCTCTCCGAAGATTCGGTTATAAACCGATCATTCTTTTTGGGGGTCTTGCCGTTATTATTTCTTTGGCTCTATTTCCTGTCTGGAAGTCCTTTTGGTTTTGGTTTGTATTAAGGCTTTTAATCGGAATTGGTGACCATGCGCTTCATTTTGCGACGCAAACCTGGATCACAGCGATTTCACCGGAACATAAGCGCGGCCGTAATATTTCGGTTTATGGTTTATTTTTCAGCCTCGGCTTTGCCATAGGCCCATTGATGACTAAACTTATCGAGATAAATGAAGCACTTCCCTTCATTCTTACATCCATTATGAGCTTGATTACCTGGTTGCCTGTATTTCTACTAAAAAATGAACGTCCTGAACATGACCATGAAATTGAAACATCATCGTTCTTTGGAACATTAAGGCGTTTTTCCAATGTAAGCAAATATGCCTGGATTGCATTTCTGCCGCCTTTTGGATATGGCTTTCTAGAAGCCTCGTTGAACGGGAATTTCCCTGTGTATGCGCTTCGTTTAGGAATCGATTTGAGCATGGTTTCCATTATCATACCCGCGTTTTCCGCCGGGAGCTTGATTTCCCAGATCCCGCTCGGAATGATGAGTGATAAGTACGGACGAAGAAAAGTATTATTGTTTATTCTTTTTTCGGGATCGCTGATTTTCCTAGCAGCCGGTTTTCTGAACGCTTCTGCCATTGGATTATTAATATGCTTCCTTCTAGCCGGAATTATGGTCGGTTCCACCTTCTCACTCGGTATCAGTTATATGGCGGATCTTGTTCCAAGAAATCTTCTGCCGACCGGGAACTTGCTATGCGGAATTTTCTTTAGCTTTGGCAGCATTAGCGGGCCATTTATCGGGGGATTGGTTATCCAATATTTAAAGGGCGGTAGTTTTTTCTTCGCCATAAGCATCATGCTTTTGCTTATTTTCTTGTCCCTTGCCCTTTTTAAAGAAAAATCGCCGATCGGCAAGCCTTTAGGCGGAGATTTGACGTAGTTGCACTCATGCAGATAGAAACAGAATGATTTTAAATATAAAAGCCGAAAAGTTCTTAATAAATATAGAGAAAGTAAAATGGCATATTTATGAATAATATGGTATTATAAAAATATCAAAATAAAATTCTATAACTACTTAACAGGTTAAAATGCTGTCATCGGCTTCCCGATGGCAGCTTTCGTCATTTTAAGGGAATTGATGTTGAATATCACTCTCAATTAACAGATAGATGAAAACACTTCGGGAGGGAAACACATGACTGCAGAAACAAAAGCATTAACCCGTCAAAAGAAAGACAATGTTTTTTCCATTGAGAAGATAAAACCGCATATCGAGCTGATCGCCGCCCTTTTTAGCGGGGTGCTCATTTTGGCAGGCTGGATTTTGTCAAAAAATGATTTGGAGACCGCATCGATCATTTCCTATTTGCTTGCCTTTGTTATTGGGGGATACGCAAAAGCGAAGGAAGGCATTGAAGAAACGATCGAGAATAAAGAATTGAATGTCGAAATGCTAATGGTCCTTGCCGCAATTGGCTCCGCCATTATCGGATATTGGACAGAGGGTGCGATTTTAATTTTTATTTTCGCTGTCAGTGGTGCTTTAGAAACCTATACGATGAATAAAAGCCACAAGGAAATTTCTGCGTTAATGGATCTTCAGCCGGAGGAAGCGCTCCGGGTCTTCCCAAATGGAATGGAGGAAAAAGTGCCGGTCGCGCAGCTGCAGGTTGGTGATTTCATTCTCGTAAAGCCGGGTGAACGCGTTCCATCTGATGGGATGATTACAGAAGGCCTAACGAATCTGGATGAAGCAGCGATTACAGGTGAATCTATGCCGGTAAGCAAATCGGTCAAAGACGTAGTATTCGCGGGGACCGTCAACCTGCGCGGGACGATTACCGTAGAAATCACAAAGCCAAGCAGTGAGACTCTTTTTCAAAAGATTATTATGCTTGTACAAACGGCCCAAAGCGAAAAATCGCCTTCCCAGCAATTCATAGAAAGATTTGAAGGAGCCTATGTGAAAATCGTGCTGCTCGTCGTTCTTTTAATGATGTTCCTGCCCCACTTCTTGTTCGGATGGAGCTGGACCGAAACTTTTTACCGGGCGATGATTTTGCTTGTTGTAGCTTCACCATGTGCTCTTGTTGCGTCTATTATGCCGGCCACTCTATCGGCGATTTCTAACGGGGCACGTCATGGAATTTTGTTCAAAGGCGGCGTTCACTTGGAGAACCTAGGAAATCTGACAGCCATTGCCTTTGATAAGACAGGTACGTTAACAAAAGGGAAGCCGGAAGTGACTGATGTCATAATCAGGCAAGATTTGTCCGAAGAAGATTTCCTTTATCATATTGCCAGCATTGAGAATTATTCGAACCATCCGCTTGCGACGGCCATTGTCCGTTATGCCAAGACGAATAACAATAAAGATCTTGTAAAGCCTGAAGGAATGGAAGATATTTCAGGATACGGAGTTCAAGCTATGATCGGAAATATTCAGTGGAAGGTCGGCAAGGCCGATTTTGTCGGCCGCAAAGAGGCGGAAGATTTTCAGGATGGCATTGCCTTCTCTTTGGCAGCCGAGGGAAAAACAATTGTATATGCCAAGGACGACAAAGGAATTGCCGGAATCCTCACCTTGAAGGACCAGGTACGCGAAGAAACGATTTCTGCCATCGAGTCACTAAGACAAGAAGGAATTTATACGGTCATGCTCACTGGCGACGGCGAAAACACAGCAAAAGCCATAGCGGATGAGAGTCATATCGATGAATATATCGCGGAATGCCTTCCTGAAACGAAAGTAGACGAAATAAAAAGCTTAAAGCAGCATTATGGTACGGTGGCGATGGTCGGTGACGGAATCAACGACGCCCCTGCTCTTGCAACAGCTTCGGTCGGGATTGCCATGGGTGAAGGAACTGATGTCGCCCTGGAAACGGCAGATGTTGTGCTTATGAAAAGCGACTTACCGAGAATAGCTGAGGCAGTCAAGCTTTCAAAAAAAATGAATAGAATCATTAAACAAAATATCATTTTCTCCATATCGGTTATCATGCTGCTGATCGCCTCTAACTTCCTGCAGTTCCTTGACCTCCCTTATGGAGTAATCGGGCATGAAGTAAGCACGATTCTGGTTATATTAAACAGCCTGCGGTTATTGAGAAATTAAGCGGAAGGCACCTCTGAATGGCAGAGGTGCCTTTTTGTTTAATGATATCCGTTGGATCCGTTAGCTGACCCGGACGTTTTATGCTTTGGTTTTTTATTTTTGCTTTTATGCTTTGATTTTGCCATATAGAACTCCCTCTTATTACTCAGCTTGGGCTAAATGGTAGCCACCCATTTATAGTTTCTCCGGTATTAGCTCGTTTAAGAAGGTAAGTGCAGGGATTTTAGCAATCGGGTTTTGTACGTTCACTTTGGACGGCGTTTATTTCTCCACCGATTAAAATGATATAGCCTGAAAGATAAAACCAGATCATAAGCACGATAATGCCTCCCAGGCTGCCATAAGTTGTCGCATAGTTGCCAAATCTGGACACATAAAAAGAAAATCCGAGAGAAACCAAGCTCCATCCGATCGTCGCTGTAATGGATCCCGGCAATACACTTAGACAGCTCATTTTCTTATTTGGAGCAAGCCAATACAACATCGTCAGTACAAACAAAACAACCAATGAACTAATCACCCAGCGAAATGTATTCCATATCCAGATAAATTCATCCGAGAATCCAAAATTGGCTGTCAGAAACAAGCCGATTTGCTTTCCGAATACAGGCAGCAGCAGGGCTACTATAAAAACAAAAATCATCGCAAGGGTCAGGATGATGGACATTCCCCTTGCGACAATAAAATGCCTGTTTTCCTTAACATTATATGCTCTATTGAATGCCCGCATTATCGCGTTCAGTCCATTCGATGCCGGCCATATCGTAGCAATGACCGCAAAAGAAAGCAGCTTTCCATTTCCCCTCATCACTTCTTCAATATTTTTCTCGATGAGTTGCATCGTTTCTGGTGGCGCATAGCTGCGCACTACGTTCAGGATATCCTGCTCAGATAATGGCAGATACGGCAGCAGCGAGATGATAAACAGTAGAAGCGGAAATAATGACAGAAGAAAAAAATAGGCGAGCTGTGCAGCCAGTCCTGCTAAATCATCCCCGTGTACCCGTTTGACTAAATTTACAAAAAAGGATCGCATCAGCCATTCTTTTATTCCTGCCATGGGGACCCCTCCCCTTCCTCTGTTATCAGCCTCTATGCTTACCGTTCATGACTCATCAATGTTGAACGTTTTGACTTACCACATAACTGCTTTGGTTTGCCGGATGATTGCCATGGTTAACGTTAACATGGTGTAGGCCATTATCGGAAACGAATGCGTCCTTTGTCTCCTTTATCATCTGTGCCACCTGTGGCGGGATATCTTTCATTTCCTCAACACGCGCCGTGATAAAGGCGATGTCTTCCGAGATATTTTCTATCGTCGTCCGTAGCTTGGTTGTCGCTTCCGTAACTTGATCCAACGCACTATTAGGATGCGTAACCACTGTTCTCATATCCGTCATATATCGTTTGCTGCTGTTCATGACAGAACGACGCGTAGACCTATCGAACAGGCTGATCGCCGCTCCGGCAATTGCGCCCATTATCAACGCTTGCGTGAATCTGCTTCTTGTTGCTGTACGATAGTTATTCATTTGCTGTTCCTCCTCTTTGGATTATCGATTTAGATGATCTTAGAGCATCTCCAACTAAAGAGGACTTGTGCTGATTATCCCCTCTTATAGTATTTGTCAAAACCTCAAATCTTATGGTTGGACTTTTTGACGATATTGTCCATGCCCTCTCGTCAGGTTTTCATTGACTTATCCAGGCAATCATGAAAAGATGAATATACCTGATTCTGAGAGGATGAAAATATATGGACTTAACAAAAAATTCAGCTGAGAATGTGGAATACATCGTTGAAGCCATAAAAGAAAAGCTGAAGGTCATGAATATTGGCGCCATTAAATCGGGACACTTCAATTCCGAAATGTACGAAGAATTACTCGAAATTTATGAAATGGTCATGAAGAAAAATAATTTCAGTCCAAGTGAAATGCAGGCAATTGCCGAAGAGCTTGGAAAACTAAGGAACCAATAGAAATACGTACAATTCAGGCAGCCCACTGTCTGTTTTTTCTTTTTCATCGCCCTGTATCATTACCATAAAGCTTGTGATTTTGTTATAGTTTTCTTATGTAATTAATTTAGCTTTTCATTACTAAATACATACGATTATTCTGAAGTGATTGGAGTGAAGGATATGGTGGAGCGTAGAACGCCTATCAGTGTTTCCGAAGCAGTGACAAAAGTGATGAGCAAAAAGCTGGAGGGCGAGGCAGAATGGGTGTCCATTGATCAATGCGACCGGCGTTTTCTCGCGGAAGATATCATTGCCACCCATGATGTCCCTCATTTCGATCGTTCCCCTTATGATGGGTTTGCACTGCGATCAGCTGACACAACAAAAGCTTCCAGAGAGAACCCGCTTGAATTTGAAGTAGTGGAAGAACTGGGCGCAGGAATGGTTCCCTCGGTTCCTGTAAACGAGTTTCAGGTTGCCCGGATTATGACAGGGACGCAGCTGCCCGCAGAATGTGATGCCGTTATCATGCTTGAGCTTACCGAGGATATAGTAAAAGACGGAAAGAAATACATTCGATTTAAACGTTCAGTGAAGGAAGGCGAAAATGTCTCCTTTAAAGGGGAAGATGCCAAGGAAGGACAGGTTCTTGTCAAAAAAAGGGACCGCCATCAACCCAGGGATAAAGGCGGTTCTTGCGACGTTTGGCTATCATCAAGTACCTGTGGCTAAACAGCCTGTCGTTGGCCTGTTTGCTACCGGATCGGAGCTTTTGGATGTTACCGATCCGATTGAACCGGGGAAAATCAGAAACAGCAACTCCTATATGATTTCTTCACAAATCAACCGGGTGGGCGCTGAAGTTCTCTATTTCGGCAAATTAGTCGATACGCTTGACACAAGCCTCGAGGCAATCGAAAAAGCACTGGACAAAGTGGATATCCTGATTACAACCGGCGGAGTGTCCGTTGGCGATTTTGACTTGTTGCCTGATATTTATGAGAGGCTTGGCGCAGAGGTTCTTTTTAATAAAGTCGGAATGCGCCCGGGGAGTGTCACGACAATCGCAGCGCTCAAAAACAAAATATTGTTTGGATTATCCGGCAATCCGTCTGCCTGCTATGTTGGATTTGAACTATTTGTCAGGCCGATTGTAAGGACGATGCTCTTCTCCGATAAACCGCATCTTCAAAGGGTTCAGGCGAAACTCGGAGCCGATTTCAAGAAAGCGAATCCGTTCAGCCGGTTTGTCCGTACCAAATTAACTTTTCAGGACGGACAATTGACTGTCGTTCCAAGTGGCAAGGATAAATCGAATATTATCACCAGCCTCGCTGCATCCGATTCACTGACGCTTCTTCCCGGCGGCACACGGGGCTTCGAGGAAGGCGATAAAGTAGAAGTCCTTCTCCTTGAGGATCAGGAAGGCAGCGTTTGGCCGTGGTAAAGCCGTTTTTGTTTCAAATCACCGGATATCAAAATTCCGGTAAAACAACTGTCGTCATCAGGTTGATTGAACATTTAAAAAGAGCCGGGGTGACTGTATCTGTTTTAAAGCACCATGGTCATGGCGGTGAACCTGACCTTCCAGATAAGGATTCCACCCGCCATTTTCAGGCAGGAGCGGTGGCAGCCCTGGTCGAGGGAAATGGAGCGATACAGCTTCATGCCTCCTTAACCTGCGAGCAAAAGGATTCTACGGAAAAGCTTTTGGAAATCCTTCACGACTTTCAGCCGGATGTTATTGTAATCGAAGGCTATAAATACAAACCCTTTCCCAAGGCGCTTATCATAAAGCAGGAGAGCGACCTGGAATTACTGAATTCGCTTCAGAACATCCAGGCTGTCATCTGCTGGCCGGAGATGATGGAAACAGTAAAACTCTTGGACATGGGGCTGCCATTGTTCGAGATTAATTCGGATGGTTTTTTCAACTGGTTTCTTGAGCAAAAAAATAACTTACGAAAATGAGGTGTCTCATGTTTTTAAAATTTTCATTAGCGCAAAAGACCGCGATGATACGCAGCATCCAGGACTATATTTACCGGGAAACGGGCGAGGAAATCGGAGAGCTAGCTGCTGAAAATCACCTTGAATTCATTCTGGAGGATATCGCCCCGTTCATTTATAACAAAGGAATCCAAGATGCAAAGGCCGTGGTCGAGGATCGAATCATGATAATGGATGAGGACCTGGCTTCACTTGAGCGCCCGATAAAATGATCCGAAAAGTTTTTGAGCTATCATCATTTAAACGAAAATCGTTGGGATTCCAACGAAACGTATATCGACATAAAACGAAAAAATCCAATGGAGCCATTGGATTTTTTTCTTATTGTTCAGTCAGGATCAACGGACCGTTTTTCGTAATCGCGATGGTATGTTCATATTGGGCGGAATATTTCCCATCGGCAGTTGAAGCTGTCCAGCCGTTTGCATCTCTTACTGATTTATAAGTACCAACATTGACCATTGGTTCAATTGTAAACACCATTCCCTCTTTTAACCGCGCACCTTTATGTGGCAGCCCATAGTGAGGCACTTCCGGTTTTTCATGAATGACCGCACCGATTCCATGTCCAATGAAGTCCCGTACGACAGAGAACCCTTCAGACTCCACGTATGTTTGGATCGCATGGCCGATATCGCCAATCCGGTTGCCGACAACAGATTGCTCAATCCCTTTGTATAGAGATTCCTTAGTAACGTGAAGCAAATGCTCTGTTTCTTTGGTGATGTCGCCAACCTTATATGTCCAGGCTGAGTCGGAAAGAGCCCCGTTATAGTTGACGACCATATCGATGGTGACGATATCTCCATTTTTCAATGGCGCCTTCCGTGGATAGCCATGGCAGATTTCCTCGTTAATGCTGGCACAGGTGGCATATTCATAGCCTTTATACCCTTTCTGCTCAGGCTTCGCGTCCGCTTTTTTCAAATACGTTTCAACAAATTCTTCAATCTCCCAGGTCGTAACACCCGGAGCAATTAATTTTGCGATTTCCTTATGGCATGCTGCTAAAATCTTGCCAGACTCGTGCATGGCTTCGATTTCGCGTTGTGACTTCAATACGATCAATCGTGACACTTCCTTTGTTTACATTCTATTTTTCTATTTTACTTCAAATGGGCGGGGATATGAATATTTATGGATTGATGTATTAGTATGTAGGGGAAATGAATGGGGTGATATACATAAAAGAAAAGCCGCCGATTGGTGAGCCTTAAAGGCTGAGCTAAAAAATTATAACATTACTATCTCATAAAAAAGGGATTCCGGCCTCGCGCCGGAATCCTTTTTCAGCTTATTGAAGCAATTTTAAAGATTCGCGGTTGAAGGCTGGGATATCATGAGGATCCCTGCTTGTGACAAGCTGATTGCCGCAAACGACCACTTCTTCGTCTTTGTAGTTTGCTCCGGCGTACTCCATGTCCACTTTGATTGATTTATAGCCTGTCGCGCTGCGCCCTTCCAGTGTTTTCGCCGTAATCAAGAGCTGAGGGCCATGGCAGATTGCGAATACAGGCTTTTTCTCATCCATAAAGGTTTTCGCGAATGTTACGAAGCGCTCATCCTCCCGAAGAAGGTCAGGGGAGAATCCGCCCGGAATAAATAATGCATCAAAGTCAGCAGGGTTTACATTGTCTATGCTTTCATCAATACTCACTGTCGCTTCTTCATTTTTACCAGTAACGGTTTTTCCCTTTTCCCTTTCAATCGCTACGACCGTATGTCCCGCTTCCTGAAAGGCTTTTGCCGGTTCTGAGTATTCAGAGTCCTCAAACATATTGGTCACTACACAAGCTATTTTCTTACCCATTTTATATCCATCTCCTCGTCGCTGATTTAATAAAGCTCACCTTCTTTTTGTTCCCTTTGTCCCAAATTATAAACGTGAAATAACAATCCGAGAGCAGGGAGAAGGTGTATAGTGACAACAAACCACCCAACTTCGAAAGTCAGGTGGTTTGTCAGTTAAAAGGCAAGTTCTAAACCTGCCTCCTTATAGAAATATGGTCATTGAGTTATCTTGCATATCCTTGATTGCCACCATATAAAATGCTTTGTGGAGAAGCTGTACTTGCGGCGTTACCGGCGGACGATTTATTTTGGCCGGCGAATCCGGAGTTTTGGCTGAATCCTGCATTCTGACCAGCGTAACCGGAATTTTGACCGAATCCTGCATTCGGGTTAGCAAACCCGGCATTGGGACCAAATCCTGCATTCTGATTATTAAACCCGGCATTTTGGTCAAATCCTGTATTCTGGCTTGCAAACCCTGAACTTTGGCCTTGATACCCTCCAGCACCTTGACCATACCCAACGCCTTGTTCAGGCTTCATCCCGTATTGGGCCTGCAAGGCTTCATTTGCAGGTTGATATCTGTGAATAAACGTCTTTGCCGTATGATCCTTCAGGGTAGGGACTTGGTATTGCCCTTGTTCGTTCATGAATAAGAACACCTCGTAGGCTTGATTCGCGTAATTTGCCGCGCTGTTCAACAGCATTCTTCTTAGGTTTGGATCGGCGCATTCAAGAGTTGCCCACATCCCGTTCCTGGCTGCATTTTTATGGCAACAGAGCATGGCTGTTGCAATTTCTGAATCTTTCAGCATCGCATCAACCTCAGGGGCAATCTGTGGAGGATTATTTAAACCGTACCGTATCTCCTGTGGTTGAATTTCTCTAATTTGTGTGTTAGGTGGTACTGGCTTAAAGCCTTTGTAATCATGTGTGTAAGACACGAGTTCATTATATGACCGAATCTCTTCTTGTTGATGCCGTATGATCATATCAATCAATTGCTGATTCTGCGTTTCTGTCGCATAAAAATTAAAGTGGGTGATCATATTAACTTTTTCCATTAATATTTCATGGATTTCCATTGTTTCGTGAGCACCGAATGGCATGCGTATCACTCCTTGTTTTTTATTAACAAAGAGTAATATTTCCCGAAGGCTGCCAATTATACACATTCCCAATGGTTATATTAAATATCTCTGGTTGATTTTTTGGGTGTCTTGCTCTCGCCACATGAAAACGGGGCTGTCTAAAAAGTCCATTTAAGAGTAAAATGTATCCAAATCAAAAAAACAAGAATGCTGATTTAACAGTATTCTTGGATTTTACTTTTGTCCAAATTTCGGCTGAATTTTCACTTTCGGGACAGCCCCGTTTTATAGGGAAAGCTGCCTTTTTAGAAAACGATCCAAAAATAATGTAAATAAGTTGAACTAAGGAATTTCCAATGAACATATATGGTTGTCTTCGGCTCATTTCAGTTCCAACTGCATAGCCGAGCAGAAAGCAAGCTTTCTCTCGGCCTATGCAGTTGGAACAACCTTTCAGCTTTGATGAAGCGCATGTTTCACATGAATGAGCCAAAGGTATATTGACGGGTATCCCTAAATTCATAAATTCAATAGAGCCATTATTTATTATTATGCTGCGGATATTTGCCTACTACGTGAATGGCATTAATGATTCGTTTGTTAATCCACTTTCTGTTTTCCTCAGTATTCAACTGATCATAAATTCTTTGTCTTCCTTTATCAGTCGTAACATATTGATTTGGAAGATTATTTAAACTTAAGGCGCTAATATCTTTTTTACATTTCTCGCAGCTACAGAACATTTGGTATTCTTCACTTGACAGCAACTCGTTTACGAGTGTATCAACGATTTCTTCCATCACATTTATATTAGTTCTCTGCATTTTCTTCACTTCCAAATCCAGGAGGCCACCTGAGGGCACTATCCATTTTATGGACGGTCCCCGTCATCTAATCCTCTTGGCATGATTAGAATTTCTACCCGGCGATTTTGCGCACGCCCTTTATCGATCTTATTAGAAGCTACTGGTTTAAATTCCCCGTACCCCTTTGCGCTAAACCACTCCGGCTTAAGCTTTTCATTCTCGAGCATGATTTTCATAAAATTAACAGCACGCATAACGCTCAAATCCCAGTTCGAATCAAATTGATCCGTTTGAATAGGAATATTATCGGAGTGACCGCTAATGACAATGCTTCTTGCTGGGTCCATGACCAACAATTCAGAAATTTCTTGAGCAATGATTCTGTCTTCTGGCCTAATATCGGCGCTTCCTGATTGAAAAAGGACATTATCACGGATGGTTACGAGCAATCCTTCCCCAGTCAATGATGTGCCTAAACGGTCTTGAAGCTGTTTCTGTTGGATATATTGATTTACTCTTTGCTGAATTTTGGCTAATTCCTCTTTCTCTTGCTTTCCGAGGTTTGCGCTTTGCTCGTTTATAGTTTGTTCTGCTTCTTTTGAGGTGGACGGATTATCATTACTAATCGGGCTCTGATTTTCCATTACCCCAGTGCCACTGCTGAAAATTTCATTAAATACATTAGACATCTGCTTGAACTTATTCGCGTCCACTGAGCTGGATGCAAATAATACAATGAACAAGGCCAGTAAAAGTGTTAAGATGTCCGCATACGGCACCAGCCACGATTCATCCATATGTTCTTCGTGATGTTTAGGTTTCTTTCGCCTAGCCATCTTGCTTCACGCCTTCAAGCCATTTTTTCCGTTGTTCAGCCGGCAAATAAGAAGTTAATTTTTGTTCAATTGTCCTTGGAGCTTCTCCTTCAATAATCGAAAGAATCCCCTCTATCATCATCTGTTTCAAAAGCACCTCTTCTTGTGATTTCCGCTTGAGTTTATTGGCAAATGGATGCCACAATACATATCCGGTATATATCCCTAATAATGTTGCAACAAAGGCCGCCGAAATGGCTTTGCCAAGTTCTGTCGTATCTTCCATATGGCTAAGGGCGGCTATCAGTCCGAGTACGGCTCCCAATACCCCTAATGTCGGTGCGTATGTACCTGCCTGAGAAAAAATGGCCGCACCTGACCGATGTCTTTCTTCCATTGAATCTATCTCTTCTGATAATATGTCACGAATATAATCCGCACTCTGGCCTTCCACCGCCAGATTCAGTCCATTCTTTAAAAACTGATTTTCCACTTGTTCGGCTATGCCTTCTAAGGCAAGTAGTCCTTCTTTTCTCGCGACAACTGCCCATTCAGAGAACGTTTTAATCAATTCCTCTGGTGTCGTAAGCTTCCGTTCCGAAAAGATAATCTTGAATAACTTGGGAACTTTCTTCAGCTCTGACATGGGAAAGGCAGTTGTAACAGCGGCTATCGTCCCGAGAATGATTATTAATATGGCCGCTGGATTGATAAGTGATGAAAGACTTACACCCTTTATAACCATCCCCACTCCAACTGCAACCACTCCGAGCAAAACTCCAATTATCGATGCTTTATCCATACAACTCACCCATTCATTAATTTTCTAATCTCTTTGTTATATCGGAAGAAAAAGAAAAAAAATGAGTATTTTTCAATAAATTAAACAAAAGAATGTGAACATGACCTATTCAAAGGAACCAAAAAGAAAAAACACCCCTGATTGGATGTTGGAAAAGAAAGCTATTCAAATAATCTGTTTAGTTTGCTTTCATACTTTTTGAAAGCCAAACTGTTTGTGGTATTTCTTTTTGCCATTACCTTTTTAAAGGAAAGCAGTTTCTCACCTGAGTTGTTTTAATCTTACTTTCTCCAAATCATCCTGAGTACAGGCAAGCAGGTCTTCAATCCTCATTAATTCTTTGCGGAAATTCTGTTCTCCCTCAAGCATTCCCGCGTCCTTTAAGATTTTTATATGCCATCCGGAGTTCGGCTGGAATTCCTGACATGTCATCTAGGACCCTTTCCCGGGGAGATGTTCCTCTATCACTTTTCGGATCTTATCTTCTGAAACGGTCTGAACAAAGTCCATTTACACACTCCTCTGCGAGTGGGGTCAAGGAAGCCGAAGTTTGCTAAAAGACATTTGAAACCAAGGCTTCAAACGAATGACCCATCACTTTTCAACCACCTTTTTTTACAAGTCATTATAACACGGATAGATTGAGACCTCAGGAACATAATCTGTCTTCATATTAGCCAAACTAACTTTAAAGGAACTTAAAAAGGAGAGGATTTCCATGAGCAGAGGCAAACATTTTAATTCCCGAAAAAAAGGGCATACAGGTGATTTCCCGCAAAACAGCGCGTCACCTAAGAAAGCCCATATCGGGGAACACGAAGAACCGGATATGGTTGCACTGGAAGCTTTTAAAAATAGGATTAAAGAATAGAGATACTCAATCCAGGACAATTGATGTCCTGGATTTTGTTTTAATACAGAATTGATATATATAACAGTTTTTTATACAAACAGTAGTACAGTTCTCCAAAAAAGATTTCGTCTTCATTTTTATCCACCAAATAAAACGGCGCCTTTCCTTCTATGTATTCCTGTTATTGTTGATTTCTTCACAAATTATTCACAATTTTCTTTACAACTATCGCTAAAAAGGCAGTATGATAAAAGTGTAAACTGTTACACTGAATTTTTCTAAACTGTTTTATTATTTTTATTAAAAAGGTGGTAAGGATTATGAAACAATGGAGAGATTTTTTAGATGGGAATTGGCAAAAGGAAGTAAACGTAAGGGATTTTATTTTAAAGAATATTACGCCGTATTCCGGCAATGACACATTCCTGGAAGACCCTACAGAGGCGACAAGCAGGTTATGGAAGCAGGTAATGGATTTGACCATGCAGGAGCGTGAAAATGGTGGTGTATGGGATATGGATACAGAAATTGTATCCAGCATTACCTCCCACGGGCCAGGCTATTTGAACAAAGATTTAGAAACAGTGGTAGGTGTCCAAACAGACAAGCCGTTCAAGCGTTCATTACAGCCATATGGCGGAATCCGAATGGCCCAGCAATCGCTTGAATCATATGGGTACGAATTGGATAAAGAAGTGGAACGGATTTTCACAGAATTCCGCAAAACACATAATCAGGGAGTTTTTGATGTTTATACAGACGAAATGAAGCTGGCACGTAAGGTCGGAATCATTACCGGACTTCCGGATGCTTATGGCCGCGGCAGGATCATCGGTGATTACCGCCGGGTGGCGCTTTATGGGATTGACCGTCTCGTTAATGAAAAGAAAGAAGCGTTAGCCAGTACTTCTACAACGATGACCGAAGATGTGATTCGTCTTAGAGAAGAGTTATCGGAGCAAATTCGTTCACTTGCCGAATTGAAAAAAATGGCTGCTTCTTATGGATATGACATTTCCGGGCCTGCATCCAACGCGAGCGAAGCTTTCCAGTGGTTGTATTTCGCCTATTTGGCTGCCATCAAGGAACAAAACGGAGCCGCGATGAGCCTTGGACGGGTTTCAAGCTTCCTTGATATTTATATTGAACGCGATCTTAAAGAAGGCACAATTACCGAAAAAGAAGTACAGGAACTGGTAGACCATTTTGTCATGAAGCTCCGCTTAGTAAAATTCGCAAGAACACCGGATTACAATGAGCTGTTCAGCGGAGACCCTAACTGGGTAACCGAATCTATCGGGGGCATGGCGATTGATGGTCGGACATTGGTTACGAAAAACTCGTTCCGCTTCCTTCACACATTGGATAACTTAGGTCCAGCACCGGAACCGAACCTGACTGTCTTATGGTCCATGAACATGCCTGATGAGTTTAAGAAATATTGTGCGAAAATGTCAATCCAAACAAGCTCAATCCAATATGAAAATGACGATATCATGATTGAAGAATATGGCGATGATTACGGAATCGCATGCTGTGTATCCGCGATGAGGATCGGGAAACAAATGCAGTTTTTTGGAGCCCGCGCGAACCTTGCGAAAGCATTGCTCTATGCGATCAATGGCGGCGTTGATGAAAAGCAGAAAATCCAGGCTGGACCGAAGTTTGCACCTATCACAGGCGAATACCTTGAGTTTGACGAAGTAATGGAACGCTTTGACACGATGATGGAATGGCTGGCCGGACTGTACATCAATACATTGAATGTCATTCACTTTATGCACGATAAATACAGCTACGAACGTATTGAAATGGCGCTGCATGATACAGAGATTCTGCGCACTATGGCTACAGGCATCGCCGGCCTAAGTGTTGTGGCTGATTCCTTAAGCGCTATCAAATATGCAAAAGTAAAAGCGATCCGCGATGAAAACGGCATTGCCGTCGACTTTGAAACAGAAGGAGACTTCCCTAAATATGGGAATAATGACGAGCGTGTGGACAGCCTCGCTGTTGATCTTGTCGAACGCTTTATGACAAAGCTTCGCAAACATGTAACTTATCGCAATTCCGTTCATACGATGTCTGTCTTAACGATTACTTCCAACGTCGTTTATGGCAAGAAAACAGGGAACACGCCCGATGGTCGCCGCGCCGGTGAACCATTCGCGCCTGGGGCTAACCCGATGCATGGAAGAGACACGAAAGGAGCGCTCGCTTCTCTAGCATCCGTTTCCAAGCTACCTTACAAGCATGCACTGGACGGTATTTCCAATACGTTCTCTATGGTTCCAAAAGCGTTAGGTAAAGAAGACGATATTCAGCAAAACAATCTTGCCGCTATCTTGGACGGCTATTCTGAGAAAAAAGGACATCACTTAAACATAAACGTCTTTAACCGTGAAACATTGCTTGACGCGATGGATCATCCTGAAAAATATCCTCAGTTGACCATCCGGGTTTCCGGCTATGCGGTAAACTTTATTAAACTGACACGGGAGCAACAAATTGACGTAATCAACCGTACATTCCATGAAAGCTTATAATAGACATCTCTTCCGCCTTCTCCAGGGAGAGATGCGGGAGGGGTATCATTATGAACGGAAATATACATTCAGTAGAAACATGCGGAACAGTTGACGGACTGGGCATTCGCTATATCGTTTTTACCCAAGGTTGCCTCCTGCGTTGCCAATATTGCCATAACGCTGATACATGGGGCATTGGAAAAGGAAAAAGTATGTCACCGCAAGAAATCATCGATGACTTGAAGGCGTACCTGCCTTTCATTCGGGCATCGGGCGGTGGAATCACGGTGAGCGGCGGCGAACCGCTGCTGCAAATTCCGTTTGTAAAAGAACTATTTATGCAATGCAGAGAGCTTGGAATCCATACTGCTCTGGATACGTCAGGGGGCTGTTTTTCAGATACTCCAGCATTTTTACAGGAACTAGATGGCTTGCTTGAATATACGGATCTTGTTCTTCTCGATCTTAAGCATATTGACCGAATAAAACACCGTAAGCTGACGGGCAAATTTAACGACCATATCCTTAGATTTGCCAAGTATCTATCAAATAAGCAAATCCCTGTCTGGGTCCGTCATGTGTTGGTTCCCGGTATCACGGACAGTGAGGAAGACCTGATGAAGCTCGGCCAATTCATCCACACGCTGACGAACGTGGAGAAAGTCGAAATCCTGCCGTACCATAAACTTGGTGTATATAAATGGGAAGCACTTGGTCTAAAATATCCGCTTCAAGATGTTGAACCACCTTCAGAAGAAGCGGTTACCAAAGCCTATCAACTGCTGAGTTTAGCAAATTAACAAACAAGAGGCCGTTCATATTTGAACGGCCTCTTGTTTATTTAAATTCAAGCACGGCACGCAGAGCATACTTTAACAATTCAGGCACTGTTTCGGTTGAAAATGTAAGCTCTAATCGCTCCGTCCTTTTATGGGCATCCTTGCCGTATGGTCCCAGGTTTATAGTTGGAATATCCAATGCTTCTATGTCCTTAAGCGGCAATTTGTACTTTTTCCCATACAAAGGCATCTCGCTAACGAGCGAAGGGATGACACGTTCGGCATCCATCAGCCTACAGTAGCTGACATCAGACAATCCGGCGAAAAACTGCTTGAGCTTCAGCTCTTCATTGTACATATCCTTGGCCTCATCTATAATGGATTCTGCGATTGATAATACCTTTTCATCCCTTTCACTTTCCTTTTGCAGGGAGACATGGGGGTAATATGGCGGAGCAAACATGATCAGATAAAAAGGCGCCATATCTTCAAAATAGCTGCTGATGGTTTTCGCCACTTCCAAAGTCAGCTGGCGGTAATCGAATTCAACGTTCGTATCCTGATCGAGTATGTCGGCTATCTCACTTTCAAATTCTTCTCCAAAGCGCTCTTTACCAAGATTATAAAGCATCGAGTACGTAAAGACCTTTGGCTTTAAATCACTTACTGGTTCTCCCCTCGAATCTTTGTACATCCTGCTCATTTTTGAATGGATCGTTTCCGAACTTTCCTCCGCTGCCAGCTTCAGCTTCTCCAATACTTCCGCAGGCGTTTGCCGCAATGTTAACACGTTATATAGCACATACGCTTGCGTAGGAGTCTGGGCACTGTATTGTTCTTTTAAGTCAGTGAGTTTCAGACAGGTCGGCGGCGGATTTTGCTCACCGCCCGACTCTTCCAGAAACAGCTCCGACAGCTCCATATTTGTTGTGAATGTCGAAGCCATCCACGTGGCATTCATGCCTTCAAGCGGCTCGCCGACATGTGTTTCCCTACCGTTGCAGAATATAAGCGGCAAAAGCTTGCCTACCGATCCGAGATAAATATATTTAGATTGATCTCCGGGATAACTGGCGAAGGAAGGCTCTGAACAAATGCATAGATTATAGTCGAGACCGTGCTGCTCCTTCAGTTCGCTTAAGCATTCGACGGCGGCAAACATTCCTTCAGAATTCCTTTCCTCATCAGGAGTCGACACAAGCAGGATATTGCCCTCAAAGTTCTGGTCTTCTCCTAATTCCGACAGCAGCGCAATCTGAAGGGCAAGACCCGCCTTCATATCCATAATCCCTCTGGCGAACAGCCAATTTCCTGAATCCAGTTCCTCCCGAATATCATCTGGAAGGATTGTATCTTTTAATTTCTCCATATATTGATCGGAATCAAAAGCATAGTCTTTCAGATGACCGTAATCATCAACCCCTACAACATCAAAATGACTCAATAATACGACGGTTTTACCAGACTTCCCTTTCTTCCCTTTCAGTAAGGCAGCAACGGATTTTCTATTCAACGAATCCCCCGTTATCTTCTTCTCAAAAATCAAATCTGGATTTTCCTGAAAATAGGGAATTTCTTTCAAGATTGAAACAAGCTCTTCCGTCATTTGATTCTCTACTGTTGTGCCGGAAATGCTCGGTACTCTCACAAGCCGTTTAATTAATGACAGGATATCTTCGCGATTATTCCAGTGGGCAGCTTTCCCCATTTCTTGGTCACCCCGCAACTCGTTTTTCTATATCTTGTGACACATTACAAGATTTGTAAACAATCATTTTCCAAAGACATACAATTTTCTTATCATTCATTTTATAATGGAACTTGAATGAGGAAATGCAAAGGAGAAACCATGAATCTATTAAAGTATTACTCAAATGACGATTCAACAAGAGAAAAGTTATACCTGCTTTTTGAGAAAGTTTTTGGAATTGAGGCTGCCATTCTAAAAGATTTTCATGCTCGCGGCTTTTGGAACCCGGACTATACTCCGTATACATTTTTTGATGGCGATAAAGCTGTCGCTAACGTGTCCATGTTCGCTATGCCTTTATTGATCGAAGGGAAAAGGATAAAAGGCGCGGGCATCCAATCGGTCATGACAGACCCGGAATACAGAGGCAGAGGCTTAATGAAGCAATTGTTTCAACTCATGCTTACCGAGTTAAATAAGCAGGTACAAGTCGCCTTTTTGTATACCGACAAACCTGATTTATATACGGCATTTGGTTTCCGGGTCATTCAGGAGCATTATTATACTGCTGCTGCCAGTACCGTTGCTGTTGAAAAGAAGCGTCCATTTCGAAAGTTAGATTTTTTTGATGAAAATGATGTAGAGGTTTTACGGAACCTCTTTCAGACAAGGGAGCCTACTAGCCATCAATTTTTTCCGTTGTCCTACGATTCTTCTTTTTACCTGAATATGTACAATCCTTACTTTCATGGAAAACTTCATTACTGTGAGGAGTTAGAGACTGTTATTGTGGCCGAGATAAATGGAGAAGCATAAAGCTCTATGACATAATAAGCCGCAAACGAGACTTAAGCTTAAATAAAATTGTCAACTGGATTCCGGGAACGTTCTCCGCGATCGAATTGTTTTTCCAACCGGATTTGCTCGGCTGTCAAGACTTAGCAGCGAAACCCTTTACTTCACATAATAAATTAATGGTACGGGGTGATTTCAGCATTGAACTCGCGGGGGGCTCTTTTAAGTTTCCATTAACCGCAGAGTTTTAATAGATATTGTCCGGGAAATATCCTGTAAATCCGACACCGTTTTCATCCCGCTTGAATTCGAAGCCTATTATAGAAGCGGAAGCGCCCTGTTAGTAATGAACATCGGATCGCTAAGTCTTACGTCGATGCCAGCCCTTCATGGACAAGTCCGGGGTCGACTAAAAGCGCCGTGTCCTTATGTCTTCGTCGGCGCAAGTCACGTCCTGCACGTCGTAGCTAGATATCTATCAAAGTTCATCACGTTATACTTTACTATAAAATAATTATCTTGTTTTGAGCGAATGTATAAAGGTATCATTTATTTGGAAAATAAAAGAAAGCAGGAATTATTTATGCGTCTTAAAGACTGGGATAATAATCTGAAAATCCGGCTAGGTGGAGAATCGCTTGTAAACATCACATTTTGGATGTTTTTCCCCTTCCTGGCTATCTTTTTTACTGATGCTTTCGGAAAGACTGCGGCTGGTTTGCTGCTTGTTTTTTCTCAAGTATTTTCGGTTGTAGCAAATTTGTTGGGTGGTTATTTTGCTGACCGCTTTGGACGAAAAACAATGATGGTTATCTCTTCAATCGGCCAGGGTCTTTCCTTTTTGGTTTTTGCTTATGCAAGCTCCCCCTGGTACGATTCCCCGTGGCTTGGCTTTATTTGCTTTACCGCTGTAAGCATCTTCGGCTCATTATATTGGCCCGCAAGCCAGGCGATGGTTGCTGATGTCGTTAGTGAAAAAGACCGAAGCAGCGTGTTTGCGATTTTTTACACCTCAACTAATATTGCTGTCGTCATCGGACCGATATTGGGCGGGATATTTTATGCAGATCACCGATTTGAGCTGCTGCTTTCAGCGGGTGTTTTGAACGCATTATTAGGGTTGGTTCTTTATAAGTGGATTTCAGAGACAGCGCCAGCCTATAAAATGCATGCAGTATCTGAAAACAATATGAACTGGCTTCGCTTCCTGCTGCATCAATTGCGGGATTACAAGGTCATTCTCCAGGATAAAACCTTTTTGCTGTTCATTTTGGCAGGCGTATTAGTCGCCCAAACCTTTATGCAGCTTGATTTGCTGATTCCTGTTTATGTGAAGGAAACGGTCGCGCCGCAAACCCTTTTTGCTATAGCTGACTGGTCGTTTGACATGGAAGGAGAGCAAATTTTCGGGTTTTTGATTGCCGAAAACGGATTTCTGGTTGCGCTCCTGACCATTGTCATCACGAAATGGATGTCCGCCTATAAAGAAAAAAAGGTGTTCGTCCTCTCTTCTATCATATATGGCGGATCCATGATCATGTTTGGACTCAACAGTTGGATTTGGGGGCTTATTCTTGCGATGGCCGTTTTCACATTTGCAGAGCTGATGACCGCCGGTATCCAACAGGGATTCATTTCCAAATTGGCCCCGGATAACATGCGTGGACAATACTTCGCCGCGGCCAGCTTGCGTTATACGATCGGAAGAATGGTTGCTCCATTAGCCATTCCTATGACAGAATGGATAGGCTACTTCTGGACCTTTGTCACGCTCGGTCTTCTAGCCCTGTTCAGCTCGGTTCTTTTTGCACTCATGTTCAGGAGGTTCGAGAAGGAAGCACGCTTAACGGCCTAGATCGTTTGGAACATTTAGCTTCTTTTTCATAAATTAATTCAGTCGCTCCTGACAAGTTTTTCACTCTGTGAGGAATTTCCACAAATTCCTACCCCCATAAATCGACAAGTTTATGTAGAATACTTAATATGGGGGTCAAACCTGACGAAGGAGTGACAATACATGTTATCAAATACAGAAATAGGAATTGATCTAGGTACTGCCAATACGCTTGTATACAGTAAAAACAAAGGAATTGTTTTAAATGAGCCATCGGTTGTGGCCATTGATACTGAAACAAAAACAGTTTTGGCAGTCGGCGCGGAGGCAAAAAGCATGATCGGCAAAACGCCGGGAAATATCATCGCAGTCCGCCCATTAAAGGATGGCGTAATTGCCGACTATGATATTACCACCCAGATGCTGAAACAAATTATGAAGAAAGCCAGCAAAAAGCTTGGTTTTTCCATTCGGAAGCCAACCGTCGTTGTCTGCACACCGTCAGGCTCGACTTCGGTTGAACGACGGGCTATCCATGACGCGGTCAGAAACTTCGGAGCAAAGCACGTCCACTTAATCGAAGAGCCTGTTGCAGCGGCGATTGGTGCTGATTTGCCTGTTGATGAGCCGATTGCAAATGTTATTGTAGACATCGGCGGAGGCACAACCGAAGTAGCCATCATTTCATTTGGCGGAGTCGTTTCCTGCAACTCGGTCCGTATTGGCGGAGATCAATTGGATGAAGATATCATTCAGTACGTTAGAAAAAAATATAATCTCCTTATCGGTGAACGGACAGCTGAAATGATTAAAATCGAAATCGGTTATGCTTTAATTGATCATCCCAGGCAGTCAATGGAAGTCAGGGGCCGTGACTTAGTGACCGGACTTCCAAAGACAGTGGAGCTTCATTCTGATGAAATTCAGGAAGCGATTCGAGAATCATTGCTTCACATTCTTGAAGCAATCCGGGCTACACTCGAGGATTCCCCTCCCGAGCTGAGCGGCGATATCGTTGATCAAGGCGTTGTACTGACAGGAGGCGGAGCGCTTTTAAACGGGATCCAGGATTGGCTAAGCAATGAAATCGTTGTACCGGTCCACATCGCTCCATCGCCGCTAGAATCCGTTGCCATCGGAACCGGACGTTCCCTGCAGGTTATTCACAAATTACAGAAGGCAGCTAAGTAAAATACAGAGAGAAAAAATTTATAAGGCTTTCGCCCAAGTGGCGAAAGTCTTTTTTATTCTGCAAGAACAGGAAAAGCTAAGGATATCTTTAATCAAAAAACTTTCAAGGCCGTGCCCCCTCAAGTTATGATAGTGATGAGAAATAAGATATCACGGAGGAATGCGTAATGAGTTCACTTAACAGCTGGTTTGATAAAGGGATGACAAAGGATCGTTATATTAACGAAATGCAAACCCACAAAGAAAGCCTGGAATCGATTTATGATAAATTCCAGTTGAACGAACAGGATAAAGCCCAGCTTGCTTCTTTAAAGGAGAAAAACCTGCGTGCCATCGTCCTTACTGCAGACTGGTGCGGAGATGCAATGGTTAATCTGCCTATCTTGATGAGGATTGGCGAGGAAGCTGATATGGATATCCGTTATCTGATTCGCGATGAAAATCTTGAATTAATGGATCAGTATTTAACAAATGGGACGGCCCGTTCAATCCCGATTATCATCTTTATAGATCAGGATGGGGAAGAAGTTGCCAAGTGGGGTCCCCGGGCGCCCGAAGTTCAATCATTTGTTGATGAATTGCGCAGCAAAATGCCCGCAAAAGAAGATCCGAGCCATGATGCCGCTTTTAAATTGTTCGTTGAGTCACTCACAAGCCGCTTTACTGAAGACGAAGCGTTATGGGACCATATCAAAAAGGATATCATCCAATCCATCGAGTAAAAGCATTTTCTAAAGAGAGGCTATCGCCATGATAGACCTCTTTTTTTGTCCATAAATATTTTGGAAACTTTGGCGGATGCTAAACTAGCAAGGATAATTCTAAATAATGATTAATAAGATTCTTATTATTTGATGTTACATAAACATATGTTATACTTGAATTAAGTAACATTTGTCATGGGAGTGATTTTCTTTGGACTATGTCGAAGCCTTCAGAGACATCAAGCAAATAAACGCGATAAAAAAGTATTTAAAGAATCATTCGGAAAGAGACCTCCTCTTTTTTGTAATCGGCATCAATACCGGTCTGAGAATAAATGAAATATTAGAAATAAAAGTATGCGATGTTCTCGATGAGAAAGGAAGTATTAAAAACTTCTTCAGCTTACCTGCTTATGACCATCATCCCGAAAAGCAGATCTACCTGAATGCAAAAGCGAAAAGCGCCCTTTCTCACTACCTTGAAACGTCCAAACTTCAGAGTGATGATTATTTATTCGTTTCCCCCAAGACCAAAAAACCGATAACGCGCCAGCAAGCACATCGAATCATTCACCAAGCAGTTGACGCATTGGGAATCGACGGGAGGTTCGGCGCGAGCTCGATGCGGAAAACATTCGGTTTTCATGCCTATAAACAAGGTGTTGCCCTCTCACTGATTCAAAAATATTACCATCACTCAACCCCGTCAGAAACATTAAAATATCTTGGAATTTCAAAAGATGAAGGCATCCAGACGGTTATTGATGTGAATTTGTAGAAAACCCAAAATAGCTCTACTCCCATTTTCAAAAATATAAATTTTCAAGGAGGAATTATAGTGAATATTAGAGAAAGCGAGCTTCCCGGCATTGGCCAAAAGTTTGAAATCATTACGCGGAGTAAAGAAAAGGTTGTCGTTGTTATTCATGATGACGGCCGGAGAGAAATATATCATTTCGATGACGATCATGAAGAAAGCATCTCCAGCGTTGTTTTTAATGATTCTGAATCACGTCAAGTGGCGGCGATATTAGGCGGGATGGTCTATAAGCCGCAAGCCTTGGAATCGATTGAAATGGCTTTGGAAGGACTTGCGATTGAGTGGTTTAAAGTTGGCTCTATAATATTTGTTGGGGTCTAGACACAACTTCTGTCGATACATTAAAAGACA
>NZ_QVTC01000050.1 GCF_003429085.1 Bacillus sp. V59.32b | reverse complement strand
AAAGCGAGTAGATTCCATGACCATTTGAAAATCAACAATGGAATTTAACAGAGCCAAGAATAAAAAAGTATAAGAATTATTAGTTTGCAAAAACTATTTACATTAATAGAAAATGCGGGGTAACCATATTGGGATTCTTTAAGAAGAAATATAAGAATGAACAATCTATTAATGCTAATAAGTTAGAAATCGATGCTGTTTCTTTGAAAGATACACTCGCAACTTTTAAGGATTGTGATGACTTAACCCAAAATACCATCCCTCAGTATCAGCTGCACTATCTATATTTTGAGAATCTCGTAAATGAAATAAAAGTAAAGGAATTTTTAGTTGATCCCTTTGACGTCAATAAGTCTCCTGAAGTGGAACAAATCCTGGCACAGGAAAGATATACAGAAATTAAAGATAAAAACATTTTATATCAGGGTCTTTTAAGTGGGGAAGCCGCGATTTTTCATAAAGACAAGGCTTACCTCGTCAATGTTTTTGGCCCCGAGACCCGCGCAGTTAATGAATCTGAAACGGAGTCGGTAATCACCGGCCCGCATGAAGCTTTTAATGAATCAGCCGGCCAAAGCATCTCGCTAATCCGTCGAAGAGTAAGGAGTTCACATTTAAAAACTATTAGAATATCCGTTGGCGAGATAACAAAAACCGATATTTATCTTCTATATATTGAAAATATTGTTAACAAAGACTTTGTAGAAATGTTTAACAAGAGAGTTGGATCGATTAAAATTGATGGCATTTTCGATTCAAATATGCTCATTCAAATGATTGAAGATAATCCTTACTCGATCTTCCCGCAATACTTAACGACAGAAAGGCCTGATGTCGCTGCTTCAAAATTGATTGAAGGGAAAATTGTCGCCATTACGGATGGAAGCCCGACAGCTACTGTGGCTCCTACCAGTTTTTTTGATTTTTTTAACTCACCGGATGATTATTACCAACGGTGGGCACTTGGGTCTTTTTTGCGATTATTAAGATACATTGCCTTTGGGATCACTATTTTTTTCACTGCCTTTTATGTATCACTTACTACTTATCATTATGAAATGATTCCAAGGCCTTTACTCCTCACATTGTTGGAATCGCGCAGCAGGGTTCCTTTCCCTCCTCTGTTGGAAGCTCTGTTAATGGAGATTACCATTGAACTATTAAGAGAGGCCGGAGCCCGTTTGCCTACAAAAATCGGGCAAACAATTGGCATTGTAGGGGGTATCGTTATTGGACAGGCTGCGGTAGAGGCAGGATTCACAAGCAATGTCTTAATTATCTCCGTCGCAATATCAGCCATAGCTTCATTCGTGATTCCAAGTTATATGATGAGCGCTTCGATTCGGCTGGTCCGTTTTGGTATCATCATACTCGCTGGGATGTGGGGCAATTATGGTATCATGCTTGGTATTGCTCTCGTGCTGATTCATTTAACTGGTATCACTAATATGGGTACCTCTTATTTAACACCTATTACACCACTTTATCCGCAGGATTTAAAAGACGTTTTCATAAGATCTCCGTTTTCCATGTTGAAATCGAGACCGGTCCAATCAAGGACACCTAATCCAATTCGCGAAAAAAAGAAACTATAGGTGAACTAAAATGAAAGAAAAATTACATTACATCCATTTGGTCCTTTTAATTTACTTAATTCAATCGGGAGTAGCTTTGTTTACTCTGCCTAATGTACTAGCATATGATTTTGGAACAAATGGTTGGATTGCGGTATTGCTGGTGTCTTTGCTTGTTTCTTTGAATATTTTATTAATAGGAGGCGTATATAAGCTTGGGAATGGAAAATCTTTGTTCATTATTCTTGAAAATGGCTTACCTCGTCTTCTGCTGTATCCCGTCTATATCTTTCTTATCCTCTTATGGTCACTGCTTGCCTGTATTGTAGGAAAACAATATATTAACCTTTATCAGATTATTTGCTTTCATACCACTCCGGTAGCGATACTAAAGCTAACCTATGATGTATTAGTCTATTTACTCTTGATTAAAGGGCTTTATAATATTGCAAAAGCCTCGACAATCATATTTTCGATCACCATTTTCCTGGCCCTGTTATTTACGACTCAGTTTCATGGAATTGAGTTGGCCCGCTTTACACCCTTTCTTTTTAAAGAAGGCAATGATTGGTTACACGGTATGATCGATACGTACATTGCCTTTTTAGGATTCGAACTTTCCCTCCTTTTCATCCCGTATATCAATAAAGAATCAAGATTTATTAAAGCAATGCTTGTTGGCAATTTAATCACGACCTTTATCTATACATATACCTGTTTTGTGATTTTCGGATACTTTGGCCATGCTTATTTGAGAGAATTACTATTTCCCCTTATGAATCTGCTATCAACGATCCATTTTCCTTTTCTCGAACGGCTGGAAAACTTACTGTATGGGCTTTTCCTGTTCAAAGTTTTGATTACTTCTGTCATGTATTATTGGGCAGCAACGGAAGCAGCAAAAAGGATCTTCAAGAGAACAGATGAAAAGCTTTTATCCTTTTTAATCATTGCCATAACCTACTTCATTTCCTTAGTTCCCGGTACATTGGATCAGATCTCTGAATGGCTCTCATTTTTATCGAAAATAGAGATAACCATAGCGATTGGCCTCCCGGCTGCAGCCATATTGTTGCTAATGATCCAGAAAGGAGGAAAAAAATATAGTGATGTCCAGAAACGCTAAAATTAAAATCATGATTATTTTAAATGTGCTGTTCTTTCTTACCGGCTGCAACGATATAAGGATATTAGAGGACCAGGCGATGATCCAAACAATCACTTATGATCTTGAAAAGAAAAATGATGATTCCAAAGTGGAAGAAATTAATGTTTCCGTGTCGATTCCTATAGCTGAAGAAAAAGGGAAACAGAAGATAATCCATGCAAAAGCAGGAAGCAGTAAAGAGGCACGACTAAAATTGTCCTCCCAAACCGGCTGGAACTTGGTTAATGGGCAGTTAAGAACCATTCTGATCGGAAAAAGCCTTGCGGGTTTGGGAGTGCGGACCCACCTTGATGCTCTTGAAAGAGACCCTTCAATCGGAGGAAGGACAAAGGTTGCGATCGTTAATGGTGACGCTGCTGCGATGCTTTCCACCGACTATGATAAGCAACAAGGGACATATGAATACATTGATCGATTAATCGAAAAAGAAGTTCAAAATAATACATTTCCAGGACTAAGTCTTTACCATTTTGAAACAGATTATTATGACGATGGTGTCGATCCTGTGGCCCCGCTGCTCATTAAGAAAAAGACATATGTAGGTGTTGATGGAATCGCCTTATTTCAAGATGATCGTTATGTGACCAAAATTGATTCTACAAGGGCCATCATTTTCTCGCTCATCCATCAAGAATTAGACGATGGCCACATAAATTTTCGATGGACGGGTAATAAAGAGGCTGACCCTGAATTTGTAGCTTTCTCAAATGTAAAAAGCAGTAGAAAACTGAATGTCAAGCATGACCCAAAGTCGAAGGACTTCACGGTTAATATTTCAGTAAAAGTTAAAGGGTCTATTTTGGAATACTTAGGGAATAAAAGCATTAGAGAAAATGAAAATAGAGCCTACATAGAAAGAAAATTGGAAGAATATCTCGAGCATGACATGGAACGATTAGTTGCATTTACCCAAAGACATAATGTAGATAGCTTTGGACTAGGAAAGGCCGTCCGTAACAGCTTAGATTACGAAGAGTGGAAAAGCCTCAATTGGCGAGACGTTTATCCAACCGTAAAGGTCAATTGTAAAGCGACAGTCGAGATAAGGGATTATGGTTTGGTTAAATGAAATATTTGAGTAGTGGTCAATTTCTATTTTGTTGCGGGTTCCCTCTGTTTTGTAGCCGGAAGTCTTCCTTTTGTAGCGGGAATTTTCTTTTTGTAGCTGGGACCGTTTGTGTACCGGGAATTTCCGTTTTTACGCCGTTCCCCTTTTTTATTGCGAAGTTTCTGACTATCAACAGCTCTTTCAGGAAAAGGATAGCGTTCCTTATTTAAGGTTACGCTTGAAACAAAACATCTAAACAGTGTGTAATACTTGGTATAAAAAGGATTATAATTAGAATGTAGAAACAGAAATCCAGGGGGGATATCATGTGATGGGCACCAGTTTAATTTTGTTGACGACTATATTGCCAATCGCAATAGTTGCATTTATCGTAATGGCTATAGCGAAAAATGATAAGAAGGGTGGAAAGGATATGTTTAAACAACTGTATGTATATTTAGTGCTTTTTGCTACATTGATGATGTCAATTGGTGGTGGAATCGGTATTTTCATGGGGGTTGCCGACCTTGTGAGCCCCAGCAATATGTATTATGAATATGAAAGTTATGAAAGCTATAAGTCTGGTAATTATGAGGAAGGTTCCACAATTGATGAAGCTCAAATGCGCGAAAACTATGAGCAGATGATCGAAGATGCTAAAGCATCGGCGAGACAACAAGCAAAAAATACGATCATCAAAAGTTTAGGATTTATTGTTATTCCGCTTCCGATTTTTCTCTATTTCAATAAAAGCAGGAAAAAGAAAGAAGAAATTGTAGATTAAAGATTTATAACCGTGTAAGCAATTATTTTCTATGTAAATCATATCTCGATCTCAATCATAAACTTATAGGAACACAAAGGGAGCCGACTATTCGGCTCCTTTATTTTTTTGCATTGTCCGTTCCTGCTTGTCTTTTTTCGATGTCATTCCCCCCGACAGAATGAATTTCATGGCATCTTCCGACTTTACATCAATGATTTCTACCTGATCTTTAGGGATTAAAAAGGTGAACCCTGCAACCTGGAAGGTTTGCTGGATATAGACGGCCACATGATCCTTTAACGGGTCATGCAGGCTTGCCAGATCCTCAGTCGTAATGAATCCCATGCTTTTGATTTCCGTGCCGGGAATCGTGATAAGGGCTACTTTTGAAAAGGATTTCTTCTCCCCTAGAAACGAATTGATCGTGTCTTTGATAATGGAATAGATGGTTTTAACAATTGGTATCTTTTCAAGAAGCCGATCAATCAACCGGAAAATCGTCCCCGTCAAAAATTTTGTGGACAACCAGCCTAAAACCGTAATAAGCACGATCGTAACCAGCAATCCAATCCCTGGAATATAATCGTCTTTCAAGTATGGTTTCAGGACATTCCCAAGGATCCCGTCTAAAAACATGAATGTTTTATAGACAACATAAATTACTAGGATAATAGGAACAATCGTCAAAATGCCGTTTATGAAATTGCGTAAAATAGTCTTCATCTATATATCTCCTCGTCGTTGTTTTTAACGGATATGCTTCCCGATAAATTCCGTAACTGTCTTCTCATATCCCTCTTGATTGGCGTCGTATGCGTTGCCATGTTCTGCATTCGCCACTAAAAACAGCTCCTTCTCGCTCCTGGTTACTTCATACAGACGACGGACCATCTCTACAGGTACGAAGGTATCTGCCTCACCATGGATGAAAAGGATTGGTTTATCTGTCCTGCCCACTTGCTTTAAAGCTGACGCTTCTTCAAAGGAGTATCCCGCCCTGATTTTTGTCAGTAAACTGGTACTCTGCAAAAGTGGAAATTCCGGAAGATGGTACATTCTCGATAATTGGTAGGAAAGCACATCTTCAGCTGATGTATACGCACAATCTGATACTATCCCTTTTATTTGATCAGGCAGCTCTTCGCCGCTGGTCATTAATACGGTGGCTCCACCCATTGAGACGCCATGGAGGATGATTTCCGATTGCTCTCCGTTCAATTTCAGTACATAATCGATCCACTGCAAGTAGTCTTTCCGTTCGTCCCAGCCAAAACCAATATAGTCCCCTTCGCTCTCCCCGTGACCACGGGCATCTGGCAGCAGGACATTAAACCCGAGCTTTTCATGATAAAATTTCGCATAAGTGCCCATATCCTTCGCTTTCCCGGAATAACCATGCGCTATGATTACTGTCTTAAGTGTCGGTTGCTTCGCTTCTAAATAATATCCCTTCAGCTTCAGGTCATCACGGGATGTGATCGTAACGTCTTCAAATGCGGTCTTCCCAATCCATTCCCGCCCTTCATAGGTCGTGGTCATCTCACTCGACACTTCCAGGTCCGGGTTTCCCTCGAGAAAATCCTTCGATGACCGTGCTACTGCGATATTATAGAAATAAAAGCTAGCCCCGATATCGACTAACAAGATCAATGCGAGAATGACGGCCAGAATTTTAGTCGTTTTTTTCTTCATCGAACATCACCTCAGCTTATAAATGAGATTCGTAGATTCATCTTATAACTTTTTCATGGTGAAATACTATAAGTATCGAAAAAAATCGGCAGGTAATTCCCTGCCGATTAACTGATTTAATTTATTTTCACTCTGCCTCAATACTCAGAACAGCTTTGCTTTATGGTTATTCTCTATCCAATCTCTTCATCGCATCAGCAACAAACTCTACATCTGTCCCAACGATGATTTGCAGATTGTGGTCATTCATCTTCATGACTCCCTTAGCACCATGTGCTTTTAAGGATGAATCATTTACCTTGCCCATATCCTGTACTTCCAAGCGAAGCCTTGTTGCACAGTTGTCGATGGAAGTAATGTTTTCTTTTCCGCCAATATCGTTCATGAATCGATGAGCCATTTGTTCATACTTATCATCGCCTGCTGACCCATTTTCGTCCACGATGAAAACATCATCATCTTCGCGTCCAGGCGTTTTTAAATTCAGCATTTTGATTAAACTATAAAATATCACGAAGTAAAGCACACCGAAAACCAAACCTACAAGCAACAGCATCAGTGGCTGCTCTGCAATATTAAAGTTCAATAAATAATCTAGTCCCCCTGCTGAGAAGGTGAAACCATTCCTGATATCCAGCAGAGAAGTAACCCACATCGAAAGGCCTGTCAAGACGGCATGGATCCCATAAAGCAAAGGTGATAAGAACATAAAAGAAAATTCAATAGGTTCTGTGATACCTGTTACGAATGATGTTAATGCAACACCGGCAAGCATTCCTGTTACCGCTTTTCGCTTTTCTCGTTTAGCTGCGGCGATCATTGCAAATGCAGCCGCCGGCAACCCGAACATCATGATTGGGAAAAAGCCCGTCATATAAAGTCCGGCAGTTGGATCGCCTGCAAAGAATCGGGCAATATCACCAGTCTTATCTGCATACTCCCCAAATTGGAACCAGAATAAATTATTCAAAACGTGGTGAAGTCCTAAAGGAATCAACAACCGGTTAAAGAAACCGAAGATTCCTGAACCAACTGCACCCAAGCCAATAATCCAATTACCAAGATCGTTAATTAATCCCTGAATCGGCGGCCAGGCAATACCCGCAATACCCGCAAGTACGATCATTACTAATGAAGTTATAATCGGAACAAAACGCCGTCCGCCAAAAAACGCCAGCCATTCCGGCAATTTAATATTATGAAAACGATTGTATAATAGCCCCGCGATGATACCGGCGATGATTCCGCCGAGAACGGACATATTAATATCTTTATCTATCGCTTTTGCACCTTCAGTTAAAACCAAATAACCAATTGCCCCTGACAACGCGGCGGCCCCATTATTATCTTTAGCAAAGCCCATCGCCACCCCGATAGCAAAAATTAGTGCCAGGTTGGCAAATATTGCATTTCCTGCATTTGCAATAAAAGGGATATCCAATAAGTCAGGCTGTCCAAGTCGCAGCAACAATCCCGCTGCCGGTAATACGGCAATCGGAAGCATTAATGCTTTACCAATACGTTGCAAAAATCCTAACATAGAATCACTCCTTAAAAAAATTTATAAAACTATGAAAACGTTTCCTTACTTGTGATAATTTTACCATCATAGACATATAGATGTCTATACCAATTTTCCTCCTTTCATTTTTTTGCGAATAATAATATAAAGTACTTTCTACTATCAGTATATTAACAAAAAATCATGTTATGCTATAAAATCAACTGGTATAGACAACTATGCTTATAAGGTGTAAGATTAAGGAGTATAGAAAGGATGTAAAGCCTATGAATCCTGGAACTAATACCTTAATTAAGCATATCCATATTTACACTGAAAACACCGTGAAAGAGAATGGATTTATAAAAATCAAAAACGGCAAAATTATCGAAATAGGTTCATCCAATACCCAACTAACAGAACAAGACCAATATGAAGAAATTACGCTACCTGCTCACTGTAAAGCTATCCCCGGTCTGATCGATGTCCATATTCACGGCGTGAACGGAGCGGATACAATGGACGCGACAATCGGGGCATTGGAGACGATGGCGACGGCTCTTCCGAAAGAAGGCACAACAAGCTTCCTTGCGACCACAATTACCCAGGAAAACGAAGCAATTGAACGAGCGTTACGAAATGCAAGTGACTATATCAGCGATCATCAGTCTCCGGGTAAAGCAGAAATCCTCGGAATCCATCTTGAAGGTCCCTTTGTCAATTCGAAAAGAGCCGGAGCGCAACCAGTAGAATATATCGTTGATCCGAACGTGGAGTTATTTAAAAAGTGGCAAGAGCTCTCAAACGATACGATTAGACTTGTTACCCTTGCTCCCGAACAACCGGGCGGGCTTCAGTTAATCAAATATTTAAAGGAAAACGGAATCATTGCTTCCATCGGCCACTCAGATGCCACCTATGAAGAGGTTTTGGATGCGATCACTGCTGGAGCTACGCATGTTACCCATCTTTTTAATGGAATGAAGGGGATGCATCACCGGGAGCCTGGTGTCGTCGGCGCCGCTCTGTTGCGGGATGAATTGCAAACGGAATTGATTGCGGATGGCATCCATGTCAGACCGGAAATGGTCAAGCTCGTCTATAACCAAAAAGGACCAGGCGGACTTCTATTAATTACCGATGCGATGCGGGCAAAGTGTTTAAAAAACGGAACATATGATTTAGGCGGCCAAGATGTTATTGTAAGAGATGATAAGGCATTTCTTCATGACGGGACACTGGCGGGAAGTATATTGAAAATGGACCAGGCTGTTAAAAACATGCTCTCTTTCACCGATTGTTCGCTCGAAAGTGTCATTGAAATGGCATCCGTAAACCCGGCCAAACAGTTGAATGTATTTGACCACAAAGGAAGCATTGCTGAAGGGAAGGATGCCGACCTTGTTATTCTCGATGAAAACCATGATGTAGTGATGACATTTTGTAAAGGAAAACTTGCCTTTAAAAGGGAGTAGAGCGGAATGAAGATTATCGAAGTAAACGATTATCAAGAGATGAGTAAGCGGGCGGCAGATATAATCATTGAACAAGTCCGCAGCAATCCTGCCATCACCTTGGGTCTCGCAACAGGCGGGACCCCGATCGGGACTTATGCTGCATTAATTGAAGACCACAAAAATAAGCAAACTTCTTATGAGCAGGTCACCACCTTTAACCTGGACGAATACATCGGTCTCTCTGGGAATCATCCTAACAGTTATCGTTATTTTATGGATAACAAGCTGTTTCACCATCTTGATATTCAAAAATCCAGGACAAAAATACCCCGTGGCGATACAGGCGATAATCTGGAAGAATGCCGTTCATATGAACAGTCCATCAAACGGCACGGCGGAATTGACCTTCAAATCTTAGGCATCGGCAACAATGGACATATCGGATTTAATGAGCCTGGAACCTCTTTTGCTTCAAAAACGCATATCGTCGATTTAACCCCTGCCACAAGAAAAGCGAATGCAAGGTTTTTTGAAAATGAAACAAAGGTCCCCTATCAAGCAATCACCATGGGCATCGCGACAATTATGAAAAGCAAAGAAATCCTGCTTCTCGTTTCAGGGGACAAGAAAAAAGAAGCTCTGTATCAACTGTTGCATGGTGGGATTGATGAAAGCTTCCCTGCTTCCGTATTAAAAAAACATCCATACGTTACCGTTATCGCTGATAAAGCAGCTTTAGCTAAAGCAGAGAAACTTTACTAAGAGTCATGAATGGCGGCTAAAAGGAGAAATTTTTCATGATCAATAAGAATTCACCGGTGCCTATATATTATCAGTTACAGGAACAAATTAAGAACATGATTGAAAAAGGCGAGTTAACACCTGGAGATCTCATCTCTTCCGAAAGGGAATACGCCGAAAGGTATCAGATCAGCCGGATGACGATTAGGCAGGCATTGACCAAGCTGGTTGATGAAGGATATTTATATCGCGTAAAAGGAAAAGGAACCTTTGTCACAGAAAGAAAGATCGAACAGCCGCTTCAAGGCTTGACCAGCTTTACGGAAGATATGAAAGCACGGGGCATGGTGCCAGGCAACGAATTGCTCAGCTTTGAAATTATACCCGCCAATAACCTGATCGCAGGTCATCTGAACATTCAAGAACATGGACCGGTATATGAAATCAAACGCATCAGGTTAGCAGACGATGTACCAATGGCTTTGGAAACCACCTATATTCCTGCAAATCTTATTAAAGGATTAACCGATGAAATTATGAGGCATCAATCATTATACGACTATATCGAGGATCAGCAGCATATTAAAATCGACCGGGGTGAACAGGTCATTGAATCTTCCATCGCCGATCAAATGGAGTCGCAATATTTGAAGATTAAAAAGGGATCACCTATCCTGCTTATCCAAAGAAAATCTTACTTAGAAGACGGCACCCCGATTGAGCTTGTTAAATCTGTATATCGTGCCGACCGCTATCGATTCATGATTAATATGAAACGGTAATCAGTGAAGAACCGCTGGAGGTTTTTAAATGTTCGACTTGTATTTCAAGAAAATCAAGCAACTATTATCGACGGTAGAGCAAAATGAAAAAGAAACGATAACAAAGGCAGCCGAAGCAATAGCCGAATGCATCCAAAGGGATGGACTCATCTATGTGTTTGGCTGCGGCCACTCTCATATTTTGGCTGAAGAGCTATTTTACCGGGCAGGTGGTCTTGCCCCGATTCATCCCATCTTTATTGAGGATTTGATGCTGCATAAAGGTGCGGTTCGCTCCTCCGTTCTTGAGAAAAAAAGCGGTCATGCAGCAACATTCATGGGGAAAATCAAGATTACCTCTAAGGATCTCCTCATCGTTGTTTCTACTTCCGGCATAAATCCGGTTCCGATTGATGTTGCTGCAATAGCAAGACAGAACGGAGCTTTTGTGATTGGAATTACGTCGACGGGTTATGCAAAACTTCAGCCTTCCAGGCATAATAGCGGAAAATATTTAGCTGATGTGGCTGACCTTGTGATTGATAATCATATAGAGGTCGGAGATGCCCTTATGCAACTTCAAAGTGTAGAAGTTCGGTTCGGTCCAGGATCTACGGTTATCGGCGCTGCGATTGTCAACGGAGTGATGGTGGAAGCCGTGAAGATCATGGCTGAGAATCAGTTGGAGGTTCCAATCTTCAAAAGCGGCAATACAGATGGAGCGATTGATCATAATAGAAGGTTAATTGATAAATATAAAGATAGAATCCCTTTGTTGGATGATTAGGAGAGCCGAAAAAAATCCAGGAGCTAATGCCCCTGGATTTTAAGACAATAAATATACCCTTGTTTCGTATGGCTGTAGTGTGCAGTTCTGCGGCAAGTGCTGGTCCGCAATATTATAGTTCGCAATGAGGAGTTCGGATTCAGAATAAGTTAACTCTACAGGAACTGTAAATTCCGTCTCACTAGCATGGAAATTACAAAGAACGAGTGCCTTTTTGTCTTCCAATGTACGCGTGTACACAAACAATTTAGGATGCTCCTCCATCATCAGCTGATACGTGCCATAAACAAACAGTTCGTGCTCTTTTCGAAGATAGATAAGTTTCTTATAGAAATGCAAAATCGAATCTTGATTGTTTACTTGTTCCTCTACATTAATTTTTGTGTAATTCGGGTTGACACCAATCCAGGTTTTATCCGACGTCGTAAATCCGGCCATGTTCGTGGTGTCCCATTGCATCGGCGTACGGGAATTGTCCCGGCCCCTTGTCCAAATGACGTTCATAATCTCTTCGTGTGGTCGGCCTTTTGCACGTTCAATGTTGTAATAGTTATTCATGCCAACATCATTGTAATCGTTAATAGAAGGAAATTGAACATTTGTCATGCCAATTTCCTGGCCCTGATAAATAAACGGCGTGCCTTTCATCAGGAAATATAGCGCGGCCAGCATTTTGGCGCTTTCTTTCCAATACTCCCGATCATTTCCCCAACTGGACACCCTTCGAGGCTGATCATGGTTTTCTATGAATAACGCATTCCATCCTCTGCCTTCAAGACCAGTTTGCCATTTGGTCAACACCTTCTTTAATGCCATGACACCTATTGATTCCTCTGAGTCCTTGTCCCAAAGGTGTAAATGTTCAAACTGAAAAATCATGTTGAAATAGCCGTTATCTTCGCCCACCCATTTATCGGCGTCGTCAAGTCCTACTCCATTTGCTTCTCCGACAGTCATCACATCATAGTTTTTAATCGTTCTTTGAGTGAATTCAGATAAGAATTCATCAATGCCTTCTACATTCATCATATATTCAAAACAAGGCACGTATTCTAATTTCTCTGGATTAGCCATATCCGGGAAACCTGGTTTCTTTTTGATATGGGAAATAGCGTCCACACGGAAACCGTCTATGCCTTTATCCAGCCACCAGATAACCATTTTCTGCAAAGCTTCTCTTACGTCAGGATTTTCCCAATTCAAATCGGGTTGTCGTGAAGAGAAAAGGTGCATGAAGTATTGTTCAGTTAGTTCATCATATTTCCAGGCAGAGCCGCTGAAAATGGACTCCCAGTTATTTGGCTCTTTTCCATTTTTACCGTCACTCCAAATGTACCAATCCCTTTTTGGGTTATCTTTCGATGAACGAGACTCGATAAACCATGGGTGTTCATCGCTAGTATGGTTGATAACCAAATCCAGAATCAATTTCATATCGCGCTTATGAACTTCTTCAAGGAGTTCGTCGAAATCGGACATAGTCCCGAATTCTTCCATGATATCCTGATAATCTGAAATATCGTAACCATTATCATCATTCGGTGATTTGTACATAGGCGATAGCCAGATTACATCGATTCCCAATTCTTTCAAATAGTCTAATTTTGAGGTAACTCCTTTTAAGTCGCCTATGCCGTCGCCATTGCTATCCTTGAAGCTGCGGGGATACACCTGATAAGCGATGCTTTCCTTCCACCATTTTCTATTCATTATGCACCTCCAAATATTTTGGATGTTGTCCTTACGCCCACCACATCTGAGAAGGTGATTCTTCAATCAAGACAGCTTTTAAGTTTGTGACTGCACGTTTAAAGCCCTCATCAATCGACATAATCGGATCCTCGTGTTCGATGCTGACCACATCATCATAACCATATGTGCGAAGAGCACTCATCATGTCAGACCATTCTTTCAAACTATGCCCGCATCCTACAGAACGGAACGACCAGGCTCGTGTTTTCACTTCCCCATATGGCTGCATGTCTGTTAAACCATACATATTCACATTCTCTTGGTCGATGTATGTATCCTTGGCGTGAAAATGGTGGATGGCATTTTCTTTTGCCAGAATCTTAATCGCGGCGACCGGGTCAATTCCCTGCCACCATAAGTGGCTTGGATCTAAATTGGCACCGATTGCGTCACAGGTCTCTTCTCGCAGTTTTAATAGTGTATAGGGTGTATGGATCAGGAAGCCGCCATGAAGCTCCAAACCAATTTTTACGTTGTGCTGTTTGGCGTACTGCCCTACTTCTTTCCAAAATGGAATCAGTTTTTCTTCCCATTGCCATTTCAGGACGTCTCCATATTCATTTGGCCACGGAGTGACAGGCCAGTTCGGATATTTGGCTCCTTCATGATCACCCGCTGTTCCCGAGAAACAGTTTACAACCGATACTCCTAAGAGTGATGCAAGTTTAATAGTTTTTAAAAGCGTTTCGTGAGATTCTTGCGCAAATGTTGCTTCAGGAGAAATCGGGTTGCCATGACAACTGAAAGCGCTGATAGTTAAATTTCTTTCCTGTATTTTCTGCATGTACTGGTTGCGTGCTTCTTCACTCTCCAATAGAGTGTCGATATCGCAGTGGGCCTTTCCCGGATAACAGCCGGTGCCAATTTCTACAGCGGTTAACCCCGCATTTTTCACGGTATCCAGCATGTCTTCGAAGGACTTGTCGGCAAAAAGGACGGTAAAAACACCTAATTTCATATCAATACTCCTTTTCTTGATCAGGATTTATCATTTTCATAGATTGCTTCGATAATTTGTGATACTTGAAGGGCCTCATGGGGCTGGACGATAAGCTCAGCATTCCCAAGGCAAGCATCCACGAAATTTTGCGCCTGGGACAGCCCAAAATCTTCGTTGCCAGGCAGCCACGCCGCCTCACTGTTTAACAGCATTCCGTTTTTTGCCGTGTAGAGCTCAAACGGAAAAACGCTCAAGCCTCCGTTTGTTCCTGAAATGCTGACATGCTCCTGATCGTCTTTAATATTCGCTGCCCAAGATGTTTCAAAAAGCATGGAAGCACCATTTTCAAACTTTATATAGGCTGTTACATGGTCATCGACATCAAAGGTGTCATGATCATACTCGCCCCATATATTGATTTGATTTGGCGTTTTACTGAGCCTGTTGTATGTACTACCAGTTATGGAAATCGGTTTTTGGTTTCCTGTCAGCCAAAGCGCTAAATCAAGTAGATGGCATCCATAATCAATTAAGCTGCCGCCGCCTTGAAGATCTTTATTCGTAAAAACGCCCCACCCGGGTACCTTGCGGCGTCTTAACGCTTGGACTCTGGTTACAAGCGGCGTCCCAATATCCTGCATCGCCTTTTTCGCTGCTTGAGCTTCCTTCATGAAACGATAATGATAGCCAATCGCCAGAACCTTGTCCGCTTTTATTGAGGCGGAAAGCATCGCCTCGCCTTCTGCTACATTCAGGGCCATTGGCTTTTCACACAAAACATGAACCCCGGCCTCCAAGGCGGCAATGGAAATTTCAGCATGGAACTTATTCGGCGTACAAATACAGACTGCATCGACTTTTGAAAATAGGTCGTGATAGTTTTCAAATACATGAGGGATCCTGTACTTTTCTGCAGTTTCCCTCGCTCGTTCGATATTTACGTCGCTTAGGGCCATTATTGTACACTGATCACGCAACTCCAGAAAAGCAGGAATATGGCGGGTTTGAGCAATCCCGCCAACGCCGATGATTCCGATTCGCAATGTAGTCACATTAATGCCGCCTTTATTCGGACAATTTGTTTGGTTGCATTCGATTCGATCGCAGCCAAAATGACTTCCAATGACTTCATGCCTTCTTCGCCTGGAACAGGCGGCTCCTTATCATTAAGAATCGAATCGACAAAATTCTCAATAACGTGTGAGTTACTTTGGCCTCCGTCTTCATTGGACTGAATTTGTCCAAGCTGATAGTTTACTACTTCGCCATTTGCATATTGAATGACCAAGGAATTGATCGGGTCATCTTCTAAACGAAGGATGGCTTTCTCCCCATAAATAATCGTTGAGTTATCCTCATTGCCTACATAAGCCCAACTGGCAGCAAGAGTTCCAATAATATTGTTTTCTGTTTTCAGCACACAAACGGCATTGTCGTCTACATCCGCGAAATCTTTGGCGCTTGTTTCGACAAATGCACCCACCTCAAAAATTTCTTCGCCGAGCACATACCGGAGTAAATCTGTCTTATGGACGCCTAGATCACCCATGGCACCAATGAAGGCTTTATCCTTTTGAAAAAACCAGCCGCCTTTTCCTTCGACACTCCAGCCTTCCGGTCCGCCATGGCCGAATGCTGTACGAAAGCTGTATATTTTGCCGATTTCTCCGTTCGATATCAATTGTCGCGCTTTTTGATGGGATGCTACAAAACGCTGGTTATGAGCAATCATTAACTTTTTGCCGCTTCTTTTAGCAGCCGCGATCATCGCTTCTGCTTCTGCTTTAGATGTGGCCATCGGTTTTTCACAAAGCACATGAAGCTCAGCGTCTGAGGCCGCAATCGAAATCGGGGCATGAAGATAATTCGGTGTACAAACACTGATGGCATCCACTTCACCGCTATGCAATAACTCCTCATAGCTCGTATAAGCTTTGACTCCATATTTCCCTGCCACTTTTTTTGCACGCTCTTCCACAATGTCGCAGACCGCAACAAGCTCCACACCTGGATTTGCTGCGTATTCCGGTAAATGACGATGCTGGGCAATGCTGCCGCATCCAATAACGCCAATTTTTATCTTTTCCATTGTTTTTTTCCTCCCTAAGCTTTCTTAATTTCCTCTAGTGGTTGTGCATTTCCGTATACAGGCCTGTTGCGTTCCACAGGCTTAGCCCATTTTACGGCGTTGATGATCACACGTTGAATCTGCTTATTATGGTACGTCGGATATGTCTCGTGTCCGGGTCTGAAATAAAACACTTTTCCATTACCGCGACGATATGTACAGCCGCTACGGAAGACTTCGCCGCCTTCAAACCAGCTCGTAAAAATAAGTTCATCAGGTTCGGGAATATCAAAATGCTCCCCGTACATCTCTTCTTTTTCTAATTCAATATACTCAGCAATTCCCTCTGTAATCGGATGGCTCGGGTTCACGACCCAGAGCCGTTCTTTTTCATCGGCTTCCCGCCACTTTAAATCACAGCTTGTACCCATTAACGTTTTAAAGATTTTGGAAAAATGGCCCGAATGAAGAACGATCAGACCCATTCCATCAAGAACGCGCTGCTGTATCCTTTGAATAATTTCATCTTTTACTTCTTCGTGGGCCAAATGCCCCCACCAAACTAATACATCGGTATTGCTCAGAACATCATCAGTTAAACCATGCTCCGGCTCATCAAGGGTAGCTGTGCCTGCTTCAAATCCTTCTGTTTTTAAAAATTCAGCAATCGCACCATGAATGCCGGTCGGATATAGATCTCTCACCACCGGATTTTTTTGTTCATGCCGATTTTCATTCCATACAGTTACTTTTAACATATTGATAACACTCCTTATCTATTATGACGAACCGCCCATTAATCGGGACATGGCTCATATATATTTGGATAATCGCTCATATATTCTGTTTATCGAGCACGAGCACATCCAATCTATTAAACGCTTAAATATCCCTATAAGTTATCAATAAAGTGTAATGATTTCTTATACAAAGCAAAAAGCAGAATGAGTCACTGGGCCCCACAACTGCTTATATATGCCTTCACTCTTTGGATGTTTGGAGCGATATTTCATTCGGGGTGATACCCTCGAAATTTTAAAATACTTTTTCGAAAATACTTGTCATCCTGGGATCCATCATGACTAGAGATTTCATGTTTTTTCAAATGGCTGTTCTCTTTATAACTTCTTCAAACACACCTATTTCCCCTGCTTTTAACCACTAATTCAATTTGGGAAGAATACGACATAAGATTCGCCAAACTTTATAGAAGACAGACGAGAGATAAACGGAAAACTTTCATAATATATTCGCTTTTAAAACCACAAAAGGAAAAAACTTCTAATAAAAGCTTATACTAGACATAAACAATACCGGTCGTATTCCAGAAGCCTCTTCTTTGTAAAAGATACCTTCAATACATCCCCTGCTTCTGATTTACAACAAGAGGCAAATCCTTTTCTTCACCACGATGCATGATTCGATCCAAAATTTCTGCTACATAGTTCGCGAAAGCCTGTTGGGAGCGATGTCTTGGTCTCGGCAGTTGAATCGCTTTATTCAATACTATTTTTCCATCTTCAATCAAGATAACTCTGTCTGCAATCGCGACAGCTTCTTCGACATCATGGGTCACTAATATCGATGTGAACTTTTTCTCTGTCCAAATCGCTTCAATCAATTCTTGCATTTCGATTCTTGTTAAGGCATCAAGAGCACCTAATGGCTCGTCGAGAAGAAGGATATCTGGCTTGTGGGCTAAGGCCCGCGCCAAAGCTACCCTCTGCTTTTGTCCACCTGAAAGCTTGCCCGGCCAATCTCCGCTCCGTTCCGCTAAGCCAACATTGCGCAAGGCCTTCAGCGCTTCTCTTTTCCAATCCCCTGTCAGTCCCATTCCAACGTTATCGATTACCCGCTTCCATGGAAGCAGCCTTCCATCCTGAAACATCATGCGGGCTTCCTTGTTTAACCGGTCCAACGTCTTGCCATTAATTGAAATCGAACCCTTATCATATGGTTCTAACCCTGCTACTAAGCGCAAAAGTGTGCTTTTACCGCAGCCGCTTTTTCCGACAATGGCG
The DNA here is from genome assembly GCF_003429085.1 of Bacillus sp. V59.32b. GTDB lineage: Bacteria > Bacillota > Bacilli > Bacillales > DSM-1321 > Peribacillus. The sequence continues at coordinate 28,120 of NZ_QVTC01000050.1, read as the reverse complement.
ATAAATTCCCCAAACCTTATATGGAGATCGATCCCCTTTAGTACCTGCCGGCTATCATAAGATTTCTGAATTCCGTCCAGTATGATATGGGTGTTAGGCACATGAGATATCAACTTGACTTTCCCCCTCTATTATAAATTCCATTGAAGCCATTTCCTTTCAATGATTCTGGCGATGACATCTGAAAGCTTACCGAACAAGGCGTATAGCACAATACTTAATACAATGACGTCCATTTGCATAAATTCACGGGCATTCATGGCCATATAGCCAATTCCTGAATGGGCCGATATCGTCTCTGCGACAATAAGCGTCATCCACATTACACCAAGCGAAAAACGGATTCCAACCAGGATAGACGACAGGGCTCCGGGAAAGATGATCGTCCAAAACATTGAGAATCCCTTCAAACCATATGCCTTGCCCATTTCAATAAGCCCCTTATCCACAGACTTAATACCATGGTAGGTATTAATATAGACCGGAAACAACACACCAAGGGATACGATGAAGATTTTAGACGTTTCATCAATTCCAAACCATAGAATAACCAGAGGGATTAAGGCAAGATGCGGGATATTCCGCAGCATTTGGATGGATGTGTCTAAGAGCAGTTCAGATATCCGCGAAATGCCATTGAAAAGCCCCAGTACAAACCCAATCATGCCTCCAATCAAAAACCCTGTTACAGCCCTTCCTAAACTGATCGAAATATGATCCGCCAGTTCACCGGTCTTAGTAAGCTCTACTGCTGCTCCTATTACCTCGAAAGGGGCAGGCAGAATCCGCGCAGGAATAGCACCTAACGATGCGAAGAGTTGCCAGCTGATGAGCAGAAGGATTGGAATTGTCCAGGGAATGACTAATTTCCATGCTCCTTTTACGCTTCGCTTCAAAGTTTCATCCCCCTTTCATTATTTTCCGACCATCCGTTCCGTGTCGAAAGCATCCCTCACATTGATTTTCTTCGGAATGATTTTCAGTTTATAATACGTGTTGGCAATCTGCTGTTGTTCGGTCAAAATATCTTCGGTCAAGGGGTCCACCCCGTATTCCCGCCGTTCAGCTGACATCAATAAAGATTGTTTATCAATCTTAAGCAGGGGAGACAGCATGGCAACTAATTCTTGATGATTTTCATTCGCCCAATCAGATGATTTCTCTATTTCAGCTATAATGATGTCCACGATGTTACCGTGATTCTTTTCAAAGTCGGAGTTTGCCAAAAAGAAGTCACGGTCTGTAGTCAGACCCTCTCCGTTGACGAGCATTCTCGCTTTCGAATGGATTTGCGTATCGGCTGTAAACGGATCCCACACCACCCAGGCATCAATATTTCCTTGTTCAAACGCCACACGAGCATCTCCAGGCTGCAAAAAAGAGGGTTTTATATCTTGGTAGGATACGTTTGCTTTCTCGAGCGCCTTCACCAGCAAATAATGGGAACTGGATCCCTTGGCAAAGCCAATTTTCTTTCCCTTTAAATCGGCAACCGATTTAATTGGGGAATTTTCAGGAACCAGAATGCCGCTTCCTTCCACTTTTGTTTTTCCTGCAGCCACATAAACAAAAGGAGCGTCCGCTGCCTGCGCAAAAATCGGCGGTGAATCTCCGGTTCTTCCAAAATTAATGCTTCCGACATTCAAAGCCTCCAAAAGAGCAGGTCCTGCCTGAAATTCCTTCCACTCCACTTGATACCCTTTTTTCTTTAAGCTTTTTTCCAGAGTTCCCCGGGATTTCAAAATAACAAGTGGTCCATTCTTTTGATAGCCGATTTTGACAACCTTTTCGTTCGGGCTTGAACTTTTCCCTGCAATCTCATCTTTTTCTCCAGCGCAGCCTGATAGGATTAGTCCTGCTAAAATGATGAAGCAGAAAATAGAAACTAATTTTGGATGATTCTTTGTGTTCATCATACGATTTCAACCCTTCTCCTCTTATATAAAATTCCCCGGTCCTGTTGACAGAGTATGTTGAAAAGCAAACTAGGTTCCTGTCCCTGTTTAGAGAAACTTCATACATAAATTCAATCCCTTGTATGCAAAATATAATGAGAATTGTTAAGGAGGGATATAGTTGGGAATTTTAAGCGGCAATCCAAAAGAAGAGCCCCTGCATTCAGGAGAGGTGTTCCATCTTTGGACTCATTTGCAGGCAACAAAAGGGTTATTGGTCACTCTTCAGGTTTTAATTAACCATACGGGAGATAACGATTTAAAAATACTTTTAGGGGATCTAAAGGATAATTGCATCAAGCAAGAGGAACAACAGGTTGAGGCCATTTTAAAAGAGAGCGGCATCCGCCTTCCGCCTGCACCACCTGACCGTCCTAACGTTGAACTGCAGGATATTCCGGCTGGAGCCCGGTTCAATGACCCGGAAATCGCTGCTATGGTGGCGAAGGAAATAGCTGCAGGTATGGTATTATCCAGTTCTATTATGGGGTTATCTATCAGGGAAGACATAGCTGAGATGTACGGGGAGTTTCACGTACAGAAAACTGAATACGCAGGAAAACTGCTGAAAATCAATAAAGAAAAAGGCTGGATTGTCCCGCCGCCATTAATGGCCAAGTAGGATGCAATCAACCAAGAGAAATCAAATATGTATATAAGGATGTGTACATCAAGTGGCCTCCGCAAATAAAGGCATGTCCATCGTAGCTATAGGCTCCATACCGCTCATTATGACATTAGGCAATTCGATGTTAATCCCGATCCTGCCTTCCATGAAATCAGCCTTAAAGCTAACCGCGTTACAAGTAAGTTTAACAATCACTGTTTTTTCGGTATCAGCTGCCATTTTCATTCCCGTACTCGGATACCTTTCTGACCGTTTCTCCAGAAAGATCATCATTATCCCATCATTGATTCTATATGGGATCGGCGGGCTGCTGGCGGGCTTTGCTGCATCAACATTCGCAAACCCATATGTTTGGATACTCGTGGGACGCATTCTGCAAGGAATCGGCGCATCAGGCACGGCGCCCATTGCGATGGCTCTCGCCGGTGATCTGTTTAAAGGCGGCGAACAAAGCAGGGTTCTTGGTGTAGTCGAGGCATCAAATGGCTTCGGGAAGGTAATATCGCCTATCCTTGGTTCAATCTTTGCCACCATTACATGGTATGCCCCTTTTTATGCGTTCCCGGTTTTCTGTGTTTTGTCGATTTTGCTTACATGGTTGTTTATCAAAGAAAAGCGGAATAAGCAGGCTCCGCCTCCGTTCGGCAAATATGTGCTTGGCATTAAGCATGTATTCAAACAGGACGGAAGATGGCTGCTGGCCACATACCTTGCTGGGGCCACCTGTTTATTCACTTTATTCGGCATACTGTTTTATCTTTCGGATGTCCTGGAGAAACAATATAACATTGACGGAGTGAAAAAGGGGCTCATACTCGCTATTCCGTTACTGGTTATGTGCGCCACTTCTTATATAACAGGAAGTAAGATTGGGAAGAATTTAGAATTGATGAAAAAACTGATTGTCATCGGATTTTCATGCATGACTCTTTCATACGGATTATTGGTTTTCTTTGAAAAACTAGTACCTTTTTTATTTATTTTGGCCCTCAGCAGTTTGGGTACCGGCCTCGTTCTGCCATGTATCAATACGCTGATTACCGGTTCAGTGGGAAAAGAGTTAAGAGGCTTTGTCACTTCTCTCTATAGCTCGGTCCGATTTTTAGGAGTTGCCGTCGGGCCGCCAATCTTCACAAGACTGATTGAGTGGTCGCGGACAGGCATGTTTCTTTCGATAGCTGCCCTGACCTTAATAGTCGGCATGCTTGCTTTAATAATGATTCATGTAAAAGGAAAAAACGGGGAACCCAAAAATGACACGCCAGTCCGCTACAATTATGTGTAGCCTACTTTTTCCGCCAGCTTAACGTGTATGTTTGATGATAATTTATTTTGAAAATGAGATCAACCATCATCGTTGACATCCATTGGCTGATGAGGGCTTGGACGATAATTTCCCATGCTATGATCGAAGCTGTCAGCAAAAAAACGCAGCCGTTAATGAACAATAACGGTTTTCCAGGCATTATGTTTCTTGAATTAGAGATTATTAAGGCGATTACTCCAACTCCACCGTTGGAGACGCCTTCCCTTAAAAGAATCCCTACACCAGTACCCAGAAAAACGGAACCGATAAACAAGTCGAGCCAAACATTTCTGGCCGGAACAACAATCTCCTGCTGGAACGCATAAATGGAAAGTGAAGTAATCGTCATAGCGAGCATCGTCCATAAAGTGCTGCGATTTCCCAAGTACTTGATAGCGAGCAGGAGCATTGAAAAATTCACAAGCCAGAGAGCAAATCCGATATGAACTTGAAACCAATGATTTAATAAAACAGCCATTCCTCCCGCCCCACCGGACGGAATCGCGTGCGGAAATAAGAAAACACCCATGCCAAACCCCTGAATGGTCCCTCCCGCTACAACTAAGACACTTTTCCTCCAATGTTTCCACATGAAATCCTTCCTATCTTCAATGAACTCGGGCCAGTTTTGGGTCAAGCCTACTTCCTATTCCTATTCATTTTCGATGGGGGATATGCTTCGTGAATCACTTTCGTTGCCTAAATTCTGTTTTTGTTGCCGGATCCTTTTTTTATTGCGAATATTTCCGTTTTGTTGCCGATTTGATTGGTTTTGTTGCCGGAACAAAAACTTTTCCTGTTTCAAAAAACAAATGTTTATATATATTTATCAGTCAACTGCAAAAGAATAAATTACCGACAGAGCCATGTCTGCCGGTTTTGGGTTTACGCATATTTCTTACTCTCTTCATCCTTAAAAAAGCTTCTCATCGCATGGAACACGTCTGCCTTCTGCTTTAAAATATAATAGCGGAATTTTTCATTGTTGATGTTCTTGTAGGCGCTCATGAGAGTGGAATGCCTATTGTACTGGTTTACTTCTCCGTATCCAAACATATTCGATACCTTCATCAGCTGCTCCACGAGCTTGACGCAGCGCGCATTGTCCGAAGTTAAATTGTCACCGTCCGAAAAGTGGAACGGATAGATGTTGAACTTCACCGGGTCGTATTTGTAGTCAATGAGCTCCAGGGCTTTCCGGTAAACCGATGAGCAAATGGTTCCCCCGCTCTCCCCTTTTGTAAAGAAGTCTTCCTCCGGAACGATTTTCGCCTCGGTATGATGGGCGATAAATTCAATCTCGACAGTCTCATATTTGGTTCTCAGGAAACGGTTCATCCAGAAGAAAAAACTGCGTGCCATATACTTTTCCCAAATTCCCATCGAGCCTGAGGTGTCCATCATCGCAAGCACGACGGCTTTAGAATCCGGTTTGATCACTTCATTCCACGTCTTAAATTTCAAATCCTCCTGATAAATCGGATGAAATCCCGGGGTACCAGTTAATGCGTTACGTTTGAAGGCGGTTATCATTGTTTTCTTTTTATCGATGTTGCCCATCAGTCCCGTTTTCCGTATATCATTGAATTCGATGTGCTCTACGGTGTTTTCATCGCGCTCTTTTTGCTGTAGATTCGGAAGCTCGAGCTGGCTGAATAAAGCATCTTCAATCTCCATCATTGAAACTTCCGCTTCATAATAATCCTCACCTGCCTGGTCTCCCGCCCCCTGGCCTTTTCCCGGGCCATTTTGTTGGGAGGCGGAACCATCCCTGGCTACTACATCCCCCACCTTGCTGTCGCCGTCTCCCTGCCCGACATGCTTATTTTTATCATAGTTATATCGTATTTTATATTCATCCAATGAGCGGATCGGGATTTTGACAACATCACGTCCATTTGACATTATTATGCTTTCCTCTGAAATTAAATCAGGCAGATTATTTTTAATCGCTTCTTGAACTTTTTCCTGATGACGCTGTTGGTCATCATAGCCTTTGCGGTGGAGGGACCAATCTTCCTTCGAAATCACAAACTGATGATTGTTCTCTTCTGACATTATTTTTCCCCTCCTTATTTTTTTCTGCACATTTTCACATATCCATTCATATGATATGTTAGTGTGAAACCCTCCCTATAAAATTTTTCTATTTGTCCTTAACTGTATTTTATAGGTTTAGTTGAGGGTATATCCCCTTGGCAATGTTAATTTATTACTCTATCTTATGCAGGGATAGTGAATAATTTACAAAAAATTTTGACAAAAGGGCGTTAGTCCATAAAAATGAGACAACCTATTACTACATTAATATAAAAAAAAGCCCCCAAATCTGGAGACTTTCTAATCCTGTTCCACTTCTTCATGCTGTACAGTGCCGGGACGTTTATCCCAATCTTTTAATTCTTCATTTGTCCTTAAATTCTCCATTTGCTTACCGAGTTCTTTCATCTCTTCAAAATCTTTCGCCATAGAGCTGTTTTCCGGTACATGATCTTTTTTGATTTCTTTCGCCATCAAAAATCACCTCTGCTTATCATTTACCCGCAGTCACAAAGCGATAAACAGTGTCCATATTACATATTTTTCGATAAACGGGGTATAGATAAAGCATTATATGAAAACAAGGAGGAACTGGAGATGGATACAACGATCCATGTAAGAGAAGCAACCTCAAGCGAAGCGATTCAAAAGATAGAATCCCTGCTGATGCAAAGCGAAGGTATTGAGAGAGCGATTATCGATACGGACGACGGTGAGATAAAGGTTGAATACGATCAAAACAAAATTTCCCGCCAGCAAATCATTACGAAGCTAACGACGCAAGGGTTCCATGCGACTTCTGAATAAAACAAAAACCCTGTCATCTGGCAGGGTTTTAGCTTGGGTCCACTTCATCTAAAGACAAAGTCGTTACATTAGTGGATTCGCCCTTTTCAATTTCCTCTTCTGTCGCACTTTCATTAATTCGATCCTCATAATCGAAGCCGGGCGCTACTGTACGCTCCGTTTCCTGTTCCGGATTCTTCTTAACCATCTAAACCGCCTCCTTTCACCTTACTTTCCCCGGAGGCAGAGGAGTCTATTCAATGATGGAGTTACTGATACAGCTTTACGATTTCCTGAAGCTTCATCGCCAGACCGACTTTTCCTTCCACCTTCAATCCACCCGTCATGAATGCCATCGTCGTATTCAAATCATCTTTAAGCAGCTTGGAGAAGTTTTTATCTGACAGCTTAAGAATGACCTCCGCTTCATATGGAGTTCCTTCAACTACCTCCACCCGGCCATCCTTAAGAACGATCTGGACCGATCCGCTCTCATCCAGATTGATCTGATAAACCCGGTCTTTTTCATTTTCGATGTGTACCGGATTTGCATTCATTTTAGACACCAATTCATTTAGTTCATTTTTGACACCCATAATATTCCCCCACAATCTTTATTGGAATTTTCGAAAAATAGTCACCAATAATATACCATTTTTCACTTGAAAGAAAAAAATATATGGATCTACCGACTTAGGAAAAGAGGGAGAAATATTCTTTTTTCATTTACAAATCCATTTAAAAATTGTATAATAATTCCAAATAGATGGAGGGATTATCTATGAGTGAAGAGAAAGAACCTAATGTAATTAGAGACACTGCAAAGGGTTTTTTGAAGTCTTTTACTTGGGGTTCTGTTTTTGACCCTGAGATGTCACCCGAAAAAACAGAGGAAACTAGAGAATTTACGACAAAAGAAGTTGCCAACCATTTGACTGGTAAAGGGAAATTGTCGGATGAAGATGTAGAACAGTTGAAAAGGGCTGCAAAATACATGCCTTAATATATAAAAATTTTGCTCGAGATTTTAATTTAGCCAGTCCAAAATTCGTAGCGGAAATTTTAAGAATTGAAATGGGTTTTCGATTGATTAGTAATCTTAAAATTGTCCATAGTTGCAAATTTTGTACTTTCTAACCCGCCAAAAAGAAGCTGCTGGCCATCGCCATGCAGCTTCTTTTTAGAATGGTATCCTATCGATTCAACAAACTTCCCACATACCTTAACAGCTCATTGGCGGATGTAGAATTATATCCATGCTCTTCAATCAATCTTGCGACGACTTCATTCACTTTCCTCAGCTGTCTTTCATCCGGGGTTTTTGAGGAAGTCGTAATTTTCACAACATCCTTTAGGTCAGCGAACAGTTTCTTTTGGATCGCCTCACGCAGGCGGTCATGAGAATTGTAGTCAAACCGTTTTCCTTTGCGGGCGTATGCGGAAATCCGGATCAAGATTTCTTCACGGAACGCCTTCTTCGCATTTTCAGAGATACCGATCTGCTCTTCAATGGAGCGCATGAGCTTTTCATCCGGGGAAATCTCCTCTCCGGTCAACGGATCGCTAAGCTTCGACTTGTTGCAATAGGCTTCGACATTATCGAGATAATTGTCCATAAGCGTTTTGGCAGATTCCTCATACGAATACACAAATGCCTTTTGCACTTCATTTTTCGCGATTGTATCGTATTCCTTTCGGGCCAGTGAGATAAAATTCAAATAGCGTTCCCGAAGCTCATTTGTAATTGAAGGATGCTGATCCAAGCCTTCTTTCAGTGAGCGCAAAACATCAAGCGCATTGATGGATGGGTTCTCCTCTTTTCGGATGATGGTCGACGAAATCCTATTGATCACATAACGCGGGTCAATCCCGCTCATTCCTTCGTCCTGATGTTCTTTTTTCAACTCGTTAATATCTGCGGACGTAAAGCCTTCCACATTTTCACCGTCATACAATCTCATTTTTTTGACAAGGTCGATGTCGCCTTTTTTCGGATCCTTCAACCGGGTCAGGATGGTGAACATTGCCGCCACCTTTAATGTATGCGGAGCAATATGCACATCTGAAACATCGCTCTCCCGGATCATTTTTTCGTATATCTTTTCTTCTTCACTCACTTTCAGATTATACGGGATCGGCATCACGATAATTCTTGAATGAAGGGCCTCATTTTTCTTGTTGGAGATAAACGACTTGTACTCCGTTTCATTGGTGTGGGCGACGATGAGCTCATCAGCCGAAATGAGCGCAAACCTTCCAGCTTTAAAGTTTCCTTCCTGGGTAAGGGAAAGCAAATGCCATAGGAATTTTTCATCGCATTTCAGCATTTCCTGGAACTCCATCATCCCCCGGTTTGCCTTATTGAGCTCCCCGTCAAAACGATAAGCGCGTGGATCCGATTCAGAGCCGTACTGGGCAATCGTCGAAAAATCGATGCTTCCCGTTAAATCGGCGATATCCTGGGATTTCGGATCGGATGGGCTGAAGGTTCCAATCCCGACACGTTTATCCTCGGATAGGAAGATCCTTTCTACCAGAACATCTTCTATCCTGCCGCTGTATTCCTTTTCCAATCTCATGACATTGAGCGGCGATAAATTCCCCTCAATCCGAATCCCGTATTCCTCATGGAAATCCTCGCGTAAATGCTGTGGTATAAGGTGAAGCGGGTCTTCGTGCATTGGGCAGCCTTGAATCGCATAAATTGCTCCCTGATTTTGAAGCGAGTAGGCCTCCAGTCCGCGCTTCAACAGCGCTACAAGCGTTGACTTTCCGCCCGATACAGGACCCATCAACAGAAGAATTCTTTTTCTCACATCAAGCCTTTTGGCGGCCGGGTGGAAATATTCCTCTACCAGCCTCTCAAGCGGCTCTTCAAGACCGAAGAGCTGGCCGCTAAAAAAATTGTATCTACGGACCCCATTGACTTCTTCTATACCTGCGTCTTTGATCATGTTATAAACGCGTGAATGAGCCGACTGAGCAACCAATGACTGTACCTTAAGAATCTCTAAGTATTCCGCGAAGGTGCCTTCCCATTTCAGCTTCTGTTCATCTTCTCTGTACTTCTCAATCTTCTTCAAAATATCCATTTAAGGAACCTCCCCCTGTAACTTTCAGAGATGATACTTTACTCTATGCTCGGAATTGCCTGAACATGAGTATGGATGATGAAAACTGGATTCAAGGCATATAAAAACCTAATAAAGGAAGGTTTCTTCGAAATTGTTACTTGACCCCGCCCCGTTAAAGTTATTAAATTGTTAATATAAGGAATAATGAGAGTGAAGTTAATATATTTAATGAAACGGGGCGAAAAAATGAAGGTAGCAATGAAGTATATCATTCTCTACGTCAATGATTTCGAAAAGAGCATGCATTTTTACAATAAAATCCTTGGGCTGCCGATAAAGATGGAGTCTGGTACATATGTTGAATTTGATACCGGTTCAACAACTTTATCGATTAACACCCGTGATTCTGTCCGAGAGTTAACGGGCTTAGATGTCCCTGGCGATTCAGAAGCATCCCGGACTTTTGAAGTCGGATTTGTCGTAGAAGATGTCGCCGCTACAATCGAAGCATTGCGCAGTCAAGAGGTTCCAATTATCGTGGAACCAGTTACCAAGCCCTGGGGACAAACGGTTTCCTATGTAGGTGATCCGGATGGGCATTATATTGAGATTTGTGATTCAGTTGGATAATATGAATTGTAGCGGGACTGAGGTGATTAGAGTTGTCTTATAAATGGTTGTTTCAAGCTAGTTTAGCTTTTATAATATTGCTGTTTTCGACCGGGGCCAGCTGGTATGAGGGAAGCGGGATTTTGGAGAATCCATGGGAGTGGGGATATTCAACTCCTGTTACACAGCTGCTTAACGTTGAATTGAACCATGCTACTGATATTTCACAATTAGACTACTTTGTTTATGCTGCAAAATTCCATCCATTTTTTCCTGTTATCATGTTTATTAGCGGAATCTATTTATTCATTCTGTTGGGATATCGATTATTACAAAAAAATCATAAACGTTTTTCCTATTTTGCTTTTGGCGTTGGTACCTTGCTTTTATTTCTATGTAATATTGTCTCTAATTCACCTTCAATAGGGGCAGATATCTTTTTCAAAATCATGCTTTCCGGTGGCATCGGGCTTATTTCCGTTGCTTTCATCCTTTACTTTCAAGTTTTTAAAACAATATGGCTCAAGTATGTAAGCTAGGAAAAATTTATAACCGTTTTCATTCACAGACAATAAAGATTAAGGTATAATATTTTTATATATGGCAAATTGGGACTATATGGTTTGCTAGAGGAGGGCTACATAATGGGTACAGTACTTATCCTTGCTATTAGTGTTACATTTTTAGTCGCTATTTTCACTGCTGGTTACGATGATAAGCCCGGTGTAAAAAAATAAGCATAAAAGAAAGCTGCCACCCGGCAGCTTTCTTACTTGTTACCGTTTGTTTAAACCTTGCCTTTCGACGAATTCCTTCATATACATCCGGCTCTTTTTATCGAGCATACCAGCCATTTGGCCTGTCCACGTATCCTTCCGTTTACCATTTGTTCTTTCCTCATAATATTGGGAGACGATTTCGTTATACTCCTGTAACTCTCCGATGAATGTTTCGTTATCCTGCTGATAATTATTTTCGTGATAGACATTTGAACGTGGAAGCCTAGGCTTCTTGTCCGTGATATGCTTAGGATATCCTACTGTCATGCCAAAAAGTGGAATGACCCTTGATGGGATGTTTAATAATTTCGTTACGGTCGGAAGATCATTTCGGATCCCGCCGATATAGCATATCCCCAGGCCCATTGATTCAGCGGCGAGCGCGGCATTTTGGGCGGCGAGCGCGGCGTCGATGCAGGCAACCATGAATTTCTCTGTGCTTTCAAGGGATTCTGTGAGGTCTTTCTTTTCCATTTCGGCAATGACATCATGTCTATGTAAATCGGCGCAAAAGACAAACAGATGCCCGTTTTCTGCGACATACTCCTGCGACCCGACAACATTAGCAAGCGTAGCCTTCTTTTCCTGGTCCGTAACCCCAATGATTGTATAAGCCTGTATAAAGCTGGATGAAGAGGCTGCCTGGGCACAATCAACAATGGTCTGAATTTGATCCTCAGATAACAGCCTATCCTCAAAAGACCTGATGGAGCGATGGTTTAAAATCCGTTCGATTACTTCATTCATAATTACTCACCTCTATATGTATCATTCCCTCTATTCGATTTGAAGAAACTGCAAAGCAACAGAGAAAGCTTCCCTGTTGCCTCGTGGGGGGCGGGGGCCCCCTTCTATAGCTTGCCGATTCGATCTAAATCGCGAAAATCCTGTTGCCTTAATGCTTCATACACGAGTATCGCAGCGGTATTGGACAGATTAAGTGATCGGACTTTATCCGTCATCGGAATCCGCAGGCAGCGATCTTTCTGTTCCCGGATCAATTCCTTGGGCAAACCGGTTGTTTCACGGCCGAACACAAAGAAATACTCTTTGTCGCGGTCACTATAATCAAAAGTCGTGTGCGGCTTTTCGCCAAATTTAGAAAGATAGAAAAATTCCCCGCCTTTATTTTTTTCAAAGAATTCCTCTAACGAATCATAATAAGTGATGCTGACGTGCTCCCAATAATCCAATCCTGCCCGTTTCAACATTTTATCATCGGTCGAAAAGCCAAGCGGACGGATTAAGTGAAGGGCTGTATCCGTCGCCGCGCAGGTACGGGCGATGTTTCCTGTATTTGATGGAATTTGAGGCTGATATAAAACTACATGTATGGCCAATATTTTCACCTCGTCTGTAAAATCTACAAGCTATTATATCACTATTTCTCCAGTTTCAAGAAATCTCAAGTCCCATCCAGAATGATATAGAATTTATATTTGATATTCGGCGTGTAGGCCGTAGAATCCTCATATGCCCAATATCGCCGGCGGCTGTTTGTCGTATGGGCGTTAACGAGAGGCATCCCGTTTCTGTCCTTCTCTGTCACGATTGTGTTGTGGTCATAGCGTCCATTTCCTTGGAAATCGTAGCAAATAATATCTCCTAACTGCAATTCCTGAGCTGAACTGACTTTTTTTGTGCTTACGCCGCGGCTGTTTTCCAGCATTAGCATCAACGAATGAGCGACCGTCCATGTATAGCTCCAGCTATTCCCCTTCATCCACCAGCCCTTCGACTTATTGCCCACACCCCACATCGGGATTCCTCCGGCATGCAGACATTGCGAGATAAAATTGGTGCAATCATCATCGAATTTTTTATACGCCGGGTTAAATTCATTCCACCATCTTTCGGCATATTGGACGGCCTTCAACCGGTCATACGTATAAGCCAGCCTTTCATCCGGTGCGCTCGGATTCATTCTCAACGCAAAATCAGGTGTTTCTGTTTTCGGTCTTTTTTCTTTGTCTTCAACCAGTTTTTCGTTTACAAACCGGGCTGTCCGATACTCAATGCCTTCTTCATCATAAAAAAAATCAACCTGTTTCGTAAGGAAGCGATAATGAATCATGTAATCCAGCAGCGTATCCTGACTGCGTCTCTGTTCAGAAAGAATATGCGCCTCAGCTTTAACCTGGACGAATTCTGCCTTTCTTTTCTGCAACGATTGCAGCTTCCTCTCCAGTTTTTCTCCTAAAAGCGTACGGTCACGGGTTTCACCCGTTACAAAATGATTTACTCTTTCCTTCAACAAAGCCTCTAATTGTGTTCTCAAGGTCAGTCCTCCCCATAAAGTGCCCTATTGCATATCTATGAAGAAGAGGCCTGTATCAAAACAAAAACCCGGCGGATGCCGGGTCGGTCTATCTGGCTGATTGTTGAAACTGCAGCCCTTTATTAATTTCATTGATTACTTCCTTGTCGCTTTCCGCTTCGAGTGCAGACGTGAGTTCCGCTGTCGCGGTCCCGCCGCCGATTTTTCCAATCGCCCAGGCGGCCGTGCCCCTGATGACTGGACGTGGGTCTTCCTTCATGACTTTGATCAGGTCTGGCAGTGCTGTCTCGTCTTTATAATGAGCAAGCGCGATGATTGCGTTTCGCTGGATCGGCTTCTTTCCTCTCCAAGAACCTGAAACATGTCCGAACTTTTCTTTGAATTCCCGATTGCTGATTGTCAAAAGCGGCTTCAATAACGGCTTGGCAATTTCAGGATCCGGCTCTGTTTCAGGATGGAAATGAAAATCCTTCCCTTTATTCTCCGGACATACGGTTTGGCAAGTGTCACAGCCATACAGCCGATTCCCGATTTTCTCCCGGAATTCATCCGGCAGGAAACCTTTTGTTTGTGTCAAAAATGCGATGCAGCGCTGGGCATTCAACTGGCCGCCTGCAACTAGCGCTCCGGTCGGACACACATCGATGCATTTATTGCATTCCCCGCAACGATCCTCCATTGGCTGATCTGGTTCCAATGGAAGGCTGGTGATCATCTCTCCCAAATACACATATGAACCAAATTCCGGGGTGATGATGCTGCAGTTCTTCCCGCTCCAGCCGATCCCGGCCCGTTCTGCGACAGCGCGATCGACGAGCTCGCCCGTATCGACCATCGATTTCGTCACTGCTTCAAGCACCTTGCTTTTAATGAACGCTTCAAGCTGCTTCAACTTGTCCCTGAGGATGACATGGTAATCAGTTCCCCATGACGCCCGGGCGAATATCCCCCGCCGCTCGCCCCGTTTACTTTGCGGGGCATCCTTCATTTTAGACGGGTAGGCAATGGCAATTGAGATAATCGAACGGGGCTCCGGAAAAATCAGCTCAGGCTGAATCCTTTTATCAATATCCGGTTCTTCAAAGCCCGATTGAAACCCGAGCTCAGCCTGGCGGATCAGCCTGTTCTTCATTTCTCCGAACGTATCAGCCGTCGTAAAACCAATTTTATCGATACCGATTTCCTTGCTATATATAATAATGTCTTCTTTCAATTGTTGATAATCCATCACTTAACCTCCTTCCCACTTTCAAATGAAAGAAGTTTCCCTTATAGTTAAAATTAAACCACTGTTATTTATCATAAACGATTTTCCATTATTTTTGGAGGTGAAACCATTGGTAACTTCTATCCATGCTTCCCTATGCAATAAAATACCCGATTTTAAAGCGGGAATCATTACATATGACGGCATTCAAGTAGGGGATTCACCGCAGATGGTAAAAGGGAGACTGCAGCTGTTTCAGGAGTCGATCTTTTTTGATTTGCAGGAAAAGGAACTGACCGATTTTCAAGGCATTAAAGAATGGCGTCAGGTTTTCAAAGCAGCCGGAACCGACCCGTCCCGGTATCGCCCATCTGCAGAAGCCCTTTACCGCCGGATTAAAAAACAAAACTACTTACCTTCTGTTAACTCGGCGATCGATTTGAATAACTTCTTCTCGCTGCAATACGAAGTGCCGATCGGCATCTATGATACGGATCAAGTCAGCGGCGATACCGTCATTAAAATCGGCGAGTCGGGCGATGATTACACCGGCATCAATGGCCGGACGAATTCGATGCATAACATGATTGCCTCCGCCGATGGCCAGGGCACGTTCGGAAGTCCTTTTGTCGACTCTGAGCGGACAAAGGTGACAGAAGAAACGAAGAATGCCCTGCAAATCATTTATTTAAGGCCTTCGATAACAATCGAAGATGGTCTCAAGCTAACGGAATCGCTCATGGACATGTTCGTCCAGGTTCATGGTGGTGAAGCAACGTGCAAGGTCATCACCTGTAAGGGCTGATGACCTGCAGCTTAGGAGGTTGTCGCTCCTTTATTGTTGCTGCGTATCCGCCAATTTCAGCTGCTGCTTGGCCAGCTTTTGATACAGTTCATGGCTTTCGAGCAGCTCGGCATGACTTCCTTTGCCAGTTATCCTTCCGTTCTCAACAACAAGCAGCTGATCTGCTTCCACTACTGTTGAAAGGCGATGGGCTATAATTAACGTAGTCCGTCCTTTCATCAGGTTCTTCACCGCATGCTGCACCAGCAGCTCCGATTCGCTGTCAAGATTGGATGTCGCCTCATCAAGGAGAAGAATCTTTGGATCACGTAAAATCGCCCTGGCGATTGCGATACGCTGTCTTTGTCCGCCCGACAGCTTCACGCCCCGTTCTCCCACTTCCGTTCCATAGCCATCTGGCAATTCTGTAATGAACTCATCGGCATTTGCCATTTTCGCTGCAGTATACACCTCTTCATCCGTTACCTCGCGCTGCACGCCATAACAGATATTTTCTTTAATCGTTCCTGTCATTACCGGGCTGTCCTGCGAGACATAGCCAATTTGCGTCCTCCAAACGGACAAATCCAGCTCCTGAATCGGGATACCGCCAATGCTGATTGACCCCTTAACTGGATCATAAAATCTTTCAATTAAAGAAAAGATCGTTGTTTTACCTCCGCCGCTCGGACCAACCAAAGCGATCGTTTTATTGGCGGGAACCGTAAAACTGACGTTGTTCAATATCTCTTTGGATTGATTATACGAGAAAGATACATCTTGAAAAGATAAATCTGTCTGCAATAATGTGTCTGGATTCCCTTCATATTTTTCACTCTGAAGTGTCAGCAGCCCTTGAATCCGGTCTGTAGCTCCCATCGCTTTTTGGAAAGCGGTAAAGAAGGAAGCTAGCTGACTGAATGGTACGACGATCTGAAACATATAAATGATGATCGCGACGAGCGTTCCCGCGGTTAACTGCCCAGAAGCGACCCGTACACCGCCATACCCAATTAGTACAACCAAAACGACCATCAGGATCGTAGTCATGAATGGAGAAATGACCGCCTGAATTTTCGCTTCCTTCAATCCAAAACGGAACAATTGCTGAACACCGTGAAAACCTTTTTCTCTTTCAATCTTTTCCCCGTTATATGATTTAACCAGACGAACTTCACTAAGCACCCTGCCCAGATTGCCGCTGAATATGGCCATTTCATCCTGAGTCTGCCTGGAAACCTTATACATCTTCCTTCCAAGCGGCATCAAAATCAAAAGCGATAGCGGGACAATGCCTAACATGATCGCCGTCATTCGCCAATCCAGTATAAAGAGGATGATGATTGAGCCGATAATCGAAATAATCCCGGAAATAAACGTTACCAGGTGATTGGTGATAACCGTCTTAATCGTATTCGTATCCTGCGTGATCCGGCTCAGCGTTTCCCCTGACTGATTGGCGTCAAAAAAAGAAACCGGCAAATGCAAGATATGATTCCACAGCTTACGGCGAATACCCGCGACAATTTTCTCACCGATATAGGTCAAAAAGTAATAAGAGAACCCTCCTGCCAGCGTTTGTGCGATAAACGTAACCACTAACAGGATAATGACAGTGGTCTCCACTCCATTCCCTGACATCATGTCTACAAGCCTTTTTGTAAAAAGCGGAACAACCAGACTTGCCGCTGTTTCCAGCAGACTTAATATCAAAACCGCCACAATGATCATCATCGGCGGCTTCTCTGAATTCAACAAATGAAAGAAAGGCTTCCATTGAATTTTTCCCTCAGCTTCTTTTCTCCCTGCCATACATAACCCCTGCCTATATATAGATTCATGAAAATGAATCGATTCTAATTTTTGCATCATAAAAAGCATACCACAGAAGATGGTATGCTCCTAAAATAAAACGCAATGCCCCGTTCTCATATGTAACGAAACACTGCGTTGTGACTATGTATGGAGCGGGTGATGAGAATCGAACTCACGACATCAGCTTGGAAGGCTGAGGTTTTACCATTAAACTACACCCGCAGATATTTGTCGTCTTTTGTCTTTTAAGAATAAAACTTATTATATACCCACATTTTCGTATAGGCAAGCAAAATACGTTCGTTTATTTGGTTTTTTTCTTAGTAATATTTTCAAAGGAAAAGAAGTCTAGCTTGTTATCATTATACAACCCTTTAACGCATTTATTCTTAAAAATTAATAGAAAACCCCCTTCACGCAAAATGCTCCACATTCTGCATAAAGGGGGGCGGGTACAGTACTATGGTTTTAATACGACTTTAATGCATTCATCTTCATGATCATTAAACACTTTATAAGCATCACTTGCCTGATCAAGCGGCACTTTATGCGTAATGATCTCCGTCGGATCAAATTCTCCGTTCGTAATTTTATCAAACAGCATTGGCATGTAGTGAATAACTGGTGCCTGTCCCATCTTCATCGTCACGTTTCTTTCAAAGATATTGCCGAGCGGGAACATATTATACATTGAGCCATAGACTCCAGTCAGCTGAATCGTGCCAAATTTTCTTACCGCTTTCAAAGCGATTTGGATGGCGCTCAACGTTCCGCCTTGCAGCTTCAGCTTTTGCTCAACCGCTTCAACGACCGACTTTTTACCGTCCATCCCAACGCAATCGATGACCACATCTGCTCCGCCTTCTGTAATTTCTTTCACATATGAACCCATATCATCATACTCATCAAAATTATATGTTTCCACATTGTTCATCTTCTTAGCATGGTTTAAACGGTACGGGAGATTATCAATCGCAATGACCCGTTTTGCCCCTTTCATCCAGGCAAACTTTTGCGTCATTAAGCCGATTGGTCCACAGCCTAGTACAACGACCGTATCGCCTTTCTTCACGCCGGAATTTTCAACGCTCCAATAAGCGGTCGGCAGGACGTCAGACATAAACAGCAAAGCTTCATCTTCAAGCTCGGAGGACTCAGGAATCACAAACGGCATAAAGTTGCCATAAGGAACACGCAGCAGCTCTGCCTGTCCGCCGGGATAATTTCCATATCGTTCTGTAAAACCGAAATACCCGCCTGTATCGATAGCCTCATTGCCATTGGAGTTATCACATTGGCTTTCCAGATCATGCTGACAATAATAACAATGGCCGCAGGAAATATTAAACGGGAGGACGACTCTGTCCCCTTTTTTTACCTTTGTAACTTCCGAACCTACTTCTTCCACAATTCCCATTGGCTCATGGCCAATCACATAGTCTTTGTGGGCCGGTAACGCGCCCTGGTAGATATGAAGATCAGAACCACAAATAGCCGTTGACGTAATACGAACGATAATATCGTCCTTCTTCTCAATAGACGGGTCTGCCACCTGTTTCACTTGAATATCTTTTGCTCCTTGAAAAGTTACTGCCTTCATCTAAACCCTCCTAAGTATGGAATACTTGAAATATACCCACTATTTTTATTAATAAGTCACGTTTGGAGGAAGTTTTGAGAAAAATATAGGATAAAGTCACTCTATCTATTTAGCTGGCAGGAATTTAGTATTACTTTCTTGCTTGCTTCTTATTGTTGTATTATTAATCTGATAACTCACTAAGGGAGCAAATCACTATGGATAAATTATATTTCACAATCGATGATGATAGAGTAAGACAACTATCCCAGGCAGACCCAAAACTTAAAAAATTAATTGAAGTCGTTGGCATAATTGACATTCCTCTAAATACAGACTATTACCGCTCGATTGTAAAGCAAATTATCGGGCAACAACTTTCATTAAAAGCAGCCGCAACCATTGTCGGGAGAGTGCAGCAAGTTTGGCAAGACTTTAATCCGGAATTACTAGATGAAATGGAGGACGAACATATAAGAAGCGCCGGTGTTTCGAGGCCAAAAATAAGTTATATCCGGGATCTGGCACAAAAACATAAATTGAAAGAAGTGGATTTCTCGACTATTCACCTGCTTGAAGATGAAGAGGTCATTACAACCCTGACCAGCGTCAAAGGCATCGGCAAATGGACCGCCGAAATGTTCCTTATCTTTTCTTTAGGGAGATTGGATGTACTATCCTATGGTGATGTAAGCATTAAAAATTCAATCCGCTGGCTTTACCAGATTGGCAAGGACGAACCGCTTGATTTAGATCATTTCTATGAGAAGTGGAAGCCTTATAATTCGATTGTGTCCTTGTATTTGTGGGAGGCCATTAATTTGGGGATGATTAAGGAGTATCCGGATGGGGTTGGGGAGTGAATGCCATGAGATTGATAACCAGCATCTATGATGCGGTAGTTCACTTATATGTTGAAGCCGTACTTCGACCGATATGGATTCTCCCCGCCTTCACTTAAATTGTGCTCTCCTATTCTTCAATATTATAATGTTTTTCGATAAATGTTTTCTCTTCTTCTGCAGATAGGATGCCTGTAGCTTTTCCAACGTTTCCGCCTTGAAGATTCCATATCGAATTATGGTCTTGGTCTACCTTGGAATAATCATTTTGTTCCCAGCGTTTCAGAATGTCCAGATATAATCCCGCACTTTCATATTTTGTGTTATTGCTTTCTATTATGGTGATCAATCGGTTTACACGTTCTTCAGTTAGAGGCAGAAAGCCCCACTTGTCTTCTGCTACAACTTTTTGGTGGGACATGTTGTGAATGGCTTCTTGTATCGAATATTCATCTATGTCCATCGGAAATTCTTCTTCAACATTTCGCTTGTTTTTTTCAGACACCTCAATGACTTTATTGCCTTTTGGCGCTGTTTCTTCTTTCACTGCTAATGTTGGTTTTGCAGCCGGCGTACGTTCCATGGATGTTAAATAATAATACACTCCGCCAGATAAAACGGCCACAAGTGCAATTAAACCTAGCAACCATGCTACTATTTTTATAAATTTTCGCATATTTTTCTCCTTTAAATTTCATCCTGAAGTTTTGATTCTGTTTTTGTTTTAGATATTCCTTCCACTTTTCATTTAAATTCACTTTTTAACTAACCATGGTTCATTGCAAACGTGACATATATGGCATTTAGCGAAAACTTATTATTTAGTTTTAAAAAACAAAAAAAGACTCCAACATAATCGTTGAAATCTTTTTTCTAATACACTTTGTCGACCAATTTGATACCGGTGACCGGGATCGATCCGAAACTCTATGAGGAACACGATTTTGAGTCGGTTATAATATTAACAGCGGTGCCTTACCTACAGTTTCATGGGGTTTGCCGTATTTCGATGCTCTTCTTTTATAATCCCCGCATACGGTTCGACAGTTTCTAAGTGTGCGGTTTAATTATACTCTTTTTTTCTCATTTTTCTCTTCTTTCGTTTCTTGCTTATTTCCTGCTTCTAAACTTCATTCATAACTTGTAAAACGTAAAAAATGACCATACTGCCGGATTCATTCCTTAGGAGTTTGCTCAATAATAAAAAAACACTGATATAGCAGTTCTAATACTGTTCTATCAGTGTCCGTTTCCTCACGCTTTCAATTTTAATAAATTCATAATATGGCTAAAATAACTTTGATCCAAGTAGATTTTCACCAGCAAATTAATGAACAGTAGGTCTAGCCTAGTTTGGATAATATGGCTCTAATTTGGGACAATTCATTTTCATAATTATCATTCTGATTAAAGCTCGAAAGTAAATTGAAAAATTCTTCTGCTTTATTTATTAAAGTAGATAAAAAGAATCTTTCATTCACAAGGATTTCAACATTATTTACTGAAAATAGTATATTGCTGTTAGTTGCTTTTTTCATGATGATCGGAATAGGTTGATCTGGAAAATATGATTCAGCATTTCCATTTTCTAAGTACTCTTCAATCATATTTAAATAATAAGCCCATAGGCTGTCTACCTCATCCCAGTAAGTTAATGGGCTTACTTCTCTTCCCTTATAGCTAATATAGATGGCACCCTCTATATCTACATTCCTGTTTAAAGGGTTATGAAATTGTTCACTCAACAAAGCTGTTACTTCCATCTGATCATGGTTTAGATGGATAAAATAAGCATATGGATCCTTTTCTATATCTGCTAAATCGTACACAGGTGTCTTTAAAATATATGTCTCTACTTGCAAATCTGTATACATGTTTTATCTATCCTTTTCAAAATATATTAATACACAGGATAAAGCTGGTGAATATGCCCTTTTTTGATTCCTAAAACGTATTTCACACCATTTACTTTCCCTGACAGTAATTAATTGTATTTTAACAAATGGTGATTATGTTACTCAAAAATTGTAAGGTTCACCCAAATTGACAAGCATGTGCGGTCATACCATTCCATAAAACATTCGTTACACCTATGCAGAATAACAGCTTTATGTATAGCCCGTTCCAAAGGTACAATACTATCAATTAGGTATGGTCTATCTTTACAAATGAAAGGATTATATCATTATTGTAGACCAAATTAAAAAGACCACATTGTGGTTTTTACCTATTCTTCTACTAGAGAAGAAATTTTTTAGTAGATGTTGATGCTTTTTTAAAAAATGATTCAAACGAGTTTGCCAATGGTTGTGGAATCCAATTTGCAGCGTGTGCAATTGCAAAAACAGAAAAATCATAATCTTTAGTATCAACTACAATTGGGTCACCAAGTAATTCCTCATATCCGATTACATACCAATTTTCATGCCAACCACTGATATGCGGAGCCTGTTCAAAAGAAACATATATGTCGAAGGAATTGCGGATCGAGCTTGTATTATCCAGAGAGCCAAATGTCAAGTACACGTGTCCAACATGTAATCAAGAACATTCCTATCAGGTCACGATAAAGGAAAAGAGACTACAAGAAATCCAAGCAAAAGTAGCCCATTTTACCGAGGAATACCTTATTCCACAAGAACCTGAAGTGCCAAAAAAGGCGAAAAAGAAAAAGGAAAACGAACAGGAGCAAATGCAGTTTGAATTTGAAGATAAGTGACCATTAAGGTTAGCCTTTTCTTTTAATTTCGAAAGAAATAAGCAAAACAAAAAGGAAGGGAGAACCTTCCTTACTGCGGGGTTGTTAAATAAACAATATAAATAAAAGAGCGTAAATGCCAACAAGTATAAAGAAGAATACTGTAAATGCATTCAATACATGAAGATTACTCGAACGGTGAAGTTTATAATGTTCAACCCCCCGTACCGCTTCCATAGTGATTAAAATGAAGAACAGCGGAACATAGTCTTTTGTAACCCCATTAAGAACCAGGATTCCTACTAAGATTAACAATAAGAAGAAAACAATATACCCCCACTTTGTGTTAAATCCAGCCTTTTCATATGTCCGATCAATATTAAACTTTTTAGTCACCCAACGAGCAATTAGATAATATAAAACTAAAAAAGCTAATAGTCCTAAAAAAAACATAAAATCTCCTCCTACTAATTTAAATTATACAATTATCTGTACCATTGTGTTTCCAAAATTTATGGTGGATCTTCATGGTTATAAAGGAATTTCAAAAAATCCTTGCAAATATGTTCTATAATGCAAATGAACTCATTAATTAACCAAGAATCATTCGTGAGAGAATGAATTTGAGGTGGTCTATATGCTTTTACTCCCATTAAGCCGATGCTGTTATCTACAAGGAGTGAGATAGTAGATAATGGTAAAGCTCTTTATGATATTAAGTGGGATGGATGGCGAATTCTTCTTCACAAAAAGGGAAACCGCATTGAGGCATATACAAGGCATGAGAATGTCGTTATAAACAAATTCCCTGAATTACAACAAGCGGTTCATCAAATTTAAACCGATCATGCCATTATAGACTGTGAGGGTGTGGTTTTGAGGAATGGTGTTTCCGTTTATGATGATTTTGCGTATAGGGGGTTGCTTGACTTCCACTGATAAGATAGAGTCGGCAACAGAAACGCATCCAGTAACCTTTGTAGCCTTTGTTGTACTGGAATCTAATAAATCACTCATTCAAGTACCAATAATCGATAGAAAAGAGAAATTGGATCAAATCATTGAACCTTCTGAATCTATCATTACGACTCCTTATGTGATCGGTGAGGGGAATCACTTATTCAATATCACACATGATAAGGTCTTGATTTACCGGAAACGGGCCTGCCAATAACTGTGGTTTTCCACCTTTCTTTGGATACATTATTCTTAACCCGGTTAAATTTGGCTGAAGCTCTTCATCGGCAAGAAGTGCACCTTTTTTAGCCAGTGACTTCTTATACGAAATCATTGCCTCGCGGTAATCCTTTCCGTCGGCTAGCCCCGCCTCCGAGTACTCTGTGGCTTTGACAATCAATAAAAATCTCATTGTTTTCCCGCCTCGTTTAAGTTGGAAGAAATGAAGAGCAGAATAGACTGCTCAACTATTCCTTTACCAGCATAATCGACAAGGATGAGTAATAATTTTATGTAAATGTTCCTTTTCCACATTCCATTGCGCGATTTAGTAGAAGGGTTCGTTCACGTTCATTCTGGGTTAATGATGCCGCACGTTCAAATTCTGTCCGAGCTTCATCGTATCGCCCTAGCTTCATCAGGAGATCCCCGCGAACACTCGGCAATAGATGATATTTCTTTAAGGTTGGGTCTGCATTCAACTCGTCTACAATCTGGATGCCAATGTCCGGACCAAATGCCATGGATATAGCAACTGCCCGGTTTAATTCTACGATTGGCGAGGGCATTACAATCGAAAGCGCTTCGTAAAGAGCAGCAATTTGTGGCCAATCTGTCTCCTCTGGAGTCGGTGCCTGAGTATGGCAAGCAGAGATGGCTGCCTGCAATGAATATGGCCCAAGTGAACGCCCTAACGTCCGGCTGCGCTCCAGTGCTGCCAAACCACGGCGAATCAATAATCGATTCCACTGTGCCCGGTTTTGATCCATAAGAAGAACAGGTTCTCCTTTCGAATTAACTCGAGTTTTGAACCGGGAAAATTGAATTTCCATTAAAGCAACTAGTCCATGAACTTCCGGTTCATTAGGTACGATCTCGGCAAGGACACGTCCCAGTCTCAGTGCCTCTTGGCATAGTAAAGGACGGATCCACTGGTCCCCGGAAGTTGCTGAATATCCTTCATTAAACATAAGGTAAATCACTTCAAGTACGGTCGACAGGCGATCATTAAGTTCCTCTCCAAGAGGTACCTCAAAAGGAATCTTTTTTTCGTTAAGGGTTCTCTTAGCACGGACAATTCTCTGAGCAATGGTTGATTCTGCGACGAGGAATGAACGCGCAATTTCTTCCGTCGTAAGTCCGCATAACAGGCGCAGTGTCAAGGCAACTCTGGCATCCTGTGATAATACTGGATGACAGGTCATAAAAATCAGACGAAGGAGATCTTCACCAATCTCCCCATCCAGAACATGATCTATGTCTTCCTCAGTATATATATCCGTATTTTTAGCAATCTCTACATACTTTTGATCACGAATCTTCGTTCTTCGCAAAAGATCAATCCCACGCCGTTTCGCCGTCGTCATCAGCCATGCGCCAGGATTATCTGGTATCCCTGCATGCGGCCATTTTTCAAGAGCAATCACCAAGGCATCTTGAGCCAGATCCTCTGCAAGACTAACATCCCGTACCATTCCGGTTAACTTTGCAATGAGCTTTGGTGACTCTATTCGCCATATCGCATCAATCGTTCGTTGTTTTTGGGGCAAACTCACGCCTTCTTTTGCTCCTCTACATGTTTGCGAAGTGCTGCTTCTTTTTCCAGAAATTCTGGATTATCTGTCAAGTCCACCATCTCAAATACCTGTCTAAGCTCAATTTCTCCCTGTCCAAATCCATGTGGATCTGGCATCCGTAATGCCCATTCAATAGCTTCTTCTCTTGATTTAACTTCAATCAAAGTATACCCCGCAATTAATTCTTTTGCCTCCGTAAACGGACCGTCCATAATCTTTGGTTTACCACCCTGTTCCGGATAGGAAATCCTTATTCCGCTTGAACTAGGATGTAGTCCATCTCCTGCTAATAAAACACCTGCTTTCACCAATTCTTCGTTATATTTCTGCATAGCCTCAATAAGCTCCGGGCTAGGCATTCTTCCTTCCTCTGAATCTGTAGTCGCTTTTACAATCATCATAAATCTCATAAGTAATAACCTCCTATGGTGAAGCTTCATTCTAATCGGTGCAAAATCGCATAAGCAAATCCGCTTCTATTTATACAACGAATACCTGCCTGTTAAATCGACAATCGAAATTATTTTTTTCATACTTTTTTGTAAAACTTTTTGCCTAATTAGTAATTAGCCGAAAAAAATACTGTAAGCTTCGGCGATATCTTTTTTGTATCTAGCTTCTTAGTATGGCCAAGACCTTTTTTATCAGCAATTGCGCATTAGGGAGCACGTATGCCAATGCTTGAGCACTATGACGAAGAGATACTGGGCTCTCTGTCCCTTCTAGCACCGACCTTGGCATCCTAACACTACTCCACCATTCAGCAGATAGTTCCTTTCCTTCCATTTAAGCAACCGTCATAATGCGCATCATGCTGACAACAAATGATGGTGCCCCCCACTTAATGGCTTCAGCTCTGTTATTCTTGGAAGTCCGCAAAAAAAATTTTATAAACTTTCTTTGCCAAAAATATTGAATTAATTGGATACTTAAAAATTCCATTTCATCTTATATATACTCCAATTGTGTAATAATTCCCTTTAAAAAATGGGGGCCATTTTGTCTTTTTAGTTCTACAATACTAGATATTTGATTAAACGGATTTTATTGCTGAACAAAGTTAAAAAAGCACACATTTTATTATTTGTTCCAAAACTCATATGTAAGTAAACGATTAGGTCACAGCGATATTGAAACAACATTGAAGGAATACACACATGTATTAAAGAAGTTAAGGTTACAAGACGAGCAAGTAGCAGTAAAAACATTTGAGAACATGTTTGTGGAATTAATGTGTAAAGCAATTCGAATTTATATCGTTCCATTTCTTATAGTCAATGGAAATGAAAAAGCTCCAAACCTTCTATATCAAGGTTTGGAGCTTTTTCAAACTTAATAATCGTATCTAAAATGACACTAAGGATACCGGTGGCCGGGGTCGAACCGGCACTCCAGAGGAACACGATTTTGAGTCGTGCGCGTCTGCCAATTCCGCCACACCGGCAAATAAATATATGGAGGCGGCAACCGGATTCGAACCGGTGGTAAAGGTTTTGCAGACCTCTGCCTTACCTCTTGGCTATGCCGCCAGATCTTGGAGCGGAAGACGGGATTCGAACCCGCGACCCCAACCTTGGCAAGGTTGTATTCTACCACTGAACTACTTCCGCAAAAATGGCTGGGCTAGCAGGATTCGAACCTACGCATGACGGAGTCAAAGTCCGTTGCCTTACCGCTTGGCTATAGCCCATCAATCATATATGTTATAAAACTTTAATGGATATAAAAATGGGGCGACTGATGGGAATCGAACCCACGAATGTCGGAACCACAATCCGATGCGTTAACCACTTCGCCACAACCGCCATAATTAAATGAAATTGGCAGGGGCAGTAGGAATCGAACCCACACTGGAGGTTTTGGAGACCTCAGTTCTACCTTTAAACTATGCCCCTAAAAATTGAAATGGTGGAGGGGGGGCAGATTCGAACTGCCGAACCCGAAGGAGCGGATTTACAGTCCGCCGCGTTTAGCCACTTCGCTACCCCTCCATATACAAAAAAGAAGATGGTGCCGGCAAGAGGACTTGAACCCCCAACCTACTGATTACAAGTCAGTTGCTCTACCAATTGAGCTACACCGGCATATATAAAATAGATTTCCCAATCTCACCTGATTTTACAAGGGTTGTCCTGATCTCAAAAAGCTTATTCAAGCAGCAGCTTGATCAATATGCTGATATAAATCGATGAAGTCTATTCGTTCATGCTTTACCAATTGAGCTACACCGACAAAAAAATAATCAGTTTTTAAATGGTGGCTCAGGACGGAATCGAACCGCCGACACAAGGATTTTCAGTCCTTTGCTCTACCGACTGAGCTACTGAGCCAAATACTTTTAAAAAATAAAAATGGCGGTCCGGACGGGACTCGAACCCGCGACCTCCTGCGTGACAGGCAGGCATTCTAACCAACTGAACTACCGGACCATTATGATTGCGGGGACAGGATTTGAACCTGCGACCTTCGGGTTATGAGCCCGACGAGCTACCAGACTGCTCCACCCCGCGACAATATGAATGACGCTATTTACTTATGTGTTACATTTCATTGCGTTATTCTATGTAATGAAATGGTGGAGGATGACGGGATCGAACCGCCGACCCTCTGCTTGTAAGGCAGATGCTCTCCCAGCTGAGCTAATCCTCCAATATGAGATAATGGTGACCCCTACGGGATTCGAACCCGTGTTACCGCCGTGAAAGGGCGGTGTCTTAACCGCTTGACCAAGGGGCCATTATATAAATGAAATGGCGGAGAGCAAGGGATTTGAACCCTTGATACGCGGTTAGCGTATACACGATTTCCAATCGTGCTCCTTCGGCCACTCGGACAGCTCTCCAATAATGGCTCCGCAGGTAGGACTCGAACCTACGACCGTTCGGTTAACAGCCGAATGCTCTACCACTGAGCTACTGCGGAACGATTTAAGCTTGGCGACGTCCTACTCTCACAGGGGGAGATCCCCCAACTACCATCGGCGCTGA
>NZ_QVTC01000005.1 GCF_003429085.1 Bacillus sp. V59.32b | reverse complement strand
GGTTCATCGAGCACAAATCCGGTTCATCGAGCACAAATCCAGCTCATCGAGCAGAAATTCGAATAATCGAGCACAAATTCAAATAATCGAGCAGAAAATCTGATAATCGAGTACAAATTTAAATAATGTAACCGAAATTGATCTAAACGATCCTGTTATGTTTTGTAGCAGGGAAATTTGACCCCTTTTTCATCTTCCGCAGGTTAGATAGATATATACTGCTTTTCAGAGAAAATCACAGAATTAAAACCTCCCGCTCATTAGTATCGGGAGGTTTTTTTATAGATATACTATCTGACATTCCATTCCTTCAGCAATGGCCCGTTGTATCCGAAAACCGGATCGGCATCAGGCAGGGGCACTTTGGAGATGTCTTCAGAAGCAAACAGCCTGTCTTCTTCTTTTTCCGTTTTGAGATTGTGCTCCATTCCATCTGGATAGGCTCCCACAATCTTGAAATCATCACTGGATTGCAGTCTTTTGTGCCCGGTTCCCGCCGGCAAGATGATTACATCGCCTTTCTTTATGTCAAGCGATTTTCCTTTTTCGCCGCCAAGCTGGAGTATGGCTGTACCTTGGACTACACCGAGCACTTCATGTGCATTGCTGTGATAATGATGAAAGTCAAAAACCCCATTTGTCCAGCTATTACGCCAATTATTCTCGTTGAATGTTTCTTCTGTCCGTTCAAGTTGTTCGGAAAATGCCCCAGGGTAAAACAGGACGGGCAGATTAGGGTTGTTTGGAATGACTCCATCATCTTCGAACCGATATGTTTGCAGATTGTTTTTATTCATATATTAACCTCCAGAGCTTTTACTAGTTAGATTCCCGTAAAGCTGCTTACCAAAACTATGAATCTAAAATCAGGATTTGAAACAGTTCAGACTAAAGTTGTAGGGAACATTCAAACTTTCTATCGACGAATGTAAAATAGCCAAAACGTAAGATGGATATAGGAAGTCGATTAATAAATGTAGATTAGGAGTGATTGTTATGAACCCATTTGTCGGGAAGGTGGTTATGATTACAGGCGCTTCAAAAGGTCTGGGTAAAGCATTAACGGTAGCCTTTGCGAGACAGAAAGCAAAGCTTGCGATTTGTGCGAGAGGGGAATATGAGTTGCGCAAGATCCAAAAGGAGGCGCAGGAGCTCGGCGCCGAAGTTCTTGCGGTTACAGCCGATGTGTCGGTTTCCCGTGATGTTGAAAGGTTTACTTCAATGACAGAGCACGTCTTTGGAAGGATCGACGTGTTGATAAATAATGCTTCGATGTTAGGTCCCAGCCCTATCCCTCTATTATTGGATTTTCCGGAGGAAGACTTTGAGGAAGTTGTTCGGGTCAACACAGTCAGTTCTTTTCTGCTAACAAAAAGGGTGATTGCCGGAATGCTGCAAAGGAATGAAGGGGCTGTCATTAATGTCACATCCGAAGCCGGCCATACAGGATATGCTGGCTGGGGGGCATATGGGGTTTCGAAATTCGCTGTCGAAGGTCTGACGCAAACGTGGGCAGATGAAGTCAAAGGAACGAATGTAAGGGTAAATATGGTTGATCCCGGAGAAATGGATACGAATATGCATGCATTAGCAGTTCCGGATTGCGATTATTCTCTAGCTAACCCGAACGATGTAGTCGATGTTTTCTTATATCTCGCCTCTACAGAATCGAGTGGCATTAACGGCATGCGTTTTGAAGCTCAGGAATTTAACCGAAGGGAGGAAGAATAATGGCAACTGCAAATCTATTATTTGACCTGCCGCCAGCTTTACACGCAAGCACTCCGCCGGAACAGAGAGGGATTCGAAGAGACCGGGTGCGGATGATGACCTTGGACCGCGTATCCGGTGAGGTGGGCCATGATCATTTCTTTCATTTGGACCAGTATCTTAACAGCGGCGATGTGCTCGTGTTGAATAATAGTCGAACGATACCTGCCGTTTTAAAAGCGATTATGAAAAGAAATGGCGCTTTGGTGTATGAAGATGTTGAAGTTAGGCTTGCACGGCGTATAAATGAGGGAGTTTGGGAGTCATTAATTGTTTCCGATACGGTGAAGCTTGGTGATACGTTGCATTTCTCCCATTCCCTCTCTGCAAAAGTGACGGGAGAAAAAGAAAACTCTCCCCTTAAGACCTTGCATTTTTCAAAAACAGGCTCTGAGTTATTCAATGATATCTATAGCTTGGGAGAACCGGTGCGTTATGAATACATTCATCATCCATGGAATTTGAATTATTATCAAACCGTTTATGGGACGGTCCCGGGTTCAGTGGAAATGCCATCTGCAGGCAGGGCTTTTAGTTGGGAACTTCTACTTGCTCTTCAGCAAAAAGGAGTCAAGATCGCTTTCTTACAGCTTCATACCGGGCTAAGCTATTTATTGGACGACAAATGGCACATCAGTCCTGTTGAACAGGTTGAACAATACAAAATACCTGAAGAAACGATGGAAAGCATTCTTCGAACGAAAGACGAAGGCGGTAGAGTCATTGCTGTCGGGACAACTGTAGTCCGTGCAATCGAATCATCATTAAGCAGTGGAAGGCTTGAGGGCTTTACTAAACTTTATATCGATTCGAAGCATCAATTAAAATTGATTAATGGGATAGTAACCGGTTTTCATGAACCTGAAGCCAGCCATTTGGATATGCTTACAGCTTTCATCAGCGAGGATAATTTATTATGTGCTTACCAAGAAGCTATTGATCAAGGCTACCTTTGGCATGAATTTGGGGACATGAATCTAATTATATGAGGGGTAGTGCCATGAAGTTCCACCACATAGCTCTTGAAGTAAAAGATATTGAAGTATCAAGGAGTTTTTATCAGGATTATCTAGGGTTGGAAGAGGAAACACAATTTGAATTAATGGGAGGAAAAATCGCTTTTTTAACTTTGGGAAATCTCAGGATTGAACTGATTCAAACGCAAGATAGTGAACATGTAACCTCGGGGAGGATCCATCTCTGTTTTGAGGTGAAGGATATGGAACACGCCCTGATCAGACTTATAAAAGATGGGTATTATATAACGGAAGGTCCTTATTTTCTTGCAAATGGCTGGAAAACGTTTTTCTCAACAGGACCTGATGCTGAAATATTGGAATTCCTCGAGATAAGCCGTGATTGATGCTTATAAAAAAACGAATGGAGGCATCGAAAATGCCTCCACTCGTTCTACCTTATGCTTCTCTTGATGCTTCGATTTCTAATGAGACCGTAATTTTGTCGCCGATAAGGACTCCGCCTGTTTCAAGCGCAGCATTGTAAGTAAGATCATAATCACTCCGGTTGATCGTTCCTTTTCCGCTGAAGCCGGCTACTTCTGCACCCCATGGGTTTGTTCCTTGGCCTTCGAAAGTTATTGCAAATGTTTCAGAACGGGTTACTCCGTGCATGGTTAAATCTCCGGTTACATCATACTCATCTTCACTGGTCTTTACAATTTTTGTTGACTTGAAAGTTAAAGATGGATATTTTTCAATATCAAAGAAATCTGCTGAACGAAGGTGAGCGTCACGATCGCCATTGCGTGTATCGATACTTGAAACATCGATTGTAAATTCGATATTAGCTGTAGTCAAATCTGCTGGATCGGCTTCAACTGCTGCGTCAAACTTTTGAAAAGTTCCTTTTGTTTTTGCTACCATCATGTGCTTAACTGAAAAATCAATGCTGCTATGTGCTGCGTCTACAACCCATTTTGTGTTTGCCATTAATAAATCTCCTCCAAATTTCTTCGAAATATTTAAATCATATATCTCAAATTCAAGATATAACAATATGAAACAAATTATATTTCCTATCAATCAAAATGTCAAACAATTTATTTTAAAAAATCGGAAAAAGGGAAAAAGATGTCCCGGTTTACGGAACATCACTTGAATTTTTATTCTTTAATTTTAGGCTCTGTTAAACGATAATGTTGTTTTTGGGAAGGGAATCTGCGAGACTCCTCGAAAATGCATACGCATTTTCTCGTGCGGTGTCTATTCAAGGATGATGAATCAACGTCCTGCGGAAAAACGGGCTGGCAAGACCCCGCAGCGAGGTACGAGTGAGGAGGCTTGCCAGTTCGTCCGCGGAAAGCGAGTAGATTCCATGACCATTTGAAAATCAACAATGGAATTTAACAGAGCCTATTTTTAAAATCCTTTAACTTGTTCAACAGGTCATCCGGGCTTTCGCCAGTAATGATATCGCCATCGACCTTGGCGTAAGGGGACTGTTTGCATAGCTTACACTCGCTTAAGCATTCATATTCCTTATACTTTACGGTTGGCTGGGTCAGGAACTGCTGGAAGAGTGAAAAAGTCTCTTCATTCAAAAAACGGTCAAGGTTATTCTCACAGAATTCGACGGTCATTGGTTTTTCTTTAGAGAACATTTTCGTGATAAATGATTTCACATTATCTTCTTCCTTCATCTTATAATTCTCAAAATCGACACTACTTTCATTTATAGTTTACCGTTTATCGGTAGTCGAGGAAACCAAAAAGCAATTTAATGAAAAAATTCCGAGGAATATGGTATCTTTACTTCAAGCAGTTAAATACATAAATCGCGTCTGCACGGTTTATAATGGAAATAACATATTAGTTTTGAATCATGCAGCAAATGTTTATCAATAGGAGGAAGTACATTGAAATTAGTGGGGATTTCGGGAGCATTAATTGGCGCCAAGACAGCAAAAATGGTAAATGAAGTTTTAATTCGGGCAAAACAAAAAGATCCGGATCTTGATATAGAGCTTATTGATTTAAGGGATTATCAAATTGAATTTGTTGTAGGGAAACCGTTAGAATCCTACAATGACGACACGAAAAATGTCATTGAGAAAATAGTCGGCGCTGATTTCTTTGTGATCGGTACGCCGGTGTATCAGGCATCCATTACAGGGGCCCTCAAAAATCTTTTCGACCATCTGCCGACAACGGTGTTTGAATCAAAGGTAGTCGGCTATGTTTCCACAGCGGGATCCAACCATCATTCACTTGTGGCGGAAAATCAATTAAGGCCGATTCTCTCATTCTTTAAAGCATTGGTTGCCAGCAAAAATGTCTTTGTTTCAAACGACAGCTTTAATAGTGAAAATGAAATCATAAATGTTGATGTAGACCGAAGATTGAGCGAACTGGCTGATGAACTGCTCTTTCTTCAGCAAAAACTAAAAGGATAGAAAGGCAAGGAGGAAGAATCTTTTCCTCCTTTCTCTATAATTAAAGCTATGCTAAATATCTCTGTTGATTTTGGTTTCACACGAATGAACCCAAAATAATGTTTTTCAACAATACTTTATAACAGAGGCATAATTAAAGTTACTATTTTAATAATGATGATTGTCCAGCTCCTGCGCCACATAATGACCTGTTGTAGTCGAAGTGTTTATTAACACTTTTCTTGTTAACATTTTGTGAAAATGATTGACATAAATAGCGTAAAAAATTACAATAATTCATGTAATAGTCTAATTGATAATGAGTATCATTACTAAAAAGAAAAATGGATTCAATGCTTTTTTTATTTTTCGAAATGATAGTGAATCTCATTATTGATAAAATTATATTTTTTTTATGAGTTTAAATGATAATGAATCTCATTGTCTGAAATAGTCCAGCCTGGCTGAGGGAAGTGCAGGAATCGTCATGAAAAAGAGATATTTGATCATTGCCTTCATTATATTGTCCATTACATCATTGTTTGTTGGTGTAAAAGATATCACCCCGTTTGACTTGTTTCATTTAAGCGAGGACCAGCGGGAAATCATGATGATCAGCAGAGTGCCAAGACTGGTGAGCCTTATCATAGCAGGGGTAAGCATGAGCATTTGCGGATTGATCATGCAGCAGCTCAGCCGGAATAAATTTGTTTCTCCTACAACAGCGGGAACGATGGACGCGGCAAGGCTAGGAATACTTGTTTCCCTTATTATTTTTTCATCCGCAACGATGATGCAACAAATGATAGTCGCTTCACTTTTTGCTCTGGCAGGAACTTTTCTCTTTATGCGTCTGCTTGACAGAATCAAATTTAAAGATGCGATTTTCATTCCGCTTGTAGGGCTGATGTTTGGGAATATCCTTAGCTCGATTACAACGTTTTTTGCCTACAAGCATGATTTAATTCAGAGTATTTCCTCATGGCTGCACGGTGATTTTTCCATGATCATGGCAGGGCGTTATGAAATGATCTATATCAGCATTCCTTTAGTCATCATTTCGTACATATTCGCTGGGCAGTTTACCTTAGCAGGCATGGGTGAAGAGTTCTCCACAAATCTCGGCCTCAATTATCGCTTCGTTGTCAACATCGGGCTGGTGATTGTTGCTTTGTCCACAACGGTAGTCATGCTTACGGTTGGAATGATTCCTTTCTTGGGGCTGGTTGTTCCGAATATCGTTTCCATTTACCAGGGGGACAATCTAAAAAAGAACCTTTCACACACAGCTTTGTTAGGTGCAGTTTTCCTGCTTTTCTGTGACATATTAGGAAGGCTTATCATCTATCCTTATGAAATCCCGATTGGATTAACGGTCGGAGTGATAGGAAGCGGCATTTTTCTTTACTTATTGATAAGGAGAAAGGCATATGCATAAAAACATCAAAATGGGCATACTTGCAGCGATTGCCGCCATCCTGATCATCGTTTTCCTTTTCACTGAGATTGGAAACCAGTGGGAATATGTGCTTCCCAGACGAAGTATTAAAATACTTGCAATCGTCTTGACAGGGACTGCGATCGCCTTTTCAACCGTCGTGTTTCAAACAATCACCCATAATCGAATCCTTACTCCAAGCATTATCGGTCTGGATTCCCTGTATATGCTGATTCAAACTTTCTTAATTTTTGTTTTCGGTTCTTCAAGCTTGACCGTCATGAATAAGAATGTGAATTTTCTCATATCGGTTGGTTTTATGGTTTTGTTCGCAGGGTTGCTTTACAAGTTTCTTTTCAAACGGGAAGGGCAGAATATTTATTTTCTATTATTAGTAGGATTGGTCATGGGGACGTTATTCCAGAGCTTTTCGTCATTCATGCAAGTGATTATTGATCCAAACGAGTTCCAGATTATCCAGGATCGAATGTTCGCGAGCTTTAATAATATCAACAATGACCTGCTAATGATCTCGATTGTACTCATCCTGCTGATCTCCATTTACTTTGCGAGGTTTGTCAAGTACCTGAACGTTCTATCACTCGGTAAGGAGCAAGCTGTTAATCTTGGCGTTGATTATGATTATGTCGTCAAACGGCTTTTGATTGCAGTGGCAATCCTGATCTCGATCTCGACCGCTTTGGTCGGACCGATCACATTTCTTGGCTTGCTTGTCGCGAATGTAGCCTATCAATTCTTAAAAACCTATCAGCATACTTATCTAATCTTTGGTTCTATTTTGATAAGCATTATTGCTTTGACAGGCGGTCTTCTGATTGTCGAAAGAGTATTCACCTTTTCAACAACGCTTAGTGTCATCATTAACTTCATCGGCGGAGTGTATTTCATCTATCTGCTATTAAAGGAGAATAAATCATGGTAAAAGTAAGCAATGTCTCGAAACAATATGGGAATAAGACGGTCGTTGATCACGTTTCTTTGGAAATCGCAAAAGGCAAAATCACTTCATTCATCGGTCCAAACGGTGCGGGGAAAAGTACTTTGCTGTCCATGATCTCAAGGCTCACTTCTATGGATGCCGGTAAGATAACGATTGACGGGCTCGATATTTGCGAGTGCAAAAGCAATGAACTTGCCAAGAAAGTCTCCATCCTTAAACAGTCCAATCACA
The DNA here is from genome assembly GCF_003429085.1 of Bacillus sp. V59.32b. Taxonomy (GTDB): domain Bacteria; phylum Bacillota; class Bacilli; order Bacillales; family DSM-1321; genus Peribacillus. The sequence continues at coordinate 11,624 of NZ_QVTC01000005.1, read as the reverse complement.
TTAATATTCGCCTGACGATCCGGGAGCTGGTTTCATTTGGACGCTTCCCGTACTCACAGGGAAGATTGACAAAGGAAGACTGGCATTACGTGGACGAAGCGATTGCGTATATGGAGCTGGAGTCCATCCAGGATAAATTCCTTGATCAGCTAAGCGGCGGACAACAGCAAAGGGCCTACATTGCGATGGTCATCGCACAGAACACGGATTATATTTTGCTTGATGAGCCCTTGAATAATCTTGATATGAAACACTCCGTACAAATTATGAAGGTTTTAAGAAGGCTTACGGATGAGTTGGGCAAGACGGTAGTAATTGTCATCCATGATATTAATTTTGCTTCCTGCTATTCCGATTATATCGTGGCCCTTAAGGACGGAAAGATTATTCAGGAAGGCACTACGGATGACATGATTGACAGCACTGTTTTAGGGGATATTTATGAAATGGATATCAATATTGAAAATATTAATGAAAATAGGATTGCTGTTTATTACGCCTAACAAAAAACTATATTTTGAGGAGAACTTAAAATGAAAAGAAAATTTTCCCTGTTTTTTATAATCGCTTTATTGGCTGTTTTTGTTGCTGCGTGCGGTTCAGATGATTCTGCTGATAACGCGGGCGGGTCAGAAGGAAATAAGAAATCAGAAGAAGTTACAGTCAAGCATGAACTGGGTGAGACAAAGATTAAGAAAAATCCTGAAAAAGTAGTGGTATTCGATTTCGGTACATTGGATACTTTGGATAAGCTTGGCGTGGAGGTTACCGGCGTTCCCGGACAAAACCTTCCTGAATATCTTGATAAATACAAGGATGCGGAAAATGTCGGGGGATTAAAGGAACCTGATTTTGAAGCCATCAATGAGCTCCAGCCGGATGTCATCATCATCTCGGCTAGGCAGCAAGATTCTTATGATAAGTTCAGTGAAATCGCTCCGACGATCTTCATGGATGTGGATAGTAAGAAGTATATGGAATCTTTTAAGGAAAACGTAACAACACTGGGGGATATCTTCGGTAAAGAAGCTCAGGCTAAGGAAGAGCTCGCAAAAATAGATGATGCCATTGCTGGCTTAAAGGAAAAAGCGGACGCAAGTGATGAAAAAGCATTAATTACCCTTACGTCTGGCGGTAAAGTAACAGCTTACGGTCCATCATCAAGATTTGGAGTCATCCATGACGTTTTTGGTGTGAAACCAGCGGCTGAAGATCTTGATGCAGATCCTCAGCACGGTCAGAACATTTCGTTTGAATTCATCGCCGAACAAAACCCAGATATTCTCTATGTTATTGATAGAGATGCCGCTGTCGGTGAAGGCAATAACGCGAAAAAAGTCATTGAAAATGCTTTAGTAAAGAAAACGAACGCTTATAAAAACGGTAAAATTGTATATCTAGACCCTGGCTACTGGTACCTGTCAGGCGGTGGATTAGAATCTGTCGCCGAAATGGTGAAAGAAGCGGAAGAAGGATTAAAATAATTAATAATTAAAAGAAACTGTCTGTCCCCGAATACTAATATCGGGAACAGACAGTTTTTTTATCTAAAACATATGAATTAAAGAAAATGGAAAACGAAGGTTTGGTAAAAGTAAAATCAGTAGAGTATACCGGTCACCGGGCAAAAGCCATCTATCAAATTACAGAAACTGGGGAACTGGAATTCAAGCGATTATTAAAGGAATCATTTGAACGTTCATCAGTGATTCTGCCAAGTTCTTTATATACTGCTGTATCCTTTCTTCATGAAATTTCAAATGAAGACTTGCAAGAGGCGGTTCATGGACAATTGAGGACGCTTGAAAGAGAGCTTGATGATTTAAAAGCCGGTCAGGAACTTAAAGAAAAGGCAATCAAAATTGACCCGTTAACAAAATTAGCTTTTGAAAATATGTACCAGCACTATGAAATACAAATGAACTATCTGACACAAATAAAGGAATATTTAAAAGATAGCCCTGCCATAAACAAACCTGTTTTCCCTGAATCAAAATAAGCAACCTGCGATAAAAACTTTGAATTAAATATACAATACAAGCATGGTGCCTCCAATATAGGGCTCTTTTTATTTCGACTTACAGAAACTAAGTAATGATTTTAGCAATTGGAAAAGTAGTGGAATTTTTTCTGATACAGTTATATAATGAAAAAAGTTTCGCGAAATTACGGTTGCTGAGAAACTGAAAAAAAGGAAAAAAATGTCGATGATTTTCCTTTGAAAAACAAGCAGTCTTACGTTATCATTTACTAATGATATGAATTTTATGTAAATGCAGTGTAATTTTTTGATAAAGTCGAGCATATGATAATCAGTATTGAAGGCAGTATCTTGTCCAAAACAAACTAGTGCAATTTACAAAGCTAGTGATATGGTAAATAACTGGGAATAGATAAAATGGTATTGAATTTTACATTCCCGGGTGTTAATATTGAGTTTATGCCTGTTCTCTTGTGCGGATTTGAAGAGGGCATTACCACTAGTTTAATAGAGGTGTATAAAATGAAAAATTTCTTTACTAAAAATAAAAATTTCTTTACAAATAAATTATTAGGCTTTTTTGCTATAGCAGTCGTGTTGTTTTGGATCAAGACATACATCGGCTACAGAATTGAGTTTAACTTAGGGGTAGATAATTCCATACAGGAATTTCTTCTATTAATAAACCCGATAAGTTCAGCCCTATTCTTCTTTGGCCTAGCTCTTTTCGCAACCGGCAAGAAAGCATATAAATGGATTATCGGACTTAACTTTATCCTTTCCTTCCTTTTATATGCGAATATCATGTACTACCGCTTCTTCAGCGACTTCCTTACCCTGCCGACCATTACGCAGGTTAAGAACGCCGGTGATTTAGGACAGAGTGTTTTTGCGCTGATGAGTCCATTGGATATCCTTTATTTCTTGGATACGATTATCCTAATCGTGCTTTTTGCCACTAAACTCGTGAAGCCAGAAGCCCTTAAGCTTAAGCGTCGTACTGTAACCACAGTATTTGTCGCGGCGGTTATGGCCTTTACCGTGAACCTCGGGTTAGCGGAAAAAGATCGTCCGCAGTTATTGAGTCGGACATTTGACCGGAACTATATTGTCAAATATCTTGGTATGTACAATTATACGGTTTATGATGCGATTCAAAATACAAAAACATACGCCCAGCGCGCTACTGCGAACAGCACGGATATCGCTGAGGTCGTAAACTATACGAAAGCAACTAAGGCAGAGCCCAATCCTGAGTACTTTGGCAAAGCTGAAGGAAAAAACGTTATTTATTTACATCTTGAATCGATTCAAGATTTTATCATCGATTACAAATTAAACGGTGAGGAAGTAACACCGTTCTTAAATTCACTTGCGAACGGCAATGAATTTATGTATTTTAATAACTTTTTCCATCAGACTAGCCAGGGGAAAACAGCGGATGCCGAGTTTATGATTGAGAACTCATTATATGGTTTGCCACAGGGGGCGGCTTTTACAACACAGGCGCAGAATACGTACCAGGCCGCTCCGGCGATTCTTGGTCAGCAAGGCTACACATCAGCAGTATTCCACGGGAATTACAAGTCATTCTGGAACCGGGATAAGGTCTACAAATCTTTTGGTATAAATGAGTTTTTCGATGCAAGCCATTATCAGATGAATGAAGAAGATGTCATGAACTATGGACTAAAGGATAAGCCTTTCTTCAGAGAGTCGATCCCAATGCTGGAGACATTGCCACAGCCTTTCTATTCCAAGTTCATCATGCTGTCAAACCACTTTCCATTCCCATTGGAAGAAGAGGATGCAACAATCGCTAAGCATACGACTGGTGATCCTTCTGTAGATGGATATTTCCAGACGGCGCGTTATGCGGATGAAGCTCTGAAAGAATTCTTTGATTACCTGAAGAAGTCCGGCCTTTACGATAATTCAGTTATCGTGATGTACGGTGATCACTACGGTATATCGGAGAACCATAACAAAGCGATGTCTCAAGTGTTAGGAAAAGAAGTCGGCAAATTTGAAAATGCCCAATTGCAGCGTGTACCGTTATTCATTCATGTTCCTGGTGTTGAAGGCGGAAAGATGGAACAGTATGGCGGGCAGATTGATGTAATGCCGACATTGCTTCACTTGCTCGGTGTGGATACCAAAGATTATGTCCACTTCGGTACCGATTTATTATCGAAAGATCACAATCAAGTCGTACCTTTTAGAAACGGAGATTTTGTTACACCTGAGATCACGGCTCTTAAAGGCAAATTTTACGATAATGCAACTGGTGAGTTAATCGAGAAAAATGAACAAATTGCTCGGGATCAAGAAATGGTTGAGACCATGCTCGGACTTTCAGATGAAGTGGTAAATGGAGACCTGTTGCGTTTCTATACACCAAATGGCTTTAAACCAATTGACCCAGCTGACTATGATTATACCCATAGCGAAGACGATGAAGAACCAAAAGTAGAAACAACCGAAGAGGAATAATGATGAAAAGCAGTTGAGAAGCTTATACTTCTTGACTGCTTTTTTTGATGATTCTATTGCATGTTCCTCCAGTTGCACGTCAAGCCTTATTAGAAATGAAAGGACTCTTTGGTCGTAGCAATCGCATATAGAACAGCAGGCTAGCCCATTTATGGGTATGAGTCTGAAAATTTTCCCGTTTTTATCCGCTATAATTGGGTAAAGATACATAAAACGGTTCTAAAGGAGGTAGCATCTGTGATTATCGTTTACTTAAGCATCGCCCTCATTGTAGGTTCACTTATTTACTTAGCCTTTTATGCTGTAAAGACATTTAAGGATACCAAGCCTGTAATGAACAGGATTACTAAAACAACAGCGATGATACAGGCGAAAACAGATCAGATAAAATCTGAAACGAATAAATTGACGATGACCCAGCAAGAAATCACAGCTGATGTTCAGTACAAGAAAGACACGGTCCAGGGAACAATCCAAGCTATAAAATTTACTCCAAAGCCCTTCAAGGAGCTATGGATGACCGTGAAGGGAACTAATCTAACAGGCAGATATTTAGGGAAAAGAAAACAGGCAGGAAATTTATCTTAAAACGGGATACCCCAGCACTTCTCAAATGAGAGGTGCTGTTTTTTCGCAGAAAGGAAAGTTTATACTTTCCTTAAGTGCAACTTTGTCTATCTCCCCCTTACGGCTCGTCAATCGACGAGCTTTCTTTAATTTCTTTTGCCTTAATGAATAAAACCATATGCTTAACAAATAGTAAAAATGAGCAGATTCTCTAGAGGAGTGATTTCATGAAGTATGCAGTGATATTAAGCAGTATCATGGCATTGTTTATCACGGGTTGTTCAACTAATGATAATGGTGAAGGAAGAAATAATATCGCGCGAAATACAAGCAATGTGAATGAACGGGTGGATCAGGGACCTCGATATCTTGATGTGGGAAACAGGGATGAGCTGTATGGTGGTATGCGACGGGAAGACTATCGCCCTGAAGATGTCAGGCATGCGGATGATGCGGCAAATCAGGTTGAAGAGCTGAAAGAGGTAAAGCATGCGGTTGTAATCATGACTGATAATAACGCTTATGTTGGTGCAACCTTGATAAAAGGCACTAGGCTGACAAAAAGATTAGAAGAAAAAATAGCCAGTGCGATTAGAAAAGAGAATGAAATGGCAGAACATGTCTACACCTCCACAAATCCAGATTTCGTGGATAGAATGGACGGGTATGTCAACGATTTAAAAAATGACAGGCCGGTTCGTGGATTGGCAGATGAGTTTGGTGAAACGGTAAGAGATGTTTATCCTGGGGGCCCCAGTTAATATGATATGCGGCTATTTGGATAGCACTCACCTGACCTGAAGTGGGCTTGCCTTTCTTTTAATCACACATGGATAAGCAAGGCGTGAAGGAATTTGGAAGGAGGAGTCCTTTGATGAAACTTTTTAAAAACAAAAAGAAGAAAAAGGTGCCCCCTTTACAAAAGGATACGGCGATTCCTAATGCTGCAAAGGAATTTGAAGAACTGTTTAGGAAGTTTAAAGCTTCTGATGATTTTATCTCCTTTCAATATCCTACAGACGGTGCTTTTACTGTATCTTATTTTAAATCGATCGTGAGCCCGGACCAGATTCATAAAGAAATATTGCCTGTAATGACAGCACAGCATCCAACGACCTTGGAAGAAGTGAAAAAGGGAATTCCGGTTGAAACGATAAAAATCTCAAACGATTTAAAGACTATTCAGTCTCTTGCTATGGCTGGAGCCGTGATTATCCAAATTGACACAGACAATGGACATTGTCTTCTTGTTCCATCTGCAAGCACAGAGAAAAGGAAGATTGCCGTCCCTGAAACGGAATTCACTGTACTTGGCCCGAAGGAAGCTTTTGTAGAATCAATAGAAGTCAATATAAATTTAATTCGAAAACGGCTGCCTGTCCCGGAGCTTCAAGTGAAGGAAATAAAAGTTGGCGAGATTTCGCAAACAAGAGTAGGGATTCTTTATATAGATGGTATTGCGAATCAGGAGAACATTAATACAGTCATTCAAAGAATATCTGAAATTGAATATGACATAATCGCGGACAGTTCGTTTATTTCGCAGATGATTGCTGATAATCATAACTCGGTATTCCCACAATTCATTGATACAGAGCGTCCAGACCGGACTGCAAGTGTTCTGGCAGAGGGCAAAATAGCCATCATTGTGGATGGTTCGCCCCATGTGCTTAATGGCCCTACTACAATCGGTAACTTCTTTTCGGCTTTTGAAGATTATTTTGTAACCTGGCATCTTGCCACATCGATCAGACTGCTGCGATTATTGGCTGTATTGTTTTCCGTCTTATCAACGTCGATGTATGTTGCTGTCATTACTTATCATTATCAAGCCATTCCGGAGGCATTGCTCCCGACTTTAATTGCTTCACGCGGTGCTGTCCCTTTTCCGCCTCTTATGGAAGCTCTACTCCTAGAAGGGACGATTGAATTACTTCGGGAAGCGGGTGCGAGGCTGCCGACAAAGGTAGGTCAAACAATCGGTATCGTTGGCGGTATCGTAATTGGGACCGCGGCAGTGGAGGCGGGGTTCGTCAGCAATGTACTATTAATGCTCATTGCACTCGCCGCTTTGGCATCGTTCACGACCCCGATCTATCAGATGAGCAATACGCTACGAATTATCCGTTTTTCGTTCTTGTTCGCTGCACAGCTTTATGGTCTTTTAGGGGTGGCCATCTGTTCCGCTTTCTTTCTCAATCATCTATTAAAGCTTACATCGCTTGGACGTCCCTATTTAGAGCCCATCTATCCTTTGCGACTAAAAGATTTAAAAGATAGTTTCGTCAGGCTTTCTTTTACAAAACAAAAGCAGAGACCTATCTTTTTAAGGCCGGAATATTCAACAAAACTCCCGCCTAAACAAAAAGCTGTCCCAAAGGATATTGACGAATAGAAAGTTGGTGCATGATGGATTTAAAACCAAACGAGAATAACAAAGTTTCTCCATACTTCGCAATGTTCCTTGTTCATAAAATGCAAATCGGTGTTGGGATTCTCGGATTTGAGCGGGTGATTGCCAAAGATGCTGAATATGATGCCTGGATATCTGTATTGATTGCCGGTATTAGCGTGAATGTGATCCTTTGGATGTGCTTTCGTATGTTACATAAGGATGGAAATGATATCATCAGCATTCATAAGTACTTATTCGGAAGGTGGTTTGGTGGCGGACTAAGCGTTATTTTGTTCATTTACTTTTTATCCGTAGTGATTACCATATTAAGAACTTATACGGAAGTAATCCAGGTATGGATGTTCCCGGGTGTCAATGTCCTGATGTTAATGGTCATCTTTGCCCTTTTGGTATATAACCTGGTTACCGGTGGATTCAGGGTGGTTACAGGCGCTGCCTTTTTGGGAGTTCTCATTAGTTTGCCGCTTTTATTATTGAAATATTTCCCCCTGAAGTACGCGGATTTTACCAATCTGATGCCACTTTTTGACCATTCGGTAAAAGAGTTATTGCTTTCGGCGAAAGCCATGACGCTGAATTACCTTGGATTTGAGTTCCTATTAATGTACTACCCTTTTTTAAATGAACCAAGAAAGGCGGAAAAATGGGCCCACTTTGGGGCGATATTCTCGACCATCATTTATTTGATTTCTACCTTAGTGTCCTTTGCTTATTACAGCCAGGACCAATTGAAACATTCCGTATGGGCTACTTTAACCTTATGGAAAATTGTCGACCTACCATTTGTTGAGCGCTTTGAGTATGTGGGGATTGCTATTTGGCTTTTTGCAGTTATCCCAAATGTCTGCCTTGGAGTATGGGCGGTGAGCAGGGGAATGAAACGGATATTTGCCGTGAATCAGCGTAAATCGCTAGTTTATATTTTGGGTATCACCGTTTTAGCCTGCACATGGTTTCAAACACGCCAGGCGGTTGACCAGCTAAATAGTATGGTGTCCCGATTCGGCTTCTGGATTATTTATGCTTACATCCCGTTATTGTTTATTTTATTCATGGTTGTCCACAAAGTGAGGAATAAAACGAAATGAAAAAAAACCCCCTGATTTATTTATTATTTTGTGCCATGTTAACAGGCTGTGGTGTAAAGGATAATATTTTAGAAGATAACCTGCTTGCCGAAGTGACGGCTTATGATCTGGCAGGGGACGATAAAGTCAAGGGAGCCACCTTGGTTTCAGTTCCCTCATCGGGCGAAAAAGCCCCGATGGGAAAGGAAGTTTACTCGGCAGTCGCCCATACCGGAAAAAACATCCGCCAGAAAATGGAATCTGAGACACCGAAACGTCTTGTTGGAGGCCGTTTATCGGCGGTTATCTATGGTGAAGAACTTGCCGGGAGAGGAATTTATGATTATGTCGATACATACAGGCGGGATCCTTCCGTCGGCAGGGATATCTATTTAGCGGTTGCTTCAGGCAAGGCGGAGGACATCGTCAATCTTGAATCTAAAATGACCCAAACGCCGGGTATCAAGACGCAAGAACTGATTGAACAAAACTTCCAGACAAATCTTCCCCATACCAACCTGCACAGTTTTTTAAATCGTTACTACGGAGATAATATGGATCCGGTCATGCCGCTCTTGGAAGTAAAGGGTGAACATCTTAAATTAAAGGGCATTGCGCTTTTTCGGGATGATAAATACATTGGAAAACATATTTCATATGAAGATGGGTTCCTATTTAAAGTCCTTTCTGGAAGATTCAAAAACGGCGTATATGAAATTAAGATGAAAGAAGATTCTTATTTGAATATTCAAAATGTCTATTCCAGAGTGAAATACGAAATAAACGATGGGAACGGGAGTCCGGAGGTCTTTATTAAAGTTAAAATCAGAGGTGGTTTATTAGAGGTTCATGACTTGGATTTAAAAGACCGGTCAACCATTCCAAGAATAGAAAAAAAAGCACAGCAAATCATTGAAAAAAAGCTGTACGGGATGGTGAGAATGTTCCAGGGAAATAATGTGGATCCCCTTGCCCTTGGTGACCGGGCAAGAAGCCAAACAAGACATTTTGATAAGAAGCATTGGGAGGATGAATACCAGACAGTTCCGATTGAGATAAAGGTAGAATTAAAGCTGGTCCAAGAAGGGATTACGGAATAAAAATGAAAAAAGACATTGGCTTTTTTGCCAATGTCTGTCTATTTTCCGTCGAGAAAGGGTTATTGTTTTACGTCAAAGTTGGCTTCCTTCAAGGAAACGACCTTTGTTTTCTTTATGGATTTGTAACCAAGCCAAAGGATAAGGAACAGGGGCAAGCCAATATAGGAGACTAGCACGCTTGTCCAATCGATTGAACCGCCTGTAAACGCCGTGTAATTTTGCCCAAGGATGACGATTATACATATAATCAGGGCGAAAAGCGGGCCAAACGGAAACCATTTTGCGCGATATGGCAGATCTTTTAAATCACGACCCTGGGCAACATATGCTTTGCGGAACCGGTAATGGCTCATGGCTATTCCTACCCATGCAATGAATCCGGACATCCCGGAAGCATTTAACAGCCAGATATACACAACACCGTCATCGAAAAATGTGGTTAGAAACGCGAGAGTTCCCATTAAAGCAGTCACAATCAGGGCATTTACCGGTACGCCCCTTTTATCAAGTTTCCCGAGAAACTTCGGAGCCTTCCCATCGCGTGCTAAATCCCACAGCATCCGGGTCGAAGCGTACATTCCAGAATTACCGGCTGAAAGAATGGCTGTTAAGATGACCGCATTCATGACAGAAGCAGCAAAAGCAAGCCCAGCTCTTTCGAAAACCAGCGTGAACGGACTGACGGCAATATCAGAGATATCGGAACTTACAAGGCTTTCTGTTGTATAAGGAATAATCAAACCGATTACGAAGATGGCCAGAATATAGAACAAAAGAATTCGCCAAAACACCTGGCGGATGGCCAAAGGAATATTCTTTCTTGGGTTTTCGCTTTCCCCTGCGGTCACGCCGAGTAATTCAGTACCCTGAAATGAGAATCCGGCGGCCATAAAAATTCCTATGATGGTGAAGAACCCTCCGTTAAAAGGTGCGTCATCAATCGTAAAGTTTTTAAAGCCAATCGCTTCCCCACCCATGATTCCCAGAATCATAAGGAAACCGACGATTAAAAACACAACAACTGTTACAACTTTAATTAGGGAGAACCAATACTCAGCTTCTCCGAAGCCTTTTACTGATAAATAGTTCAAGCCGAACATAATGGCAAGGCATAGCGCGCTCCATAGCATAGAAGGGCTATCCGGGAACCAGAACTTCATAATAATGACCACAGCCGCCAATTCGGCAGCAATTGTAATGGCCCAGTTATACCAATAGTTCCAGCCAAGTGCAAATCCGAAGGCTGGATCGACGAATTTTGTCGCATAAACCCTGAAGGAACCGGCTACCGGCATGTATGCTGCCATTTCCGCAAGACCGGTCATTAAGAAATAAACCATAATGCCAATGGCCGCATAGGCGACGAGAGCGCCTCCGGGACCTGCAGTGTGGATAGCCCCGCCGCTCGCAAGGAACAGCCCGGTCCCGATCGTTCCCCCGAGTGAAATCATCGTTAAATGTCTTGCTTTCAATCCTCTTTTGAGCTCTGTAGGATTGGTATTTAAGTTTTCCATTTATAACACTCCTTTTATAAATAGGAAGGAAATAAAAAACAGCCGTCGAAAAAGATCGACGGCTGCTTAAATAGCCCGTTTAATCCTTCCGAAAGTAGCTCCCCACGTCTTTAAAAACGTGACAGTGGTGTTCCTGTTCGGTAACACCGCCAGCCTGGGTATACAGTGAATATATCCAAACTTCGGCGACTTATCCCTTCTGACGGAGTCAAAGATATTCTCTGTATCTCGTCCGCCATACTCATCTAAGCCGCAGCCTCTACCTCATCGGTTAATGAGGAAGTATTCTGTTTTACATTATTGAAGTATAATTTAAAATTTGAAAGAGTGCAATATGTTTGTTTCTGGCAGATATTTGATGGATAAGGTTCTTCACCAAAAGAAGTGGTTTAAGCTTTTGATTATCCGTTGATTTCCGCTCCAGGCCCTCGCTTTCCGCGGGCAGTCCGGGAGCCTCCTCGGCAAAGGGCACGCCTCCGGGACTTA
>NZ_QVTC01000049.1 GCF_003429085.1 Bacillus sp. V59.32b | reverse complement strand
CCACTTTGGTTTTGCAGGTCTCTGGCGATTTCTTGTCTCACCTGTTGACCATCTGTGCCTGCGAATCCTGGCTGCATAATATTTTGAGCGCCTCCAAAGCCTGATTGCATGTTGGATTGGCCTCCACCGAATCCAGCTCCGGCAAATTGTTGGTATCCTCCCATGCTTCCACTGTTCATCCCACTTTGGTTTTGCAGGTCTTGGGCGATTTCCTGTCTTACCTGTTGCCCGTCTGTTCCGGCAAATCCAGGCTGCATGATATTCTGAGCACCTGCAAATCCACCAGCTTGCATTCCCATTCCAGACATTTGTTGAGCACGTTGTTGTATCTGCCGAACTGACTGTTGTGCTTGTTGAGCTGCTTGATTAATTCTTTGTAGCATGTTGTCTCCTCCTTGGATTCAATTAGTAACAACAACTATAGAATTTGTACTATTTTTTATTTTATACGTGGTTTTTCATAATAATTTAATTCCGTTTCCGTTTGTTAGCTTGTTACTTTCTATCTGTATATATTCATTTTTTCGTTAAAACAAATAATCAAAAACATATATGGTGATTTTCTTTAAAGGAGGAATTAATCTTCTTTCCAAACGCATTTTATAAAGCGAAGCAATCATTATTACTTTAAGGAGGAATTAAGTAAGTAGAAACCGTCATTCCTTACCCTCTACATTTGCAATTCTGAGTAAAAAATCATCTAAAACCCTTCCATTATTTACACTGAATTTGATTGTGCAATTTAGACATCATAATCATCAAGGAGGTGAAAACACATGTCAAGAAGTAACAGTGGTGGCGGCCGTAACCGTCTATTAGTACAAGGTGCAGAAATGGCTCTTGAACAGTTAAAGTACGAAATCGCTTCTGAGTTTGGTGTACAACTAGGAGCAGAGCAAACTTCCCGTGCAAACGGATCTGTTGGTGGAGAAATCACAAAGCGTCTTGTAGCAACAGCTCAATCTCAATTGGCTGGACAAGTTGGTGCTCCAACTACTCCTTCAAGAGGCTAATAACAGAATATAATGGATACGAGGCTACCTACTTAGTTAGGTAGCTTCACATCGTTCTAAAGGGAATCTTTGTATACAATATAAATTGTTTAATAATCCATTACATAATTAGGTAAATATATGGAAACAATATGAAAGAACCAATAAAAAAGGAGTGAAAAATATGCCACAACGAATTTATGATGTAGCACAGCAGGCACAGCAATCGTTACAGCAAATCCTGCAAATTTCCCAACAGTTGCAACAGCAGGAGCAACAAAATGCTCAAGCAGCACAACAAGCGCAAAACGGGCCTCAAGCAGGAATGCAATTACAAGCTTTTGCTCAAAGAGAGCTGACTGCTGCTGAGCAGCTGCAACAAATTCAGCAACTCGCTCAACAATGTGCACAACAATTACAGCAACAGCAGACACTCTAGCAAAAAGTGGCAGTAGCCATCTTGATACCCTCAATTTTTCACAATAATTGATACAGCCCCCTTGTTATTCTACAAGGGGGCTTATCTTTATCTTCGTTTATAGAATCAGTCTTCTCAATTCGCTATCCTTTTTATCAATTATCCCACATAAATATTATGGTCCTGCGGACAACTTTGTATAGATCCACATTCAATTTCCAGAAAAAATCTTACCGAATATAATTATATATAACCGATCTAGATCATAAAACAATTTGAATTACAAGTATTTCTTCTTATTTATAATTATTATAAAAAAATATTGATTTTTCTTTAGTGAATGTTATCATAATATTTATAGTCTTTCTAAAAAATCTATTAGAGGTGATTCTATTCATGAGTACTAATAAGAAAAATCTTACTACCAGCTGGGGTGCTCCAGTCGGAGATAACCAAAACTCCCAAACAGCTGGCGATCGTGGCCCTACTTTAATCCAAGATGTCCATCTTCTGGAAAAATTGGCGCATTTTAATAGAGAACGTGTACCTGAGCGTGTTGTTCATGCGAAAGGCGCTGGTGCACATGGTTATTTTGAAGTAACAAATGACCTTTCAAAATATACAAAGGCGAACTTCCTATCAAGTGTTGGAAAACGTACGCCAATGTTTATTCGTTTCTCCACAGTAGCAGGTGAACTTGGTTCCGCTGATACAGTTCGTGACCCGCGCGGATTTGCCGTAAAATTCTACACTGAAGAAGGAAACTATGATCTTGTTGGTAACAACACACCAGTATTCTTCATTCGCGATGCAATCAAATTCCCTGATTTCATCCATACACAAAAGAGAGATCCAAAAACACACTTAAAAAACCCAACAGCTGTATGGGATTTCTGGTCCCTATCACCTGAATCACTTCATCAAGTAACTACCTTGATGTCTGACCGTGGTATTCCTGCTACACTCCGCCATATGCACGGATTCGGAAGCCATACATTCAAATGGGTGAATGAACAAGGTGAAGGCGTATGGGTAAAATATCACTTTAAAACTGAACAAGGCATCAAAAACCTTGATGTGAATCTTGCTGCAAAGCTTGCAGGTGAAAATCCTGATTATCATACGGAAGATCTATTCAATGCGATTGAAAAAGGCGATTTCCCGGCATGGAAGCTATGTGTTCAAATCATGCCAATAGAGGATGCTAATACGTACCGTTTCGATCCATTCGATGTGACAAAAGTTTGGTCACAAAAAGACTATCCGTTAATCGAATTAGGCCGTATGGTATTAGATAGAAATCCGGAGAATTACTTTGCTGAAGTAGAACAAGCAACATTCTCTCCTGGCGCATTCGTACCAGGTATCGAAGCTTCACCGGATAAAATGCTTCAAGGACGCTTATTCGCATATTCAGATGCTCATCGCTACCGTGTTGGGGCAAACCATAATACTTTGCCTGTAAACCGTCCAAAAGCAGAAGTGAATAATTATCAGCGTGACGGACAAATGCGTGTCGATAACAACGGCGGCGGTTCTGTATATTACGAGCCAAACAGCTTTGGCGGACCAACAGAATCTACTGAAAACAAACCAGCCCCACTTCCGATCACTGGTGTTGCCGACAGCGTGGCTTATGACCAGCATGATCACTACACTCAAGCCGGCGACCTATACCGTCTGTTGAGTGAAGAAGAACGTACACGTCTTGTCCAAAATATCGTAGGTGCTATGAAGCCTGTTGAAATCGAAGAAATCAAACTTCGTCAAGTTCAACACTTCTTCAAAGCTGACCGTGAATACGGTACACGCGTTGCCGAAGGACTTGGCTTAGCTATACCGCAAGAAGTTTAAGATATCTAGAAATTAAGCAGACAAACAAATTCTCAATTTTATTCTCATTTTCTCAAGTAAAAAGGTATCCGTTTAAAAACGGATACCTTTTTTTTGAGAGAACAGCAGCAAAGTCTCTCCGACTTATTTTGTTGGTTATAGGGTGACCTCTCTCACGTCTATAAATCTTTCCATTTTTCTTTTGACTCTCTGGAGGGCATTATCTATCGATTTTACATGCTTGTTCAGTTCTTTAGATATCTCCAGATAAGATTGCCCGTCCATATATAATGAAAGTACTCTTCTCTCTAAATCACTCAACATTTCAGCCATTTTACCTTCAATATTATCGGAATTTTCCTGATTTATAATTAATACGGCCGGATCCGTCACGATTGACCCGGGTATCACATCCAAAAGCGTATGACCGGACTCCTCTTCATAAATAGGCTTGTCCAAAGAAATATACGAATTGAGAGGAGTATGTTTTTGACGGGTAGCTGTCTTGATCGCGGTTATGATTTGTCTGGTAATACAAAGTTCAGCAAAAGCTTTAAAAGAGGTCAACTTATCTTCCCTAAAATCCCGAATCGCCTTATACAATCCAATCATACCCTCTTGAATGATATCTTCTTTATCTCCACCGATTAAAAAATATTTACTCGCTTTAACTCGTACCACATTGCGGTATTTTTTGATTAGAAAATCCAATGACTCGCTATCACCTTTGTGAACCAATTCTACCAATACTTCATCTTTCAATGTTGGATAATTCTCTGCCAACTCTACTACGAAGTTTAGACTCACCCATATCCCCCCGCCGATTCTGAGTTTAGATGTTTTTTATGATTAAATTTGTCTCTTAATAGTACCGTAGATAAGCCTTTAAAGATATGAACAAATATCGACGGGTTTCTACATTCTGTGCCATAAAGCTATAAAAAATCGCTCATTCTTATACAGCTTATATCTTATAACCCCCGTAAAGAATGGTTGATGTCGATTTTTGCTCAAAACGTGATTAGTTTTTTTGCTTTAATTGGATTTGTATTACTCAAATCAGTTTTTTTAAAAATTCGTGAAGATAATCATACCTCGCAAGTAGTTTAAAATGACAAATTGTAAAATAAAAAGTATTACGCGGATGTAAATAAGCTCTTAAGCCTATATACCATAAAACTGGCCAAGCTGTATCATTTGTAAATCGTTAGCCCGGTATGTATAATATCAGAATATTCAAAACAAGTGAGGAGGATTAAAAATTGAAAACACGTTTGAGGTTTTTTGTAAGCGCTTTAATAAGTCTGGTTTTTTTAGCGCCCCAAGTGGCGGATGCAAAAGTACAGCCTGCTTCTGAGGGAAATGATTATCCCATCGTGTTAGTGCATGGCTTAACCGGCTGGGGCCGGGATGAAATGGGCGGATTTAAATACTGGGGCGGGTTGAATGATATTGAGGCCAATTTAAACAGCAAGGGACACAAAACGTATACAGCCGCTGTCGGCCCTGTATCCAGCAACTGGGACCGGGCTGTGGAATTATATCACTACATTAAGGGTGGCACTGTTGACTACGGGGCAGCACATGCAAAGGAACACGGCCATGATCGGTTTGGCAGGTCGTATCCGGGCATCTACAGTCAATGGGACAGTACGAACAAAATTCATTTAGTCGGCCATAGTATGGGTGGACAGACTTCGAGAACCCTTGTTGAGCTGCTGAAGAATGGAAATCACAAAGAAAAGCAATATTTCAGCCAGCACCCTGAAGAGGGACTTTCCCCTTTATTCAAGGGCGGGAAAAGCTGGGCACACAGCGTGACGAGCATTGCGACTCCGCATAATGGTTCCACATTTGCTGATGAGGGAAATCTGCTGCCATTGGTTAAGCAGATGGTCTTGAATGCAGGTGCCTTGTCAGGTGCAAACAGTGAAACAATGGCTTATGATTTCAAGCTGGATCAGTGGGGATTAAAACGGAAACGCGATGAAAACTTCGTACAATATGCAGACCGGG
The DNA here is from genome assembly GCF_003429085.1 of Bacillus sp. V59.32b. Lineage (GTDB taxonomy): Bacteria > Bacillota > Bacilli > Bacillales > DSM-1321 > Peribacillus. Next base: position 84,799 of record NZ_QVTC01000049.1, on the reverse strand, counting down.
TATATAAAAGTTCGATATGGACCAGTGAAGACATCAGCTTGAATGATTTAACAACCTTTGGTGCGGCAAAAGTCAATGAGTGGGTGAAAGCCCAGCCGAACGTATACTATTTCTCTTATACCGGCAATGCAACCTTCAAAGTTCCCTTAACCGGGTATTCCTATCCGATAGCTACCATGAATCCATTGTTTATTGGTTCAAGCGGTTATATGGGATCGTATACAAGGAGCAGCCCAGAGCCTGTGATTGACAAGTCATGGTGGCCAAACGATGGATTGGTCAATGTCGTTTCATCCAAGTACCCTTTCGGTCAGGCAGAGAAACCGTATGATGGAAATGTGAAACAAGGCGAATGGAATCACTTCCCTATTCAGTATGGCTGGGACCATATGGACTATAACGGAATGAATGCGGGAGATGCCATTGGATTAACTGACATTTATCGCTTTTATAACGGAGTTGCAGAAAATCTGCATCAGCTGCCAAGATAATCAATTTCGCATTTTTTGCTGTCTCTGGGCATTTGCCGTGTCACATGGCATGCGCCTACATAGTTTATAAGGAGTTCAAATAGAAAAAGGAGAGTAACCCTATGAATCCTAATGATTTTCAATTTGTACCACCACAACAGTTTGATAATCAGTATTTGCCACAAGCGCCGGTTGATCCTTACAGACAACAGGTGCAGCCTCAGTCACTTGAGAGAAGAGTAAGCGCGCTGGAAAGGCAGAATCAGCAGCAAGTTAGAGAACTGACCCGGTTAAACCAAGAAATTGCCCGTATAACCAGAGAAATCAACCGCATTAACCAGGAGATCGGCCGCCTGAATCAGAACGATGAGCGCCATACACGCCGGCTGAACAGATTAAATCAAAGACTGCGTGTGGTGGAAGGCCGGTTGAACATTCCGTTTACTCAGGCTGAAGGTGAATTTTAACGATTGCATAAGAAGAAGCAGGAATCCTCATTGGATCCTGCTTCTTTTCTTACTCGCTTCCTTGATAATACTGGGCTAAAGTTACGATTGCACTACCCATCCGTTCATTTTCGGGAAAAATCACCCGCTCTACCCCCTCTTCCCGCAAAGCTTGAGCGGTCACCTTACCTACCGCAACCGCGACGACATCGTTAGAAAAGGCCTTTAAAATAGCTTGCTCAACCCCTTTTTCCCGGGCGTGTTTCATTAAAAAGCGGGCCTGAGGTGTACTCGTGAAGTTGACTGCATCAATGTCCCCGTTCAATAATTCATTAATCAGTTGTTCCATTATTTCAGGTTGAGGCGGAACATGTTGATAGGGAAGAATCTCTTTATATTCACAGCCCTGCTCATTCAGCCATTCGATGAGCTTTGGGGCAGGATCTCCATGTAATTGCAGCGCGACCCGGCACCCCTTTAAGTCATGAGCGGCAAGCTCCCGCATCAGACCCGCCGTGCTTCCATCGTCATCGCGGACAATCGGTGTGATATCGAGCTTTTTCAAAACATTAACCGTTTTATAGCCTCTCGCCGCGATATTCGCAGTCGCCAAAGCGTCAATAAATTCTCGTTCCTTGCCCATTTTTTCCGCAATACTACGGAGTGTATCCGTACCCACCCCGGTCGTGAAAATCATCCAATCATAGTTACCTGTTAATAAGGAGTTTATATCCGTTTCGACATTGGATTCATCGAGAAACACGGTTCCTTGGGCGGGGCGAATAAGTGCGGTTCCGCCCATGTTTTCGACAAGCTTTCTTAATTCTTCATTTTTACGCTGGCTTACTAAAGCGATTCGCTTACCTTCTAATTTTTTCAAAGTATTTTCCCCATCTCTTCGAAATCTTGTTAAACCTATTGTACCTTCTATTTGAGGAGAATACAGTGAAACTTGTTTATATTTCGTCATGGATTTTATTTTAAAAAAGTTATGAATTTGGTTGATTAGAAGCTTGATAGACAGACGCCGGTTTATGATCCAATCGGGTTCCCGTCGTTAAATTATTGTTAAGCCACAGTTAACGCGGCATCTTCTCTTTTCAGCTTTTTCCGGTAAACAAAATTAGATAGCTGTACACTAATCTCGTATAAAACAAGCAGCGGAACAATCACTAAAATGTCAGAAATCAAATCCGGAGGCGTAATGAGAATGGAGACAATGACAAGGGCAAAATAGGAAAGCTTTCTTGCCTTTGCCAGCCGCATTGGATTTAAGATTCCCAATCGTGTTAAAAACATCACCACAAGCGGCATTTCAAACAAAAGACCGAAAGGGAGAATCAAGTTAATCATAAACCGAAAATATTTTTCTGCTGTAAACATCATCTCGAATTGTCCGGCCGAGAGAGTAGTAAGAAACCCTAAAACGATGGGGAATAAAACGAAATAACCAAAAGAAATGCCAGCGATAAACAAGAAAAATAATCCCGGGATAAATCGAAGCGTTACCCTTCGCTCCTCCATTTTTAGCGCGGGAGCGACAAAGCGCCATGTCTGAAAAGCCGCTAAAGGAATGGTAGCAGCAATGGCAAATACCGCTGCAATCATCATATAAACCCAAAGAATTTCGCTAGGTCCAAGCACAGCAAGCTTGCCGTCCAAATCCTTAATGAGCCAACCGTAAATATCCTGGACAAAGATAAAACTCCCGATGAAAAAAACAATGAAACCTGCCAATGTTTTAATGATCCTGTTTCGAAGTTCCTCCAAATGCCCGATAACTTGCAAATCTCTGTTTTCCACTTCGTTCCCTCCTTTATATAAAGGACATATTAAAGTCTAAAAAAGAAGCAGACGAGTTGCCCCGTCCACTCATCTCTATATAACGATCCGACTATCCCTCTTTTTTAATCGCGGTTAATGAAGGTTTCTTCTCTTCTTCTTTTTCCGAATCGGATACTAATCCTTTGGTAGCACTTTTGAACTCCGATAACGTGCGTCCAAAAGCGCGGCCTATTTCCGGAAGTTTCGATGGCCCAAAAATAATCAGGGCGATCACAAGTACGATAATTAAGCCTGGAATCCCGATATTTGAAAGCATTCAGGTCAGCTCCTTTCTATATTGAAACCTGGTTTAGCACCATGCAATCCTGTCAATTGAGAACCAATTAATTGGTCACCTTTTCGCGCTTATTTTTTTTCTGTTTTTCATGGGCACGGCTATGGGCACGGTTACGATCTTCTTCCACTTCATTTGATTTTTGAACACCTTCCGAAACGCTTGCGGAAGAAACTTTACGGAGGCCCGCTTGGTCCTTATCGTACACATAGGTAGCTCTTGTGGAAATATCTGCCCCCGGTTCGCTTACGAATGGAACCACACGGTAATCCGCCCGCCATTGCTCAGGTGTCACCTGGCAACGGACATAACCGCGATAATCATTAAAGAATTTAATATGCGGGTTCTGGCTTAAGATTTTATCTGTGTCTGCCCGCTTATCAGCTCCGTTTCCGCCCGATGTGATCGATGTGCCGACGAATTCAACGCCGAAAACTTTCGAGTTCGGATCATTAAAATCTGTCTTTAAGTTGGAGGCCCAGCTTGCATGGACATCACCGGTCAATACAATAAGGTTATCCATCTCATTCTCTTTTGCGACATTAATCAGGCGGTCGCGTGCAGCGGGATAGCCATCCCACGAATCCATGCTGTATCGCGGAGCTGCAGGTGTACCATAATTTCTCTGTGCAAAGAAAATCTGCTGGGGCAGCACGTTCCATCGCGTGTTTGAATTAGAAAGATGTTCAGTAAGCCATTGCTCCTGTTCCGGTCCAAGAAGAGTTCGTTTCGGATCCAGTGACTCTGGGGTTTGCGGTGAACTTCCATCCCCGTTTGCCTGGTCATCCCGGTATTGGCGCGAATCAAGGACAAAGAATGAAGCCAGATCACCGTATGTGAAATTACGGTATAAACGCATATCTGCGCCTTCCGGAAGGGATGATCTTCGGAGCGGCATATGTTCATAATAGGCCTGGTAAGCGGCTGCCCGGCGCTTGATAAATGCCTCCACGGATTGACCCTTTTCCGGAATCACATTCGCATAGTTGTTTTCCACTTCATGATCATCCCACGTAACGACCCAAGGGAAGGCAGCATGGGCAGCTCTTAAATGGACATCTGAGCGGTATTGGGCATACCTGTTCCGGTAGTCTTCAAGAGTGATTATTTCCGGGCTGTTATGGACACGGACATTCCCGGTTGATGCCACATATTCATTTGGTCCATATTCATATATGTAATCGCCAAGGTGAAAGACAAGATCGAGATCTTCTTTAGCCATATGCTTGTATGCTGTAAAATACCCGTGCTCATATTGCTGGCATGAGGCAAATGCGAATGTAAGGCTTGATACTTTAGACCCCATCGCAGGAAGGGTTTTTGTTTTTCCGATTTGACTCACTTCGCCGCCGCTTTTAAAACGATAGAAATACACACGATCCGGTTTTAATCCGCTCACTTCCACATGCACCGTATGTCCCAATTCAGGCCTGGCAATTTCTTTGCCCTGCTGGACCACTTTTCTGAAATTCTCATCCCTCGCGATTTCCCATTTAACCGGAACAGCCTCATTAGGCATTCCTCCGCCATTCAACGGATCCGGCGCAAGCCTTGTCCACAAAACCACACCGTCCTCGAGCGGGTCACCAGAAGCGACACCGAGAGTAAATGGATAATCGCTAAACTTTGGAGCTGCATTTACCTCTAACCCTCCCATTGACTGCGCCAGGGCCAGAGTCAATGAAAGACCTGCCAGTTTACTCGCTCCCTGCAAAAAGTTCCGGCGGTCCATATGCTTTCCTAAGCTTTCCTCGCTCCACCTCTTAATCAGTTCATCCATACTCTCGTTATTCATCGATTATTCCCCTTTCTGAATGCAAATCTATGAATCGGTTTTAGTATAAATGGACATTTTTAAATCGCTGTTAAGAAATGTAAAGCGGCAAAACGTGATTTGGATATATTCAATCAGGACTTTAGAATCCTTTTTACAAAAAAGAGTGCGTTTAGAACATTTTCCATTAATAGACTCCTACAAAATCTTGCAAGAATCGAGACCTTTTTGCCTATTTTTCTTAATGAATCGTTTAAGTAAAAGTAAAAATAGAGAGACAGAATGAATTTTGACGGCAGGACGTATTTTTATAAGCAATGTTAATGATAATCGTTAAAAGAGCCTGTTGAAATACTACTCAACAGGCTTGTTGCACTAATTTCCTTTATCAGTGGATTTAACTCTTTCCAATTCAATTTCAGCGATCAATGGCAAATGATCGGAAGCTAGTGTTTTAATAACTTCAGCATCGTCTGCTTCAATATCGTCGGATGTAAAAATATAATCAATTCTCTTAGTTGGATTCGTCGCAGGATATGTGTAAGCTTCATGAGTTTCAGCAAAAACATCGTTATAATTGGCATTGATAGGCTGCATTTCTTTGCTTTCCGGTGTTGCGTTCAGGTCTCCCATCATGATTTTCGAGCCTTTGTCCCGGCTGGCGATATCATTGATTTCCCGAATTTGGATTTCACGTTCTGCAGAGGTTAAAGCAAGGTGCGTGTTATAAAAGTGAAGATGATTTCCTTTTACTTTGATAGTCGCTTCAAGCAGTCCCCGTTGTTCTGTATTTCCAATCTTCGTTAGCGGATGGTTTTCAGAATCTAAAATGGGATATTTACTTAAAACCGCCGTTCCATACTGCCGGCGTGGTTCTTCTTCTTTTAAAGGCTCACGGTCAAGATTGGCTCCGTATGCATAAAACATGCCAAGCCGTTCTGCCAGCCATTTTGCCTGGTCTTGAAAGTCACTGCGTTCCGACCAGTGTTTATCCACTTCTTGCAAGCCAACGATATCAGCATCGCTTTCTTCAATGATCCGGGCAATTCGCTCCAAATCCAAAACGCCATCCACCCCTTCCGCATGGTGAATATTATATGACATGACCTCAACCTCAACCGACTTCCCCCGCTTGAATTTTTGATCTTTCGCCAATGCACTGTTTTGCAAACCGGACAACGAAACAATTAAAAGCATAGTGACCATCAAACTCAATGGTATTTTGATATTCTTCATAACCATTATCCCTCCTCATAGAATAGATTTCTATTTGATGATAACGATGGATTTTATAGGTTTGGTTGCGTGAATGTAAAAACGGTATGTATTAATATTAATTTCGTAAAAGAAGGCCAACCATTGTCGGTTGACCTTAGACCATGCTTGTTATTTTGAGCATTCTTCAAGGCAGAACAATAATTGCATCCCCGATGGCACGTTCTCCAGCCGGATCGGATGGGCGATTTACGATGTCGGATCCTATTGTCATAGCTGTCGAACCGCCTCCATCGAGGTTTACAGCGTCAACCGCCCCAAGAGCTTTCATGATGCGGGCGCTTTCTTTGAAGCTTGCCCCTACACTATAATGTGGCTGGCGCCCGTCCACTGTGACCAAAAGAATCTTGCCGTCCTCCGTGACACCTGCTAGTGTACGGGGATTACGGCGTTCCCCAAATCGATAGTAGAACTCCGGGTTGTCGCTCCAATGGAAACCTTCGCTCACAGCGGTGATATCCTCTTTACCATCACGCAGCAATCGCGGTCCACCATTGACAATTCCCGTTTTCTGGCCATTTAGCGGCTGTTCATCTGCAAGGATTTTTGTATTGACTTTTATTTTAGTACCTTTCTTGCCATGGGCCAATAACCATTCGGAGACATCACCAGTTCCTGCTAAAACGGAACCTTCAGACGGGATTGGGCCTCCCCTGCTGTTTCGGACTTCTGTAACTTTTCCAGCTGAATTCAGTACAACTTCCAGTCCATCTCCAGGCTCGGTATTAGAACCAAACACAGAAGTAAACTGAATAAGTTCTCCGGAATCCGTACAAGTAAAGTCATGCTTAGGAAAGTCAAAAGTATCACCGATTCCTCCACATCCCCTGATAAGGCCCGGCTTGCGATTCAAACCGTCCAATTCCCTTTTTGCACCATCAGATGCCTTAACGGTAAGTTGAGTTTCTACAGACGCAATACGCGCCCTTTTTCCGGTTAGTACCAGGCTTGTCCTCCCGTTAACGGCTTCACTGATCAACTTTCCACCGATCATGGACACTCCGGCAAGATCTCCTTCGGTACCATCACTCGGTCCCACTACAAAATATCCTCCATTTATAGCTGCTAACGCACCTGTCCGGACTGTAAGAGCCGTTAACTTTTCCTTTCCAGGTACGATTCCCGTACCCAACTCAGGAATAATCTTGCCTGTAAACTTTTCAGGGTCAATTTCAAGAATATTTACCACCCATGGTCCAGTAGTTTTTCCCCCGTCTTCTGCTGAAAATACAACACGAGCCTTCTCATAGCCCATTTTTTTCAGATCGTCTCTTAATTTATTAGCATCGCTCTCGGACTGAAATGATCCAACCCGGACAAGGTAGCCAAGCGGGCCTTGTTCCGGATCGCCGGGAGGCCGCTCTGAAATTTTCTTCACTCGGGACTCATACCCTTGGGCGTTTAGTTCATTCTTTACCTCATCGGCTTCTTCGCGAGTTTTATAAAAGGCTACATCAATAATGAAAACATCTGTTTCTGAACTGTACCCACGGTCGATGCTTATATGGGCAAGCCCCGGAGCAATCTCTTTCTTATTCCGAGTTTCTCCGAGGGTAGGCTCACCAAGTGGAAGGGCTTGTTCCTTCACAGGAGCTGCTTGTACAAGAGTTAACGGTTCTGCTGCAGGGAGAGCAGAAAATGTCACTGTAGCCAAAAGACAGCCAGCTAACAGCTTTTGAAGAATCTTCATCGATTTCATCTCCTTATTGTTTACTTATATCCCGTTTGTTCTATTATCTGAATCTAATACGTTGATAATGCAGCATACGTTTTAAGTTTCTGTAAAAGTTAGAGCCTGTCGGTTTTTAGGTTTTACGGAATTCTCCAATAGTTTTACGGGAATAGAACTGTTTTTACGGAATTAACTATAAATTTTACGGGAAAAGCATCTACTTTTACGGAATTATATTTTCATCAAAAACATTTCGGTAAAAGGCAGGAAATTCACCACCCTAAGAAGAATTCCTAAAAAAACGATAAGGGGTGAACGACTCTTGATTGCCAAGGAACGAAAAGTACCGATGAGAATCCAACTAAATGAAACATTATTAAGACGCCTGCCAAAAAATCATCCTAAACGATCCGAAATTGAATCAGATCTGACTAGAAGACAGGCTGGCTATATAGGCGAACAAACCGTCGACCGTTATTTAAAATCTCTCCCCGAAAAAGACTATCTTGTTTTCCAAGATCTTCGCTTACCAAATGGACATTACCACTTTCAAATCGATACGCTGATTCTTTCCTCTAAATTTGCTCTCCTTATTGAAGTGAAAAATATCTCCGGAACCTTATTTTTCGATCGCTCCTTTAACCAGCTCATTCGGACTGCCAATGACAAGGAAGAAGGTTTTCCAGATCGCATTTCGCAGGTGGACAATCAACAGTTTCAATTCAATATCCTGCTAGAAACTCTGGAGATCTCAGATTTACCATTAGAATCTCTCATAGTGATCAGCAAGCCAGCCACTATTCTCAAAACCAGACATGAGAACTCAAATATTTTTCAAAGAATTTGTCATGTTGGAAATCTAGCATCTAAAATCCGAGAGTTCACAAACAGATATACAAAAGAAATGATAACCTCTAAAGAACTGGGGTATATACACGACCATCTATTACGAAACCATACTGATCCAGCCTATAATATTCTTAAAATCTACGGTATTTCCAAACAGGAAATACTGACTGGAGTACAGTGCCCCGAATGTTCTACGTTTCAAATGGCGCGCAAACATGGTGTATGGCAGTGCCCGAAATGCCATAACCATACCAAAGAAGCCCACCTCCATGCAATCTCCGACTACTTTGCCTTAATTGATTCCTCGATTACAAACCTGCAATTTCGGAAATTTCTTCATTTATCTTCCCCGGACACTGCCACATATTTGCTAAAATCCATGAATCTACCCAGCTCCGGCACGACAAAAGGCAGGATGTACCTTCGGCCTCTAAATTCTCGGATTTTATGAGGCCGTCTTCCCAAACGATCCAAGAATAAAAAAAGCTGTAAATCGTATAGATTAGAATGGAGATTTATTGGAGCCTACGCTCAAAAATCGAGATCAAGGAGTGAAAGCATGCCGGCAATTAACGGGGAGCAATATGTGGAGAGAATTAAGAAACTAAAGGCCAACATATGGATCGGCGGGAAAAAGATAACCGGAGATATTACGGAGCATTATGCCTTTAAAGGAATCATAAAAAGTAAATCCAAGCTTTATGATTTACAGTTTGATCAAGCAAAAAAGGATATCATGACCTATTCGTCACCATTAATGGGCGAGCGTGTGGGGATGACGTATTTGCCTCCGACATCAAGAGAAGATCTTGAAAAACGCCGGTTGGCCACGACTGAATGGGCACGATTGTCAGGGGGAATGATGGGCAGATCGCCTGATTATATGAATACAGCAGTAATGGCCCTTGGTTCCGCTTCTGACGTTTTTGATGGAAAAGAGAAATTTGGAATGAATATAAAACGCATTTACGAACAGGCAAGAGAAAATGACCGGTCTTTTTCCCATACTTTTGTGACTCCTCAGGTTAATCGCTCTTTAGCCTTTTTTGAAGGAGAAGGAGAGCCGATTGCCGCACGTGTAGTCAAAGCCGATAGCGATGGGTTGTATATGAAAGGAGCTAGACTAATAGCTACACAAGGTGGGATTACCGATGAGATCATGGTACTGCCTGCCGGTGGAAAACATATTGAAGATACCTATCAGTATGCTTTCTCTATTCCTAGCAATACTGCAAACGTAAAATTCATTTGCCGGGAATCCTTTGCTTATAATGATTCCTCATTTGATCATCCGCTAGGTTCGAGGTTCGAGGAAATGGATACAATTGTCGTTTTTAACCATACGTTGATTCCGTGGGAAAGAGTATTTCTGTATAAAGACTACAATATCGCCCAGAGCATGCTTACAAACACAAATTTCCTTACCTTTTTACTTCATCAAGCCGTTACAAGGCAAGTTGTTAAGTCGGAGCTGCTCCTGGGTACGGCCCAATTGATGACAGAGATGATTGATATAGGTGAGTACCAGCATGTAAAAGAGAAAATCAGTGAGATTATATGCGGGATTGAAATTATGAAAGGGCTTCTATATTCATCAGAAATAGAGGCAAAACTGAATAAACGAGGGTTAATGGTTCCTGCTCTAAATCCGTTAAATGTGGCCATCAATACATATCCAAAGCTTTATCCGCGATTTACGGAAATCATTCAGTTGCTTGGGGCGAGCGGATTAATATGCATCCCAACTGAGAAAGACTTTGATTCTTCTGACTTAAAGCCCGATCTCGACCTTTATTTACAGGGCGCCAATGTCAATGCCAAGGACCGGGTGCAATTGTTCAGGCTGGCCTGGGATATGAGCTTAAGCGCCTATGGAGGCCGGCAAACCCTCTATGAACGATTCTTTTTTGGCGATTCTGTTAAATTATCATCTGGATTGTATTACCAATATAATAAGGATCATGCCATTAATCTCGTTAACAATCTTCTAAAGGATGAATGATCATAGTCGTAGTCATTCAAGACCATGGTATAATATAAAAAAACAGGAGGTGTCCCAATGCGAACCCCTGATGAATCTAAAACACACACCTATAAAGATTGGCTGGAATGGGATGGCCGATGGGAGCTTATATACGAGAAAGCCTACAATATGACCCCAGCTCCTTCTTCGGAACATCAGTTTATCGTTGGTGAGCTTTTCCATAAGTTAAGGCTTTTTTACGGAAACAAAAAATGTAATGTTGTGGTCTCTCCTTTTGATGTATATCTAAGTGAAAATGACGACTTTGGGAATCCTACCCATGTGGTTCAGCCAGATATTTCAGTCATCTGCAATCATAAACAAATTACGGAAAAGGGCTACTACGGTGCACCAACATTGATAGTAGAGGTTTTATCTCCTTCAACCGCTTTGAAGGATTATAATGAAAAATTCAACATCTACCAGCGGTTTCGCGTTAAAGAATATTGGATTGTGGACGGAACAAACAAAATCATTCATGTTAATGGGTTGGAAGATGGTTATTTTTCGAAACGAATCACTTACGGCCGAGATGATACTTTGCATTCTTTTGAATTCGATGATTTAGGAATTGTCTTAAACACAATATTTGAATGAAGTTAATCCAGTCTTTGGGACTGGATTTTGTTTGCCTAGGACAAGCTTATATTTAGTTAAATTAACTACGTCCTGCTATACTTGAATGAAAGATATTAGATCATCACTTAACAGATGGGGTTTAAGCTTTTCAAGGAAATTCATGTACACCCTCCTACATGCTTTATTCATCTATACTGATTATTATATTTGGTGGAGAAAATATAAAATAATTGCATGTAAACCGGCTTGACTGTCCCTAAACCAGCAGATCCACATTGCTAATCTTGATATCTTCTATTCCAATCCCCACATCAACTACTTTCGATACTGAGTTTCGAATCTTTACATTTCGGATTCTAATGTGATCGGCACAATTGTCGCCACCAAAAATCTTAATATTACAATCTGCTTTCTTAAAGTCTTTTATAGATATATTTTGGAGGGCTACATTTCTCGCGCGATATTGAATCGCAATGACAGGATTTCCTTTGTAATCATATCTAGGATCGCCGATCAAAGTGAAGTTGTTTACCACCACATTTTTATAAGCGGAAACGACCATGCCACGCGGGGGTGAATCGGTATAGAGCTCGGTGTGGATAGGAGCGATGGCGACAATATTTGTCGCTCTTATATTATGGGCTGTCTGGGACTCTGGATCCCCACTTTTATGATGGCCGATATGACGAAAATTATAGGATCGGTTGTCATTCACCGAAAGATGGCCGATGATTTGGACGTTGTTTGCCGCGGATGAATTATGGTGAGCTTTGACTTCCACTCCGCCAAAGCATCTTGTAGTAGAGTTGTTCACAAGCCATACATTCCGGGAGCCATCGTCCACTTCTATTCCATTGGAGTTTGAAAAACCTTTCTCGTGAGCCCTGCCGCTCGGATCACACATATGGCAATTTGAAATAAAAATATTGTCACTATGATGAGTGGTAATCCCATCATCCCCGAAGCCATAACCGTTCAAGTTATCGAGCCAGATATATTCACTCCCGCCCCGGGCCCGGTACCCGTCTCCCGAGTAATCATAGAGAGTCGAAGAAACGTCAAAGCAATGCAAGCCCGGATTGATCGCTTCCACATCCATTACCCAGCCGTACTTAACATGTGCATACGTTAAACAGCTGGAGTGGTTTCCCCAGGTCGCCGTCTTTTTCACATCACCCAGTCTTGCGACATTCCAATCCAGGCTCATCCCTTCCACGTGGATATTTCGGTTTCCCCGACGATGATTTCGGTTTGTGACCAGCCTTTTCCCTTTTGGAGCAGTGTCATGCAGCTTTATCGTTGTGAGTCCCTTCCCAGCTCCAACAAGGCTGGTCCACGACGGCAACTTGATTCCTCTCGTTATATAAACGCCTTCCGGGACATTCACTCTTACCTGTCCATTCCCGATCGCCTTGTTGAAAGCTTCGGTATCGTCGGTCACTCCATCTCCTGCAGCTCCAAAGTCTTTCACGTTTACTTCTCTATCAATCTTATCTTGTAATTTGTTATATTCTTCATCTAAATGCGACTTCCAGTCCGGATAGACATTCCCCGCGAGATCAACTAAAGTTATGTCCGGATTGGTCTCAGCTTCTGCCCTTTTTGCAAGAAAAAGGCGGGACAGGTTTTGAAAAGAAAAACGCGGTTTGTTTTGTGCGAAATTCTGGTTATTTTGAATGAAATTCTGAAAAAGGGTATCTGTTTCTTTGATTGTTTGTGTAATATCGCTGTTGCTTTCCGCTATTTGGGCCAAAAGTTTGGCGTTTTCTTTAGGATTGTGTTTTTTATCAAGATATAGCATGAAAAACGCCTCCATTCCAGAGCAAAATTCACTGTTCGTAATATAATATTCCCCGTCTGGGTAGATGTAACCTTGTTTATGAAGGCGGGCAAATACCTGAGATCTTGATTTAAACGCAAAATTGGCTGATTCAAACGAAAGTCGACTCGATTCAAACGAAAATTACTCCCATTTAAACGAAAAGACTACTGATTCAAACGAAAACTACTACCATTTAAACGAAAGCATTTTTAGCCTCTATATAAATCAGCAGGAGGAAGATACAATCTGTCCTTTGTTGCTCCCGAACTTGGGAAATTAGTTGAAGCCAGCAACCTCGATGCTACACTTTTTGTTTCCAAACCAGCAAACTCACGAAACTCCTGAATACTTATCTTCGTATCAATCAACAAAAAATAATCACGCAACGCCTGAATATGTGCATCCTTTGAATAACAGCCGCAAGCTCGGCAATACCATTGTCTTTTATCCCGATGCACCGGGATGGAAAAACAGGAAGGACAGTGGATGCCTTTACGGAGCTGATTCTTTGAAAGCAGATATCGATCCATGAAGAACTTTTTGGGAGGAGTATTCTTTTTAAGAAGGGTACGGCTGATTTTTTGAAGCTCTTTCTGAGAGAGGACTTCCTTTTGATAGATGGATTCCAGATGTTGAACGCGGCGCATGAGGTGGGGAGCTTTGTAAACTTTTTCAAATACTCTCCGGTTACCCGGATTGGTTTTTAAAATACTATATTTATTGCACATCACCACAGCATATTCAATCGGCACTTTCGGCAATCGATGCTGATCAAAAAATCGCCCCAACTGCAATTCATGCAGCCTTACTTGGCTGATCGGATCTGGAAAGCCTTCTTCCGAACCGTCTGGATTAGTTCGAATCAGCTGATGAAACACCTTGTCAAAAAACAAAGAACCTGCAATATTCTTCGCTTCAATGATGAGAACAAAATAAGATGAAAGAACGAGGGTATCAATTTGGAAGGTATATTCGCCCATCGGGAGGTTAAGATCGTGGAAAATCATATACTTCTTTTCATCGAGCAAACCTAAATAATAATCCAAAGACTGCTCTCCCCAGTAACCGGCCCACCTTCTGTCTATTTCATTCTGCAATTCCTCCCGGTCTACATAGTGCTTGGGGTATCTCCTTAACAATGCTTCACCAACTTGAATCTTTAACGGAATCGTTCGTTCTTTTACAATCAAATAGTTTCACTCCTTTTCTTGGGTTATCTTGAATTATTCGTTTAAAAATGCCAAATTCCCTGCCAATATATTTGAAATTTTTTATCTATTTCAAGTGTCCCGTAGTTTCAAAATCAGGAATTTTTACCTTAACTCTCTTGAAAAAGAGAATAAAAGATAGTAGTATTTCTCAACATCCTTCTTAGAGAAAAAATAAATAGGATGTTGCAACAATATCCTATTAAGAAGAAGTCATTAAGCCTTGATACCTGATTTTCAAGAAAGAGCATCGCTAATTATCTTAAAAGCCTTTAGATGGGATTTGTGCAATCCTTGAAAATTCTTTAGGTTTTCTTTTGCGTCCATGGATTGTCAACACTAAACTAGACAACTTTTTTAAGGTGTTCAAGTTTATACTCAATCGGGCTTAAATAACCCAGTGTCCCATGAATACGAATGTGATTAAACCAATGAACATAGTCGTGCAATTCTCTTGTTAGATCTTCCAATGTATCGAAATTCCGGCCCTTCACAAACTCTGTTTTGAGGATTTTGAATGTTGCTTCAGCTACGCCATTGTCATAGGGACAACCCTTCATGCTAAGAGAACGTTGGATAGTAAACGTCTCTAGTGCATCGTCAATCAGCTTATTTTTCAACTCTCCCCCTCGATCCGTATGGAAGAGCTGAATTTTGCGTAAATCCACCTTAATAGATAAATGCACGGTAAACCAGTGAAGCGTCTTTATTCGGGCCAGCGCTGTAACCAATGATTTCCCTGTTAAAGAGATTAACAAACACACATATGTATTGCCATTTTTGATTGACTCTTACATATGTTAAGTCGCTTACAATCGCATTCAACTCATTTTCCTGATTAAATTCTCAATTCAGTTCATTAGCCTGGCTCGATTCATTAACCTTCTTCGAATGGGGTTTAAATTGAGCCAAAGTGTAGGTGGACACGAGTCCTTGTTCTTTCATAATCCGACCAATTCGTCTTCTGGAAACAACTAGTCACGTTTCTTTAATTCCACTTTAATTTTACGAGTTCCATAGTTTTGGCGGCTCTCATGAAATATTTCGATGATGTCGGAAGTTATGTCATCTTCGGATTTTCTTTCTTTCGCTTACATAATAATAAGTGCTTCTAGGCAATTGAAGGACGTCGCACATTGCTGATATCGAGTATTTGTGCTGGTTGTTCCGAATCACATTTACTTTCGTCCTAGTATCAGCGCAGCTTGCTTTAAAATATCATTCTCCATCTGTAACTGTTTGAGTTCCTTACGGAGCTTTACCAATTCTGTTTCTTCCGGTGTTCGGTTATCGGCTTCTTTGAATGAACCGGAGGCATTATGTTGAGAGATCCACTTATCCAGAGAAGAGGGTGTTAGATCGTACTCACGAATAATATCCTTTCTTGGCTTCCCATTCTGATACAGCTGCACCATTTGATTTTTAAATTCTTCTGAAAACGTTCTTCGTTCTCTTTTAGTCATCGTAGATTCTCCTCAACTATTGTATTAGTAGTCTACTTAACCTTAAATTTTCTGTCTAGATAAGTGTAGCCGTTCCATCTTTTTAATTGTGTAATGGACATTGTAATTCCCCGTTCTTTCCAACAATGTAAAAGACTTCTCATTCCATTCATCGAGGTTCGAAAAGATTCTATTCTTCGCAAAGTTTCCTTTAATAAACTTAACCACATTCTCAATCTTGCCCTTACTTTTGGGATCCGATTTCCTGCAGAGGTAAATGCGGAACCCGCGTTCCTGTTTATAAGCCTGGAATTCACCGGTAAGGATGATATCGTCAGCATTTTCACTTACGGTGATCAGATGATCTTGATCATAAACGATTTCCTCAGGCATTCCTCCAAAATACGCAAATGCCTGTTCATGACACTGGATGGTGTCCCGGGTAGTAAAGGGCCTGTCCAGCCATATGACATATTTGTACCGTGAGTGAGAGAGGACTAAACGAGATGAAGTATAGTTTTACCTCTTTGTTTTCAGCGCTCTTAACTTTCGTTTCTCCCCAATCCACCTGTGCTTGCTTGCCCATCGGCAGTTCCTCCACCGCTTCATGAGAACGGATATGTGGAATTTTAGGTATATGGTGAATATCCCTCAACTCACTGACATATTGCGAATCGTACTTCCACCCCTCCAGGGCGGGATGACGCTCTTTTAACCAATCTTCAATTTGAGAGGAAGACAAATCAGAATGTTCTTTTAACGAACTTAAGAGTAAATCCTGGAAGGGATCTAGTTTCCTGCTTCTTGTCCCCAATGAATTGGCCCACTCTGTAGCTTCCTCAAAACTCATATTCAAATACTTATAAACTGTATTTCTTGAAATCTCCAGTTTCTTAGCGATAGCCGATATAGAGAACCCTTGTTTTTTTAGTTGATGAACCTGTACTAACAATTGCAGTTTTTCCACCTTTCAAATCCCCCAGCGAAACCATGATGTTAAATTACCATCATAACTTAGCTATGAAAAATTTAGGCAAAAAGTGTTCATTTCTATCTGTCAGAAACTGTTCAATTTAGTTTAGCAGTTACACAGAGTTACTGTTCCAAGTTATTTCTATGTGTTACGAAGCAAAGAGTCTTTTTATCACAACCAATCTACAGTTTGGGCAGTGGAACCATATATTCGGCGATCCGATCCTTACAGAAGCCGTTATCGATCGCCTGATCCATCACTCACACCTTATCGTTTTCAATGGGCCAAGTCATCGATATAAGAAATCTTTATTACACAATTAAAAAGGGGTTGGCAAGTGGCACATTTTTAATTGCGATTAGGTACATTTTTTACTTGCCAAATACATACCTGGGCACCCTTTGAATAAATTCCGTAAGCCGAGCAATTGAATTTCTTTTTACATGATTCGATTCATGGGAATGTCGAATTATTTATGTTAATATAAAATTAAATATTATTTAAATTACTTTTATACATTAAATAGAGCAAGAATAAGATTCAAAGGTTTGGAGGGTAATACTTTTGAAAAGAAAATACATTTCTATAGAATCATTTAGTGGAGCAGGAGGCCTTGGCTTAGGTTTACATAACGCTGGTTATGAAATTGGAGCAGCTTTTGATTTTAATGAGCACGCAGTAACGACCTACAAAAAAAATCTCTCAAAT
Source organism: Bacillus sp. V59.32b (assembly GCF_003429085.1). GTDB lineage: Bacteria > Bacillota > Bacilli > Bacillales > DSM-1321 > Peribacillus. Next base: position 67,439 of record NZ_QVTC01000049.1, on the reverse strand, counting down.
AATTGCTTTGTCGCGGATGCAACTAGTGTGACTGGAGAATATTTGCTAGAAATTTCTGGTTACAAGCATGGTGAAATTGATCTGTTTGCAGGTGGTCCACCATGTCAAGGGTTCTCAAAACAAAAGCGGGGAGCTCATTTGGGTGACGATCGGAATAAATTAGTTCTTGAGTATGCCCGTCTTGTTCAAGAACTAGAACCCAGATTTTTTATATTAGAAAATGTAGCCATGTTAGGACAAAAGCGAGGAAAATATTTTATTGAAGCAATTGAAGAATTACTTGGGGATTATGTATTATACCCACATTTTTATAACTCGGCAGATTATGGACTAGCACAAACTAGGGAGCGATTCATAATAGTAGGAAAACACAAAACTATTTTAGCTCCTTTTAATATTCCATCTCCCACAGTAACCAAGTGGAAAAACGTTGGAGAAGTTCTTGAAGGATTGCCTGAACCTCCCCTTAATCCTAAGGAAGAGCATACTCAATACCCAAATCATCAAAGATCAAATGTAACTTCTTTAAACATAAAAAGGTTTTCTTTTGTTCCTCAAGGGGGTGGATGGAGAGATATACCTGAAGAATATAGATTAGAATGTCATAAAAACGTGGACCCTTCGAAAGGAGGATGGCCGGACGTATACGGAAGACTTAAATGGGACGGTCAAGCCCCAACAATTACAGGTGGTTTTGATAGTTTTACACGTGGGAGATACGGCCACCCAGTACATGACAGGCCAATCACTCCGAGAGAAGCCGCTAGATTACAAGGATTCCCAGACTACTTCAAATTTTATGGAAATAGACATGAAGTACGTCACCAAATTGGAAATGCAGTACCCCCATTATTAGCTGAAGCCATAGGCTTAGAAATAAAAAGAAGCTTAATGATAGAAGATGGATTACTTTCTCTAGAAGACAGAAGCGAGAGCAAAGAATTATCTATGATTAATTAAATGCTATAGAAAAAAGTAATTAAACTGAGATTTTAAAGTTTTTATCTCTGCTTAATTACTTTTTTGTTATACGTTGTAATTTCCATCTTCTATCAAGGTTTGAATATCATAAAAAAACTCTCCGAACTGTTTAACTCGGATGGGAGGGTAAATATTATTAAGTTCGAAATATTTGATTGGAACATCTAAATAATAAATACTATCCATTTGGGCAATGTACATTTGGTACAATCGCCACTGCTCTGGCACACAAATCTCTATTACTTCCTTAGATTTTTTATCAACCTTTGTTTCTGTTAAACATACAAGCATTCCTAAGAAACGTCCCACACCATAAACACCATCTAATAGCTTCTGATGGGCCCACACTTGTATTACCCTTTCACGGGTAGAAGTTTTTACTGGAAGATGAATTTTAGGCTTATTTTGACCTAAATCATAAATAAAGTCCGTAGGTAATGAAGTCCTCATATCAAGATTTAAAACATCTACTCTACTAGTAGGTCTTAATTCTAATATCCTTGAGAACCAATGCGAAATAAAGTATTCAAAAAATGTACCTGGGGTTTTTTGATCCCCCTGTTTTAACAGATCAATTGTACAACAAAAACTTATTGAAATAGTGTACAAACACTTTGTTATTTCTTCTGGACTCAGAATAGAATAATCACCATTTACTAAATTGTTAAATATTCTATACACTTCAACCTGGTCAGGAATATATGAACCTTTGTTTACTGCCCTTGAGATTTTATTATTATAAGAGAACGAAAAATACTGTTTAGTGGGAACTTTAGATATTAAATTAACTTGCGAAGTACTAGAGAGAAATTCACAGTTTTTAATATATAATTCAAAGAATAAATTTGATATTGAATCAATATCTTTATTACTTTTAGATACTTTTTTTATTTTATTATATAAATCAAATACCTCTTGCAAAAAATCCCCCCCTTTCTCGCTCCTGCTAGACTTCACTTTTAAACAAAATTGCTAATATTTTATAACGCAAATATTTTACCATAGTTTTCATTACAACCAAAAACTTTTATTAAATAGAATAAAAAGAGATCTGATTGAAGTATCTTTTTCAAAAAATATTACTTTTTAATTGAATAGTGAATAGCAAACTAATTAAAGCATAATTGAAAAATAAATCTTTGATAATATTTAGATGAGAATAGGAAGGATTTAAATATCACATTAAGATTTACCCTATGACAAAACACCCCTATCCTCTGTATCTATAAACGATTAAAAGGGGTGTTTTTTTCTTAATAGGTGATATACAATTCTATTGGTTCTAAAAGAATTATTAATAAGTTTTTATATTCACATACGACCTTTTCGTTGGTATTCTATACTTGAATCACTTAGAGTCCTATTTACATGATAAAATGCCTTCCTAAATTATTATATTTTATTAACTGTCAACCAATGAATATTTATATAAAGTCTTCCTAATTTCTAATGCAATTAGCTCTGCTTGTTTTGTCGGAACACCATTACTTATAATTTTGAATTTTGAAGTTAAGGTAAGGTTTGAAGGTAAGATATATTCATCAGGTACCGACTGTAATCTTAAAGCTTCACGGACAGTTAGCCTCCTTGCTTCAGTTGGATGTAAGTGTACTTCATTATTACCATAAGCAACTGTCGGACTGAATCTATAACGATGTAATCGCTTAAAAGATTTACGGAAAGTATCTCCTTCTTCTATTACCCAAAATTTCTCAGACTTTGGTTTGAAAAACTCTTTTTGATTTGGAGTTAACTCCGTTAACCCAGAAAAAGCTCTAGAGACTTGAAGTACTTTATATTTGTCAGGAATTTTTGAAATTTCCTCCTCCATTTCTTGACCCATGAAACCCCAGCGGTTAGGCCAATCAATACTGTTCTTTGGATCATGAAAAAGAACTTTAGGCCATTTAAAAATCAGTTCTTCTGAATTAGTATTTTTTAATTTTTGATTATCATGAGATAAAGAAAACCCTGCTCCTAAAAGTTTAGAAACGATTTCTTTACGAAACCCAACCACAATTATTCTAGGGCGGTCTTGAGGAATTCCGTATTCAAGAGGATTCAGAATATCGAACCACAATTCATATCCGTTTTTTTTTAGATTTTCTATAAGATATGTAAAGCCTTTACGATGTTCTTTAGTTCTATATAACCCTGCAACATTTTCAAAAAAAAGAAAGGCCGGTCGAACAGATTTAACAAAATTCAAATAACTAAGAATCAGTTTTCCTCTTTCACCTTTTATCCCTTCATTCTTGCCTCCAACTGAGTAATCCTGACAAGGAGGACCACCAATTATACCAGTTATCCCTTGATAAGTATTCCCTATTTCTTTTTGTATTTCCTGATTAGAAGCATCTACCTGTTCTTTTATATCTTTATGATAAACTAACTTTTGGGATACGAAGAAGTTAGAAGTATTACTAAAGTAATCCTTCATAGCATAATTATATCCTTCAATAAAACTTTTATTTATTTCTAAAGCTTTTTCAATTTGAAATCCTTGATTAATAAAACCTAAATCTAAGAGACCTCCTCCTGAAAATAATGAAAGGACAGAATGTGTTCTATTATCACTAATATTTACATCTAACAATTTATAAACTCCTATCTAACTTTTTGCAATACTAGAAATATCAAATTCTTCTAGATTGATTACCCCATTATCTATCTTTATTTTTAGATTAAGATTGGGAATATATATTCCTAAAACAAGTAAATCAACATCCAATTCAATAGGCTTTCCCCCATTATATAATGGGAAATGTCCCGTTGGATTCTCATCGGTTATATAATATAATGAGGATGTCTTACCCTTAATTAAATGAATGTATTCATTATTAAGAAGCTCTTTCAAAGCAAATCTTTCTTTTAATAAATATTGATTTCCCCCCTCTTTTGAGTAAGGTAAAGTGATAGTAACTAAAAGTTTATTTTCCTCAACTACTTCCTTTGTGAATTTTATATTTACTTCTGGAATATTGATTTCTTTCTTATCAATAAATATTATGTTGTCTTCTATTTTTGTTAATATCGAATATTCCCCTTTTAATGTTTCTATATCTAGTAGCAATGGATAACTCTCAAGTTTATCTTTTCTCTTAACTTTATTGCCCCTTTGAATAAAAGCTTCAAATTGCGTATTAGTGACAGGAAAATGTTTTTGTCCAGTAAAACCTATTTTTACTTCTATATTTGATATCTTTTCATTTTCAATTAGGCTTATCGTATTAAAGCCCACACGTCGACGGTATTCCCAGTAATTACTCATTAAAAGTTCTCGAAATCCAGGTTTTAGACGGCATACCCTTCTTATAGGATATGAAATATTATTATCATCCTCAATAAAATCAACGGTAGCCATATCATTCGTTTTAAGAATATCAATTTCTAAACCATTATCGCGACACAGTGTAAGATGTTGTCTATACAGACCAATTTCTTTTTTGATTTTTTCATAATAATCCGGCCACAATGATGGAATGACTTTACTGATTTGCGGTGTTAAATCTGAATCAGTATTCATTAAGCTTTGTCCATCTTTATTAAAAGTACATAAGTCTAATATAGGAAAATCACTTGTAAACGGTTTTTCAAATAAGATACTCAAAACTCCATAATTTTCTGAAGTTTCACTAGGATTTCTAAAATAATTGAACTCAAGAGACTTAGAATTATCAGTTATCTTCTCTAGATTATGAATGGTTTTAAAGTTAGCCTTTAAAAGTTCAGCGTGTTTAACTTTTCTAGTGATTTTCTTTCCTCTCACTATCAGATCACAATCTTGACCTACCAATACCAAATATTCGCCATTGGAAACTTGGTAAATATCCCCCGCTGCTGGTGGTCTATGTTGAGCATTCACACTATAATCAAAAATTTCATAAGTATTTAATTCTTGTATAGTCGCTTCTCGTTCTATTTCAACGGTATATGTACCACCCAAATACTTTTCCTGTAAAAAATTTGTTAATCCTAACAGGAAATGATACTGTGTAGCCTCATGTTCATCATTTAGCAGAACTTTCCCCATTTTGTATTGTGTTGCTAGTTGAAACCAATCAGATATGGTTTCAAATGGAGTAACTCCTTCTTCGTTAGCCATACCAGCTAGATATATCATGTTATCTTTTCTTTCGAGAGCTAATTTAAAAGCTTCATCTATAGAATTTTTATATATGTCACTAAACCTATTAAATAATTCTACATAGCCACATAAGGCTAGCCCATTCGTTAAATTCTTTAGAGCATCTACATGTCCTTTTTCTACTTCAAATAAAAAGTAGTCTTCCAGTTCATTAGGTTCGGTCGATTTTGGCTGGCTTGAGTAAAGTATGCTAATAATGTTCTTATCATGACACTCTTGAATCAATTCTTCCTTTATAAAGCGTGCTCCTATATCTTCACGTTGTAACAATTTGTCAACAATACAAATGCAAAATTGAGAATTATCACTAGTTTCCTCAATGTCTTGACGGATCATTTGCGAATCTGGCTTAATGCTATAGAAGCGTTTATATTGTGTGCTAGCAGTATCAACAATCTCTTTATAACTCTTTAAATTGATAATACCAATCCCATAACGCATTAGAAGTTTTTCAACTTCTGTACTTTCATTCAGACTTTCACTTAAAAGGGAAATTACTTGTTTAACTCTTTCTTTAACATCTCTTTTTTCTGGGTGAGTAATAACATCTAGATATCTAATAACTTTATTGGCTTGAGTAACAAATTGATAATTTTCGATATCTACAGGGATTTTCTTAAAATCATTTATAACCTGCTTAAGATTCTCTTCTAACTCCGTAAAATTTAGTTCACTCAATTTTGATAATAATAAAAAGAGTTGTTTTTCGTCTAAACAAATTAGTTCACTAACTAAACGTTCAGGGTCACTGACAGCAATCCTAAAATCATCATCAATTAGAACAATAAGCCCAGTGTTTAAACCTTCTAAAAGTTGAATAAAATTATCCTTTATTTCTGTTGTGGTTTCCATTGTCTCTCTCCAAATTATTGTTATAAATAGCAAAGATGTAACGATTACCGTATTTATTCCTATCAGGAAGTAGTATAATATCCGCATCAAATGAACGTAGTAACTGTCTAACTATATACAGACCCATACCTCGTCCATTACGGTCTTTGCCTGACTCTAAAGGTTGGAAAAGAGTATTTTCCATTTTGGGGATAATACCAGTACCAGAGTCAAAATAATAGATGGTATCATCATCTATTTTTTTTATTCTAATAAAATCTGTTCCACTTGGTTTGAGACTAATATCTTTCTTTTGCTTAATTCTCCTTTCTTTAATCCAATAAATTGAGTTATCAATCAAATTATAGAAGATATGAATCAATACTCCTCTCGGTACTAACCAATCCATATTAATATCTTCATACTGTAAGTCCAGATTAGATTCATTTAACCGTGTTTTTAAACGCTTCTCCAAATCAGAGAGAAATTTATGAATATTCTCTTCTTCAAAGTCCTGAATAGTTCCATTATATAAGAACGTTTTCTCCAAAAAAGCATAAAAGTGACTTAAATCACTAATTCGTTCATTAAAAAACATGGTTTGTTCTTTAATGGGATTTAAATGCGTTGAATAAAGGTCAAATTGTTTGTTCTTTAGTATAAGGTCTTCAATTGCTGTAAAATGAATTTCATTATCTTTTACGTTTTCTAAATTTGTTAGAATTGAATGAAGCTCATGAGTTAATACCTCTGTAATTAAACCATTTGCCATTAGTTTATAGTTATTGTACGCTTCAAGCTCAATAAGTTGTTTTTCATGTTCGACTTGTTTAACCAAAACTTTTTGTTCATCAAGCTTAATAAGTGTATCTTCTAACGTTTCCTTAAATAATTTACCTGCAGAAGATATATTATTTAAAATCTCATCTGCCTTAGCCATTTTGTCTTGATTATCTATTTTACCAATATCTTGTATTTTCGTAATTAATCCTTCGAAATTTTTCAATTGTTGTTTGCTTGAATTTGCCTTCTTCTCAGTTTCATTTACCTTTTCTTTTAATTTATCAAATGGACGTGATGGTAACATTCCTTCATCATTTAAGATATCACGAGTAATATAATAAGCCGATTGGCTAAATCTATAAAACTGTTCATTATAGACTTTCTCAAGAAAATGAAACATTGATTTAGATTGAGGATTATCAGTTAAATTCAAACGGGAACTAGTCTCTTTAATAAAGTCTTGGTAGGGATCATTTATTTTTACATATCCAATAACATTTCCCAGTTCAAATCTAAAAAATTGTTGTCCCTTAGTTCTGGCTTGTTGTAAATGCAACCAATCACTTTCTTTGTCCCCCAGTGTTGCTATTCGGTATTTCCCCCTATATAGCTTAATTCCATTATTTGAAGCCAAAAAGCCACGAATAGAACGTATATTATAATCCAAGCTAATCTGTTTCGTTTCCTTTGCTGCTTGAATTGCCATCGAAGCATATGACTGTTCCCTTTTAAAGGAGTACACTTTTCCTTCAATTGGAGAAATATCCTTTAGAGGATCAACACTTATTTCTTTAAAAATTCGAACAATTTGTTCATTGGAGAATATTGCATTTAAACTTTTATTATATTTTTCCTGATATTTCTCTAGTAACTCTTTATATTCGAGAGGTGTCTTGCGCCAATCGTTAAATAAATCTTTACCTACCAAACCTTGATGAATTCTCTCTATATACCAAGGATTTAATTTCAAACTTAAATTAAGTTGTAACCCACCATTTACATTATTAAGGGTAAAACTATGTTCACTCTCTGATACTTTTATTGCCTCATTTTTGAAGGATACATGTACTTTGTCCTCATTTAAAAATATTTCAATATCAAAATCTTCAACTGCATTATCAAATGGAGATAATAAAAAGCTTAACGAAGATAGTAAATTTTCTTTCAAAGTTAATAGTTCTGAGGTATCTTGCTCTTCATCTTCTTCAAAAATATTTAACTGTGTTGACCTTAAATCTCTTACAAAATCATTGAATTGAATGTTCAAATCTACAAGCCACAGGCGTGTATACTTTTTGGCTTGCTTAGGATACTCAAAATAATCCATATCTATTTTATCAAGCGATAGATTCTGATTCATAAAATTATCCCAATTAATACATACAACATGAGTAACATTAGAGCTTAAATTAGTCGTTTCTAGTATTAATAATTTACTTAAACGTTGTGCTGCTAACCGACCTATTCCCTTTTCCCCAAGTGGCAATCTTTGGTTATCTACTAATTTAGCTTCTTTTCGTTTCTTCTTTATGTCAGTACCAATAGTAAAAAATCCATTTTCTAAATCTTGTCGCGACATACCATCACCATTGTCTTCAATAACAATGATACGCCCGTCTTTCTTTTCCAATTCTTGAATAAGTGATTTAACTTCAGTTGATACTGGGGTTTGAAAATTTTTATCATATTCTACCTCAGTTATATCAGTATTAATCAGATGCATTGTAACAAGTTTAGCCCCTGCATCATAAGCATTCTTCATCAATTCTGTTACAGCAATTTCATCACTAGTAATTAAATCTTTCCCTAAATGCTCTAGAACTCTAGAGTTAATTGAAAAGCGCAAGTCCATTCCCCCTTCTGAAAAGTCTAGAAACTGGATATAGATCTTTAAATATTTTAATATTAATAAAACTATACCATTATTCTTTTTTTCATAATATATCTATTTTACAAGGATTTCTTGATGACTGTTTAAATTACTCTAAAGTTTTGCTTTATATCTTATTCATTATTTATTGCACTAATTTATTAAAGGACTTACACTCTGTATATTGATTATTAAACCAATTATATTGAAATTTATAGTTTTTTTGAAACAGCTAAACATATTGATTAATAATCCCGTACTTGTAATACAATTCTACTTTAAGTTTTTTGAACACTTGTTTTAAATGCATGAATAATTCTAATAACAGTATATAGATCTTGATACTGTTATCTTATGAGCATTTTATGAAGCACAACTACATCATTGCTCAAACCATAAAGAATCGAGGTGCAACCCATGACCAAATCCGAACTAGAATACAAAATCCAAGACATAAAAGCGGACTACATACGCCTACAAAATGACCTGGAACGTATGGAATCCGTAGGCGGGAATATCTCTCCTCTGGAAAAGCAGCTTAACGACATCGAAATTGAACTGAAATCGCTTTATCAACAGCTGGATGAGTTAAAGGAAAAATGAATGAAAAAGAGTTGCCGGCTGAGACAGCAAGGCAACTCTTCATTTTATGAATGTATTTATGATTTCCATTTAGAGAAAACGCCGCTCGAGAGCAGGTCTTCCATTTGTTGTTTTGATAGGGGTTTGCTGAAGTAATAGCCTTGGCCTATCGTGCATTCGTTGCGTTTTAGGAAGGCTACTTGTTCTTGGCTTTCGATGCCTTCTGCGATGACGGTGAACCGGAAGTTGTGGCACATGTCGATGATGGTTTTGACCATGGCTCCCTGGCTGGAATGTTCGATAATATCATCGACGAAGGATTTGTCGATTTTGATATTGTCGATTGGCAAATGTTTCAAATAGCTCAAGGAAGAATAGCCTTTTCCAAAATCGTCAATTGATATTTTCACGCCTAGATGTTTCAATTCGTTCAAAATCGCTGTTGATCTTTCCATATCCTGCATAATGCTTTCGGTAATTTCAAGTTCTAAGTAACGGGCGTCCATGCCTGTTGCATTCAGTACCTGCATGACCGAATCGACAAAATCATCCTCTTGGATCTGGCGAACGGAAATGTTAACAGCTATAGGCACTGCTTTGAAACCGAGTTTTTGCCAGGCTTTATTTTGCTTACAAGCCTTATTTAACACCCATTTTCCTAGAGGAACGATGAGCCCTGTTTCTTCTGCCAGTGGAATAAACTCCGATGGTGGTACTAACCCTCTGTCAGGATCCTTCCAACGAATCAATGCTTCTATTCCGGCGATTTCTCCGGTTTCCAATTCAACCTGAGGCTGATAATGAAGAATTAGCTGGTCCTGTTCCAACGCTTTTCTTAATCCATTCTCCATCTCCATCTTATGGGATGACAATCCCTTGAGTTGAGAAGTGTAAAATTGAAATTTATTCTTTCCTCGCTCTTTCGCCAGATACATAGCAGTATCCGCATGCTGGATTAATGTTTCCTCATCTAATCCATCCCCCGGGTACAGACTGATGCCAATACTAGGGGTGACAAAAAACTCTTGGGAATCGACTTCGAGCGGAAAAGAAAATTCATCAAGGATTCGCTGTGCGACCTTGGCCACTTTTTCTTTATCCATATTTTCCAATAAGATAATGAATTCATCCCCGCCCTGGCGTGAAACAATCCCATCGTTAAGAAGAGCCTTCCCAAGCCTTTTGGCGACCTCTTTTAAGATGCGGTCCCCTATTATATGTCCTTTTGTATCATTAATAATCTTAAACCTGTCCAAATCCAAAAACAGGACGGCCAACATTTGATTTTCCTGCAAGCTTAAGACATCGCTTAAATGCATCTTGAACATATTACGGTTAGGCAGGCCGGTTAAAGCGTCGTAAAAGGCCATATATTTGATTGTCGCTTCTGCTTTTTTCCGCTTGGAAATGTCCCTGCCGACAATTTGCCTCGCCACTCTGCCTTCATAGAATATAGGCATGACAGTCATTTCCATATCAAAATTCTTGCTATCAAGCCGTAACCCTTGAAATTCAAACCTCATTTTTCGTTCGAAATTATCGTCAAAGGTTAAATCGCTTTTTTTAATTTGTTTCAAAATCGAATCAGGGATAATCTTTCCAATCGGCTCGCCCATCAGCTCATCTGAATTGGATGCCCCAAACAGTTTAAAGCCGGACTCATTAATATAATCAATTTTCCCTCTGCTGTAGACAGCTATAATGTCAGGTGACATTTCCACTAAAGTGCGATAGCGCTCTTCACTTTCTTTCCTGTTGGTTATATCCACTAGTACACTACTGAAATACACCAATTCACCATTTCCATCAATCGTTGGGATACCCCGGTCCTGTATCCAGCGGATGTCTCCATCAGGGCGGATGATCCGATAGATGCTTGTGACGATTTCCCCAAGCGCGATTTTCTCTTCCCTTTCGGCCAAGATATTTAGATCGTCAGGATGGATGACTTTTTTCCAAAGCGCTAAATCCTGATAGAAATCTTCTACCGAACTTCCATATAGCTTCACAATTTCTGGGGTAATTAATAAAGTATCCGACTTTAAATCGTGAGACCATACCGCAATATCCAGTGTGTCAAAAATATTTTTCAATCTCTGTTTGTTTTTTTGCAGATCTTTATTTGCCTTATCTATCGTTTCGAGCAGATAAAAAATAATAGACAGGACTGCCAGAAAAATGACAATATCAAACACGTACCCTATTATTTTCTTTGAAGAAAAGAAGGTGACTGCTAACTCGTTCAGTATGTATATAAAAAAGACAAAACCAAAAATAAAGATTATTTTTCTAGAATGATTGTTTCTCATGGCTCTGGTACCCCTTAGTGACATATGCTAGAAATCATCGGCACTTTTTTATGTTTATTTTTAACATATCAAAAATAAAGGAACATCACAATGGATTTTAGGGATTTATACTCCATCCCCTCGTCACCGAGCACTTTTATTTGCTGAATTCTCGTATACTCCTTATTATGTAATGTAGTATACTTTTTTTCTATATAAGTTAAACTCACCGATCGAATAGATACCCCAAACCCTGCCCGCTTGGCAATCGATACAAAAAGTCTATCCTTAACCCGTTTATTTTCTTTTCATTAAAAATGTCACTCTCCCTTTAATCATACACACATCTTTTAGGTTTCTACATGGCATCAATTTGGGTAGAATAATGAGGAGAAATGGAGGAGAAAAATTGAGGCGTTTATTTCTTATCATATCACTTTCGTTGGTTGTATTCGCTTCTTGGTCTTTCTTAGGAAAACCTGTTGATCAAACAGGCTTTCACAGTGCAGTGGAAAAGATAGAATCCGAATTTAAAGCGATCCATGACAACCCTGATTTCGCCGCTGCAATCGATACAATACACGGCGGATTTACTCAGTTGCTGGGACAGTTTGATAAAGCATTAGAACAGCTTCCGGAAGCGGAGCAAGAATCGGAAGCCGAACAAATTGATAAGCCCACTTTGACGACACCAGTTGAAGATGTTTTCACCATTCATAATATTGGGCTTGGCGATTCAAAAGAAGACGTTGAAAAGCAGCTTGGAGCGGCAAAACGTTCATCCTATAATGAATATGGAATCAAGTGGGACACGTATCATACAAATTATCAAAACTTTATCATGGCAGCTTACGATAAAAATAATAAAGTTGCCGGCTTATACACGAACCAGGATTTAATCGCATCTACACAAGGACTAAAGAAGGGGAGCCCTAAGGAATCCGTTCTCCAACAATTAGGTGAACCTCTTACAAAAATCCGCAAGGGCATGGCCTACTATCAATTTGAAGCAAACAGGGATTACGAAATGTTTTTAATAGATGGCAGCTATGTCACTGTGTTTTTTGATAAGCATCAAAACAATACGTTAACTTCGATTCAGATTGTAAGTAAAGGCCTTGAACAAAACAAGAAAGATTTTTATACAGAGGGAAGCAAACAGTTAATGGAGGGCCTTGAGTATCAACTGTTCGACGTCACCAATGCGACAAGGGTCAATCATGACTTGCCCATCCTGACATGGGATAACCATGTTAGAGGAACCGCCCGTGATCACAGTACCGATATGGCTGAAAATCAATACTTTAATCATACCAATCCGAAAGGGCAATCCCCGTTCGATCGAATGAAGGAAGATGACGTATTCTTCACGGTCGCAGGAGAAAATCTTGCATCCGGCCAGTTTAGCAGCATCTTCGCTCACGAAGGCTTGATGAACTCAATGGGGCACCGGGAAAATATATTAAAGAAAGACTTTGAGCGATTAGGGGTCGGAGTTGCCTTTGACGATAAAGCACGACCTTATTATACGGAAAACTTTTATTCAAAATAAAAAAATAAGCTGTGTGATTCTAACAGAATCAACACAGCTTTTTTATTTTTCTCGCTTTCTTCTCAGTATTTAAATGTATACGAGCAGGAATTCATCTCCCGGGGATAAATCACATGGTATATTCCTTGAATGAAAAGCAAAAAAGTTTACGGGACATTCTCCCTCTTTGGCCGACGAGCTTAAACCAGCATTGGCCCGTATAAAAAGGGTTGGAAAGCCTCTTTTCCACGATGTATGGAATCCGGTCCATCCCTTCTTGATTTTCCATTTCATTTTTACAAGATAAAGCCAGTACGAAATAAGATTTATCAATTTCCAGTTCAAGGATTTGAAGATGATACTTGCTTTTATGTCTTTTATTGAATTCCTCTAAAACCGTTTTTATACTTTTTTCTACGTCTATATCGAATTTAGTTGCTTCACTCCACTTAGAAATCAGAGAATCATAGAGGGATAACGTCAGAATATAATAGGTGCCATAATCTTTTGGATCAAATTCTTCTTTACTAACTTCTTGTTCCACAGGCAAAACAATATAATTTTTATAGTCAGCAAAAAAGTTTCCATTCACATTCAATACCTTCTTTCGTTAGTTTTAAAATAAAGCATATACGAAGTCTTTTGACAACATTTAGGAGGCAACACTATGGAAATATACGGAGGATGAGGTTATGTTCAAATACTCTTCAAGATACTTTCCACATAACCTTCTTAAAATCCTTTTAATTTCTGCATATGTAAGATATTAGAAATTACCATATTAATAGTAAATGTAGTTCTTCACCAAAAGAACTGGTTTAAGCTTTGATTATCCGTTGATTTCCGCTCCAGGCGCTCGCTTTCCGCGGGCAGTCCGGCAGCCTTCTCGGCAAAGGGCATGCCTCCGGGACTTACACAGGATGTGTTGGCGTCGACGTAAGACATAAGGACGTGGCAGATCTTAGTCGACGTTCCGTTAACTGGCCTGCTTTTCCCGCAGGACGTTGAATCATCATCCATGAATAGGAACCGCACGGGAAAATGCGTATGCATTTTCGAGGAGTCTCGCATATCCTCGCCAATCAACTTTGTTGCAAAATTGACTGAGATGGATCCCATTCTGGTCCATTTGAAATACGATCAAAAAAATGGGTGAATCTTGTATGGAGGGGCCATCAGGATTCACACAGTTTTTGGCCCTGCTTATTTCACCACTTCTATTTTGGAGTCTACAGATACTTCTGCACTTTTCCTTATTCCCATGACAAACAAACTGCCCAGAAAACAGAACACGCCTGCCATTAAAAAAGCCAATTGGTATGTATTAAATATGGAAAACAATAGCCCACCCCCGTAGGCAGCGACGCCCGCTCCCGCCTGGTGGGCTGCGAAAATCCAGCCATAGACAATCCCGCTCTTCTCCACGCCAAATGTTTGTGTCGCCAACCCGATTGTAGGGGGAACCGTGGCAATCCAATCCAAGCCATAAAAAACCGCAAATACAATCAGAAAGAACATCGAGTTTTCCGATAAAGCAAACGGCAATAACAATAAGGACAGTCCTCTTAATGCGTAATACCAGAACAGTAACCACCGGTTATCATATCTGTCTGATAACCAGCCAGATAAAGTCGTGCCGATCAAATCAAAAATGCCCCTAAAAGCAATTAATCCTGCTGCCGTAACCGCCGGTATGCCAAAGCTGGAACAATAGGAGATAAAATGAGTGCCAATTAAGCCGCTTGTGGACAACCCGCAAATAAAAAAGCTTCCCGCTAATAGCCAAAATGCTTTTACAGATATCCCGAACAAGAAAGCCCGCTCCTTTAGGGATGGATGAAAGTGAGGTCGAACCAGGTGTATCTTTAGACACGTTAATGGTTCGATTTTGCTTTTTTAAGAGCGTATATGTTGCTTAAGAACGTTTGTTCTGGTAAAATAAACTTGCCATCATCTTTTTGGAAGGGAGGCTAATCGCCATGAACATTCATAAAGCTTATAAATTTCGGTTGTATCCAACGGATAAACAAGCCACTTTGATTCATAAAACCATCGGGTGTTGTCGTTTTGTGTTTAATCAAGCTTTAGCCAAACAAGATAAAAAGGTCGTTTATTGGTATATCGTACACGAGATGGTTCAAAACGGACAGCTGACCGAGAATAGATGGAAATCGGAATTTTTTAATGCTTCGAACGCTCAAAAGGAACTAACCTCCATGAAGAAAGAAATGCAATGGTTAAACGAAGTGGATTCCACTGCTCTTCAAAGCACGCTTCAAGACTTAGGGAAAGCATTCAAAGCATTTTATCATAAATCAAAAGGAAAACCCCGTTTTAAAAGCAAAAAGAACAACATTCAATCCTATAAAGCGAAATGCAACTATAACAAAGGCGTAGGAAGCGTTCGTATGGAACGCATGGGAAATAAGGATTTTCTCCTTTTGCCGAAAATGGGATGGGTGAAGGTTGCGAAGTCCCGTGAAGTGAGAGGAAAAATCCTTTCTGCCACGGTTCGAAGGTCGGCTACAGGCAAATACTTTGTATCTATTCTAACCGAACAAAAAATAGAAATGATACAAACTTCCATGTTTAAAATCGGTATAGATGTTGGTCTGAAAGAATTTGCCACATTTTCGGATGGGACCACAATCTCTAATCCTAAATGGTTTCGTTCACTGGAAGAAAAACTGGTAAAAGCCCAGCGGATTCTCTCCAGAAGGAAAGTGGGCAGTTCCAATTGGCATAAACAAAAACGGAAAGTGGCAAAAATCCACGAAGACATCATGAATGCCCGACAAGATTTTTTGCACAAACTCTCTTCTTCGCTGGTTCGCGAAAACCAAGTGATCGCGATTGAAGATTTGCGTGTGAAAAATATGTTAAAAAACAGGAAGTTAGCAAAAGCCATTTCAGAAGTGTCCTGGTCTGAGTTCCGTAGAATGCTAGCATACAAGTGTAAATGGTACGGGAAACATCTAGTGGTAGTAGGTTCCCATTTTCCTAGTTCGCAACTTTGTTCCAGTTGTGAAAAGAAAAACAAGGCCGTTAAAAACCTTTCGATTAGAGAATGGACATGTGAATGTGGGGCTCATCATGATCGAGATCACAACGCAGCCAAGAACATTCTGAAAGAAGGGGGACGACTCCTAACCGCTGGACAAGCGGGGATAGCCTAATGGACAGCAAGTAAGTAACACCGCAGTCTTTTTTGAGCCAAAGGTTCAAACGACATAGGAAAACTCATGGCAAGAAACCCTATCGAGAGATATGGCGACTTACGGCATGTGGGAAGAAGGAATCCCACAGCTTCAGCTGTGGGAGTGTCAATCGGACCGCCTCTTTAAGGATTCCAAACGCCAAGCGAACCGGGTTCTTTTTTTCAAGAATGGCTTCTTCATGGTCTTCCCCTATTTGGCCGTAACGCGCTAACCCAACCTCTTGCGGAGAGTTTTTCATAAAAATGAGAATCAATGGAATCATGACTGCGCTTAAGAAAAAAATAAGCTCCATTGCCCATTTCCAGGAAAAACTCTCGACAATCACTGCTAAAACCGGGAGTAATATAAGCTGTCCTGTAGCGGTGCTGGCCGTTAGAATTCCCAATATCAATCCTCTGCGTTTTTCAAACCAGTGGTTCGCTACATACGTGCTAAGCACAGTCAAAAACACGCTTGAACCTATGCCGAAAATGAATCCCCATATGAGGATAAGTTGCCAGGAATATGCCATGAAAAAGGTTAGCCCAATGCCGACCCATAATATGGACATGGCCAACACCATGATTTTCTTAACCCCAACGTTTTCCAGCAGTGCCGCCACAAAGGGACCCGAGAAGCCATAGATTACGAGACTGATGGCGAACGACAAGGAAATAAACGCGCGGTCCCATCCGAATTCCTCTTCAAATGGGACAAGAAACACGCCTGAAGAGGAATGGATAATCCCGGCTACAATAATCGAAAAAAAAGTGACCACCAGAATCATCCAACCGTAATGAATTTTTTTCACTGATCGCTTCCACCTTTATCCTTATTTTCCTTTCATTATAAACTTAACAACATCCCCATGGTATTTATCTTTTAACTGAAAATATAATTTATTATTGTGGCCTTTATGCATTCGTTTTTTCAGTATCTCAGTTAGAAAGGTGTGTTGCATATGTATCCAGTCTATAAATATATTGGAAAAGAAACAAAGTGCAAGGACATCCCGATTGCTTTTCCGCCGCAGCATCAAAACCAACATCCTGGACTCGAACATGTGATGGTGCCAAGACCTATTTCCGAAAATCCTAATTATACAGGGAGCGGCAAACTAAAGAACAAAGTGGCCATTATCACAGGAGGAGATAGCGGCATTGGCAGGGCTGTCGCCTACGCATTTGCGAAGGAAGGCGCAGATGTTGCCATTGCTTACTTATACGAACATGAAGATGCGGAAGAAACGAGAAATAGAATAGAGCAGTTCGGAAGACGTTGTCTGCTTATTCCCGGGGATCTTCAACAAGAAGCGATGTCGCATGAAGTGGTAAAACAATCGATTCATTGCTTTGGCAAAATTGATATCCTTGTGAATAACCATGCCGTGCAATATGTCCAAAAAAGCATAATGGATATTACAGCCGAACAGTTAGACCGCACTTTCCGCACGAATATCTATGCTTTTTTCTTCATGACAAAAGCGGTCCTGCCTTATTTGAAAAACGGGAGTACCATTATTAACACAACTTCCGTAACCGCGTATGAAGGAAATAAACAATTGATCGATTATTCCTCTACGAAGGGTGCTATTTTAACATTCACTCGCTCCCTTTCACTTTCTCTAATAGAAAAAGGAATCCGGGTAAATGGTGTTGCGCCCGGACCGATTTGGACCCCTCTCATTCCTTCATCCTTTCCAGCAGCACAAGTCAAAACATTCGGCACCTATACTCCCGAAGTACCAATGAAACGGGCCGGCCAACCTTTTGAAGTTGCGACAAGCTTTGTATTCCTTGCTTCTGATGATTCCAGCTATATGTCCGGGCAAATCCTGCATCCGAATGGCGGTGAAATGGTAAGTTCTTAACAAGAAAAGCAAAAGCATCTTGCAAATATGGAACGTCGAATAAAACTGCCCTGTCCGGTTGCAAACTTAATTCTGGGTCTTGGATAATAAATGCCGAGTTTGGCTAATAAATTCTAAGTTTGGATTGTAAATCCCAAGTTTTACTAAAGGCCCCATCCCTTTCTGGCAAGTCCAGGTCGACTAAGAACCATATCCTTATGTCTTCGCTGGCACTAGTAAGTCCTGAACGTAACAACTAGACATCTATCAAATTTAAAAAAGGTATACTTTAACTTAAATAAAAAAGGGCCGGTGCTCTCCCCCGCTTTCACGCGGAGAAAACTGGCCCTTTTAAAGTGATAATCTTATTTGATATCCTGTTCGTGATATAAATGTGGTGTTTTGTATTTCTTGCCATGTTTGACTTTTGGCCACTGAACGTCGATTCGGGCACGGTCATAAATGGCAGCGCCGACAATCTCAGCGACGTCTTGCAGCTTTTCCTTACTTATCTTGTCAAGTGAGTCATCCGGAGTATGATACCATGGCTCAGACGGATTATGAATGAATAAGGCTGCCGGTATTCCAGCTTCGGCAAATGGAACATGGTCACTTCGTCCGCCTTGCGCATATGGGGTCGGTGCTCCGTTTAGTCTTGTACTTGAAGCCTGAGCAAGTTCAGTGACAAGGTTAGGTTGTCCATCATTTGTCATCAAGATTAGGTCGCCAGCATCTCTGCTTCCTACCATATCTAGGTTAAAGTTGGCGATAATCCGGCTCTTTTCATCTTCAGAAAGGTTCTCCACATAATGACTTGAACCAACGAGACCCACTTCTTCTGCACCAAATGTAATGAAGCGGATTTCTGTATCTGTCGGTAATTTTTTAAGGACTCGTGAAAGCTCCAAAGTCATTGCTGTTCCTGAAGCATCATCATTGGCTCCTGGTGCGCCTGAAACCGAGTCATGGTGAGCTCCGAGGACGATAATTTCATTATTCGCTTTCTTTTTAGAAGTTGGCTTCTTTGTCGCGATGACATTATGGGATGTATTTTCCCCGGTTACAGCACCTTCAACCTTGAGGTGGGCTGTGACTGGAGCATCGGCGCTTACTTTCGCCGCTAGGGCTTCCCCTTCAGCCTTCGTTAATCCAACCGCAGGCACATACTTATCGTTAGCCTCGCCAAGTGTACCATTTAGATCTCCATCGGCATTATTATAAATGATAACACCGGACGCACCTTTTTCTGCCGCATTCAGCACCTTCTCGGCAAAAGTGATTTCCCCGCGCTGGATCAGGGCAATTTTTCCGGTTAGATCCGCATTTTGAAGCTCATCCTTTTTACCTTTTCCGGCAAGGACGAGTTCACCGGTGACATCCCCATTGACCGTAAAAGTGAACGGTTTGGGAGCAAGAGTTCCATCGTAACCGTCAACCGATAGTTCAATATTTGTAGGAGGAGTGTATCCAATGTATTTGAATTCCTGAATCTCGGTTTTAAATCCATATGATTCAAATTTTTTCTTAATATATTGGACAGCTTTGTATTCGGATTCCGTACCGGCAACCCTTGGTGTTTTTGATAGATCAGCAATTGTATTATAGATATTATTTACATTGATCATTTTCGTGACTAAATGGTCACTCACCTTGACCGGAAGTTTGTACGATGCTGATTCAGCAGGCTTTGCTAGTGCTGCGGGTGCACCAACAGCACCAAATAATAAGGCACTGGCCAAAGCTACTGGAATAATTCGTTTTTTCATAGAATTCCTCCTCATGGTTTCATAGATACATAGTAAATTTATAATATTTAGAATTTTTGGACTAGGGAATATATGACCATTATAGACTAGTTAATATATTCTATTTCTGCTAGATATCTTGATTTATAGGATTTGATGCCCAGGAAAATAGAATGGTTTTGTCAGTATTTGATGTTTGACTAACAGATCCTCTATGCTATAAAATTGTCCTTCGAGTGCAATCTCGAGCGTGGTTCGAAACCATCCCACGAAAAAAAACTAGGGAGAGAAACTAGATGAATATTAAAACCATTGTAGCCAACGGAATCTTGGCTGCCTTGTATATTGCCGTTACGGCAACGATTGCCCCATTGGGATTCGGTCAATTGCAATTCCGTATTTCGGAAATGTTTAACCATCTGATCGTGTTCAATAAAAAGTATATTTATGGAATCGTCCTAGGTGTCTTTTTAAGCAATTTATTCTTTTCACCAATGGTTGCCTACGATATTGTTTTTGGCACTGCCCAATCCTTGATTGCTTTATTAATAACCATTGGGGCAATGCGCTACGTAAAGAACATCTGGGCCAGAATGATGATTAATACCGTGGTTTTCACATTCACGATGTTTATGATTGCTTGGGAACTCCATTTGGCGCTTGGTTTCCCTTTCTTACTAACATGGCTAACAACAGCCGCAGGCGAATTCGCCGTCTTGCTAGTCGGAGCGCCAATTATCTATGCGATAAACAAACGGGTGAACTTTCAGAAACTAATATAGGTGATCGGGCAACATCGATTTTCCCTGAAGGCCATACACTTCATCGTGTATGGCCGTTTGTTTATTGTGATAATATGGGAATATAATCTTTAGGGAGTTGAAAATAAGTTGAGAAATGAAATCATTGACAGATTTATTGCCTATGTAAAAGTGGACACGCAATCAAACGAAAATAATGACACATGCCCTTCCACGCCCGGTCAACTGACGTTAGCGAATATGCTGGTCGACGAGTTGAAGGCAATCGGCATGAGTGAGGTAACGATCGATGAAAATGGATACGTCATGGCTTCCCTTCCTTCGAATACGGAAAAAGAGGTGCCAACGATTGGCTTTTTGGCCCATGTGGATACAGCGACAGATTTCACCGGCGCCAACGTTAAACCGCAAATCGTCGAAAATTTTGATGGGAACGACATTACATTAAATGAATCTTTACAAATCATCCTATCAACAAAGGACTTCCCGGAATTGCCCCATTATAAAGGCCACACGTTAATAACAACAGACGGCACAACTCTTCTCGGGGCAGACAACAAAGCCGGCATTGCCGAAATCATGACCGCGATGGATTATCTGATTAAGCATCCGGAAATCAAGCATGGACAGATCCGGGTTGCTTTTACACCTGATGAAGAGATTGGAAGAGGGCCGCATAAATTTGATGTTGCCAAATTCAATGCGAAGTTCGCCTATACAGTCGATGGCGGACCGCTCGGCGAATTAGAGTATGAGAGCTTTAACGCAGCGGCTGCTAAAGTCACGATTAAAGGTACCAATGTCCATCCCGGATCTGCCAAAGGGAAGATGGTGAATTCCGCGAAAATTGCAATGGAATTGAACGCAAAGCTGCCTGCCCGGGAAGCACCGGAATTAACAGAAGGGTATGAAGGCTTTTACCATCTTCTTTCGATAAACGGAGACGTTGAACAAACGAAGCTTCATTATATTATCAGGGATTTTGACAAAGAAGGATTCCAGTCCAGAAAAACAAATTTCGAAAAAATCGTGAATGAGCTAAAAGAAATTCACGGGGAAGAACGAATCCTCTTGGACCTGAAAGATCAATATTACAACATGGGAGAAAAAATCGAACCAGTAAAGGAAATCGTCGACATTGCTTATGAAGCAATGAAGAACTTGGACATCGAGCCTGTTATCAAACCGATAAGGGGTGGAACGGACGGCTCGCAGTTATCCTACATGGGACTGCCGACACCGAATATCTTCACAGGCGGAGAAAATTATCACGGCAAATTCGAGTATATTTCCGTCGATAACATGGTTAAAGCGACTAATGTTGTGATTGAGATTGCAAAGTTATATGAGCAAAAAAGTTAGGATAGCTTGAGGGCACCATCCAATACACGGATGGTGCCCATTGCTTATCCGGCCTTTTTCAACAGTTTCCCTTGTCTCCAATACAATTCCAGCATGGAGCGGTTTGCCAAAAATACGCCTGTCAGGATCATTAAAGCGCCGATCCCCATAATAGGTTGCACAGCTTCACTCAGGAAGAAATACCCCGCAATGATGGCAATTAACGGCGATACATAGAGCCAGGTGGACGGAAACACCGGATTCGTTTTAGATAACAGCCAGTAGTACAAGCCATGTCCGCCGATAGAACCGACAAAAATCAAATAAAGAAGCGGCCACTGTACACTCCATGAAGTTAACACAGACAATTCCGGCTGCTCCAAAAACACGGAAGCAATTAGCAGAAACAATCCTCCGTAACACATCTGAATGCCATTCATTAAAAACGGCGATATTTCAGGCATATCCGTGAGAATCTCTTTAGACTTGATCGAACCCATTCCGTAAAATACTTCTCCAGCAAGGATGATTAAACAAGCAATCACCCATAGAGAAGAGATGTGTTGCTGCATGCCGGGTAATGAAATGCAAGCCACTCCTCCGAGCGCAAGCATCAGCGCGAGAAATTGTTCCCGCTTTATACCTGCCTTGTTCCCCCTTGCTTGAAGCAATACAATCATCATCGGTCCGGTAGCCGAAAGAACGGCTGCCAATCCGGAGGTGATATGCTGTTCTGCCCAATATAAAGTTGCAAAGGTCATGAAGGTAAGACAAAATCCGGCATACATGATTCGTTTCGATAAAAGCAAAGACTTGTTGAGTTTACGCTTGAAACTAAAATAAATCATGACAAGAACGCCCGCGGTAAAGAAGCGGATTCCTGCGGAAAAAAGCGGCGGTGTTCCTGCCTCAATCCCTATTTTAATCGTTAAAAATGTTGTGCCGAAAATGATGCAAACGAGAATATAATTGAAAATGATCATTTGCTTCCCCCCTCTTATCTAATGAAAAAAGTATAGAGGAAACAGTGTATAACAGTACATCACCGTATATAACAGCAGAATGAAATTTTCATTGCTTATAAGATATTTTTCTATTAACTTTAAATAAAGCTCTCTCTATGGAAGGAACTTGGGGCTTTCGTTTAAATCGCTGGAGTTTTCGTTTGAATCCCGTGTCTTTTCATGTAAATCATCATTTTTTTCGTTTAAATGGCCAGACTACACTCCCTGCCGACAGTGAAAATTAAATAAAAAGAAACTTAGGTGAAATCATGAAATTCATCCTTCATAAGGAATCCAATACCCCATTCTTTCAACAAATCAGTGACCAGATTGTGCAGCGCATCCAGAACGGGCTGTTAGCCGACAGCGAACAGCTGCCTTCATTGCGAGAGATGGCAGAAGAGTTACACGTCAGTATGCTAACTGTCCGAAAAGCATATAAATGGCTCGAGAAAAAAGGATACGTCTTCATCCAGCAAGGAAAAGGAGTGTATATAAGAGGAGAAAAACGGGTCTCCCCTCAAATACATGATCCATTCGACTGGCAGCGCTCATTAGCCGTTAACGTCGTGAGGTCACAATATGTGATCAACCGGCAAAAGAAATATTATGATTTCTCCCAGGCCGTCGTTTACCCGCGGCTGCTGCCTACTCAATTCCTGGCGGATGAAATGCAGAAAATCCTCGACAAAAACCGAATGGTCCTGGCTACATATGGCCCGGTTCAAGGGGACGCGGAGCTCCGCATTGAAATAGCAAAATACCTAAATGACCATCAAGGGTTGACTGCCGCCCCTTCTCAATTATTGATTACCAGCGGTGTTCAACAGGGAATTGACCTGATCGCCCAGACCTTATTAAAACCTGGTGATACGGTCATAGTCGAAAGCCCTTGCTACGGGGCAGCGATTGATGTGTTTGTCAATAAAGGGATAAACCTGATTTCCATTGAACTTGATGAACAAGGAATCCGGGCTGATTTACTTGAGGATGTCTGCCAAAAAAAGAAACCGGTCCTCCTATACGTCAACCCATCCTTCCATAACCCGACCGGTACATTGATGAGTGAACAAAGACGGCGAGAGCATGTAGAATTGGCAGAGCTTTATAACTTTTTCATTATAGAAGATGATTCCTTTGGCGATATTTATTTCGATCAGCTTGTTCCACCAAAGCCGATTAAACACTTTGACAAAGATGGCCATGTCATTCATTTGAAAGGCTTCAGCAAAACACTGGCACCGGGAGTCCGCATCGCAGCCATGCTCGCGGACGGGCCTGTTTTTGATTGGCTGTACGCGGTGAAGGCTTTCATGGATATCGGCAGCCCGCTTATAACCCAAAAAGCGATTCTGCCCTTTTTGCGGACAGAAAGAATGAAAAACCATATGGAGAAGCTTCGGACCGCTTTGCAAATTCGGCGGGATACTGCTGTAGAGATATTATCTTGTTTAAATGGGACATTTTCGTTTCAAGTGCCAGATGGCGGCTTCAATCTATGGTGTTCACTCCCGGATTCAATCGATCCACATGCACTGCTCAACAAGGCAAAAGAAGCGGATGTCTCCTTTTTGCCTGGCTCAGCTTGTTTTGCCACGGAATCTAAGCAGCAATATTTGCGCATCAGTTACTCCCTGTTGAGTGACCATGATTTAAAAATCGGACTGCAAAAGCTATGTAAAGTGATAACTGATTTTTAGAAATGGCTATGTTTATAAATCTCTCCTGGCTCATTAAGCCGATTATTGCTTTTTCAAAATAAAGTTTAACAGAGCCATACAATGATTCTTCACGGCTCTATCCGTCAGCTCAACCTACCAATATTTTTTCAATGTTAGGGCTTCGTCCTGCTCGTTCCCCTGCTCTCTCTCATAAACTATGAATAATTTAATTTTCAAGGATGTGTTGTTATGTTTATAAGAAAAAGAGAGGAAAGACGTCAAGGACGTTGTATCTTTCCCGGCTATAAATGGTGTGGACCTGCTTGCAGCGGTCCAGGCGCTCCGGTCAACGATGTCGATAACTGCTGCAGAAGACATGACCTCTGCTTAGAGAGGGGAATTTCACCATGCAAATGCGATACAGAATTTCTCGATTGCCTGCGCCCTAAAATCAATCGTCATACCCAAAAGGGCAAGAACGCCGCACTTATGTACCGTTTTATGAAAATGCGGAAATCGCACAAATGTGGACAAGAACAAAGAAGAAGGAAGAGGATATAATTCCTCTTTATTATCAGAGTTGAACTCCCCTCATTTACTTTACTATATAAATCTTCTACCTTCATCACCTAAACTTTTCCATTCCTATACCGATATTTCTAACAAGAAACTACAAGTTGAAAAATTCATTATATGAATATTTGTTTAAGGCAGAATCAGAATGAATATCAATCTACCATTCGTTGCAACAAAGCAAACAAAATACTCAGGCCAAAACAGACGCTGAGATGAGCCACTTATAAACGGTGCGGTAGAAGTCGCAGAACGAAAAGCATTCAACCGGCAAAAAGTGAATGGGCAGTTAAAAGAACTGTTTGAGAAATACCAAATTAGTATTCAAATGAATTGAAATTGATCTTTACTATCGATCCAAATAATTTCATGCTAACTGTAGGTGGGACCGAAGATAAGGGTCTCATTGGTCAGTTAGAAGAGGTACTGAATTCTGCCCGTAATTCGAGGGAGCTATTCGTTCATATTATCCAAAGCCGTTCGGATGACTGCACCCAATTTACCCGTGATAAGTATGATAAGTACACTCTTGTCCGTGAAATAAAAAATGTAACAGGCTATGCCTGAAAAACCTAATAGTGTCAGATGGGAAGTTTGTGACAGAAGACGGAACAGATATTTTTGAAATCTATAAGAATGGGCTGCGCAAAAATCCTTATAATGCGGCGGGTTCAGGTATTATGGCGGCTCACTATGGACCTCAGTTATATGCACTTGCAAAGAATGGATTCGACTCCATTCCGGATTTATTCTTATCGATTGGATACGAAAACAGTTCGTTACAGGACATTGGGCAAAAAGAAAGCTACGGAATTGGGAAAACGAACTGGATTCAAGAATGGAAAGCAAGTGTTGCTTCTCTATAAAAAGGATGACTATAACGTATTTACAAACGGCCCTATTAAAATGAATAAATGGGTTATAAGCCTATGCCTTTATAAAAAGAAACAGCCCATAAAGGCTGCTTTTAACACAAGATTATTATTACGGTCATTCATCCTTTTTAGAAAGAACATAAATCGCTACCGCTCCTTTTAGAATGAGCGGCCTCACTCTCTCAATTGAAGCCGCCATCTCACGTCTTAATTGTTCTTTTCCTCCTTCGCTTTACGGAAGAAGAACAGCTCATACACGATAGGGACGAGTATTAATGTTAGTAAAGTTGATGAAGTGAGGCCTCCAATAACCGTGATTGCCAATCCCTTGGAAATCAGTGTTCCTGAAGATGTCGCTAATGCCAGCGGCAGCAATGCTGTTATCTTCGCAAATGCCGTCATTAAGATGGGGCGAAGCCTGGTTTTTCCAGCTTCTATTAATGATTGCCGTATGGGCAGGCCGCGTTCTTCCCGGTTCTGGCCGATCCGGTCCACGAGGACAATCGCGTTTGTCGAGACGATCCCGATCAGCATTAAAAATCCAATCATCACCGAGATGGATAGCGGCTCTTTTGTCAGATACAAGGCTACCAGCGACCCCACCGGGATAAAGATCAAGGAAGATAGGATAACGAATGGAATACGCGCTTTTCCAAATGTGATCAGCATCGTCAAATAAACAAGTCCGATCGCAACCAAAATGGCCATTCCAAGCGCTTGGAACACTTCAACCGTATCATCGCTCCCCCCGCCGCTCTCCAGGGACACCCCGTCAGGTAGGGTAAGATCTGCTTTTATACCCGTTGTTATTTCCTCGGAAACAGCCCGCACATCATCAATGATGACCTCAGCACTCACCCGCGCATATACTTTTCCATCCAGACGCTGTATCGAGGTAAAGCTTTCGACCGGCTTTACTGTTGCTACTTCTGACAAAGCCACTGGCCCTCGTTTCGAGAACAAAGTAACTTCCTTTAGATCTGCTTGGGAGTTCAAGTCTTTATCATAAGCGAGCTGAACCTCCTGGTCTTTGCCGTCCAGCTTCAGCGTACCTACATTCACAGGGCTGGTCTGGTCATTAATCGTCCCAATAATTTGGTATCCGCTTAAACCAAGCTGCGTTGCTTTTTCTGTATTAATTTCAACAAGATATTGTTTCTGCTTATCAGTGAAGTTGTTGCTGACATATTTCAAATCATCATTTTCTTTCATGTAATCTTCGACTTGTTTAGCTGCTTTTTGCAAAGCCTCCAAATCATTAGAGAACAGATCGATGTCTACGTTGTTGTTCGTTGGCGGGCCGCTCATGTTCAATTCTTCTATTGAAACTTTTGTATCGGGTTCTTCTTCTTTCACGGTTCTTTCCATTTCTGATTGCAGCTTTTCAATCGAATCCTGAACGTTTGCCTGCTCGGTAAGATTGATAAAGTAGTTTGCTTTATTCTGCAGTTTTAATCCAGTGATGAAGTCCCGGCTGCCGATGCTTGCCGTAACTTCCTTGACATCATCCTTCTGATCCAGCATCTTTTCAATTTGCATCGATACTTCATCAGTTCTCTCAAGCGTCGTCGATTCCGGCAATTCGATCGAAGCAGTTAATGCATTTTGCTCTTCGTTAGGGATGAAGGTAAAACCAAGCTGCGGCACCAGCGCAAAAGAGCCTCCCAGGATCAAGAACGACATCACCAAAATCATCGCTTTATGGTTCAACGATTTCTCAATCATTCTTCCATATATACGCTGCAATACCCCTTCTTTTTCTTCTTTCGGGACTTTCTTAAATGCAAACTTCGCCATGATCGGCACGATTGTAATCGCGACAAGTAAAGATGCCAGCAAAGAGAAAACGATCGTCAATGCAAACGGCAGGAAAAACTCGCCGGTAATGCCCCCGACAAATCCTAAAGGCAAAAAGACGACTACGGTTGTGATCGTAGACGAAGTGATCGCCTTTAATATCTCTTTCGTTGAATCCAGTATGACTCTGTCCGTCATCCCTTCTGTTGTTTTCCGTACCCGCCGGAATATATTCTCAATCACTACGATGCTATCATCGACGACCCGGCCAACCGCGACCGCCATTCCTCCAAGTGTCATGATATTAAGTGATATATCCAGCTGCTTTAAAAAGATAGCTCCTATAAGCAGTGATAATGGAATAGAGACAATTGCAATCAAAGTTGCGCGCACATTTCTCAAAAATAAAAGCACGGCAAGCGAGGCAAACAGGGCGCCAAGCAAGCCTTCTTTGACAAGTGAGGACACCGATTTCTTGATATCCGTTGCCGAATCCAGGCCGATTGAATAATCCAACTCATCGTCATACTGATCCAGCACGTTTATGACTTCATCCGCAACCTCGACAGTATTGGCATCCTGTTTTTTCGTGACAGCCAACGATAAGGAGTCATTTAAGTCAAAACGGGCTTTTTCGCTTTGTTCAGATGCGGTTTCCACCTTTGCGATGTCTTTTAACAGAATAGGCTTTGGTCCAGGAACTTTTGTCAATGCCGCTGGTTCGGGACCCGCAGCGGAAGGAGGTCCTTGTGCTTCACTGCTCCCCTGTCCTGATGCACCTTCCTGGGGATTGACTATACCTTCTTTTGTAACAGGTGCAGCCGGCGCTGAAACAGTCAATTGCAAATCCTTCAGCTTCTTTACACTATCCAGGTTCTCTTCTACCCTGATCGGTATTTGTACATCTGATTCGCTTATTTGCCCCGCCGGAAAAGATACGTATTTGGCATTAATATGGTCTTTAATACTACTTAAACTCAAACCGGATTCAGCCGCCTTTTGCTTATCGATCGTAATTTGCACCAGGTTGTCGGTAAAGCCGCCGACCGAGACACTGTTTAATCCCTGGATTTTATTTAATTCCGGTATAACCTCGTCTTGCATTAGCTTATCAATATCCTCATCGCCTTTTCCAAACAAGGAAATATTGTATATAGGGAAAGAACCGAAGGAAAACCTGCTTACTTCTACCTCCACTTCCTTAGGCAAACCAGCATCTTTTGCTAACGTGTTAACCTGCTGTTCAATTTCATCCATTTCGGTATCAAAGGGAAACTCCAGATTGATTATCCCTACACTTTCAAAAGAAGAACTCGTGACTTTTGTCGCATCTTCAATCGACTTAAATTGGCTTTCCAGCTTTGAGGTCACCTTACTGCTTACATCATCGGGGGAAGCCCCGGGGTAAACCGCCTCGACAGTAATTTGCGGAAATTCAATATCAGGAAGCTGCGTGACTTTAAGCTGCGAAAACGAATAAACGCCCCCGAGAATAAACAAAAACGAAATAATAAAAACCGCCACGGCATTTTTCAAACTGAATTTCGTCAAAAAATTCATCGGTTCTTCTCCTTTTGTCTTTCGTATGATTTCGCCCTGCTTTGCCTTCATAACTTTAAAT
The DNA here is from genome assembly GCF_003429085.1 of Bacillus sp. V59.32b. GTDB lineage: Bacteria > Bacillota > Bacilli > Bacillales > DSM-1321 > Peribacillus. The sequence goes on along the minus strand of NZ_QVTC01000049.1, from coordinate 38,002 downwards.
TAATATTAATGGCAATAAGTATGCAGAACCTGTTTTTTCAATCGAATTCAAAAACCGATTCCCCAAGGATTAAGGGAATCGGTTTAGCACTTGCTGTACATTCCTTGCCAATATTATGAATGTGAAGATTCTCCTCCGTCTACGTGCAGCACCTGGGCAGTGACAAAGCGTGAATCATCAGAAGCTAGGTAGACGTATGTTGGCGCAAGTTCAAATGGATGTGCTACCCGTTGCATAGGATTAAAGGCTCCGTAAACGGCAACTTGGTCTTCTGAGAAGCTTGCCGAAATAAGCGGTGTCCAAATCCGGCCAGGTGCCACGGCATTAACGCGGATACCCTTTTTGATGACGTTCTTTGCCAACGCTCGTGTGAAACCAACGTTAGCCCCTTTCGTAGCTGTATAGTCAATCATCTGCTTCTCACCTACATACGTTACAACGGATGATGTATTAATAATAGAGCTGCCTGGTTTCATATATGGAAGCGCTGCTCTGGTTGTGTAAAAGTGAGAATATATGTTTACTTTAAAGGTATCATCGAACTGTTCATCAGTGATGTCAGTCAATTCCAACTGCTGGAATTGGATGCCAACATGGTTACATAGAATATCGAGTTTTCCAAATGCTTGCATAGTGTGTTCTACAATGGCAACACATTGACGCTTATCCCGCAAGTCACCTGGCATTAATATACAGCGCCCTCCAAGTTGCTCGATTCTCCTCTTGGTCCGGTTCGCGTCTTCGTGTTCATCTAAATAAGCAATCGCAACGTCAGCGCCTTCTTTGGCAAACGCAATCGCTGTTGCTGCACCAATACCGCTGTCGCCCCCTGTAATAAGTGCAACTTTACCTTTTAGTTTTCCGCTTCCTTTATAATTCGGGTTTTCAATAATCGGGCGGGGCACCATGAATCGTTCCAAACCGGGATGGCGGAGCTGGCGCTGTTCAGGCAAGTTAAGCGGGATATCCTCGTAACGTATAATTCTTCCATAGTTCGGAGTCATCGGATACCCTTTCACCATTTGAGGCTGCAATTGAGACTGCAATTGCTCCACTTGTTGCATATGAGGAGGCTCCATTTGATCCATTTGTGGCTGCACTTGACCCATTTGGTGCATTTGATGCATGTGCTTCATTGAATCCGGATGATGCATTTGATGCATGTGCTTCATTGAATCCGGATGATGTATTTGTACCGCCTGATACATTGGCTCTTGGCCTTGCATATCGTCCATGTCATACATATCATCCATATCGTGCATGTGATGCTTTTGATAATGATGCTTCATGAGAATCCTCCTACAAATTCAGTTTTCTTTTTACCTTTTTACCGTATGTTTTAAGGGCTGGCGCAGTGCCTGGTCCAGAGAAAGATATCTACGTAATTCCCTTTTACTGGAATACCCATCCCGATTATTTTCGGTACTTGCTCCATGGTGATAGGCCTTGAATAAGGTGAAGGGTAGGAAAAAAAGAAGGAGGCTACCGTTTTGCAGTACGAAAAATTCTTTAGATTCAGTCCTGAAGTCCGGTTATTGTTAGTAAATCATTCAGACGAAAAAGTAATGATGCTTTATGACAATGACCATACCTGGCCAATGCCATTAATTGGCCCGAGACCGCCATACTATACGAATCCGCGTTATGAAAAGAACTTTCCATTAATCTAATGTAATATGGGAATGTGTTTTCCACATAAAAAAGCCTGTATTTTGATTATTGACTAATCATAAATACAGGCTTTTTTCAGGTGGAAGTTTAAAAAATGAACGATTTATTCATTTGTGATACTTAATTAAAACGGGAATTTACGATATTTATGCTGGATCGAAACCCATTTAGTCACCGTAAACTCTTCAATAATCCACGGGCTGCCGAATCTTCCCAGGCCGCTTGCTTTATTTCCGCCAAACGGCAGGTTAGGATGGGCATTTACCGTCTGGTCATTCACATGAGTCATCCCCGCATCAATTTGAAGGGCCAGTTCCTCCCCTTTTACGAGGTCGCTTGTAAAGATTGCAGAAGCTAACCCATAGTCGGTATCATTCGCAATATCAATCGCTTCTTCATCTGTTTCTGCTTTAATAATCGTTGCGATTGGGGCAAAAACTTCCGTTTGTGCAAGTTTACTAGAATTCTTCACATCGATAAATACATACGGAGTTAGAACATTGCCGATACGTTCTCCTTCTAACGCAACCTTTTCCCCATCACGAATGGCTTCCTCGGCTACGTTTACTGCTTTTTCAAGCTGGCGCTCATTTACAAGAGGGCCAATCACCGTTTTCGGATCTCTCGGGTCTCCGTATGGGAGTGCCTTTACTCTCTCGACAAACTTCTGAACAAATTCATCGTATTTATCTTGATGGACGATTATCCGATTTGTAATCATGCAGATTTGACCTTGGTGAAGGAACTTGCCGAAGACTGCAGCATCGACAGCTCGGTCTACATCAGCATCTGACAAGATGACGAACGGTCCATTTCCGCCAAGCTCGAGTGCGACACGCTTCAAGTTTTCGCCTGCAATCTTACCGATGTGTCTTCCGACCGGTGTCGACCCAGTGAAACTAATTAATCCCGGAACCGGATTCGTTAACATCTCGTCTCCAATTTCTTGTAAGTCAGTTAGAATCATATTGAATACGCCTTTTGGAAGTCCTGCTTCTTCAAAAGCTTTCGCAATCATCGATCCTCCTGAAAGTCCTACTTGGATATCCGGCTTATGAACAACACTGTTCCCTAGAGCAATAGCGGGTGCAATCGTCCTCATCGATAAATTCATCGGAAAGTTGAAAGGTGAAATCGAAGAAATAACCCCTAGTGGAAGGCGATGTACATGGTTTACCTTCCCTTCTACAATAGAAGGAACTTCTCTCACTTGATATAATTCGTCGGCGATAATAATAGCTTCTTCTAATTCATCAATCGACACCTGAACTTCAGTATGGCCTTTTATGATTGTTCCGCCCGTCTCGCGAACAACCACATCAACAATCGCTTCACGATTGTCTTTTAAGTAATCGGCTGCTTTTCTAAGTACTGCTTTTCTTTCTTCAGCAGAGGATTTCGCCCACTGTTTTTGTGCCTGTTTGGCCGTTTCAAATGTTTCTTCCAGCTGCTTTGTTGTAGCTAATCGTACCGTATTTATAACTGAATTATCATAAGGGTTTAAGATATCATAGGTACGTTCACTTAACCCTTCAGTCCATTCACCATTGATAAAGCTTTTGTTTAAGTCTTCATAACGCTGCATATGTAATTCTCCTCTAAGATATACTCGTTTAGCACGGTATTAATTTATTGAATTTCACCTTTAACTATTTTCTCGGCATATTCGGCCAAGGAATTGGCGTTACTGCTAATTTCCTGCATGGTTGCCGCCAGTTGTTCCGTAGCTGCGGACTGGTTTTCCGACTCTGAATTAATAACAGAAATCGAGTTGTGCAGGTTAGATATAAGGCCATCGATTTTTGAAACGGTATCTCTAATCGTGTCAGTATGATCCTTAGAGTTTCCGGCCATTTTTCGAATTTCCTGAGCCACGACCGAAAATCCTTTGCCATGTTCCCCTGCCCGTGCAGCTTCTATAGAAGCGTTTAATCCCAATATTTGCGAATGATCAGAGACTTCTCTAACCATCTTGGCTACTTGTTCAATTTCCTGGACACTTTTTAAAACATTATTAGATTGATCCGAAATTTGGTGCATATTTCCCGCTAAATTTGTATTGGATCCGGCCAATTCCTGAATCGTGGCGCTAACCTGTTCAACTGCTACGGATAATTTTGTCGCAATATCGAAAAGGTTATTATATTGTTCCATACTGGTCGCAACACCAACAGCACCAACTACAGCTCCACTCTCATCATGCAGGGGAATCGCACTTGCTATTACCGGAAAACCAAAAACTTCCTTTGGCAAAATGGTTCTCTGTATTTTTTTGTAATGAACGGCTTCATACATTCCATCACCGCTTTGAAGAATATACCCGACTGGCAATGCAGGCATTGTGGTTCCTCCAATACCCTTTAACAGCTTCTCTTTATCCGACACCCCGATATTAAAATCCTGTGGAAAAAGATCCTTAAGAAGGGGTGCAATTTGCACAAAAGCATTAATCAGAGGGTCATTCTGCTGTAATCCATCATTCGTTTTTACTGCTACTCCATTTTGCATGTATTCACACCTAACCCTTTCAATAAATTTATTTTGATATATCAATACACCCTTACATGCTATAGGCATCATGCAAGTATATTAGTAACAAATTCTACAAATATTAGTAGAAAAGGACTATTTTATTTATATCGGATTTTATTGAAATAATTTTAGTATAATTTAATCTAATTTAATATTTTTTTCTTACAGAAGAAATTGGTCACACTGTTTTCAGTAGAACTTAAATTAAATAAAAAGACAGCTTTACTATTAAAGCATAACTGTCTCTTTAAACTAATTAGATTTTTAATTTATTAACGACTGACTCGTATGGACGGCGCGTGAACCTTCTAATTAGATTGCTTTGTTGATGAGTTTCAGGACTTCTTCTTTAGAAGGAATAGAACTGATTGCACCTTTTCCGGTAGTTGTGAGTGCCCCGCTGGCATTGGCAAATTCGAGAATCTCTTTGTGGCCTGTTGCACAAATTTCTACCAGATTGGCTTGGTTTACATGCCGTTCCAACAGCTGATAGAGAAAGCCTCCGATAAAAGCATCCCCGGCACCGGTTGTATCCTGAACATTCACAGTGTATCCCTTGGATTGAAATTTCTCTCTCTGTATATATAAATCCGCACCGTCCGCACCTTTTGTAAGAATGATGACCGCAACATCTCCAACAAACAAAGATTGGATAGCTTCTTCCTGATGGTGGATGTTCGTGATGAATGGCAATTCTTTATCAGATATTTTTAAAATATGAGTCTTAGGGATAAAAGCGAGAATCGTTTGCCTGCAATTTTCTGGATCTTCCCACAGAGGGAGTCTGACATTTGGGTCAAAGCTGATCAAGCTTCCTTTTGAGTTAGCCTGTTCGATCGCTTTAACATGCGCATATTTCATAGGACTTTCTACTAAATCAACCGATCCAAAATGCAAAATGTCCCCTACTGTAAACCAGTCTCTGTTTATCTCATCTTCAGATAACAAAAGATCGGCAGACGGCTTGCGATAAAAGGAAAAGTCCCGCTCGCCATCATCGCGCAACGAAACAAAAGCGAGCGCAGTATTCGCTTCTGCTGTCCGGAGGATTTTGTCAGTGCTTACTCCCGTTTCGCTCAATTTTTCTATGAGAAAGTCTCCAAAGGCGTCCTCCCCGAGTTTCGTAATCATCGTAGCTGTACCGCCAAATTTGGCCACGGCCGCCGCTACATTGGCAGGGGCTCCGCCAGGTGCACGCTCAAATGATGTGACATCTTTAAGCGCCTTCCCTTTTTGGAGAGGGATAAAATCGATTAGAACTTCCCCAAGTGAATATAAATGGCTCATTTCAGATGCTCCTCCTTTTGAATTTTTAAAGTTCATTATTTATTTAGTGGTTAGACGTAATTTTAGTTGTTAAGAGTGATTTTTGGAGTTTTTTCCAGATCTCAAATCTAAGGAACTGCCTTCCACTGATAAAAATTGATAATACTCTACTCTTGAAAAAGGGGGAGTGGTTGGTTTGGGAGCAGCCAGTATCCCAAGGTAATTTGTTGATTCCTCCACGCTTAGTAAGTCCTCCTTATAATCATCTGGCTAAGACTGAAAGCTTTGGAATGGACAAACCTGGACATAGGTCCCTCTTTCCATTCCACACCTTGTCCTTTATCTCATGGAGGACTGCCATTATTGGTATAGACATAAGATGTGAGAAATAAGTATTTTATTGCGCAAAAAACAGACCCAACGTAATGGTCTGCTTTCATTAAAACTAATTATTCCTCGCCACCGATACTTTCATCATCTTCCTTAACATGTACTTTTACTTTGATGATTCTTCTGTCATCCATTTCTTCCACTGTAAAGATGATGTCTTCATATTCGACGGCTGGTCGTTCATCGGCATTGGGGATATATCCAAGCTGGCCGATAACAAAGCCGCTTAACGTATCATACTCCTGATTTGGTAATTCCATTTTCAAAAGATCCTCAACTTCATATAAATTGGTTCTTCCGCCAATCAGATACGTATTTTCGTCAAGTACCCTGATTTCCTCATCATCGATGACAAGCTCGTCATATTCATCAAAAATATTTCCAACAATTTCTTCGATCAGATCCTCTATCGTAACGATTCCATCAGTTCCGCCATATTCATCAATGGCAATCGCCATATGCACATTGTTTTTTTGCATCTCTTTAAACAAATGGTCGATCTTTTGTGATTCAAGAACATAGAAAGGTTCCCGGATCATGTCTCTAAGGTTAAATTGTCCATCATCAGAGTTTTCGACAAACTGGATCAAATCCTTTGAATGCAGGATCCCGATGATATGATCGATATTTTCCTCATAAACAGGAAACCTCGTGTATTTTTCCACATTTGCCACCTGGACAGTCTCTTTTAAGCTGAAAGATATGGGAATTGCAACAATGCTTGTCCGGTGTGTCATAATATCGGACACCGTTTTATTGTCAAATTCAAAAATATTGTTGATCATCACTTTTTCTGCTTCCTGGATGGTTCCTTTTTCCTTACCGACGTCAACCATCATCCGAATTTCTTCTTCGGTCACGTTCTCATCCTCGGCATTAGGATCCACACCGAATAGACGAACGATAAGATTTGTAGATAAGGTTAATAACTTAACAAAAGGAGCAGAAACTTTTGACAAAATCGTCAATGGGGTTACGGCGAAAAAAGCAATGGCTTCCGACTTTTGTAACGCAAGCCTTTTTGGTACGAGTTCGCCGACTACCAGCGTAAAATAGGATAACACCAAGGTTATCACCACGACGGATATCGTTTCCAGCAAACTTTCAGAAAGCGGCACACCGAGTTCAAGCAGGACTTCTGCCAACCTCCCTGCAAAGCTTCCAGCCGCGAAGGCACTTGCCAGGAAACCGGCCAGTGTAATGCCGATCTGAATAGTAGCCAAAAACCGGCTTGGTTCGGAAAGAAGATTCTGAAGCATTTTAGCTTTTTTATGTCCACCTTCAGCCATTAGCCTAATTTTATTGTCATTTAGTGATATTAACGCAATTTCAGATGCTGCAAAAAACGCATTTAAAATTATCAGTACGATAAGTACCAATATTTCAGTTCCCAAAAAATCCAACCTCCAGGTGATATACATAATAATAAATTAGGGCTCTTCTGTATTCTTCATATTATAAGCCATTTTATTCATTTCTTGCACAAATGTATATCCTGCATTGTGTGTAGCCAAAGCTAATACAATGCAGGATATATAAGCTTGTATATTTTAACTTTATCGAATTTACCAGCTTACTTCAAATAAATTTACTTCAGTACATTTTCAGAAGGCAACTCTTTTTTTTCCTTAGATAGGAACCAACCGCCTGCCGCGATCGATAGAAGCACTATATAGAATGTCGCCTTCCACGCAGTTGAACTTGCAAACCCTTCAGGCAATACGGCAAGCTCCGGGTGGGATAATGTATAGACCGATAGCTTCACCCCTACCCAGCCTACGATCATAAAGGCCGCTACTTCTAAGCCTGGCTTTTTATGAAGTAAATCAACAAAGAAATTCGCAGCATAACGCATAATGATCAGACCGATCATACCTCCGGCAAAGATGACTAGGAATTTACCCCCGTCCAGTCCGCCGATTTGCGGAAGTTTTGTATTTGGAAGTGTCACTGCCAGGGCGACAGCCGCAAGAATGGAGTCGACCGCAAACGCGATATCAGCTAATTCCACTTTAAAAACAGTGCCCCAGAACCCTGACTTCTTCTTCTCCTTTTGTTCCTCAGCCTTTTCTTTTCCTTTATTCACGACGAGCTTTCGGAAAATATGGTTAAAGGCGATAAATAACAAATAAAGAGCACCTATCGCTTGCACCTGCCATACATCGACAAGGAAGGAGATCGCAAATAAGGAACCGAAACGGAATACAAATGCACCCGCAAGACCGTAAAACAGTGCCTTCCTTCGCTCTTCTTCCGGCAAATGCTTAACCATGATGGCTAATACAAGCGCATTATCCGCTGCCAACAGTCCCTCGATCCCAATTAATAGTAATAATACCCATCCATATTCTAATAAAATCGAAACATCCATTACATTACTCCTCTTTACATTTTATTATTTGTATTCTCAGATAAAGCCATGCTTTTCTTTAAGTGAATCCGGAGCCATTTTGACCATTCTCTCAAAGACAAATCCCGCGATAACCACGTCATCGAGGATCCCGACCAAAGACAGAAAATCCGGAATTAAATCAAAAGGAAAAAACGCATATGTCAAAACGAGTAAGATTCCCAGCGTTTTCTTAGAGGATTCCACCTCTTTTGATTTGAAAAAGTCGATGAGGAAAGGGATGAACTTCCAGAACTTTAGAATGAACCCGATTCTTTTTATAAACTTGAACAAACGATCACCTTTTTCATCTGAACTTGGTTACTGGACGATTTGAATCATATCCTGGTCACTGCTGTGTACACCTTCGTTAAAAGTGAGCCTTGTTCTAAAACGGTATGATATTTCTTCCGTCGAAGCCAAAACAGAAGCCGGAAGTTGAAAGGCGAAAGAGATCTTGTTCGATTCTTCTGCATTAATCCGCGTTGTGGTCAGAATCGTTCTTGAATCAATGACCTTTTCCATTTCTGTTTTATCCGCTACTACCAAATCACAGTCAATTCGTTTTAATTGCTGCTCGATGGTACCGCCTCTGATATGGAAGTACCCATGAACCGGATCGCCAGGCTTATATGCCTCCTGATCCAGTACAAGATCGATTTTTGCAGACCCAATGCCTAAAAGAGACATGTATTTTCTCAGTATCAATTAATATCCTCCTGAATTATTAGTTATTTAAGCTTTTTGCGTACTTTTCATCTACCCGCTTTTCAATTTTTTCGAGCTGTGATTTGTCTTTCAAAAGCTCATCTTTGTTTTTCTGCATTAACTCAGAAAAAGATATTTTCATTCTTTTCATGACATCATCTCTCCAATCTATCGTATTTAATCAAGTTAAAAAGCATCTCCAGGCCATTATTTTCTAAATAGATAAAGCCTTCGCCATATAATGGCAAAGGCTTTATAAACAAATAAAGACCTCTACCAATCGGTAAAGGTCTTGCTAACAACGTTACGTTGCCAACAAAGCCGGGAGGTTACCTCCGAAATGACGACTTTGTTGTAAAAGCTACTCCCCTTTAGGAGAACGATTCAACTAGTTACATTAATCATATTATATGAACGCAGAAAGTGTCAAAGTTTTTTTATTATTTCAAATGATTTAGTCAATAGACTTTCACATTTTGGACACATTTGTGCGATATGGCCGAAGTTTACTTGCCGTTGCGCAGCGGGCTGGCATCGGAATAGTGATTATTGAACTTTATGAGCGATTATCCGGATTTACGAGCGAGTATTGAATTTTATGAGCTGTTATCCGGATTTACGATCGATTATGAAAGTTTATGAGCTATTATTCAGATTTACGAGCGATTATGAAAGTTTATGAGCTATTAACCAAATTTACGAGCGATGAAGGAAATTCTTTATTGTCCCGGTCTGAAGCCATCTTTTGAAAGGCCCACTTCACCAAGCTCCTCCTGCAGCATTTTTAAAACGACTTTATAAGCAGTCGGATTAAACCATTTTTCCATGCCTGTTTGTTGATAGATCTTATAGATACCTAACTTCTCGGTACGTCTTCCCCCGCTTCCATCCCCCATCCAATAATCATCCAACGTGACTCGGCTGGCAATGTTTTTCAGTGTCTTAGCAAATTCTCTTGAACAAGGTAACAGAGGCGAGATGGTGGCTTGCGTCAGTATACCTGCCTCGGTTATTTCTTTTAATGCTTTCATTCTGGCGGGGATTGGTGGAGCCGAAGGTGAAAAGGCCTTTCTGATTTCTTCTTTATCTGTTTCAATCGTCATAGAGATTCTAATCTTATTGCCGAATTGTTTAAATAAGTCGATATCCCGTTTTACTAACGGTGAACGGGTTTGTACAAATAAAAAATCCGGTGGTTCTTCTAACATCACTCGTAATAAACTTCTGGTTAAATTGGTCTTTGCCTCAATTGGTTGATATGGATCCGTTGAAGAGGACATGAAAATCGTGACTGGGCCTTTTTTCTTGGCCTTCTTTAAATCTCTTCTCAACAACTCAGCCGCATTCGTCTTAATATCTATCCAGGTCCCCCACTCCTCTTCGCGATACAGGGAAACAGGCAGCTGCCTTACATAACAATAAGAGCACCCGAAAGCACAGCCGGCATATGGGTTCAAAGAATGCGAATAATCGTCTAATTGCCCTTTTCCAGGTGTTAAGATACTTTTTGAAACAATATCTGTTACCTGTAATTTCAACTGTATCACACCCTTTTTCTAAGTTGAGTACATAGCTAATTGGATAATAATTAGTGAAAAAATATACCATATATCTGAAAGTCTGTATACAAAACAGCTTATAAAATGAATTTAACATTCGTCAGACACGCTTAAACTCTAAAGTTTATCCTCACAACGTTTCGGGAACAAAACAACTAAAGATTTTAAGCGGTTAAAATAAAACAGAAAGAAGGATGAAAAATATGCTTTGGACGATAATAGGGGCCTTACTACTATTTTGGGTGTTAGGGTTGGTTTTGGATATTGCTGGGGGAATCATACACTTACTCTTGATTATTGCTGTTGTCGTTTTGGTAATAAAGCTCGTGAAAGGGAGAGGGCGTAATAAAGTTTAACGACATTAGGGAAAGGGGCTGGCTAAAGTTGGATTGAATCTTTAGCTCTTCCCTTGGCTTGTTCGTCCCTAATCCAATCGTAAGTAGTTGAACTAAGCAGGAGCCGATCCTTATTTAATTTGGTTATTATAAAGATTTATAATAAATAATCGTCGCATGCAACTGCCCATCCGCTGATTTCGCATAATTAGGGATTCGTCCTGCTGCATTATAACCCATGGACCGATAGAGTTGGTTCGAAACATCTCCTTCTCTTGTATCCAGAATCAGAAGAGATATACCCGCTTGCTTCGCACTTTCTTCGGCTTTCTGCATCAATAAACGACCGATCCCATTTCGTCTATGATTAGGATGTGTCATTACTTTTGCGATTTCTCCCCTATGACGTCCATTCTGTTTCGTTGGTAAATGTAATTGAATGCTTCCCGCTATTTCATTATTAATTTTGGCTATAAATAGAACCACATCAGACTTTAACAGAGACTCCCAGTAGTTTCGGGCCTCGTGCAATTCCAATGGGGGAAGAAAGCCAATTGCCGCACCCTCTTCAACTACCTCTACCAAAAGTTCGGAAAGTTCATCCATGTTATTTCCAATTACATTCAATTCCTCAACCTTCACATCTTTTACCAAGACAAAATCCCCCCATTTTCTCTATAATGCCGAATGATGCCTACCCCTATGCTTATGAAAGCAATCAATCTATCTTTAATCGATGAACCTATCCTTGAACTCAGGTGAAGGCAGCATACAGCTGTCCTGCTTTCCGAACCATTTATAGCGGTTTCTGGCGATGATATCGTAAAAGAAATCCCTCAACGGCTTTGGTATGATGCGCAGGATAGATAGCAGCTTCCAGCCACCCTTCAGGTTTCTGCTAATCTTCAAGGCAGCAGTGGACTTTATATAGCTTTTATCATTTTCTATTAGAACAATGCTATTTAAACTCTGCGATAATCCATACTTTTCAATCAGTTCTCTACCAATATCGCTCTGAAGCGAACCAAACCTATAATGAGCTTCAGGATCCTTCTTTAAGATAAATTGGACGCTGCTATTACAGAAGTTACATACACCATCGAATAAAACTATGTCGCCCATTGTTTTTCACCTCGGTAAATAGATTAGTTGTCCGTTGATACTCCGTCGTTTTTCTTTTTATTCTAATTATAACTTATCACCTATTCTAAAAAAGGAATGTTTTTCAATTAAAAAAGCTTGTAAATTCGATTCAATTTACAAGCTTACTTTTATGAACTATCCTTCTATCCATTTTTTATATCTATCTTTGATCATATCCCATTGAAGCAGGTCCGTTGCTGCCACCTGATAATCAGCTTTATGAAGCGCATTGCCAACACCGACCGCGAACATTTCGCTCGCTTTGATGGAATCAATTCCTGCTGCCGCATCTTCAATGCCGATTGACTGTTTTGGATCCGCACCAAGCTGGCTGCATGCTGTTAAAAAAATTTCCGGATCCGGTTTGGATTTTTTAACTTTTGCTGCATCTACAATAGAATCAAATGTACCCTCTAACTGGAGTGCCTTTAAAACTGCACTTGCGTTTTTCGAAACAGAAGCCAGCGCAATTGGAACGCCTTCTGCTTTAATGTTTTTAATCAGCACCAAAATCCCCGGCAACACGTCGCTTGGCGTCAATTCCTTTAAAAACTCACAGTAATGAAGGTTCTTCTTTTCAGCCATTTTTTCTTTTTCTGCTAAAGTAAAGTCGTTTTGTCGGTTTCCAAATTGTAAAATCAACTCAAGGGAATCCATCCGGCTTACTCCCTTCAGCCGTTCATTAAATACTTCATCTATCGTTATCCCAAGTTCTTCGGCCAATTGCTTCCAAGCTAAAAAATGATAATGCGCGGTATCAGTAATGACTCCATCCAGGTCAAAGACCACAGCATCAATATGATGTTTTTTCACTTTAATCCCTCTCTTTCCGAAGCAGCGCCGCTACATTCCGTGCAGTTCTCTCTACATTGACAAATGCGTTACCCATGATATGTTCTAACGGCAGCAATGCTGGAATGGTTGGGAATATCGCATCAAAACCATGATCGTACAGTGCTTCATTACCCTCACCCACACTACCGCAAATGGCAATGACTTTTGCCTTTGAAGGAGCGCAGGCCGCCACACCTGCAGGAGCTTTTCCAAATATGGTCTGTCCGTCAATTTTGCCTTCACCGACAATCACAATGTCTGCATCCTCGCATATTTCCTTTACATTCAATTGCTCCAGTACAAGCTCTATGCCTTTTTTTAGTTGGGCATTGGCAAATAATAAAAGTGCCGCACCCATTCCGCCACCTGCCCCGCTTCCCGGCAAATGGGCTACTTCTTTTCCTAAGCTTGTGCAAGACATTTGATAAAATCTCCCCATAGCCAGATCCGTATCAGCTAAATTGCTGTCAGGCAACCCTTTTTGAGGCCCATATACATACGTTGCACCGTTATTGCCGGTTAATGGATTTTCCACATCTGCTGCAACGGTTATTTTCACGTTATCTAATCGTTTATCACGTTTGGCTTCAGACATTGACACTGCATGGAATAAATCCTCGCCACGGCCCTTTAGCAATTTTCCAGAACCATTATAAAATTGATAGCCAAGTGCAGAAGCCATTCCCATACCTCCATCATTTGTAGCACTGCCACCAACACCGATAATCAGTTCGGCAGCCCCTTGTTCCAATGCATATAAAATCAGCTCTCCCACACCATAAGAAGTCGTTTTCAATGGATTGCGCAAATGTGCAGGAACAAGATGCAGCCCGCAGGCTTCTGCCATTTCTATAAATGCTTTTTTGCCATCGTTTGAAAAGGCGACTTTTGCCTGTACCTGTTCTCCGAGCGGGCCAGTGACAGAGACTGTTTCAATTCTTCCATCACTTGATGAAGCCAACGCCTGTACGGTGCCTTCACCGCCGTCTGCTATTGGAAGCAAATGATATTCCGCTTCCGGAAAAATCGCCATGAACCCGGAATGGATTGCTTTGGCCACTTGATCGGCGGCTAAACTTTCTTTAAATGAATCTGGTGCAATAACAACCTTCATTTTCTCCTCCTTCTCCAGCTCCTTTGGAAGCTTCTGAGAGAAAAACTTCGCAGGACAAACGGCTTTTTGCTTATTCCAGTAGCATCCGCTTTTCGTATTATGCTAGGCGGACTTCAATTTTGTCTGATAGACGGTATTCCTCATTATTTATCCCAACTGTTAACTCAGGACCGGTAACCTTTGTCATGGTGATCTTCTGATGCGTTAACAATATTTCTAAGCTAGACCCTTGCCAATGGAAGGGAAAAGTGAGTTCAGTCCAACTGGTTGGCAGTTTAGGATTTATATTTAACCGATCATTTTCAGAGGAAATATTGGCAAACCCAAAAATCGTTGCCAGCCATAGAGCACCGAGGGAGGCCGCATGTAGCCCTTCATCCGAGGAATGGGGATCCGGGCCTAAATCGATTAGGCAAGCCTCCTGGAAAAAGCGATAAGCGACATCATTTTCACCACAACGTGCTGCGACAATCGCATGGATCGCTTTACTCAGTGAAGAATCGTGGATCGTGTGCTCCTCATAATAATGTAAATTTTCCAATATCATATCGCGTGGAAACAATTCTGGAAACAGATACAACAGCATGACGACATCCGCTTGCTTTAGAATCTGCATTTCATTTACTTCTTGGCGGGAATAATCCAATAAAATGCCCTGGCTTCCCTGGTTTTCCTTATAGCGGGTCAAATCTATTTGAGTCTTGTTCAAGAACGTATCATCCTGCGGAATGATTTGATCTTTATTCGGCTTCGGTAAATACAATCGGTTAAGGAATGCCTGTCCCCGTTCCAAGAGCAACTCATCAGCATCCCCAAACTTATCCATGAAATAGATAGCTTTCTCCACATTGTAATAAGCCATATAGTTTGTATATGCATTGTTATCAACGTGCTCTGTATACTCATCGGGTCCGATGACATCTTTTATGGAAAGACGGCCATTGTCTTCAACGGCACGGGTAATCCAAAAGCGGGCTGTTTCTTTAAGCAACGCAAGTCCTTCTTTTTTCATGAATACATCATCTTGAGTATTTTCGTAATACTGGGCCACCGCGTAAGCAATGTCTGCGACGATATGATGTTCAGCTATCGCTGAAGCTACTTTCTGGCGCTGTCCGGTCCTAATGTTTATTGCTGCGAATTCAGGGGTTTCTTCTTTTCCTGAAAAAGCACTTTCCCATGGAAACAAAGCACCTTCATAGCCGTTCAATAACGCTTTTTCTTTTGCCTGTTCTAAATGTAAATAACGATAGCTTAATAGTTTCTTAGCAGTTTCCGGTTGTGTATACAGGTGAAATGGTGCGATGAATATTTCAGTATCCCAAAAAATATGCCCTTTATAGCCTTCTCCTGTCAATCCTTTAGCTCCAACACTGAATCTGGTATCATGCGCTGGTGTCATGATCTCTAGATGATACAGTGCGAAATCAAGAGCCAACTGGTCAAATTCGTTGGTTGACGTTATTTTGACACGTTTTTGTTGCCAAAATTGCTCCCATTTTAGAGCCGACTGTGCGAGTAAAGCGTCATAACCAATAGAGGAATAAGTTTTCAATGCGTTCTGGCTTGAAGTCTCTGGATCAACACCCGCTTCACCATTGTCAAGCGACGTAAAAACGCACCCAATTTTCTCAACAACAAATGGTAAGTTAACCGCAAGATCCTGCTTGATGGTTGATTGCAACTGCCTGTTTTTCGCAGAAAAGGATATATCGCTTTCCTCCGGACAAATACAGCTTGTTGCCAGTGCAATCGTATGTCCGGACTCAGTGGTTTTATATACACCCTGCATGATATCTTCTTCAAATACACGGACTTTTTCTTCGATAAGATGCTGTTTACCAAAATTGGTTTGTTGGGCATCGATTCCGGTAACAACTTTTAATGTTGCCTCTTTGTCTAAACTAGTAATCTTGAATTTCATCGCAAGCAAATGCAAGTCATTTTTTGATACAAAGCGTTGGAAAACCAGGCGGAAGCGAGCTCCGGCATTGCTTTTCCATAAAATCTCGCGTCCCATTTCCCCGTTTGCAAGATTTAATTGCCGTTCATATGAAACAATTTCCCCTTCTTGGAGCGAAAAAACTTCTCCGTCGATTTCAATGCGCATTCCCGCCATATCAGGCAAATTCACTAAATCTGAAGGTTCATTAGAAGCAGCTTTATTATAAATCCCGGCTACATACATGCCCCTTGTTTGTTCCGCATAGTCTTCTTCATGGGTCGCCCGAAGACCTAAATAGCCATTACCTAAAGTCATTAAACTGGCAAACTTATTTATATAATGGAGATCAAATAGTTTTTCACTTAGTACTTGTTCGTTGTTTTTCATAATGACACACTTTCACCTTTTTCGGCAGATTGATAAAAAGCTTCAATGAGTTGTTGGATGACGTATCCCTGCTGTCCGTCTGCCACCATTACATCTTTTCCTAAACACTTATCGACAAAAGCCGCCATACTTTTTTGGTGGCGGTCCGGATCAGCTGTTTCCCTATTTAATAGTGAAACCAGTTCTCCCCGTTCATCCATATAGATCTGGGCAGGAAAAAGAGTGGCTCCGGCTTGATCACCGCAAAATTCAACATTCATAATGGAAGTTTCTTTTATATATAAGGCAAATGATGTTTCAAGCTGCAACAAGCCGCCACCTTCTAACTCGATAAAGCCAAAAAGAGAATCTTCGACTTCAAATTTTTTCGGGTCCCATTCCCCGAGCGTCCCCTCGGATTTTTTTGTACCGATTTTCTGGAACATTTTAGCGGTTACCTTCTTGACTTTCGGAAAACCTAACACATATAAAGCGGCATCCAGCATATGGACTCCTAGGTCGATGAGAGGGCCGCCCCCTTGAATGTCCTTATTCGTGAAGCTTCCCCAGCCCGGAATTCCACAGCGTCGCAAAGCTTGAACCTTGACTGCGTAAATATCACCTAGGACGCCTTCTGCTGCTTTTTGTCTTAGAATTGAAACATCATCGGCAAATCGGTGATGAAAATTATAAGCCAGGATGCAATTGTTTTGTATGGCCGTTTCCTGCATTTTTTTTGCTTCATCTGCTGAAATAGCAGGTGGTTTCTCACACAAAACATCACAGCCATTTTCCAAGGCAAGCATTACATTTTCATAATGAACGTTATTTGGCGTACAAATACTAACCATGTCCGGTTTTTCCACAGCATACATTTCTGCCGCATCTGTATAATAATGAAGGATATCATTACGCTCAGCAAAGCTCTTTGCCCGATCGGAATTCGGACTAACAACGGCAACCAGGTCAATTTCTTCCCGCATGCGGTAATAAGAAACATGAACCTTTTCCGCAACTTGTCCTCCGCCAATGATCGCAACTCTCTTTTTTCTCACGATGCTACCCCTCTCAGCTTAATGATTCCTTCAAGTGTTGCAATGCTTTTACATATTCAACTTCCGGATCGTTTCCTCTGATACGGCATTCAAAGTTCAAGAAACCGTTATAGCCAATTTCCTTTAACGTCTGAAAATGCTTTTTGAAATCAAGTGAACCGCTTCCCGGCTGATATCTGTGATTATCCGCGAGATGAATATGCCCAATTAAATCGCGATATTGATACAAAGCCTCAGAAATACCATCCTCTTCAATGTTCATATGGTAAAAGTCAGCGATAATTTTAACGTTTTTCAAATCATTTTCTTCTATATAATTGCGTGCATCTGCCAAAGTGTTTATCATGTGGTCTTGATAGCGATTCAACGGCTCTAAGAAAATCGTTGTCCCTGTTTCTTCAGCAATTCTATTTAAGTAAATGAGGGATTCACTTACCGCTTTCCGATCTCCTGCCTGGCTGCGTGGGGAGACCATTGGCGGCAAGCGGTAGGTAAACATGCCCCAGGCAGCAGGAACCACGATTCCTTTTCCTCCGACTTCTTTCAGCGCCTTCAAAATATCTTTGATTTCTGCCAATCCGTTTAACCTTCGTTCCTCAATAAAGTCCCCGATCCATCCGTTATAACCACCGCAGGCTGTAGTGACCGGGATCCCGGTTTCTTCAATCGCTTCTTTTACTTCATCTATATGATCGACCAATAATTTGCCGTCAATTTCAAAGCCTTCAAATCCCATTTCTTTTAAATAACGGAACTTTTCTTTAATATCTTCTGGAAAAAACGCTTGATTTTGTGTACCAATTTTCATTGATAACGCCTCCTATCGGATAAACAAAATCCCTATTCATTTCAAATAAGGATTTTGTTTCATTAATGCTGTATATTGCTTTGCATTACCTTGAGATTATTAATCGCTAATAAAATTATCCGAGTTTCTACAAATCATCATTATTTTTTTAGTTCAATCCCCATTTTTATACTTAATTGAGGTTGCTGGTCTACGTATTTCATGTAGGCATCCGCACTTTCTTCGAAAGAAACGATGGGATCAATGATATCTTCACAATCAAGATGTCCATTCATTAATAATTCCCAGCATGTATCTTCAATGCGTTTTCGGTTCCAGCGCGGGTAGTCCGGATTCGGCTCACTGGCGGCGCGGGAGAAAACAATCTTCGCATTGTTGAAATGTGCTTCGCGGCCAAAATTCAATCCCTCGAGAGGTTTCGCGAAAGCGACATAAGAAATGGTACCACCGTATGCAATGCCCTTTAGTGCTGATTGTAAAGCTGCCGCATTCCCGCTTGTTTCAATAATCGAATCGGCACCGATTTTGTTCGTAATATTTTTCACTTCATAGCCAACATCGCAAGCAGTTGGGTCGAAGCAAGCATCTGCTCCATGGCGAAGAGCTATATCCCGGCGATTTTCAAGGGGGTCAATCCCGATAACGATACTCGCTCCTGCTTTTTTCGCAAGTTGAATCGCAATTTGGCCGATAGCACCCAAGCCAACAACCACTACATAATCTCCTGCACGGACATTTGCATCACGAACCCCACTCATCGCAAATTGCGCTGGATCATAACAGACCGCATTTTGCCATTTCGCGCCTTCAGGCATTTTGCGCAGTCTATGGTTATCGACCGCATTGACAATCACGGTTTCCATAATAAAGCCGTACGTACAAACGGTGTCTCCGATTTTGTATCCAGTAACGTCACTGCCGGCTTCAACTATTTTGCCGACAACCATATTCCCAAGCTGGAATTCACCAAAAACGATTCCTTTTTCTCCGTCTTCACGAGGCATGAACATGCGCCATTCTTCATTGAAATTCTCATCAATAAAAGGGGACACCCCACGGAAGTCGACTACTTCCGTGCCATGTTTAGGTGAGGCAAAGTCAACTTTAATTTTCACTTCATTTGGTTGGATCGCTCGATCTTCATATGCTACAAATGCAGCTTCTCTCGGTTTTACAGCAACTAGCTTTTTCATGATGACATAACTTCCTCTCGAATTTTTGGTGTTCGGTTTTACCCTTTTACGCCGCCTTCTGTCAGATTTCCTTTAATAAAGTGCTCTGATATCGCGTACATCACTACAACCGGCAATGCCGTTACAAGCGATGCGGCCATCATCCGGCCCCATACATAATCCGGTGTACTGAACAAGGCATTTAAGCCAATCGGCAACGTGAAGTTCGCAGAATCGGATAAGAAAATCGATGCAAACAGATAATCATTCCAGGCCACCATGAATGAATAAACAAATACGGAGACAATCCCTGAGATCGATAAAGGAATCACGATATAGAAAATGATCTGCACCCGGTTCAGCCCGTCGATCATCGCAGCTTCTTCCAGGTCATCCGGTATCGTATCAAAATAACTTTTTAACATGAAGATCGCCGTCGGCAGCGTCTGGACAATCATGGTGATAATCAATGCCGTTTTTGTGTCGTATATGCCAAGCCCCGAGATAATTTTGAACAAGGGCACGACAAGCAGGATGCCCGAGAACATATAGACCGTGTAAAAACTGGCATTTATCGTCGTTCTGCCGATGAATTTCAATCTCGACAAGGCATAGGCTCCGAAGATTCCAATGACAACAGCCAGAGCTGCCGCCGTCAAGGCAATGATTAAGCTATTTTTGAAATACGAAACATATGGAAACACATCCGGATTGAAGATATCCAAGTAATGCTGGAATGTCCAATCCTTCGGAAAGAACGTCGGATTGGTCGCCACCGCTTCCTTCGTACTTTTAAAAGAAGTCATTAACATAATAAAAAATGGAAATAGGGATACGGACAACAGGGCTAATAATCCCAGGTAAAATGCGACCTTTTTGGTAGTTTTGCTCTTTTTGCTGCTAGCCATTGCCATTGAGCTTCACCCGCTTTCTCGTCAAAATAATTACAATGGATAGAATGATAAATAGAAGTACAGAAATCGATGCTGCTTTGCCCAGATCATTAAAGGCAAATGCTGTTTCATATAAGTAAATGCCGAGGATATTCACTTTGTTTGTCAGCAGATACACATCCGTGAACATATAGAACAGCCAGATTGAGCGTAATGTAACAACCGTCAGCAAAACAGGCATAATTGCCGGTAAGGTAACAATTTTGAATTTCTCCCATACGGAAGCTCCATCGATTTCAGCCGCTTCATATAAGGTGGAATCAATGGTTTGCAAAATCGCAAGGAATGAAATGAACGCATACGGAAAGTATCTCCATATCGCGAATAGCACGACCAGGATGAAGCTACTGACCGGATTGTCGAACCAGAGCGGTGCCTTATCAAACAGGTACAGAACGTCCCCGCCCAGATAGTTCACGATGCCGTATCCGTTGTTGAACATGTATTTCCAGGCAAAAACTAATGAAATCGAAGGTGTTACATAAGATAAAATGATTAAAGAACGGGAAATTTTACGGAATTTGAACGGACGGTTAAAGAAAATCGCCACGGCTAATCCCAATGCCGTGCTCCCAGCCACTGCAAGGATCATGTACAAAAGGGTGATCCCTAAAGATTTAAAGAACTCCCCATCCGACAAGATATCTGCATAATTTTTCAACCCGATAAAAGTCGCGCTCAATCTTGGGTTGACCGGTTGGTCAAAGAAACTGATTTGGACATTCGAAATCATCGGATACGCGACTAGCAATAGCACTAAAAAGATACTTGGAAAAAGCAATGCCATGGCCAGTTTAATATCTGACTTTCCTCTCTTTTTCGTTTTCATGGTACCCCCCCTGAAGTAATCTTTGGTATAAGAACATGTGAGTCCCAAAAAGATGAAGGTTGTGTAACTTTAACAACTATTTTTTGCTGGCTCATAATTTATTTGCAGGAAGTTACTAATCGCAACATCCTTTAAAAGGGAGAGGGCAATTACCGACTTGGTAATTCCCCTCTCTTTCCTATTTATTTAAAACGTCATCAATTGACTTTTCAGCAGTCTTTAATTCACTATCGACATTTTTCCCGCCAACTGTGATGCCATTTACCAATTTAGGGATCGCTCCGGAGCTTGTTACATCTCCCATTTTCACGAAGTTTTTGCCATCCACTAAACCGAACACCTGTATATCATTGAAAGATGATGCAATTTCAGTAGAAAGGTCCCCGAAGGATTTCACAACTTCATTTGCCTGGTAATCCGCATTTTCCGTAACTTGTTTATTAACCGGCTGTGCACCGCCTGGTGACATCAATACCCAATCTGTCATGTTTTCCGGCTCAGCCATGAACTCCGTGAATTTCTGTGCCGCTTCTTTTTGGGCATCTTCCAACCCGGAGGAAATGGTCAATGCCGAAACTGTTCCAAAAACGGCCTTTGTCTTTTCAGTCGGAATCGCAAAGCCAATATTTTCAGCCTGTCCTTCTTCGAATACAGAAGGCAAGATATAAGTGGAATAAACCGCCATTGGTGCTGTTCCGTTCATGAAAGCATCTTTTACTTCAGTGGTATCATTGGAACCTGGCATTGTGTACTGCGCCAGCTCTTTATAATAAGTCAAAGCCTCTTTCATTTCTTTTGAATTGATGTCTAATTCCCCTTTGCCATCGAGCACATTGGCGTTGTTTGACAGGGCAAACTGAGAGAACGCCTGCTCTGAGAAACCGCCTTCCACAGTAGGCATTGCAATGCCGTATTTTTTGTTGCCATTGTCTGTAAATGCTTTTGCAACCGCCGTTACATCATCCCAATTTTTCGGTTCTTCAAATCCCTTGGAAGCGAGCATTTCTTTGTTGTACCAAATACCTTGCACCCAACCGCTTATAGGAACCCCGGTATAATTTTTACCGTCTTCTGTTTTGACTAATTTCAAGGCGCCTTCATAAAAATTATCCTCACCGGCTTTATCGAGCGTACTGCTCACTGCTTCTCTATCAATCAGCTCGTCCTTGTCCATTACCTTTGCATAGTCCTGTCCCACTTCGAGTACGGCAGGCAGCTTCCCGGCACTGGCAAGCGTTACGATTTTAGTATTATACGAATCTTCTTCTACCGGAACTTGTTTAATTTTAATATTTGGATTATCTTTTTCGAACTTTGCAACCAATTTGTTAATTACCTCTAAACGCTCTTGTTCAACGGAAGAATGCATAAATTCGATTGTGGTTTGGCCGTCGGCATTTTCCTCATTGCCGCCACAGGCGGTTAGTACGATGGCAACCAATAAAGCAACTGCAAGACTTAAGTACTTTTTCATATAAATTTCCTCCTAATTAATTGGCTTCAGCCAAACGTATTGATAGGGACTTAGCGAAATTTTCCTATCAAATTCTGTTGTTTCCCCAGTAATAATATTTATGAATGTACCTATTACATCACAATCAACTGGCTCATTTGCCAGATTGTTGATGACTAATAGACTTTCATTTTTAGAATCGGTTCGTTGAATAGCGAACACTTTCTCTCCTAAATCCATTACTTCCATTGCCGCATTCGGATGGAAAAGAGATTCCGTTTTACGGGCTTTAATAATCTTCGTCAATTCAACAAAAACTTTGTGTCTTAGAGAATCTGTATCCATTAATTCTTTCTCGATTTCAGCCAGGTTGTATTTTTGACGGTTAATAGACCGGTTCATGCCCGTTCTGGAAACCCCGTCATAATCATTTTTGGAGCCTAGCATGCTTTGGATATAGACAGCTGGTACACCCGGAAGAGTCAACAGAATGGAATGAGCCGCTAAGAATCTTTTCACCCGGAGTTCATCAGCATCCGATTGCTTATTTAGCGAATCAAGATAAGTCACATTAATCTCGTAAGGACTTTCACTTCCATCTGGATTTTTCTTATAGTTAACCAGTGCCCCTTCTTTTTTCAGTTCCTCTACCATCGCAAGGATTTCTTCCTCCGGGATAAGTCCACGGATCGGATTTAGCCCAATTCCATCATGGGACGCCAGAAAATTAAAAAATGTTGTATCACTCCCTGTCGGAGGAAGCTGTCTCGCCCAATCACTGAGAGCGTTTGCATTTCCATTGTGAATTGAATAGAGGACTAATGGCGGCAATGGAAATTGGTAAACCATATGTGCTTCGTCATGTCCGTTTCCAAAATAGGCGACATTGTCTTTATGAGGTACATTCGTCTCTGTGATAATGACTGTTCCTTTTGCAGCTTCATCGACAACATCCCGGAACAGCTTGACGATTTCATGGGTTTTCTCATGATGAATACATGATGTTCCAATCTCTTTCCACATGAATCCAATGGCATCCAATCGGATATATTCGGCCCCCTGCTCGATGTAAAACAAGAGCACGTCAATCATTTCCAACAGAACTTCCGGATTGCTAAAGTTCAAATCGATTTGATCTTCACTGAAGGTGGTCCAAATATACTTTTCTTCTCCATTTGCCAAGATGAATTTCGTGAGTAATGGAAGGGCTCTCGGCCTGGTTACTGCACTCAAATCAACGGAGGGATCCATTTCTATGAAATAATCCTGGTATTCCGGGTTTCCCTGTAAATATTCTTGAAACCATTCACTCTTTGATGAGATGTGATTACAAACGTCATCAAACATAATTCTTGCCGATTTTGTTAAATCTCCTATGTCTCCCCAATCTCCAAGAAGCGGGTTTACTTTCTTGTAATCTACTACAGAAAAACCATCGTCTGATGTATAAGGGTAAAAAGGAAGAAGGTGAACGACTTCAAACTTATCCTTTAAATGCCGATCAAACATTTTCTTAAAAGTCTGTAAGGTTGGTTGATCTTTTTCATGAAATTGATCACCATACGTAATCAATACTACGTCTTTTTCATCCCAATTTTGTTTTCTTAGTCTAAGAGACTTACTTTTGGTTTTCGCTATACGTTCCTCTATGTTTTTCCAAAGTAATTCTATATCTTGATCGTTATAAATGAACGTGAGTCTGTCTTTGATTTTTTTCATAGATTCCTCCTGTTTGGTACCGCTCCCACAAAAACTAAAAAAAATAATTTCCTGATTTCTTACTTATGGTACCGCTCCCATATCGCAAATATAATATAGTAAGCGCTTTCTGTCAATGCAAAAACAAACCGTACTTTTTACATCTTTGTGACAGGAAACCTTTTTTTTATAAAAGAACTAGCCAGCGAATAAGAGATAATTACCCTCTTGATTCATAATAGTTTCTACTTAGTATGGTACCGCTCCCACAACACAAACATATTATAGAAAGCGCTTTCTGTCAATACAAGAAATCTCTTATTTCCCCTTCTTCCGTCTCCCGGTCTTTCGTGAATTTTACGCTAGACCGAAAGTCATTATTGTAATATCATGAATTAAACAATTCAACAATTTATTATTGCTACATCATGCTCCCATCAATATAATTTACCCTATAATGCTTTCCTATGTAATAATGTAAGCGAATCCATATTAATATAGGTTTGCCAGATAGCATTATTAGTGAACCGGAAGCAAGAACTATTAATAACGATTCAGAATAAGAAGTTCCTCTTTCTATTTCCTGATTTCAATTTTTTACCGTAACCACTAAAGAAAACGCATTCATCAATCTTTATGAATGATTTTCCTAGAATAACAGGAATAATTATACTCTTATAGCAAACAGAGGAGGGGAATTTATTGGTCCATACTATTTATGATATCGCCCGGGTTGCGAACGTTTCCAAATCAACAGTTTCTCGGGTACTGAACAATCAATCCAATATATCTGCGGAAGCGCGCGAACGTGTCTTAAAAGCAATCGAGGAATTAAATTACCAGCCTAGCAAATTAGCACGGGCCCTTTCTTCTGGATTTGATGCGATCATGGTCGTATCTCGATCAACAAAAACAACTGCAAATAATCCGTTTTTCTCTGAGATTATCCATACCATTTCTGCAAAGGCAGAAGAAGAAAATTTTGATGTAATCTTGCAGACATCCAAAAACGGGAAAGACGAATTAGATAAATGTATCGCCAAGATCAGAAGCAAAATGATTAAAGGGATCATCATGCTAAGTTCTCCTGCAAATGAGGACTTTTTCAACCAATTAGATGGTTTTAATATTCCGATTGTAGTGATTGGAAAAGTAGACGGTGATTTTAAAAATATCTTTTCTGTCGACACAAATAACTATCAGGATAATTACGATTTAACAGAATATTTAATTGATCAAGGACATAAAGCTATTGCGTGCTTGCATTCACCCCTTGATTATCATGTATCTGTTGATCGACTGGAAGGATATAAAAATTGCATAGTAGACCATGACCTGTCTCTAAGAAAAGAATGGGTTATTGATAGTGGATATACTGTTGAAAGCGCCTATCAGGCTGCCAAAAGACTTCTTCTGACACCAAACAGACCTACAGCTGTTGTCGCAACAGATGATTTAAAAGTTATGAGTATTTATAAAGCGGCCGCTGAAATTGGAATTTCGATTCCGAAGGAGTTATCCATTGTTGGCTATAGCAATTCCAATATTTCACCATTTTTAACTCCTGCATTGACGAGTATTAGGATTCCGGTCAATCGATTAGGTGAAGCAGGGACTGAGCTTCTCTTTTCTAAAATTACACAAAATAAAAAAACGATTGCCCGGACAATCATCCCAACAGAAAGAATCGTTCAGGAATCTGTTGCTAAAGTGCCAACCAGAGCGTAAAAAAAAAGACCACTTCTCTACATCGCTTGGGCTGGCAGGGCCATCTTTCAACAACTAAAAATGCATGAGCAAAGAGAAGGCGGTTTATACGCCTTCTCTATCCATTTAACGAACCAATATATCCGGACGAAGGTACTTCTTTCCTTCATGTTCAATCTCCATATAAACCCAATCACCTGTATAGGTCATGATTTCATTATCGTGCTCTCCTACCAGGATGGTGTCTTCGGCCTTAATCCCTTCGATTGCCGGATTCCAGGCAAAGGCCTGATTCACATGGACAACGCCTTTACTTTCTGGTGTGGCAATGAATTCACGGCTGGCATAGCCCGATGGTCCGCCCTGATGGAGAAAGCGCCAATCTTCGGGATGTCCCACTTGCTTATATTGATCCAAGCCCAGCTGCAAGACATCTTTTATAGCCGTCTCTGGACGGGTTGCCGCCATCATGGCTACCTCGATTTGAACCAGCTTCTGTTTATTTTCAACCAATTTTTCTGGAAGCTTCCCAAAATGGACAAACCTTGTCACATTTGCAACTAGGCCCCCCTTTTCTGCACAAAGGACAACCATCGCATATTTCTCTAATTTCTTGGCTGTTGGAATGGGGTGCCGGTATTTAAAGACACGCTCATCCGTTGAAACAAGAATTAATTGAGGATTTACACCATCCTTCATGACCTTGCCGGCTAAATGGGCAGCAATCTCATATTCCGTCCATCCAGGCTCTACTTCACGGCATGTTGCCTCCACTGCTTTCGCCGCTTTTTCAGAAAGTAAGCGGTAGCGGGTGATTTCCTCTTCATTAAGAGTGAAACGCAGGCTCGCCAATTCAAGACCGAAATCAAGAAATCCCTCAAATGGGACGTCAGTTGCTATCGTTTTCCCTTTACACAGATTACGGATGACTTCATCCTGGTCCTCATACCATTCCATGGAAATAAATTCATAGCCAAGCCCCTCAAGCTCCTCATCTTTGATCCGGGCCAACTCCATTTTCGAGGTAATGCAATACTTTCGATCTTCAAAGATAACCAGATCGGCTACCCCTATTTCACTTGTATTTACAATATGGTTGACTTTCCCCCCAGTCATCCATGAGAAATTGTTTCGTTTGCGGAAAAAGACTCCGTCTACCTTTTTTTCTCTTATAAATCCGGTCACTTTTTCTAAAGGTGTATCCATGTCCGACCAACCTTTCTTCATAAAACTATTCCTTATCTACATACCCCTTGGGATTTGTTTTATGCCATTTCCATGCCGTTTCTATAATCGTTTTTAAATCGTCGAATTGTGGTTTCCAGCCCAAAATATTGCGGGCCTTTTCGGAGGATGCAATCAGCACGGCTGGATCGCCGGCTCTTCTCTGGCTAACTTTTTCCGGGATTGGGTGGGCCGTTACGCTCCGGGCTGTTTCGATCACTTCTTTTACCGAGAAGCCGGTTCCGTTCCCGAGGTTAAAAACGTCACTTGTATTGTTTTTGCGCAAATGCTCCAGTGCAAGGAAGTGAGCATTGGCAAGGTCCATGACATGGATATAATCGCGTATGCAGGTGCCATCTTCGGTTGGATAATCGTCCCCGAAAATGCCGATCGACTCTGTTTGGCCAAGGGCTACCTGAAGGATGATCGGGATTAAGTGGCTTTCAGGATTATGGTCTTCTCCAATCAAGCCTTCAGGATGTGCTCCTGCGGCATTAAAATAACGAAGTGAGACTGATTTTAAGCCATACGCCTCGTCACACCAGCGAAACATTTTTTCCATCGCTAATTTTGTTTCTCCATATGGGCTTGTTGGATTGGTCGGATCCGTCTCCAGAATGGGAATCTGCTTAGGCTCGCCATATGTAGCCGCCGTGGAGGAGAAGACGATTTTTTTTACATGGTGGTCAAGCATCGCAGATACAAGGGTATGTGATGCGATTAAATTATTTTCATAGTACGGAAGCGGTTGGTTTACACTTTCGCCGACCAGGGAACTGGCCGAAAAATGAATAACCGCCTCAATTTCATGCTTGCTGAATATAGAGTCAAGAAAGCTGCGATCAGCTATATCCCCTTCATAGTATGTTCCGCTCTTTACTGCCTGCCGATGACCTGTCCTGAGACTATCAACGACTACCACTTCTTCCCCTTTATTCAGTAATTCCACAACTGTATGGCTGCCTATATAGCCGGCACCACCTGTTACCAAAATGGCCATTCGCATTTTCCTCCTTTATATTTCCTTTGCTCCGTCGCCAATTTCACATATATAAAATGACGGCTCGTAACCTAACTTCGATTGATAACCTTTCGTCACCTTGTTTATGAATTCCTCTACCGCCTCACTTTTGACAAGGCTCACATTACAGCCCCCAAACCCTGCTCCTGTCATCCGCGTTCCGATGCATCCCTCAACCTGTGAGGCGACTTCATACAATGTATCCAATTCAATCCCTGTAACTTCATATAAATTCCTTAAGGATTCATGCGACTCTTTCATCATCTCACCAAACCCAATGAGATCGTTCTGCTTTAGTTTTTCCATCGCGGTTAAGACTCTTTCATTTTCAGTTATCACATGCTCCACACGCCGGCGTATGACTTCATCCTTAATGTGCTCTTTTACTTCCTGCCACATTTCATCGTTCACATCCCCTAGGGAACGAACTTCAGTCAGATGAGCCTGGATCTCCTGTAGCCCTTTTTCGCATTCGCCGCGCCGTTCATTATATTTTGAATCGGTCAAGCCGCGCCGTTTATTTGTGTTTGTAATCACGAGTTTATATCCGTCAATCTTAACGGGTACATACGAATATTCCAATGTATCACATTTTAACATGATAGCTTGACTTTCCTTCCCCATTGCCACGGCAAATTGATCCATAATGCCGCAATTGACCCCGACGAAATGATTTTCTGCGCGCTGACCTAACCGGGCCAGCTCTATCATCGAGATTTCAAGGTCTGCCAGTTTGCTTAACGCCAGTCCTGTAACCAGTTCGATGGAAGCTGAGGAAGAAAGCCCGGCCCCATTCGGGATGTTTCCATGAAACAGGACGTCTGCCCCTGTGAAGCGTTCTGGCCCCGCCAATTTTACTAGTTCGTTCAATATGCCAATCGGATAGTTTACCCAATCATATTCTTCTCTATATTGCAGAGCCTCAGTAGCCTTACAGTCTGCTTTTGTATCAAAATTGGTGGAAGCAAAACGATAGATCCCATCTTTCCTCAGACTGACCAGCGCCCATGTACCAAAGGTCAGTGCTGCCGGGAATACATAGCCCCCGTTATAATCCGTATGCTCCCCGATTAGATTCACCCGGCCGGGAGCGAAGAAACTCCTTACACCTTCCTGATGCCCATATTCCTTCGAGAAAAAATCGAATACTTGTTGAGGGGTCATGTTATTAACCTTCTTTCTCCTATAACTTGAAATCTATGACTCTTTAACCGTTCCAAGAAAGCGTAGAAATGCCTGCTTTCCTTCCTTGTCCCTTTTGAACACTCCGGCATGCTCAAGCACTTTAAGAAAAATTCCCCCTACCTCTTTTTGCAGGATGTCCATGACGTTTTCGGCATGGATGCTTGGATGGGCTTTCCGGATAGCCTGATACCATCCCCAATGCTTTAAGACCGATTCATCCCACTTCTCTTTTTCCGGCGAATCAATCAGGTAGTGAGCGAGCACCTCCAACTCGGCTGCCAGTCTGCCCGGCAAAACAGCAAGCCCCATCACTTCAATTAAGCCGATGTTTTCCTTTTTGACATGATGCAATTCCTTGTGGGGATGGAAGATGCCATCCGGGAATTCATCGGTCGTCCGGTTATTTCTCAATACAATATCCATCTCATAAAGTCCGCCCCGTCTCCGGGCAATTGGCGTGACCGTATTGTGCGGTGTGTCCCCGCTATAGCCCACTATATCGACCGCTTGATCACTGTAATCGAGCCATTTTCTCCAGATGAGCTTAGTCGCAGCATTGACCTCTTCCTTCTCGCCTCTCACCCTTAACACTGACATCGGCCACTTCACAATACCAATCATTACTGAAGGAAAAGAATCCAGACTTAGGGTTTTTTCCATCTCCGCCCTCTCAAGGGCAAACTCGTATCGTCCCCCTTGAAAATGATCATGAGAAAGGATCGATCCTCCTACAATGGGAAGGTCTGCATTCGAGCCCAGGAAATAACCTGGAAATTTCTCTATAAAGTCAAGAAGACGGTCAAATGTTTTATCAGATATTTTCATAGGCACATGCCGTTTTGAAAAAATAATGCAATGCTCGTTGTAATACACATAAGGAGAGTACTGAAAACACCATTCCTCCTTGCCCAGCTGGATCGGCACAATCCGGTGGGTGGCCCTGGCCGGGTGCCGTAGGTTTCCTTTGTAACCCTCGTTTTCGACACATAGAAGGCATGTCGGGTATGAACTAACCGGCGTCTGCTGTAACAAGGCAATTTCTTTCGGGTCTTTTTCAGGCCTTGACAGATTAATCGTGATATCTATTTCGCCATACGGGGTCGCCGACTTCCACTCCTTATTCTTTGCAATGCGGTCTGTACGTATATAATTCGAGGCATTGGAAAGATGGTAGAAAAAATCGGTAGCGGCCTCTGGATCTTGTTCATACAGCTCTTGAAAATCGCGGATGACCTCTCCAGGACGAGGCATCAGGCAATCCATAATCTCTGTATCGAGTATGTCTCTTTCTGTAATCGTATTGGTTGTAATGACCCCATTTCCATAAGCCCAATCCAGTATCCCATCGAGAATCTCTGAGAGCTGCTGCGAATCCCCCACGACGGTGTTGTCCTGCCAATCGCTCAGTCCGAGCACGGATAAAATGCGGTTGCGCGAATAGATCATATCCTCTTTTTTCAGTAATTTCTGTTCGAGTCCATATTTTAATAGCGTCTGGATATGCTCATATATAATATCTGACATACATCCACCTCCTAAACTTCGAGATTTTATCCAACTTGGCCGATAATCTATCCAATTTGGGCAATTAATTCATCCAAATCACTAAATAATCTATCCAAACAGAAAATTCAGAGTTCCCTTACTACCTTGCTTTCAAAAGGTTTAATAGCTTTCCCATTTAAATGTTTCGTTTCACTTGTATGATTCATAATAAAGTAATAGTTTTCTAGCTGAGAACGCTTGTATACTTCCAGCCCTTCTTCCGTCTCGAGATGCCAGATTCCACTGTTTTTCAAAACTTCCTTTGCAAGGCTTTTCAAGATGTCTTCATCCGCCCCGCATCCAATATAAACTACAGCCCCTTTACCGTAAGCATTTCTTGTGATTGCGGCAGCATTTCCAAATAACTCGTCTTCGTAGCGGTACAATACCTCAGCTGAGACCGGCTCAACGATGTCCCTCCAGATATTGGCTTCACCTTTTACTTTGCCATCAACGGAGCTGATTGCTAATGGCGTGAATAATGATTCACTGTCATGGATTTCAACGCCGGCCAAGTCTTTCACATAACCAGGGAGAGTCATTTCAAAATGAATATTATTATGTTTATCTTTAATCCCGGTACGATAAGAGAAAACTAACGTGCCGCCTCCTGCAGCATAGGCCTCAAACCGTTCCGCCAAGTCCTTCTCGATGATCTGCAGGCAAGGGACTAACACGATGTCGTAAGATGAAAAGTCTCTTGTCACCGGAATCACGTCCATTTGGACATTGTGAGAGAAAAATGGTTTATACAGCCTAAGAAGCTCTTCTTTAAAGTCGAACCCTTTATTTTGCGGCTGATACCGCCATGACCAAATATTATCGTAATCATATAAAACAGCCACCCTCGGCTGAATGGAAGCATTAATCACTTCCTCATATTTGCGTATATCGCTGAAAACCGCTTGCACTTCCCGATACTTTCTTCCGGTTGAATTATCATGGTCGATAATCCCGTAGCAGAATTGCTCGGCTCCCCTGGTCATCCCTCTCCAGCGGAAATAAAGCATGTTATTGCAGCCATGGGCAAACGCCTGATAACTCCACATTTTTGCTTCGCCTGGCCTCGGCAAATACCCGATCACATTGTGCCCCTGCATTCCCAGAATCTCTTCCACAATCCAAAAATTCCGGTTTTTCAGTCCGCGATTAAAGTCAAGGCTCATCGCCGTTTCCGCCGGATGAACCGGCTTTTCCAGCCCGCCCCAAACCGGATAATTATCATAAGAAACGAAATCCATGTCCTCCACATTTTCCGCATGGTCAAACCATTTATTGAAGAATCCGCCAGATACATTCGTCGTAACCTCTTGATGGTGTCCTTTATGGGACCGGGCTGTTTCTGTCATCTCTTTTGCGAAGGCATTCAGGGAATATGAACGGAACCGAGCCCAGTCGAGCAATAGGCTCGGATTATGCTGGGTAATCGTCTTCTTTGGCACCGGTATTTCGCCGAAATCGTTATACGTTTGTCCCCAGAAGATCGTTCCGTAGATTACATTTAACTCCTCAATATTCTTGTATTTGCGCGACAGGAATTGCTGGAACTTCTCATGACACCTATCACAATGGCACATATCACTGCCTTCATGGCCGAATTCATTATCGATTTGCCAGACAACAATTCCTTCTTCCGTTTGATAATGGGTCACGAGCTTTTCTGTAATAGTCCGTGCATATTTTCGATAAATATCGGAGTTATAGCAGTATTGCCTTCTGCCGCCGAAAACCCTTACTGTACCATCTTCGTTTTCACTTAGAATCGAAGGATGCCGATTCGCGAGCCAGGCCGGAAATGTCGCAGTAGGCGTACCAAACATTACCTTCATGTCATATTGCTTTGCCTTTTCAATTACCCGGTCAAAGAAAGAAAAATCAAATTTCCCCTCTTCTTTCTCCATCAGATGCCAGGCAAACTCCCCAATCCGAATCATATTAACGCCTAACTCTTTCATTCTGCGAAGATCATTATCCATCATTTCGATTGGCCAATGCTCTGGATAGTAATCCACTCCAAGAAACATGTTTTCTCCCCCTAACTTTTTGTGCCTGAACTTTCTCTTATAATCAGCTTGCATGGAGTAACGATCTTTTTAGCCAGCGTCCGCTTCGACTGGATTTGTTCCACCAATAGATCGACTGCCGTTTCGCCCATAAACTCGGTCTGTACTTTTACAGTCGTTAAAGGCGGGTGAACGTATTGTGCCATCTCGATATCATTAAAGCTTACAATCGATACATCCTCAGGTACCCGTACCTTTTGCTCATGGAGGGCCCTTAACGCACCAATCGCCATGGAGTCACTCGCAATGAAAAAGGCAGTGGGAAGGTCCCCGGAGCTCAATGCTTTATTCATCAGCTCAAATCCATCCTCCGCTGTAAAACGTCCGGTCCAGACGTATCCTTTGCGATACATCTCTCTCAGCTTTAAATATTCATAAAAAGTCGCTTCCCGTTCATCTCTGATAGGCTCGTCATCCTGCACATATTCCTTCCCGCCGATGTATCCGATTTTTTCATGGCCCTGGTTTAGCAGATAATCCAGAACCTCAATGATGGCCTTCCGAAAGTCAGGAACCACACAATCAATCTCATCGGAAAAGGCATAATCAACAAGAACGAAATGGGGGGATAGTTGCTTAAATAACTCCAAATCCTGGTTGCTGTATTTCCCTGCGGCAATCACTCCATGCAAAGAACCCTTGAAATTTGTCTGGTAGGTATCTTCATTCCTGTATAGCTTCACTAAATTGATGCCCCGTTCAAAGCACGCTTTCTCGATGCCTAAGCGAATCGATAAATAATAGGGGTCTGCCACTTCTTGATCCTCAGAGTACCAATAAAACAGCCCTACATTCACCGCCGTTTTTGCCTGTGGTTTTTGATGAGACTTAATTCTCTGGTAGTTCATTTCATTAGCTACAGCTAATATCCGTTCCCTTGTCTCTTCCGTAACGGACAGACTATCATCTTGATTCAAAACTCTGGAAACAGTAGAAATTGATACACCCGCTTTTTCTGCAATACTTTTCAAAGTTGCCATTCCCACTCACCAGCTCCCTTTAACTTTCAAACAAAAATTTCCATGTGAGACGGATTACTTTTTACTAAAAATTTTACTACTTTTACTGCAAATAATCCACATAAAAAAGATAGCGCTTTCATATTTTTTTATAAAATCTATTAATTCTTTATTTTAAGAAGCATGTATTAATAAATGGTAAAATTTTTGTAGAATTGTATTGTATTATTTTTAGTAAACTTGTAAAATAATTCTATAGTTAAGCGCTTACAGTAATCGCTTACACTTATTTCTTTTTACTAAACAAAAAAGGGGATTGATGAAATGTTTAAGAAGAAAAAAGGTTTAGTTCTGTCTTTAACGATGGCTTCTACTCTTCTATTAGCAGCAGGCTGCAGTGACTCCACCGGCGGTTCAGGCGGGAGCGGGGGCTCGGGTGGGGATAAAGATCTTCCTGCTGTAGGCGCCACGATTTATAAGTTCGATGATAACTTTATGTCTTATGTACGCCGGGCGATGGAAGACTCAGCAAAAGGAAATGTAAACCTAATGCTGAACGACTCTCAAAATGACCAGTCAAAACAAATTGAACAAGTCGATACGCTGATCGCTAAGGGAGCTAAATCACTGGCTATTAACCTAGTAGATCCAAAAGCGGCAACGACTGTTATTGATAAAGCAAAAGCAAAGAATCTTCCAGTTGTTTTCTTCAATAAAGAGCCGGATGCTCAAGTAATGGAAAGCTATGATAAGGCATGGTATGTCGGAACAACGTCATCCGAATCAGGTGTCCTTCAAGGGCAATTGATCGCTAAAGCGTGGGAAGAAAATAAAGAAAAATGGGATAAAAACAAAGATGGCAAAATTCAATACGTTCTACTAAAAGGTGAGCCCGGCCACCCTGATGCGGAAGCCCGGACTAAATTCTCCGTAGACACAATCAAGGAAAAAGGCATTGAAGTAGAAGAGTTAGCGATGGATACCGCCATGTGGGATGCGACAAAAGCAACTGAAAAGATGGATGCATGGTTAGCCAAATATAACGAAGAGATTGAATTTGTTATCGCTAACAATGATGGAATGGCATTAGGTGCTATTTCCGCTCTTGAAAAAGCAGGATATCTCTCAGGTGACAAATTCATGCCTGTAGTTGGTGTGGATGCGATTCCTGAAGCACTTGAAATGATCGAGAATGATAAATTGGTTGGTACCGTACTCAATGACGCAAGAAACCAAGGAAAAGCAGCCGTTGATCTTGCGGCTAATGCTGCAAAGGGCAAAGACGTATTGGAAGGTACAGAATGGAAACTGGATGATACAAAGGCAGTCCGTGTACCTTATGTGGAAGTAACAAAGGCTAATATTCAAGTAGGTAAAGACGCTTATAAATAAACAATGGGTCACTAAAATATGAGAAGCACTTTTAGTGCCTCTCATATTTTTTAAATGGCGAGAGGAGGTTCGCTCATGTCAGTAGCCAGTAGTGCTTATTTACTGGAGATGCGAAATTTGACGAAGAGATTTCCCGGAGTAATCGCTCTGCAAGACGTTACGCTCCGCGTGAAGGCTGGGACAGTACATGCCTTAATGGGCGAGAATGGAGCAGGAAAATCCACCCTAATGAAATGCTTATTCGGAATTTATTCGATGGACGAAGGCCGAATTGTTTTCAATGGACAAGA
Source organism: Bacillus sp. V59.32b (assembly GCF_003429085.1). GTDB lineage: Bacteria > Bacillota > Bacilli > Bacillales > DSM-1321 > Peribacillus. The sequence continues at coordinate 2,396 of NZ_QVTC01000049.1, read as the reverse complement.
GGTTGCCTTTATCAATTCAAAGCAAGCGCTTGAAAATGGGGTTTCCATGGTACACCAGGAGTTGAACCAGGTTCGCCAGCGGAACGTCATGGATAATATTTGGCTTGGCCGCTATCCGAAAAAAGCCATCTTCATCGACGAAAAGAAAATGTACGAGGATACAGTCGCTATTTTCAAAGACCTTGATATTAACATCGATCCCCGCAGAAAGGTTAGTACCTTATCTGTCTCTGAGATGCAGATGGTCGAGATTGCCAAAGCTGTCTCTTATCATTCAAAGATTATCGTAATGGATGAGCCGACTTCATCCCTAACAGAAAAAGAAGTCGATCATTTATTTAAAATTATCAAAAAGCTTCAGAGTGATAATATCGCGATTATTTATATTTCTCACAAGATGGAAGAAATCTTGAAAATTTCCGATGAAGTCACGATTATGCGTGACGGCAAGAGTATTGCGACGAAAAATGCCGAAGACTTGACAACGGATGAAATCATTAAGCTGATGGTTGGCCGAGACTTATCACAGCGCTTCCCAACGAAAATAAATCATCCTCAAGAAGTGACTTTGAGAGTTTCCGATTTAACTGCCGAGACACAGCCTTCCTTTTCCGATATAAGCTTCGAACTAAGGAAAGGTGAGATTCTTGGGATAGCCGGATTGGTGGGCTCCAAACGAACAGAACTCGTTGAAGCATTATTTGGCTTAAGATCATTAAAAACAGGAAGCATTGAATTGCACGGCAAAGAGGTCAAAAACCTTTCTCCGCAACATGCGATTAAGAACGGCTTTGCTCTTGTCACGGAAGAAAGAAGGTCTACCGGAATCTATCCGGAACTGAGTGTTAGCTTTAACTCTATTATTTCCAACTTAAAGCAATACAAAGTAAAAGGCGGATTCTTATCTGACCGTAAAGTGCACGATGATACAAAATGGGTAATTGATTCAATGAGAGTAAGAACCCCGTCCCAAAAGACGTCAATCGGCAGTTTGTCAGGCGGAAATCAGCAGAAGGTCATTATTGGACGCTGGCTGCTGACGAAGCCGGAAATTTTATTGCTTGATGAACCGACAAGGGGAATTGATGTCGGAGCAAAATTCGAGATTTACCAACTCATCAATACCTTGGCAGCCGATGGAAAAGGAATCATTATGATCTCCTCCGAAATGCCTGAGCTGCTTGGCGTCACTGACCGAATTTTAGTAATGAGCAATGGAAAAGCAGCTGGAATCGTTGATACGGCAACTACATCCCAAGAAGAAATCATGCGATTAGCAGCATTGTATTAGGAGGAGATGAAAATGAACAAAGAGGCATCACAAAAAAGAGATTTTTTTAATCCCAAGTGGCTGTTAGATAATGTTATATATATAGTTCTTATACTGCTCGTCATCGGGATTGTTATCGCTTCACCCGACTTTCTATCAGTCACCAACTTTATCAATATATTAAGCCAGTCATCTTCCCGGATCATCATCGCGCTTGGGGTGGCCGGAATCCTGATCACTGCCGGTACGGATTTATCAGCCGGGCGGATGGTCGGACTCGCTGCCGTTATTTCGGCTTCTCTTTTGCAAGCATCGGATTATGCGTATCGGATGTATCCGAATTTGCCTGATATGCCGCTATTTGTGCCTATTTTAATTGCAATGGCAGCAACCGGGATTTTAGGGGCATTGAACGGTGTCATTGTAGCGAAATTTCACGTACCACCTTTCATTGCCACATTAGGATCGATGATTGGAGTCTATGGGATTACTTCCATCTACTTTGACCGTCCGCCATATGGCGCTCAGCCAATCGGCGGTTTGAGCCAAAGCTTTACCACATTTGCGCAGCGCGGAATTCCGCTCGGCCCATACGAGCTTCCATACCTGGTTATTTATGCGATTGTCATATCGGCAATCATTTGGGTGATTTGGAACAAAACACAGCTGGGTAAAAATATGTATGCCATTGGCGGCAACCCTGAAGCGGCAAAGGTTTCCGGAGTAAACGTAGCCAGAAACCTGATCATTGTCTATCTAATTGCCGGACTTTTATACGGTTTTGCCGGTACACTGGAAGCCGGCCGGGTCGGCAGCGCGACGAACAACACTGGTAATATGTATGAGCTTGATGCCATCGCTGCTTGCGTGGTGGGCGGTGTATCACTCGCTGGGGGAATCGGAACAGTCCCTGGTGTCATTACAGGAGTGTTAATTTTCCAAATCATCAACTACGGTCTCGCTTTCCTAGGTGTCAGCCCGTATATCCAATTCATCGTGAAGGGTGCAATCATCATCCTCGCCGTAGCCTTCGATATGAGAAAGCACGCGAAGCGAAAATAATAACAAATCGAGTAGGAGGGGGTGACTAACCCCCGACCTCTCACACCACCGTACGTACCGTTCG
>NZ_QVTC01000048.1 GCF_003429085.1 Bacillus sp. V59.32b | reverse complement strand
TGAATTTGTGCTCGTTTATCTGAATTTGTGCTCGTTTATCTGAATTTGTGCTCGTTTATTTGAATTTGTGCTCGTTTATCTGAATTTGTGCTCGTTTATCTGAATTTGTGCTCGTTTATCTGAATTTGTGCTCGTTTATTTGAATTTGTGCTCGTTTATCTGAATTTGTGCTCGTTTATCTGAATTTTGCTTGATTATTTGAAATTATAATCCCAGGTTTTTTGCAATGATTGTTTTCATAATTTCATTTGTGCCCGCATAAATGCTTGCAACCGGAATATCACGATACCTTCTCGCAATCTTGTATTCTTCCATATAGCCGTAGCCGCCATGAAGCTGCATGCATTCCGCCGCAATCTGCTTAGCCATTTCGGTCAGCTTCCATTTGGCCATCGAAACCTTTGTCACGATATTCTCACCGGCGATATGGCTCGCTACCAGCTGGTCGAGAAATGCCCTTCCCATTTCGATTTCCGTTGCCATCTCGGCGATTTTGAACTGGGTATTTTGGAATTTTCCAACCGGTTTGCCGAATGCCTCTCTTGTTTTTACATAATCGAGTGTCATTTTCAGCATATCCTCAGCCGCTACCTGTGCAGCGATCGCGACAACCAACCGTTCCTGCTGGAGCTTTTCCATCAGATATGAAAAACCTTTCCCTGCTTCACCAAGCAAATTTTCCTTCGGCACACGGCAGTCCTCGAATATCAATTCGGCTGTATCCTGACAATGCAGACCGACTTTATCCAGCTTGCGCCCCCTCGAAAACCCCGGTGCATCCCTTTCAACAACCAGCAAACTGACACCTTTGTGCTTTGGTTTTGCGCCTGCGTCGGTTTTACATGCGACCACTATTAAGTCAGAATGAATTCCATTTGTGATGAACGTTTTTTGCCCATTTAAAATATAATGGTCTCCATCAAGGATTGCTGTTGTCTTGATATTGGCGAGGTCTGAACCCGTACCAGGCTCTGTCATGGCAATCGCGGTAATGGTTTCACCGGTAACGCACTTAGGCAGCCACCTTTGCTTTTGTTCTTCCGTTCCATAGGCGCTTATATAAGGAACGACAATATCACTGTGAAGCCCTACACCAACAAGACCTGAACCTACACGTTCCAGCTCTTCATTAATGACGGCTGAAAATCCCCAATCGACTCCGATGCCGCCGTATTGTTCATCAAGATCCGGGCATAAAAAGCCTTGCTCGCCAAGCTTTTCCCAGAACGTGCGCGGAATCATCCGCTCTTCTTCCCATTGCTCATAATATGGATATGCTTCTTTTTCGAGGAATTTCCTAAGTGACTTTCGAAATATTTCATGATCTTCATTTAAATATAGATGTTTCATCGCTGACTCTCCTCCATTAATGAATGTACGGACCGGTTTATTTAGGCTGCATCCTGATCGCCCCATCCAAGCGGATCGTTTCTCCATTCAGCATCGGATTTTCAATAATGCTTTCTACCAATTTTGCATACTCTTCAGGGAATCCCAGCCTTGATGGGAATGGGACTGTTTTCCCAAGCGATATTCTTGCTTCTTCAGGCAAGGTATCGAACATTGGTGTATGAAATAATCCCGGCGCGATGGACATAACTCTGATTCCGCTGGAAGCCAGTTCTCTGGCAATCGGCAACGTCATTCCAACAATTCCTCCCTTAGAAGCACTGTATGCCGCCTGACCGATTTGTCCCTCATAAGCTGCCACAGACGCCGTATTGATAATGATTCCTCTTTCACCAGCTTCGTTTTCTTGATTATGTATCATTCTTTCACTCGCGAGACGAATTACATTAAAACTACCAATTAAGTTTATGGAAATGACTTTCGAGAAAGCCTCTAATTCATGCGGCCCTTTTTTGCTTAATACTTTCTTTGCGATAGCAATCCCCGCGCAATTCACAACCGTGTTAACGGAACCAAATGATTGAATCGCTTGGTCCAAAGCAGAGTGGACGTCATCCTCCTTTGTAACGTCAGTCTGTACAAATAATGTAGATTCTTCTAATTCACTTTGCAAGCGCTTACCTTTTTCTGCAGAAGTATCCAAAATAAGCGCTTTGGCCCCTCTAGCAACGAGGTTTCTGACAGTTGCTTCCCCCAAACCGGAAGCTCCCCCTGTAACGACGGCAATTACTTTTGAAATTTCCATACTACCCCTCCTATGGCTTTCTCTCTTTTTTTACTAGTTAGACATCAATTTCTTAACTTTCAGAATATAATTAGTATAACAGAAATTAACAGCGCTAAATACTTCAATGCTGATTATATTTTTGACAAAGAGGTCGAAGAATCTCTTGAACTAAAAAACAGAGCCCATTTCGGCTCTGCAGTTTATTTTATGTATCAATCTATTTTATTTTTCCTTCTTCTTTAAGAATGCTCTCGAGTGCATAAACGATTTTTTCATCGTATTGAATCCCGGCCAATCGCTTCAGTTCATCGATCGCGTATTGCGCAGTGAATGCCTTACGATAGGCGCGGTCCTCTGTCATAGCGTCGAAGGAATCGCTCACCGCGATAATTTTTGCTTCCAGGAGAATGTCCTCCCCTGTAAGCCCATGAGGATATCCGGAACCGTCCAGTCTTTCATGATGCTGTTCAATGATGTCGGCCAAATGCTTGTAGCTCGTTTTCCTGACCATAGCGGCACCATCACCGGCATGCTTTTTTACGATTTCGAATTCTTCCTTAGTAAGCTTACCAGGCTTGTTTAAAACTTCTACCGGTATGTTGATTTTTCCGATGTCATGCAAAATGGCTGCGTCGTGAAGTTTTATCATTATTTCTGCAGAAAGTTTTAAATGTTTGGCAATCTTGACTGTATAAGTCGTAACCCGATTACTATGATTAAACGTATAGTGATCTTTAGTTTCCACTTTCGTTGCAATTTCTGTTAAATTTCGATAGTCTTCACTTACCTGTTTAAAGGTCGGTTCGGTAATAATCCAAAGATAGGTAACGTCCGTCTTAGCCACAAAATGGACAGAGTCATTTATCCCTTTAAAAGTGATATAATCATTGGGACCAAGAGTTACTTTTTTACCATCCTGATCACATTCCATCTTACCTTTTAGGATATAAAAAAATTCTAAGACCTCTGTGTTTTGACTTGGATACACATAAAAAAGTTTATCCTTATATACAGTTTGCAGCATGATGTCCACACCATTATCACGTGATAAGAGACTTAATTCGTTAGAAAATTGGTGTACTATGTCTAAGTTAGCACCCTTTTTTGAAATCTTTAAACCTTCCACTCTATTATCTCCTTATTGGTTAATAAAAACGTGATTACATCTAGCAGGGATACTTTTATTAACCAAGTTAAGTATATGGTAAGTAAGACTTTATGCCCCCACAACCTTGACAGGATCAACCCACACCCATTTATGACCAATCTTTACATATTCCCATTCACAAACAGCGGTGATACCCAATTTAGCAACTGCATTAATGGTCGTAGCTGTCATTTTATTGGTCACGTTTACGAGATTGTTTATAAGTAGATCTAATTCAGCATTGTATTGCGCGGTACGTTTAGCGAAATAGCCGGATTCCTGTTTCAATTTATTCTCTGTCAAAAGGATCTCTGCCTCGATGGCTGCCAGTTTTTCTTCTATTACAGCCTTATTGGCTGTATCCGTTTCATTTGCTAATTGTGCTTCCAGTTGGGATTGCTCTTCTCTTAATGAGATGATTACTTCAGCTCCCTCAACCGATTGAATATCAGAGTGATAGTCATTCTGCAGCTTTTCTCCGTTTGCAACAGCCTTATCGATGGTTAAATCAATGGCTTTGTTTGTTAATTCAATAAGTTTTAACCCTTTGCTGGCATCCTTGCTCTCTGCTGCGAATGCCCCGGAACCAAATGTCAGTGTTAGTAAGATGGAAAACAGTAAAACAAAACTTTTTCTCATTTTTTCTCCCCCATTTTTTTGGCTGAACTATCTTTATACATCAGAACCCCGTGAAAGAAATCATGTATGTATAAATTAACTGACATTTGCATAAATAATAGCGGCCTATTTATTGTATTTTTTACCATTATATTATGTCTTTACCTTTTATTCTACATTTTTTTAAGAGATTACCCGCAAAAAAACCCTTTCATCAGGAATTAAGGCCATTTCTTGCTGAAAGGGAAAGCTTTTATTTCCATGATAGTCCATAAAATTATTTCATATTGATAGTTTTGTTGCTTTCGACTATTGCGTCAAAATATTCGACTGTACGCATTTTTTCATTAAAGGTGTGCGGTCCGCCCCATGTGTCTTCTATGAATACCTCCATCACTTTTTGCGCCCGCTCACCAGCTTTTGCCGCATATTCAAGAGCGACGACGCTTTCGAGAATATCCGTCATTAATTTAGCTGCTTTTTTCGAATGAAAGCTTTGATGATCCGCAGATGCCTTATTTAGGAACGACAGCAATACCTTCAATTCATGTAAGCCGTCCTCGACAGGAGTAGCGCAAGCTTCTGAAAGATGTCCTACTGCCCTAAGGCGATTTGTCATCTCCTGCAGGAATAGTTCGTGAACATTGAATTTTTGAATGAGTCTTAATACCTCGAGACCCAGAATATTCGCGGTTCCTTCCCATACGGTCAATACCTGTGCGTCTCGAAGTAAACGGGGAGTCACAAAGTCTTCGATAAAACCGTTGCCCCCGTGCATTTCAATTGCTTCATGTGAAAAGGCAATCGCCTGCTCTGCGGTTTCCTTTTTCAAAAGCGCAATGTAGAGGCGATTTAACACTTCAGCTTCCTTTGATACCAGTTCATTTTTCTTCATGACCTCGTCAAATAGCGGCAGGTACGTAAATACAGTGCGTGTTTCAATTTCGTGCTTCACTGCAAGTCTTGTCAGCGTATCCTTCACCATCGGGAAATCGGTCAGCCTGCTGCCAAATGCATTGCGGTTTGAAGCATAATTTTTTGCTTCCTGCAATGCCCGCCGCATGATGCCGAGTGATGCCACCGTATTGCAAACGCGCGAAAGATTAAGAGCTTCCATCATATAGTAGAAACCCTTTGAGGGATCGCCAACAACATAGGCTTCTGCCCCTTCAAACTCTACCTCCGCTGACGGCACGGCTCGGACCCCAAGCTTATCCTTTAAGCGGCGGATCTTTATCCCATTCAGCTTGCCATCGTCTTTTCTCCATGGCACGGCAAACAATGTTAACCCCTTCGTCCCTGGTGGTGCTCCTTCCCTTCTCGCCAGCACCATTGCCACGCCACACATCCCGGCGTTCGAAGCAAAGTACTTTTCTCCGAATAACTCATAATGGGATCCGTTGAAAACGGCCTTCGTTTCATTGGCACCTACATCTGAGCCTCCCTGCCGCTCTGTCAGGAATGTCGCCCCTTCATAAAGCGGCATTTCTCCTGTTGAAGCGACGAAAGGAAGGAATCGTTTCTTTAATTCATCATCTGCATACTCGTCCAGCAGATATGCAGTAGCCATCGTCAATGTCACCGGACAATAAAAACCGGGTTCGGTCTGGGATAACAAATAGCCCTGTGCATAGGAGTATATATAATTTCCCTTTTTATTCAGTTCGGGAATCTCTTTGTGTACATAGCCAACAATCCCGGTATTGTAGGTTTCTTCAACCGTTTTCCGATACCCCGCGTTTACCCAAACCTCGGAAACATCCTCTCCATAAGCATCATATTTAATTAATTTTGGTTGCCCGTCTCTGTCCGTAAATCGTGCCCGTTCATCAATTTCGCCCGCGCATTTTTCGCCGAATTTTGTGAGTTCCCTGTCTGCATATTCAAAAAATTCTCCGTCCAATAATTCCTTTAGAAGTTCTTGCAGCTGTTCATCCTCTTTATAAAAATTCATCTATTTAAACCTCCTGTTGGGCTTTTCTCAGCACTTGTTTTAAAATTTTACCTGTTGCATTCCGCGGCAGGGCCTCGACTTTTTCATAAAGCTTTGGAATTTTAAAATCAGCCAACTTTCCAGCCAGAAATTTTTTACATTCGGCTTCGAGGTCATTCCCGTTCTCAGTTGTTACAATAAATGCCTTAACGGTTTCTCCCCATTCCGGATGGGGAACACCTATGACGGCTGCTTCAGAGATTGCCGGATGTTTAATCAATTCTTCTTCGATCTCCTTTGGATAGACGTTCACGCCTCCGGAGATTATTAAATCCTTTTTACGATCGACGACCCAGATAAATCCGTCTTCGTCTTTTTTCCCAAGATCTCCGGTACGGATCCATCCGTCAAGGTAAGCTTCTTCCGTCTCCACCGGATTCTTATAATAGCCTTTCATGTTACCTTCACCGTATAAAAGGATTTCACCTATTTCATTCGGGGCGCAATCTTTCCCATCGCTGCCGACTATCCGCAGCTCCGTTCCCAGGGCTCCGCGTTTGCCTATGCTGCCGGATTTTTCTTCATGGTCTTCAGGCAGCAGCAGTGTTCCGCTCGGTCCTGACTCTGTTAATCCATAAACACAATACAGATTCTTTGTTTGGAAACTGGCTTGGACAAATTGCACTTCCCTTTTCGAAAGTGGTGCACCTCCGTAAACCCAGTATTTCATTGAGGATAAATCATAGGATGCTAGATTCGGCTGTTTCGCCGTGAATAAGTAAGCAACAGGCGCGCCAAAGAAGTGGGTTGTTTTTTCGTTATGTACGAGTTGCAGCAGTCGTTCGGGAGTAAACATCGGTGCAAGGACATGGGTAGCTCCAACATAGGTTCCGGCAACGAGGAACAAATGGAGCGGGGCCGAATGGCTCAGTGGCATCATATGTAGCATTCTGCTTTCGGGTTTCATCGACATTTCGACACCCATCATGATCGCAACAGTTAAGACATTCCGATTTGTAAAGAGCACACCCTTTGGTTTTCCAGTCGTGCCCGAAGTGTATAGAATAGTAGATTCGTCTTCCTCTGTAAGAGGGCATTTAATTTCTTCATTTGTTCCTGAGTCGATACATGATTGGAAAGAACGCCAGCCGTCGGATGCAGGTCCTGTTTTCATGCATAGCAACGATGGATTCGAAAAAGACTGGGCGGTTTCAAATAATTGTTCATGGACAATGAGTGCCTTGGCGTCACAGTGGTCGATGATGTATTCCAATTCCGACTGAGTCAGCTTGGCATTGACAGGTACAATGATGGCCCCGAGTCGCTGGACAGCAAAATAGCTGATGACGAATTCGAGGGTATTAGGCATAAACAAAACCACTTTATCCGAAGCATTGATTCCAATTGATTGAAGCGATGACGCAAATCGATTTACGAGTTCATTAAGCCTTAGATAGGTTACGCGTTCTGTATCAGTTACGACTGCTTCTTTAAGTGGATATTTCCTTGCATTCCTTGATAACAATTCAGAAAGATTCATCTTTTTACACTCCTTATCGAATCGAGTTTTTCCGTAAAATCACCTAACAGATTTTCAATTTCAGCTTTTATTTCATTTAGTTCCTTTAAGCGCTGATTCAGCTCCTCTAGTTTCTGGCTGCCATACTCAACCGTTCGTTCCAGCTGCTTCTCACCGGTACGGTCATAATCGAATAGCAAGACCATCTCCTTAATTTCCTCTAAAGAAAAACCAAACCGCTTCCCACGTAAAACCAACTTCAGCTGGGCATAATGCTTCTTTGTATATAAACGATTGCCGCTTTCGGTCCGCTGCGGTTTTAGAAGTCCAAGTTCTTCGTAATAACGGATCGTCCGGGTGGTAAGGTTAAACTCTTGTGACAAATCAGAGATTGTGTACATGCAAAAAACCTTCTTTACTCAGGATAGTATCTATATGATAGCATTTACGTTAACGTAAACTTCAAGATATTTTCAACTTCATTCGGTCTTCATTTTAAATCCATTAAAAAAATCACCTCCCATATTGAATACAAGGAGGTGATTATATTAGGAGCCTAAGTTTTCAATCTTGTTCATAAGGCTCGTTAAATCATTGATCGTCTGCATGATCTCTGAGTTTTCTAATTGGGCGGGGTCATATTTGCCATTTTCAATATTCTTTAAATAGGTATCGATGCCGTCACTTAATTTTGCATTGTATTCTTCAATTTGTGTGTGGATATCTTCCGCTATGGAAGGAGCTTTTGTTTCATTAAAGGTCTGTATTTCCTCTTTCATCGTTTTCAATTCGGTTTCCAGGTTTTCACGCGCTTCCTGATTGTTTACGGCATCCCGGGCAAGCTGTGGCACATCTTCAGCAAATTGACTGGCCTTATCCAAATAGTCAGTTGCTTCATTCGCATAGTTGAGAGAGTTGTTTACTTCCCCCAGAAGGGAGCATCCGCTTAACACGACCATTGATACTATAGCAAAAACCGTAAAGATTCTTTTCATATACCTCATCCTTTCCATATTTTTTTATGATTAGCAACGCAACTCCAGATTAAATAATTCTGGTGATTACATGGGAATTAACTTTCTCTTATATAAGGCAGCTATCAGATTTAAAATAAAAACAGGGATTTTCTTGGGGAAGAACGGTTTTAGATAAACTCGGTAAAAAGCCTCCTTCAAGTCACTCCATTGAGTACAATTTTTCGTTTGCCGGAATCTGGCCACATCAATTACTTTTATTTCCTTTTCGGAAGTGATAAAGATATTTCGTAAATGAATATCTGATGGATTTAGACCCTTGTTCTTCGCTAGCAATAATGCTTCATCCACTTCTCTGATTTTTTCCGGGGTAACCGGAATTCCCTGCGCCAAGCATTCGAAAAGTGTATGTCCTTCTATATAATCGATGACTAAATAATTCGGACCGGCATCATAAATGGAAGGATAATATGAAATACCCTGCAATTGTTTGTAAATTTCAGCTTCTTCCTTGGCAATATGGATATGGTTGGGGAAAAACACTTTAATGGCTTTATCGGTAGCTTTGATTCGGAAAACGAACGCGCTTCTGCCTTCTCCAATAAACTGTAAGGATTCATCATATGCGACTAGTAGTACTTTATCTTTTTTTAAAGTTATTTTTACACTTTCAGCAAGTCTGTTATATGTGATCAAAAATACGGCCTCCTTTCATGAAAACAAAAGACGTTATAACCGAATATCTGGTTATAACGTCTTTTAAACGGATAAGAGACTTTACCAAATAAACGGCAAGGTCTCGCAAACAACCTAGGTTGCCAACAAAGCCGAGGACTCAGGTCCTGTATTGACGACTTTGCTGTATAGCTACTCCCCTTAATGGAAGATGATCATTAAATTATTATAGTTACATTATATGGTGAGAACGGGTGAAGGTCAAATATGTGAGGCTTTCATTAACTTGTACTAAAAGTATATGTCTGTCCTATTTTTATAGACTAAATAATTCCCATGAAAAACAGTCCCTAAAGATTAAAGGGACTGGCTGATGAAAAATGCGTTTAATTAGATGTTATTTACACACTTTGGTTAACCAAACTTAATAATCGGTTTAATGGTAGTACCTTTTTTTGTATCCTCGATTGCTTCATTTATTTGATCTACTGAGTAATATTTAATTAACTTATCAAAAGGAAACTTCCCTTTTTTGTATAGTTCAATCAGCTTGGGGATATACAACTGCGGGACACCTTCACCCATTAAGAAGCCGTTGAGGTTTCTTTCAAATAGGATGGTATTAATATCTATGCTTACTTCAGAACCCACTGGCCCGCCGGCTACTTGTACGGCAGTTCCTAAAACAGCGAGGGAATCCACAGCTAAACGTGTATTGTCAGGCCTTCCGCTAGATTCGATCGCGTAATTGACACCTCGCCCCGTAATATCCTTAATTGCTTCCAATACATTTCCATCTTTTGCGTTGATGGTGTGGGTGGCACCCAATTCCTTCGCTAACTCTAGACGATTCTCCTGGACATCGACTGCAATGATAATTCCACAATTAGCTACATTAGCACCCATGATGGCACTTAATCCAACGGTTCCGCAACCGAAAATAACAATGCTTGACCCATGCTCAGGCTTTAGTTTATTTAGTACAGAACCACTTCCTGTCATAACTCCGCAACCTAGCGGGCCAAGCATTTCAAGCGGTACATCTGTTGGAACCTTGATCACATTACGTGCGGATGCTACGGCATAATAAGCGAAACTTGACTGGCCAAAAAAGTTGGAAAGGTCGTGGTTATCCTTATGTAATCGGCTCGACCCGTCTATCATTCTGCCGGCGAAATTCAAATCATAAAAGTTTTCGCAAGCATATGCTTTTCCGCTTAAACAATTCGCACATGTACCACATGAACTATATGATAATACAACATGGTCGCCAGGTTGGATGTGCGTTATCCCCACTCCCACCTTCTCGACGACACCTGCCCCTTCATGTCCTAATACGGCTGGTAACGGGACCGGGTACGCTTGGGTTTGCGCAAGAATATCCGTATGGCATATCCCCGTTCCAACAATTCGAACTAAAACCTCGCCTGCTTGCGGATCATCGATTGTAATATCGGTGATTTCAAACGGTTCTCCACTTCCGAATGTAACTGCTGCTTTTGCTTCCATGCTTATTCCTCCTGTAATTGGGCCGGTGCCTGACACCATCCGGATTATTACTCTTCGTAATTATCCTTCCCCTTTTCGGAAGAATTATTTGGTTTTCTTCTCCAGTTACGAGGATTAAAGTATCCTCTATATTTACTTGCAACTTCCTTGCCAACTATAGCTACACCAATCCAGAAAATAATCTCAGCGGCAACTAGTGCTACTGTTACAAGGGTTATTTTTAATGATGCGGTAATGTTCAGAAACGGAACAATAAGCGGGGCAAGCCAAAGTAAAAAGGAAATAATAATCAAGCAGATTCCTATTCTATACAGAAGCGGTTTCTTTTGCTTTTGTAAAGGTTGATTCATTTCATCCTCCGAGTTCGTTCATAGTCATTAGATTCATTATAGCAAAATCGGCTCTAGTTTCATTGAAATACAGTTTACTATATGACATAAAGATGCGAATTTAGGCTTTCGCTTCAAATCTTCGTTATTATCGCTTAAATAGACAGAAGTAGCTGTCGAAGTGCATTAACCCTTATAAGGCTTATTGAACGTGACTATTCCCAAAGTACAAAAAAATTTTAATTCTTTCGGTTTTTCCTTATAATACTTGAGACAAAGAAATGAGGTAGATCCAGATGTCTCTTGTTAATATATTAATGATAATTGCTGTGTTTTTACTATATAATCTTCTTCTTTTTTACATCGGATGGAATATCAGGGTTTGGTTGCGTAACACGTTTGGGTTTAAAAAAAAATGGCCCATTCTACTCGCCATGTTATTCCTGGGATATTCGTTTGTCTTTGGCCGTTTTACCGGAGAGGTGGAAATCATAAATATCATAGGCTCCTATTGGATGGGAGTTATTCAGTATTCGTTATTGCTGTTTCCGATCGCCAATTTGGTGGTTTTCGTAGTGAAGAAATTCACTTCTTTATCTAAACACTCAATCGTTACCTGGGCGGGATATACCCTTCTAATATGTTTTGTCGGTATTTTCGCGTACGGAACCTATAATGCCTTTACACCTGTTGTTCGCAGCTATGACATTAAGGTGGACAAGCAGGTAAAAGGAACGGATGATCTTCGAGTCGTAATGGCATCAGATATGCATTTTGGCATTATGTCAGGGAAAGGTCATGCAAAACGGATGGTCAAAGAAATCAAGCAATTGGATCCGGATATGGTTCTTTATGTCGGTGATATCATAGATGACGATCCAACACCTTTTATTGACAAAAAAATCGATAATGACCTTGCGCAAATTAAAGCTCCATTAGGCACTTTTGCGGTTTTGGGAAATCATGAATATTATGGCGGGAAAATTCCTGAGTTCGTCGAGAAGCTAGAAGATATCGATATTCATGTTTTGCGGGATGAAGTGGCCGAACTGGATAACGGCATTACCCTTATCGGCAGAAAAGATAAGACAGACACAGAACGCAAACCGGTAAAGGAATTAGTTGATAATGTTAATCAAAACAATGCTTTGTTCATGCTGGACCATCAGCCTTATGAATTAAGAAAAGCAGAGAATAACGGAATTGATTTGGTGGTATCAGGCCATACCCATCGCGGTCAATTGGCACCTAACCACTTAATCACCAAGTTTATATATGAAAATGACTGGGGTTATCTACAGAAAGAAGACATGCATTCCATTGTTTCTTCCGGTTTTGGCTTTTGGGGTCCCCCGCTGCGGTTGGGAAGCCAGGCCGAGATCGTCGAGATTAATATTAAGTTTTCAAACTGACACAAACAGTGATGTTTGTGTTTTTTTACTATACAAATACTTTACATTCTTTTAACTCCAGGTCAAGAAAAGATTCAGGTTCTTTTAATAAAATGAAGTAGATCAAACTTTATTTGTCTAAGCGGAGGGATCGGATGAGTATTACCGTTGCTGGAACAGGATATGTGGGATTGGTTACAGGTGTTTGTTTAGCTGAGTTGGGTCATCAGGTGACATGTATAGACATTCAAGAAGAAAAGATTGAAACGCTTCAAGCCGGCCATTCTCCAATTTACGAACCTGGACTAGAGCCTCTCTTACAAAATAACCTAAGTAGCGGTCGACTGGATTTCACAACCGACTCGCAGAGTGCTCATAAGTAGGAAGAGCTGCTATTACAAACAAATATAGTATGGAGTCCAGCTGAATAGTTTGAATTGTAAAGGAGACTTGATGATGACGAAACTGTTGCAAACCTGTTATGACTTCGAATGCCGTTTATTTCAGGGAGTAAACCGCCATTTTGATAAAAAATATTTAAATCTCTTTTTCCGAAATCTCACACATATCGGTGGAGCTATGTTCACAATCGTGACCGTTCTTTTACTCATTATCTTTTCGTCTAATCAAACTAGATTGACTGCCATTTCAAGTGCGCTCGCTTTAACACTAAGTCACATACCTGTATCTATCGCCAAAAGGCTGTATCCACGAAAAAGGCCTTACTTGATCTTGGATAAAACAAAAGTTCCAACGAATCCCTTGCAGGATCATTCGTTTCCATCAGGACATACGACAGCCATTTTTTCAGTGATTATTCCATTTATTATTCTCGTACCAACACTTTCATTTGCACTGATTCCATTAGCGCTCTTTGTTGGAATATCCAGAATATATTTAGGACTCCATTATCCCTCAGATGTCATAGCCGGAATGATTCTTGGTTCAACCTTTGGCAGTCTGTGCTTTTATTTAGTAAACAATGGTTAATGAATCCATTTGGGGGGAGCGATTTGTATGAAAATTGCCATTTTCACAGATACCTATGATCCCGACATCAATGGGGTTGCTCGAACTCTTAAACGATTTACTGATTATTTAACCGAACAAAAGATCACTTTCAAAATCTTTGCGCCTAAGTCTCACTCGAATGAATATGTTTCTACCCATATCCACCGTTTTAAAAGTCTCTCTTTTTTCTTATATCCTGAATGCCGATTGGCTTTTCCGAATCTCTTTCATATTAAGTCAGAATTGGAGAGTTTTGCTCCGGATCTGATACATGTGCCTACACCGTTTAACATTGGCCTTTCCGGCGTTTATTTTGCAAAAAATTAAACATTCCTCTAGTTGGCTCGTCCATACGGACTTCGATAAATACTTAGAATTCTACAGCCTCGAATTTCTCTCCCAGGTTCTTTGGAAATACATGAGTTGGTTTCATAGTCCATTACAAAAAAATTAACCACAAGAATAGCTCTTCAGTCATTCTTAATATTATTAACGCATCTTCCTGAAAAGTGTTTGCCTCAACATATGAACCTAGTCCCCGGCATACCACTACACAAAGTAGTCAATATTCGAAATCTGTTAGCCCCATGATTTTTTTCAACCAGTATCTAAAAATCTTCTTTTTACTTTTAATTTTTCGCCGTCTTTGATGACACTTTTTCCAGTAGCCAATAAAATACCTTTTAAATACCCACCATTCTCAGAATCGAGTGAAGCAAATATCCTTTCATATGCGTGCTATAAGTTTCCAATGACTCATTATAATACCTTAAAATCTCCAAATGATTTTTATTGAGTTCTTTTCTCACTACTGACATTTCACACTATCTTTCTGCTCCATTATAGATTAAATATTGAAGAAAATAATGATCTTCCCCATTTTCGTACTTTTAATTTCCAAATTCATAACCTATTATTGATTACTATAATAACAAACATATAAAGCAAAAATTGGCGGGAATCAGTCCGGTTCAATACCGCCTTCCCACCAGCCAATTAACTGCTTAGTATAAACTCTAACTTTTTGGAGGCACACCAGTGGACGTCCTACTTCGCTTTTATCTTGAAATGGGACACTTCTACTGTTCCCCCATACCATCAAGATTCTTTGACCCAAAGTTATCGAGCAATGCACGCACTTCATCTGTTGACTCTGTGCTCATTAATTGATTTCTTAATTCACTTGCCCCTCGAAACCCACGGACATATATCTTAAAAAAGCGATGAAGAGCCTTGAACGGACGCAGCTCTAATTCTGAATATTTCTCATGGAGATCCAGATGCAGCCTTAAGAGATCAAGCAATTCCTTACTACTATGATCTTTCGGCTGCTTTTCAAAGGCAAATGGATTATTGAAAATACCACGCCCAATCATAATCCCATCAATACCATATTGATGAGCGAGCTTTAAGCCAGTTTGACGGTCAGGGATATCCCCATTGATCGTCAAGAGTGTATCTGGTGCCACCTGGTCACGAAGTTTCTTAATCTCCGGGATTAGTTCCCAATGAGCATCTACTTTGCTCATTTCCTCTCTTGTACGCAAATGAATGGACAGATTCACAATGTCCTGTTTCAATATGTGTGCCAGCCAGTCGTGCCATTCGTCTACCTCCGTGAATCCAAGCCTTGTCTTTACACTTACGGGCAATCCTCCTGCTTTTGCTGCTTGTATTAAATCTGCTGCAACTTCTGGACGACGGATAAGACCGCTTCCCTTTCCGTGTTGCGTCACATTAGGTACAGGACAGCCCATATTGATATCCACACCCCGGTAGCCCAGTTTCGCCATACCAATACTCATTTGCCGAAAGTATTCAGGCTTATCCCCCCATATATGGGCTACAATTGGCTGTTCATCCTCTGTAAAAGCCAAACGCCCACGTACACTTTTGTTCCCCTCTGGGTGACAATAACTCTCACTGTTTGTAAACTCTGTAAAAAACACATCAGGTCTGGCTGCTTCACTCACTACATGGCGAAAAACAACATCCGTCACATCTTCCATTGGTGCCAGTATAAAAAAAGGCCGTGGTAAATCACGCCAAAAATTATCTATCATATTCAAATTCAAGTCCTCTCATTAATGGGATACCAGGCCAAACCCTTATCCCAAAATTAAAAAGCAAAATGTCCCTGCTTCTTTTACACTTATACCATGCTTAAGCACTTTTTATCAAACTGATTGGAATGTTTATTTCAACTACAAAATCTCTGTACAAACAAAATAAACTCCTGCTAAAATCCACCCCATCAATCAGCATTCCATTGTTCGAGTAAAAATAAATTTTTGCTAAAAAAGACTGAAAAGAAAATTGGAAGAACACTGGATTAACAAGGGTTTAACAAGAAAAAGACCCTGATATCGCAAAAGATTTTTTTTACGATATCAGGGTTGGATTAGCAATAGTTTATATTGTTTGGCAAGAGTTTATTATGGGGTTACAATTTCAAACTAATCTTCGTAACCACCTCAATATGCGATGTCTGCGGAAACATATCGACAGGCTGCATGTATTCCACTTTGTACAGCTTGCTTAATGTTTGCAGATCCTTTGCCAACGTTGAAGGGTTGCATGATACATAAATGACCTTTTTTGGTTTTACTTTCAGAATGGTTTGCAGCAGTCCGTTGTCGCATCCGGTTCTTGGCGGGTCGACGACGAGGACGTCGGGCTTCCAGCCTTCTTTGATCCATTTTGGGACAATTTGCTCGGCTTTGCCGACCTCATATTTCACATTTTTGCGGTTGTGGCGCTCAGCATTTTTGCGGGCGTCTTTGATCGATTCTTTAATGACATCCATGCCGCGTACTTCCTTGGCTCCGTCAGAAAGCCAGAGGCCGATTGTTCCGACACCGCAATAGGCGTCAACGACCTTTTCCTTGCCTGTGAGGGCGGCTGCTTTTTTGACTTCATCGTACAATTTTACCGTTTGGACCGGATTGAGCTGGAAGAAGGTCCGTGCAGAAAGTTCATACGAAAGGTCGCCCAATGTTTCGTTGATCACCTGCTCCCCTGCCAAGTGGACCGTTTTCTCGCCAAAGATAACGGATGTATTTTTATTGTTCACATTCTGAATGATGGATTTGACTTCAGGAAGCCGTTCTTTAATCGCTTTGATAATCAGTTCTTTTTTCGGCAACTCGTCTGTATTGGTGACAAGAACAACCTGGACCTCGCCTGTTTGAAAACCGACCCGGGTAATGACCGTGCGGACGACCCCTTTTTTCTTTCGTTCATTGTATATTGAAATGTTCAGTTCTCTTAAAATTTGTTTCACAACGGTTGTTGCTTTGTTGCTTGCAGGGTGCTGGACCATGCAATTTGGAAGATCGATCAGGTTATGGGAGTTCAGTCCGTATAAGCCGGCAATGACATTTCCGTCCTTTAAGCCGACCTGGAATTGGCTTTTGTTCCGGTAATTCCAAGGATCCTCCATGCCGATCGTCTCTTTGATCTGATGAGGCTCGATCGGGAAACGGGCATAACGCTCCAGTGACTGAATGACGATATCCCGTTTTTCTACAAGCTGCTGGCTGTAGCGCAGGTGCTGAAGCTGGCAGCCGCCGCATATTTCATAGACCGCACATGGCGGGGCCACACGATGCGGTGATGGTTTGCGGATTTTCTTGATCCTTGCTTCTGAAAATTTCGTTTCTACTTTTGTCGCTTCCGCAACTATTTCTTCGCCAGGCAAAGCCCCGGGTACGAAGACGACTTTCCTTTTAAAATAGCCGACTCCTTCGCCGTTAATGCCGAGGCGTTTTATTGTTAAAGGAAAGGTTTGCTTTACCTCAAGCTTCGTATCTTGCTGTTTTTCCATCTTTTTCACTCCGTTTTTCAATGCTTCTCCATAAATATAGTGAAGCATAGCTTAAGAATGGAGCCCAGTCTTTGCTGTACGTCTCCATTTCTTCGATGGTCGGCTTTTGCGGCAGACCGTATAATTTTTGAATCGCTTTTTGGATACCGATATCGGCTTTTGGAAACAGATTTGGCCGCCCGACACCGAATAACAGAAAGCTTTCGGCGGTCCACTTCCCTATCCCTCTGATTTGGACAAGCCTGTCGATAATTTCCTGATCCGTTTGTTTTGAAAGCTCCTCCAAATCAAGTGCTCCATCAGCAATTTCTTTTGAGAGGCCGATGATATATTCGGCTTTCCTTGTGCTGAACTGGATTTTCCTCAGTTCTTCCACTTTAATTGCTGCAGCTTCTTCAGGCGTAGGATAAAACCATACTCCGTCCACCTGGAATCCAAATGTTTTTACGTAGCGTTCCGTCAGCTTATAGCCAAAAGCGAGATTCAATTGCTGGTGGATGATGCTCTTTACGAGACAGCTGTAATAATCAAAATCCAGGACAATCGCCGTACCATGATGGGTGTCAAAAATGCCCTTCAAATCAGAATTGCTGAAGTGTTCGGCAATCTCGCCAAGCGGCTGATGCCAATGGAAGATTTTTTTTAACCGGTGTAGCGCTTGTTCCTTCGTTTCTTCCAGACTGCCTTGTATGATAAACACTGGTTCGTGCGTCGTTCCTTTACTCTGCACTTCTATGACTACAGGCTTTCCTTCTATATAAAGAGGCACCCTGATTGTTCTTTTTTCTGTGTCAACTACATGAAGAGGATCGAGCAGCAATCGGTCCAGAACCAGATCAAAATTATAGGGTCCTTGAACCTCAAGTTTTTCCGTCCACATACTATCCCTTCCCTTTGCAGTTTTCCACGTATTATAGCATGTTTTCCGGAATATTACATAAGAAAGATGGGCTTGCTCTTTCCGAGGGCGCCCATCTTTGGCTTCAAGTCTTGATTACTAAATTGGATTAATTATCTGCTGATTTGGATTATTACTTATTCATTTGGGTTAATTCCCATCCAATTTGGATTTACTATCAGCTCAATTAGTAAAGCATCGGATCAGCCATTTGCTGACCGATCATTAAATCATCGAGGCTTTTGAACTTGTAGCCCTGCTTCTTTAAATCTGTGATGACCCGGTCAAGTGCTTCCGCATTGTCTTTTGATACCGTATGTAACAGCAGAATCGCCCCCGGATGGATTTGCTTCATGACTTCATTGTAAGAATATTGCGCTCCCTTTTGCTGATCGACTTGCCAATCCTTGAATGCGAGCGACCAGAATATATGGAGGTAACCTTCTTCTTTAGCAACGGCCATTGTTCTTTCACTGAATACCCCGCGGGGCGGGCGCAGATAATTCATTGTTTTCTGGCCGGTCAGATCTTCTGTTTGCTCCCTGACCATTTCAAGCTCCTGACGAATCTTCTGGGTGGTAATCCGGGTCATATCTGGATGATGCCAGGAATGATTTCCGATGATATGCCCTTCTGCGGCCATGCGCTTCACTAGTTCAGGTGCTGTATTTAAATAATGCCCGGTTATGAAAAAAGCGGCAGGAACATGCTGCTTTTTTAGCACATCCAGTACTCTGGCGGTATAGCCGTTTTCATATCCATTGTCAAAGGTAAGATAAATGTCTTTTTTCGTCGGATCTCCTTTATAGACGGCTCCATATTTCATAATCATTTCATCCAGCATCTGGCCGGCTTCGGCAGGCGTCCCGTTTTTGCCCTTGCTGAACCCCCAGCCATACGGTGAATTCGATTCAGCGGATACTGTATTTGAAAGCAACATGAAAAAGCACATGACCAAAGGCAGGAGTGCGAGGTTTTTCATATTCGATTTCCTCCTGTTATTCTTTTTTGCTTTTATTGTTTGAAAACAGGGGGAAAATATGCAAAGGACCATCCTTTTGACAAGTTTGGCCCTCATTGAAGTCTGTTATTGCTTGTGGAATAATGCTCTAATCGCTTTCCAGATGAGAACCAATGAAAAAACGATGATGGCTAATACGGCGATGAAGAAAAGCAGTGGCTTTAACGGACTGAATAATGCAAATCCTGCAACAGCTGGTGTCAGAAAATCCTCGAATAGGAACAATAATGCAAAACCGGCTAAGACAGCAAGAAAAAATGCGTTCATAATGTATCCCCCCTTCATTTCCAGTATATGTCCAGGAAAATCCGGCTGTGTCGGCCAATCCCTATCCAGTTTATAAAAAAACACCCACAGCCAAGGTGAACTATGACCCGAATAATGGACACTTAAAAAAGTCTCTTATTCGGGTTTTTTGTAT
>NZ_QVTC01000047.1 GCF_003429085.1 Bacillus sp. V59.32b | reverse complement strand
CATCTTCTTCAGGCTGCCTGACCTTTTTTAAAATGTCCTTTACATAGGGTACAGTTTATAACAGGTATGTCTTGTTTACGCATTTCGATACAAAAAATCGTTGTGGCTTGTTTTGAGCTAAAATGGAAAAAATATATCTATCATAATAAATAAATCCTCCAATCATGGGTATAACACTAATGATATTAATACATTTCAATAGTCAATTACAGGGGGAGGAATAACATGAAATGGAGAGGCAGAAGAGGAAGCTCTAACGTAGAAGACCGAAGAGGCATGGGAGGTAAAACGCTTGTTGGAGGGGGAATCGGCGGTATAGTTATTATTCTTATCGTAGCCCTGCTTGGCGGAAATCCGGGAGACCTTTTGAATAACCTGGGAACTACGGGTTCAGACAATCCCGCTCCTTATGAGGAAACTGGACAGGAGAAGGAGCTCTCGGAATTTGTTTCTGTCGTCCTTGCAGACACAGAAGAAGTTTGGACAAAAAATTTCAAGGAGGAAGGCCTGGTCTATGAAGAGCCGACCCTTGTATTGTATACAGACAGCGTCCAGTCTGCCTGCGGGGCAGCTGGTTCGTCGGTGGGGCCATTTTATTGCCCGGGTGACCAGAAGCTCTACATTGACCTGAGCTTCTATGAGGAGCTCCAACGGGAATTTCAGGCTCCCGGGGACTTTGCGATGGCTTATGTGATCGCTCATGAAGTGGGACACCATGTGCAGACACTTCTCGGAACGACTGACAAGCTTGCGGCTCAGCGCCAGAAACTCAGTCAAACGGAGTACAATAAATATCAAGTCCGGTTTGAATTGCAAGCCGACTATTTGGCTGGCGTTTGGGCCCATCACGCTCAGGCAATGGATGTAGTTGAAGAGGGTGATCTTGAAGAAGCTATAAATGCAGCGAGCGCCGTCGGAGATGACACCATTCAAAAAAAGGCTCAGGGCTATGTTGTGCCTGAGAGCTTCACGCATGGAACTTCCGAGCAGAGAAAGCGTTGGTTTAATAAAGGGTTCCAATCCGGCACGATAGAAGGCGGAGATACCTTTAACGCAAGAAATCTGTAAGAGACAGACAAAGAGCGGGGTATTATGATGGGAATCGACCTTAATGATCTATTCGCGGTTTATATACCCGGAAAATGTAAAAACCCATTCGCTACCTCAAAGGTGAATGGGTTTTACTGTAAATTGACAATCTCTAGATTCTGCTCCTGCATATACTCAATAATCCTTGGCAGCGCATCGATCACCTCTTGGGATTCATGCAAAAGAATAATGGACCCCGAAGCTTTGGAACTCTCGACATAATCAAAAATCACATCGGCATCATGGCCTTTCCAATCTTCCGTGTCCTTATTCCAGAGGACCATCTTATTATCGTGTTTCTTCATTAATTCGACTGTGTGATCGTTATTAGCGCCGTATGGCGGCCTGAAAAGCACAACAGGTTCATCGATAAGGCCTTCGATTAACTGATTGATTTGTGTCAGTTCATTTTGCTGTTCTTCATAAGGAATCTCCGCAAAATTTGTATGGGTCATCGAATGGCTGCCAATCGAGTAACCGTTCGAATTAACATACTGAACATGATCAGGAAATTTTTCTACATTAAAGCCGGCGAAGAAGAAGGTGCCTCCGACTTCATATTTCTTTAATACATCAACGATTTCTTTTGTGTGTTTAGTAGGCCCATCATCAAAGGTCAGGGCAACAGTGCCTTTAGGAATGTTATAATTAACAGACTGATCAAGTGTTACAGTTGGAATGCCGGACTCAGCTTGTTCCCTGCCGGTTACACTTTCTTTTTCCTTCTGTTTCACACTGGCTTGTTCAGTTATATCTTTCAACGATGACTTTTGGGCAAGAGCTATCTCGTCTTTATTTGAAAGGACTGAATACCCTAACAGGATAGTGGATATGACACTGATGATGGTGATGGCAGCCCAGGTAAGTTTCGGGTTATAACGGACAGTAACAGGCTTTATCTCTTTTACCTGTTCCGGTTCATCAGCCGGCTGGTCCACAGGCAAGAAAGGTAATGCATGTATCTCATTGATGGACTCGATGCTTCTAATGAAATTCAAGCCTTCTACATACTTCTCTGAACAGGAAAAATAGATTTTTTCACTTCGATCCCGGTGCGTTTTCGTTAAAAAACTTATATATTCCTGCTTGGCCTGATCCCAGGATCCTTGAAAGGATAATCTGTATTTAAAGTGATCTTCAAATACGGTCATTGCTTCCAGGCTCTCCGCTGTGTAATCATCGATTTCCCATAATAAATCGACTTCTTGTTCGAATGATAATCTGACCCGCAAAAATGATTGTTCAGATTTTCTTTCGATTGATATTAGTTCAAGCAGTTTTCCAAAGTAAACTGGCATGGTCGCCCTCCTTTCCTCATTAGTTAAATGTGCGGCCGGTTTATTCAGCTGATGTATTAGAACCATTTGTTTTTGTATTAAAAGAGAAAGACATCCGTTCTGTAAAATCATTAATGGTCTCCATTAACTGGTTTTTCTCATCAAGGATTTTTTCATATTGCTCAGCGTATCTCTGATTCTCTACTTCCAGATCTCTGATTTTCTCATCAAGATTTTTGACTTTTAACATACTTTGATATTGGGCGTTCGTAGATTCTTCATTTAGTTTGTTATATTTCTGAATCTCTTTTTCAAGCTGGTTCGTAATCTTTTCATATTCAAAGTTTGAAGCGTTTTGATGATCTTTATAATCTTCTAGAAGCTGATCATAGCTCATTTGCTTGTTTGTCAGCTTGCTTTCCAACCCGCTGATTTCTTTGTTCTTTTCCTGTATCAGCTGGTCTTTTTTCACTTGTTCGTGCTTTAAGCGGCTAATGATTTCATTCGCCGTATATAATTGGTCTTCTAGGCCTTTATTTTTATAAAGAACTAACTGCCGATCCTTTAGCATATTTTCTAAAGAAACAATCATATCCAGCGAAATTTTGTCCTGGTTGTCCTTTGAAAACAGCGGCTTATTACCGGAGTTGTCCGATGGAACTGATTCTGCCACCCCATCAATAGTCTCTTCATCTATAAAATAAGGATCTTCTACTGCTTCTATGAACTCTTGCTCTTCTTTACTATGTTGATTGGATTCGTTTTGGTTAGAAAGGACCGTCTTAAACCAACCCTTTGATTTATTTTTTTCTTCCATGGCCAAATTTTTCATCTCCTTCTAAATTAAAGCTACACAAAACAATACAAAGGGAAAAAATACCCCTGTTACCGTTTATTTTCCAATAATTATGACAAAATGCGTCAAAAATCCTATTATTATACTACTCTTATTGTATATTTCTGTAGAATATTGTCAACAGTATAGATAGAGATATTACTTATGAAGGGCAGAAAAATAAGAATAATAGATAAATAAGACTAAATAGAAAAGAAAATAGTCGAAACTTTTCATAGAGTTGTCTCCACATTATTACAAAATGTTTAAATATTTAATGCTACTGTAATATTTACATTTAACTTATTGGGGAGATAACTATGAAGAAATTCGCGGCAATCTTAATTCTGTTACTCAGTTTCTTTTTCTTTTCCGGTCAAACAGAAGCAAAGGACGAAGGTCAGCTCATCATCATTAACAAAGCGAACAATAAACTGGCCTATTATAATGAAGGCAAGTTAGTCAAAACATTTAAAGTTGCTACAGGAAGAAAAAGATCGTATACACCGGAAGGCAAATTTAAAATAGTCACAAAGATTGTAAACCGTCCGTATTACAAGGACAATATTCCAGGCGGCCATCCTCGCAACCCTTTAGGTGATCGGTGGATGGGGATAAACGCTAGAGGCACTTACGGGACAACCTATGCGATTCATGGAAATAACAACCCGAGTTCAATTGGTACATATGCAAGTGCGGGATGTATAAGAATGTACGATAATGAGGTCCGTTGGCTGTATAGCGAGGTGAAGAAAAATACGCCGGTGATCATTACCCATTCTAGTAAAAGCTTTGATGCCATTGCTGCTTCAAATGGGTATGTCCCTAAAAGCAAAATGGGGAAAGTAACCGTGAGCAAGTCAAGCCCGCAATTAAAAAATACAGCCCTTACCATAAATGCCAGTGCTTCTACAGGCTATTCTCCATCGTTTAAGTATTCCGTTTATGACGGCAAAAAATGGTCTACTATAAAAAATTATTCTGCGAGTAAATCGGCTAAGTGGACGCCGACTAAACCAGGTTCATATAAGCTAAAGGTTGAAGTGAAAAGCAAGAAATCCAAAAATTTATTCGATGATCAGAAAATTATCAACTATAATATCTTTGAAACAGCGTCAATAAACTCAGTGAAAACGGATAAGGCAGGCCCACAAGGAATAAAAACAAAGGTCTCCTTCTCTGCCCAATCGAACAATAATAAAGATAATTTATTCCAGTTCTCCGTATATAAAGGAAACCAATTGCTTAAAACACAAAAGTATTCACCATCATCCAAAATGGATTGGACACCTTCTCAAAAAGGCGAATATATTATTAAGGTTCAGGTTAAACATAAATGGTCGAAAAAACTGTTCGATCAACAAAAAACGATCTCCTATAATATTTTTGAATGGGCAACTTTACGAGCACTTAAAACGGATATAGTAGGACCGCAGCCTGTTAACACAAAGATTTTGGTTACAGCTGAATCGAATAACAACGCAGATAACCTATTTAAGTTCTCGATATATAATGAGGGCAAATTGACATTAAACCAAAATTATTCAAAAGACTCTACGATCAGTTGGATTCCTACCACTGCAGGGGAATATAAAATAAAGGTGCACACAAAACATCGACTATCTAATAAAGATGATGGCACCAAGGAAATAATATATGAAATATATGACCCTGTTAAGATCGATAAAATTGAACCTGAGTCTGACAAACTTATTAATAAATAACCCTGTAGACATAACTGCAAAGGCAACAGGAGGTACGAAACTTCAGTATGAATTTGAAATTTATAACGAAACAACATTAATTAAAACACAAGAGTATTCATCTTCCAACACCTTAAAATGGACACCTATAGAAACAGGGCCATACTATATAAAGATATTTGTTAAAAACGAAAATTCTTCTAATAATTCTGATGCGGCTCTGAAAAAACCTATAAAGTCAATTAATTTATCTAAGGGACGGCTAATGCTGTCTCTTTCTTCTTAATTATTTTTTCCATATTCCCGGAAAAGGAAAAATGTTCTATAATATAAGAACAAATGTTTCTGCATCATTAGATAATATCTATGTAAAGGGAGAATCCTATTGAAAAAGTGGACGACGGATGTTGAAATACAGGCTCCAATTGAACAAGTTTGGGAGCTGTTTGAAAATGATGCCCAAATGCAAAAAATCATGCCGCAAGTTGTGGAGAACAAGCCCGTTAAAATAACGGAGGAAGTAGTCGGAAGTATCTACCGCCAAAAATATAAAGAAGGAAAGCGCATCGAGGAGTATGATGTTGAAACGTTAGAATACGAAGATTTTCCGGACCATAAGAAATTGAAAGTCGGCTTTACACTTGCAAATATGTTTGAGATAACGGCTTTCTATGAATTAAATAAAATCAATGAAAATACAACTTTTTTTAGATATACAGCGACTAACCGCGCGTTGAAATGGTTCGTGAAGTTATTCTTACTGTTTGCAAACGATAAGACTGTGGTGAAGTTTGTAAAAAAAGTAAAAAATGTCGCTGAATCTGAAAGTAATAAACAGGTACAATAGTGGTAGGCTGTGAAAAGTAAAAAGAAGTGAAAGAAAAGGAACCTTATGACACCATTTACTGAAAGAGTAATCGAGATCATTAAAGAGATACCTGAAGGAAAAGTAATGACTTACGGACAAGTTGCCAAATTAGCAGGAAGCCCCCGTGGTGCCAGGCAGGTCGTCAGAATTCTTCATGCAATGAGCAAGAAGCATAAGCTTCCCTGGCACAGGGTCATCAATGCTAAAGGGGAAATCGCTGTTAAAGATTACGAGTCGAAATCTTTACAAAAGTTGTTCCTTATGGGAGAAGGGATTGAATTTATAAGCGATAATGTGATAGATCTAAAAAAATACCAATTTCATCCTGGGATCTTTTTTTGAATAGATAAAGGCCGCCGAAACACTCGACAGCCTTTATGATCTTAACCCAGGAACATGTATCTTTATAAATTTTTTAATAGGGATGCTTTATGTTCCGTATCGATTCTTAAGAATTTTTTTACCACCACAAAGCTCCAATTACTGCAATTCCGAGTATAGCTCCAATGGCAATTCCTTCTCCAAAGCCCCAGCCCCAGCCACCATAACCAAATCCCCCATAGTTGCGGTTTCCTCCAAGCGGACGAAGAAACACTCTGTTTCGACTGACCCGATCAATAATCCCACGGTGTTTACGGCCGTCATGGGTTCTAATTTCTACAGCTCTTCCGACGTTTTTACAACACATATCGTAATGGCGTGATATAGACATTATAACACCTCCAATATAGCTATTATTCTTAATCTCTAATAGGTTATGTCCAAACATGCTTGTTTGAATGGTTGAATACACAAGGCGCAAGCGGAAGTTGGCAAATTAAATGAATGAAGTATCGTTATTTGGGGCTTTATCATAAACTAAACCATCTTATTTACTAAACCAAAGGAGTAGATATCGTGAGTGTTTCCTATCAAGATGCTTTGGCATATTACCGAATAGATGGGGCGCATCCGGGCGGATTCGCGCTTACTAAAAAAATTTTGGAAAATGAGAAAATCACCCGCCATTCGAAAGTTCTTGATGCCGGATGTGGCACTGGCCAAACGTCCTCTTATTTGGCAAAGACGTTTTCCTGTGATGTCTTTGCCATTGATAAGCATCCCCAAATGATTAAGGCGGCAAAGGAGAGATTTAAAGAAGAAAATCTTGCTGTGAAGTCTTTTAAAGGAGCTTTGGAAAAACTGCCTTTCTCAAAAGATTCTTTTGACTATATCATTGCGGAATCCTCTACGGCTTTTTCAACGATGTCTAAGGCGTTAGCAGAATATTGTCGGGTATTGAAGCCAAGTGGCGTGTTATTGAACATCGATATGACCGCTGAACAAAAATTAAACAGCGATGAAAAAAAAGAATTGATGAAATTTTATAAAATGAAGGATATTCTAACCGAAGAACAATGGATTAAGGCGATAAAAAGTGCTGGATTTAAAACAGTCGAGGTACTTAATTCAAGTTCAATTTTGCAAGAATTAGAAGAGCATCCAGTGGAGGAGCAAGACTATGCCGATCCAGTTAAACCTAAAAACTTTGATCCGAAAATGGATGATGTTATCCAGACACATCATAGACTGCTGATTTCTTATAGAGAACAATTAGGATATCGGGTATATAAGGCAAAGAAAATGGACTTTTTATCATATCCTGAATAAAGATAAATAAAAAAACGCCTCCTTCAGTTCTTTAAGAATTGTGAAGGAGGCATTTTTACAGGAATGAAAATTAAGCCTCGAAAATCCGGCTGATCTTTTCAATTTCCTCATTTGTTAATTGAACATCCAATGTTTTCAAGTTGTTTGTTACTTGTTCAGGGCGTTTTGCGCCAGGAATCAAGACGTCAATGGAAGGACGAGTCAAGTACCAGGCCAGAACCACGTGAGCAACCTCTGCATGCTTTGCCCCGGCGATTTCACGCACTTGCTCAACCTTTTCCAGGTTTCGAACGAAAGCCTTCCCCTGGAATAATGGGTCTTTAGCACGGCCGTCCTCAAATTTTGTTTCTTTATTATATTTTCCGCCCAATAAACCCGCGGCTAGCGGGAAGTAAGGAATGAACGAAATATTGTTTTGTGCGGTATACGGCAAAATTTCCTGCTCTACCTCACGTTTAAATAAGTTATATTCAGACTGCAGGACATCCACATAGCCATCTTTATTTGCTTCCTTCAATTGATCGATGGAAAAATTCGATACCCCGATCGCTTTAATTTTGCCTTCATCCTTTAATCGCTTTAACGCACCTACTGCTTCATCTTTCGGTGTTCCTTCATCCGGAAAGTGAATATAAAATAAATCGATGTAATCTGTTTGCAGCCGTTTTAAACTGCCTTCTACGGCTTCCTTTAAGAAAGCAGGCGAATTATCCAGCACAACTTCGCCATCGACAAATTTATGGGCGCCCTTTGTAGCAATTACAATCTCATCCCGCTTACCCTTTTCTTTCATCACTTCGCCGATCAATTCTTCCGAACGCTCAGGGCCGTAGATGAACGCGGTATCTAAAAAGTTGATGCCATGATCTATAGCTGTACGGATAACATCTTTTCCTGTCTCTTCATTCAGGTTCGGATAGATATTATGCCCGCCGACAGCATTCGTTCCAAGTCCAATCGGATTTACATATAAATCTGTTTTTCCTATACGTGTCTTTTCAGCCATTATGGATAACATCTCCTTTTCTCATTTCAATAACATCATAACAAACTATAAAAGATAAACTGAAATAGTTAGCCTGTAGGTATTTGACTAGTATGAGAATACGATACTTAACTTATGCTCGCTTTCTAATAGAACTTTCTGCAGCGTCTTTATTCGTCTTTTGGCTGGTTAGATAGACACCGATAAAAACAAGAATGCCGCCAATGATTTGCACGGACGTGATGGTCTTTCCTAATAACAGGCTGAGAATAGCCGTGAAAACCGCGATTAGATTCAGAAAAACCCCCGCCCGGCCGGCACCGATATGCCGAAGCGAAACATTCCAAAAAATAAACGATCCCACTGAAGGGAATATCCCAATATACAATAAACCGATGACAGCTGGCTGGCTTAGCTGGTACTCGATCCCGGACATCAGGACAAATGGCAGCAAGATGACTAATCCGAGAAAGACCGATACGGCTGTGGCTGAAATGGGAGGAGTCGTCTTTAATTTTTTCCCGATGATCGAATAGAATGTCCAGACCAGTATGGCCAATAACATAATCAGGTCGCCCTGGTTGTAGTCAAGCTGAAAAATCTGCTCCAGCTGTCCTTTAGTTAAGACGAGGAGGACCCCTAACAGGGAAATGATCAGTCCAAGGCTGTTTTTAAGAGAAATTCTCTCTTTGAGCAGCAGTGCTGAAAAGAGGACAATCACAGCAGGATTGATGGAATTGACGAGTGCCGCATTCATCGAGGTCGTGAATCTTAACGCCTCATATAAAAGAAAGTTGTACGCGATAATTCCCAATACCGACATCACCAATAAGGTCTTCCACTCTCTCCATACTTTCTTCCAATCAGGGCGTTCAATCCAGTGGGCGATGGGAAACAACAAAAACACAGCAATCAACCACCGCGAAAACGTTAATTGCAGAGGGGACATTTCTGCGACGACAAACTTTCCAAACACATAGTTGCCGGCCCAGAACAGGTTAGCGAGAATAAGGAATAAAATTATATAGTGCTTTTTCATGGATAGAACCGCCTTTATCAATTTTCTGAAAATACTATCAATATACCAAACCGGAAAAAGGATGGCAATCTGCTAAGTACATGAATGGCCTTTCATTATGCAGTCAATATAATTTTGGCTCATTTAAGCGGGCTGGCGAGAAATGAGAGAAAGCTCGCTTTCTCCAAACATTTCTCGCCAGTCCGCTACCTTTCAGCGATGCTGAAAGGCTTGTGAAACCTTAGTTTCGCACACATGAGCCAAGCCTCTCTTTTCTTAAGAAAGTCTTAAGAATTATGCTACGAGAATGTTAAGATTTTCGGGCTAGAATATAGATATTTCCAAATATATGCACATGATATAATTTTGAAAGGAGAGTGAGAGATTATGAGCGAATTTAATGTGCTGGTTGTCGATGATGAGAAAGAGATCCGCGACGCTATTGAAATATATTTGAAAAATGAAGGAATAACAGTGATCAAGGCCAGCGATGGCATTGAAGCGATCGAAAGGCTAGAAGAGCAAGAGGTTCACTTGATTATTCTCGATATCATGATGCCGAGAATGGACGGAATTTCAACGACCTTTAAAATTCGTGAACAAAAAAATATTCCGATCATTATTTTAAGTGCAAAGAGCGAAGACAGTGATAAGGTGCTTGGACTGCAGGTCGGGGCTGATGATTATGTCACCAAGCCTTTCAACCCGCTCGAGCTTATTGCCCGGGTAAAGTCACAGCTCAGGCGCTATGTCACGTTAGGTACATACGAAGGGAATAGCAAGCTGATTAATTTGAACGGCCTGACGCTGGACAGGGAAGCGAAGGAAGTGGCGATTCATGGAGAGGTCGTCAAGCTGACCCCGATTGAGTATAAAATCGCTGAACTTTTAATGTCTCATCCGGGAAGGGTCTTTTCAATCAACGAAATATATGAGCGAGTTTGGAAGGAACCTTGCTATAACGCGGAAAACACGGTAGCCGTCCATATCCGTAAAATTCGGGAGAAAATTGAAATCAATCCGAAAAATCCAAGATATTTAAAGGTGGTCTGGGGAATTGGGTATAAAATGGAGAAATAGCATTAAATTTATAGTTTGGACAGCCATTCTTGCGATTGGGATAAGCGGTACTCTTTCAATCGTGTCGAAGGGCGATGAATATATAGGAGCAGATTTTTTCCAGTCACCTGAATTTGATGCTGAAATGGAGCAATTCATTGGTTTTCTAAGCATCTATGAATTACATGACAAGACAAAAGAAGAGCTTCGGAATAATATTACTGTGATAGACGAGGAAATTGAAGAGCATCGTTATCGGTACGGCGACTTACCGGAGCAGGTTTCTGCAATAAAAAACCAATATGAACCGCAAATTCAGGATGCTCTGGCAGCAAACAATGAGGAAGTCGCCAATCTGTATAAAGCGGAAAGAGACGAGAAGATTGAAGATATTACGAATAACTTTAAAAGTGACGAATATATACGGAAGAAAATAGCCAAAGAGGAAGAAGAGAGAATTGATAGTTTCTTTCAGGAAAGAGAAGCTTACGATTCGCTGTTTCAGGAGTATGAAAGAGCTTTTAAATACTATCTTCAAAACACGCAAACAGGAGAAGTGTTTACCAATTTAAATGGTGTGGAAGACGGTTCGGTCAAAGAGATCATGAATGATAAAGAAATGCTCTTTATCCAGAATTATTCCGACTCCAAAAACGGCTACCTCTCAACGGAAGGCCGATATCCTCATGGAGATATAGTGGAAGGTTTTGACGATGTGATTGCGCTGTTATACAAGGGAGAGACGCAAACCTTTGAAGGAGCGATTGCCATCCCGAAATCAACGTCTTCGGAACATCCATTGATGATCAGGTATCACGATTATCAGAAAGCTCAAATCACCTTTTACGTTTATGCTGGAATAGGCCTTCTATGTTTAGTGTTAAGCATATTAATATATAAAAAAATCAAGCCCTTCCAATTGGTGAAATCGTTAGAATGGGACGGAATTTATCAGCGGATTCCAATCGACTTGAGACTCATAGCTTTTGTTGCGAGTTTTATAGTTATGGCGGCCTTGGCCTTCCAGGTTCTAAACAGTGAGATATATTATGATAATCTGTATTCATATATCTATGATTTGTTAGAATGGGTGCTGCCTGCAAGCATGATCGCTATGGCAGGGACACTCCTGCAATTTTACTTGCTTTTGGCTGTGTTAAAAGAAACTAGCAGTTTCAAAGAAGAATGGAGAAAAGCATTAATTTATAAAGGATATTTCATTTTAAAAAGGGCTTTCTTAAACACGAGTGTGGGAGTTCAGCTGCTGGTTCTCTTAATGGTTGTCTTTCTGTCCGGTATCGGGGCAGGCATCACTTTCATGGACCCGGGTGTGATCCTGTTTTATTTGTTTTTATTTTTGGTGGTAACCCTGCCGGTCCTTATTTTCTTAATCATACGTACGGGCTATTTTAACACGATCATTCAGAATGCAAGCGCTCTTGCTAATGGGAATTTCGAGCCTGATCTTCCGGTTAAAGGCCAATCTGTTTTAGCAAGGCTTGCAGAAAGCATTAACACGCTAAAGCATGGCGTGAAAGCATCGGAAAAAGCCCAGGCCAAAAGTGAACGCTTGAAAACGGAGCTGATTACAAATGTCAGCCACGATTTGAGAACGCCACTGACTTCCATTATTTCATACACAGAGCTGCTTAAATCACCGGACTTAGCTGACGAAGACCGGGATGCGTATGTGCAGGTCATTGACCGCAAATCCAAGCGGCTAAAAGTGCTGATCGACGATTTATTCGAAGCGTCTAAAATGGCAAGCGGCAATATTGAACTCGCAAAAGCCCAGGTCGATATTGTCCAGCTCCTTCAGCAGGCGCTTGCCGAATACGATGAAACCATCCAGGGTTCAACGCTGCAATTCAGGGTGGGGGTTCCAGAAAAATCAATTTATACCTACGTAGACGGACAAAAACTATGGAGGGTATTTGACAACCTGATCGGCAATATTTTGAAATATTCTTTAGAGCACACCAGGGTTTATATTGATTTGGTAAAAGAAAAGAGCCATGTGGTGATTACTTTTAAAAATGTCTCCAAGTATGAGCTGGGGGGCAATACAGACGAATTGTTTGAGCGTTTTAAACGCGGAGATACTTCCCGCCATACCGATGGATCCGGTCTCGGACTCGCGATAGCTAAATCCATTGTTGATCTTCATGACGGCAGTATGGATATCGATTTGGATGGAGATTTGTTCAAAGTGACGATTGGACTGGCGACGATATAAAGCAGCATAAAAGATGACCCGGCTAAATGAGAGCGCGGGTCATCTTTTGATATAGAGTTTATTTTCCCAAAGCTTCAATTTCATTGGATAAATAGACCGTTGTCCCCTGATTATGATTCTGGGCTGCACGATACATCGCCTGTGCTACAGTCTTTGCCTGAATCGCCCTGTATTTTTTTAAGGGACCGACAAGGAGGAAAGATAACGGCGGAAATATAGCGGCAGCTGCAGATTCTCCCAATCGGGATTCTTCCCTTTTCCCTAACAGAAGGGAGGGCCTGAAAATGTGCAATGCTTGAAAGCCAACGTTGCTTAATTCCGTTTCCAGGGTTCCTTTCATGCGGGAATAAGAGAAGGAGGACTGTGGATCAGCACCCATTGAACTGATCACAAGAAATTGCTTTGCTCCTTCGTCATGAGCGAGCTTTGCTGCAGTCAATGGATAACCAACATCCACCTTCGTCATTTCTTCTCTTGATTTTGCTTTTTTTATCGTGGTGCCTAAACAACAGAAGACATCATTGACTTTAAAATGGTCTCGATACAATTCCAGCTGATCAAAGTCTGCTAGGATCTCTATCAATTTATGATGCTGGATTCCGAGCGGTTTGCGAATAAGGATGACAATCGATTTGTAGTCCTTTTCGTTCAGTAAACAATGCAGCAACTCTGAACCAACGAGGCCGCTGGCTCCCAGCAGTAAAGCGGATTTCTCTCCCACATTTTTGCTCCTAATCATTTCGACTTAATCCTCGTTATTACTGTTAGTTATTGCTCTGTGTTCGTTCTTTCCCTTTTTCAGTTACAGCAAAATCCCGGACCATCGTTTTAATTTTATCTACTGGACGGAAGCGCAAGGCAGACCAGTCCTCATCAATAGCGACTTGCCTGACTGGCTCGTAGCCCTCATCCGCAAGCAGCACAGTCACTGTTTCGCGGCTGCAGTCAGACCCTTTATAGACTTTGGAAGACTTTTTTGGGTAGCATAGCCAAAACAATCCATCCTCTGTAATTACTTTTGCAGCCTCCCGTGCCAGCGATTGAATCTCTGAGTTTGAAATCCCGAAGACCTGCGCGAATTCATAGGATTCATTTTTTGGTTCCTTATGGACTTCACCGGTGAAGGATGCGCTGATTTCATCATATGCTTTCGGTGCATTCAAGATTAAAACAGGCTGTCCTCGGTCTTTAAATTGCAGCTTTTTGATAACAGGTGAAAAGTCAGTCATTTACGTCATTCCTTTCTAATTTATCGTCTTCCGACAGAAGACCCCCACTTCAAGGAATGTGAAGGGCGTAGCCCAATGAGTAAGTGGGAGATGAATGTCAGTTGGTGATAGCCAAGTCTTTCCTCATTATGCTATAATAGGAACAAATGTTCCTTTCGGAGGTGGAGTGAAATTCATGCTTGTGAACAGGGCCTATAAATTTCGGATCTATCCAAACAAAAGACAAATGGAACTTATCAACAAAACCATTGGCTGTTCAAGGTTCGTGTTCAACTTCTTTCTTGCTAAACAGAAGGACAAAGACGCTTATTGGCATATCTGCGAAGAAATGGTTCAAAACGGCCAGCTTCCAACGAATAACTGGAAGGGTCAATATTTTAATAAAAATAATACCATAAAATCACTCCCCGATCTCAAAAGGCAATATGATTTTTTGAAGGATGTGGATAGTATTGCCCTGCAAAAATCCGTTGAAAATCTGGCAGATTCCTATGATCGCTACTACAATAAACAAAACAAACAACCTCGATTCAAGTCTAAAAAGAACCCGGTTCAATCCTACACAACGAAACATACAAACGGGAATATAGCGGTCATTGACAACTACATCAAACTGCCTAAACTTGGACTTGTCCGATTTGCCAATAGCCGTGAAGTCCAAGGCCGTGTCCGACATGCTACAATTAGACGAAATGCTTCTGGTAAATACTTTGTTTCCCTAGGAACAGAAACAGAAGTAGCAGAGTTACCTAAAAGTCACTCAGCCATTGGGGTTGATGTTGGGTTAACAGATTTTGCTATTCTTTCTGATGGAACGATTTACCAAAATCCGAAATTCTATCGCAAGTTGGAAGAAAAGGTGGCGAAAGCACAGCGGATGATGAGCAGGCGAACCATAGGCAGTTCTAACTGGTATAAAGCCAAAAGGAAAGTCGCCCGTATCCATGAAAAAATTGTGAATGCAAGAAAAGATTATTTAGACAAGGTTTCAACTGAAATTGTCAAAAACCACGACATGATTGGAATGGAAGACTTGTCTGTATCGAATATGTTAAAAAATCACAACCTAGCCAAAGCCATCAGTGAAGTATCTTGGTCAACATTCAAAACGATGATTGAATATAAAGCGAAATGGTATGGAAAACAGGTTGTAACAGTAGCGAAAAATTTTCCTTCCAGTCAGCTTTGTTCAGGCTGTGGCTACCGAAAAAAAGACGTGAAAAATCTCGGATTGCGTGAGTGGGAGTGCCCCAAGTGTCACACTCATCACCAAAGAGATATTAACGCAGGGAAAAATCTTAAAAATGAAGCGATAAGACTTCTAACCGCAGGGACTGCGGGGGTAGCCTACTAAAATAACTGAAGGATACTTCAGAGTTCGTAGGAATCTCCCGCTTCAAACAACCCGTATGGGTGTTAAGCGGTGAGTAGTTCAATAAACTATATGAAACGCTTTGGTTCATGTCAAACCTATCTAACTGTAATGTATGATCTCAGGTAAAACGCCCATACTCGTGCAGGAGGGCTACTTTTTGTGAGCAGTAATTGGTTTAAAGATCGGCCTTCACTGTTCTGCCTGGATAGAATTTTACATTTTTATTTACAAGGTTTTCTTTAGCGGACAGTCTTTCAGGTACCAGCTTAAAAACTATGGTTTTGCTTCCTAAAGCAGAGCGGTATTTATCTACATGGTTTTTCGCCAGGGGAGAGTTGTAATAGCCTGGTACATACTTATTCAGCATTGCCTGCATCACTGAAGTGGACTCGTCTAAATCGCTGATTAATTCAATAAGTCCGAATACCATCACGCTCATATACGCGGTATCTGTTTTTGCAGGAACGGGATCAGCCATTGTTCCTAAATCTTCGCTAACGGTAAAACATCCATACGGGTTTTCCTTTATTACATCAACTTTTCTTCCTTCCGCTGCGCCGTGAACATAAATACATTCGTCATGCCAGACAAAGTTCAAGGGCACCACATAAGGATGTTCTTTGTCTGATAAACCTAAATAACCCGTTTTAGCTTGGGATAAAAATTCATTTATCTTTTTCTGGTCAGTAGTTTCTAATTTTGCGTGTCTCATGGAATCTCTCCTTATAATTGGAATGTGATGGTATAATGAGCATATGTAATTTATGACTCGGTCGAAAGTGTCAGTTTAAATAAATTTATTGAGGTCAGATGGAGGTATTATGATAGAATTAACTCCTTTTCTTGATAAAAAGCGCACTGTTCCCTTGTATGTGCAGTTATATCAATATATTAAAAGTGAAATCGAAGCAGGAAAGATATAGAGGGTTCTTTTTTTGCCATCTATTCGTTATTTATCAGAACATTTAAGAATCAGCAAGAATACGATTGAAAATGCATATCAGCAGCTAGTTGCAGAAGGGTATGTCGAAAGTAAGCCAAGAAGCGGGCTAATGGTGCTGCCTATGGAAAAGCCGCTCACATCACGGCAGAATATAAAAAGTACGATTAGGATAGAATCGGATTTTGTAAGGGGAAGGATGCATCCTTATGACTTTAAATATGGGGATGTAGATTCGCATCATTTTCCATTAAAGAAATGGAAACGTTGCTTGCAGGATTCACTTGAAGGACCGGATGCCGGCTTATATGTATATGGAGATGAACAAGGAGACGAGAGCTTGCGAAAAGAAATAGCCAGCTATTTATTCCAGGCCAGGGGAGTTACCTGTTCGCCCGAGCAAATCGTAATTTGTGCCGGAACGCAGCATGCGATAAGTTTAATCTGCCAGCTTCTATCATTACACGGGAAATCTGTCGCATTTGAAAATCCGGGATATGACGGAGTAAGGTCTGTTTTCGAAAACCACGGATGCCACATTTCAGCTATAAGCCTGGAGTCGGATGGACTTGATTTAAACCGCCTGGAAGAGAGCCGAGAGAAGCTCGTATACATAACTCCTTCCCATCAGTTTCCATATGGGATGGTACTCCCGATTCAAAAGCGTCAGAAGCTTCTGGATTGGGCGCAAGAGAATGAAAGCTATATTTTAGAGGATGACTATGACAGCGAGTTTCGTTATCAAGGCCAGCCTATCCCATCACTAAAAGCCTTGGATACTAAGGAGAATGTGATTTATTTGGGGACATTCTCAAAATCATTCCTCCCTGCAGCCAGGTTGGGCTATATGGTTTTGCCGTCGAGGCTGATTAAGGAATTTAAGCAAAAGCTCAATTATAATCAATCTGCTTCACTGATCACCCAACGAGCTATGTCCTTGTTTATGAAAGATGGCTCTTTTGAGAGACATATCCGCAAGATGAAGAAAGTATATCATGGAAAGCATAATGCCTTATTACATGCAATTGAGACCCATCTCGGGGATAATGTCGAGGTTATAGGAAGTAAAGCCGGGTTGCATATCTTACTCCGTGTAAATCACAGAGACAGCAGCCAGGAATTAGTCAGAAAAGCTGGAGAATATGGAGTAAAGGTTTATTCACCTGAAAAATACTGGCTAGATAAAGAACAGAGCCCCTCTTCATTAATAATGTTAGGTTTTGGCGGAATGACGGAAGAACAAATTGAAGCGGGAATTTGCCTTTTGAAAAAAGCGTGGTATTAGTGAAAATAGTGGGAAGCATTTGAATCACAATCAGACTGTTTGTATGTTGAAACAGTCTGATTGTGATTTTATTTTGTTTTAAGGGAGCTACTCATGGCCAATCTCAAATTGAAGCAATTCGTTAAATTACTAAGATAAATTTAATTTTATATAAAAATAATAATTAAACCTCGAAGCTGAGAAAGAATCTTTAATGTATGTAAGCGTTTTTAATTTGTCAGAATTAAAAAAGTTATTTACATATTCAGAAAACTTATGTTAGGATAACAAAAACAATAAGAAATGGGGAAAAATAAAGATGAAAAATCGAATGGAGGTACAGGCAGATATTATTCTCATTATTAACACATAGAGGACTGGAACAGCCATTTGACTTACAATGGAATGTTTGAGTCTATCTTGTGCATTTATAACAAGGCGCTCAAACGATTCAAGCGCCCATCCATCATGGAAGGGTTTTTTATTTAGATAGATTGAAAAAATACAACAGGTTTATTGACAGAGGAGTGCGGATAAAATGAAAAATTATTTCGTCGAACGAATGTATAAAGCTTCTACAGGAATTGCCAATGCTGTATTGGTTACGCTGGGAATAGGACTTCTGTTTGAAACAATCGGGAAATTCATTGGCTGGGAAGCATTTATCGGAATAGGATCAGCGGCCAAGGTGTTGCTTGCTCCAGCAATTGGGGCAGGGATTGCTTATCAGTTGGGTGGCAATACGTTGGTCATCTTTAGTGCAATGGCCTCCGCAGCGGTGGGAGGAGCGGCGATTCATCCTACAGCCGAGGGGTTCTTCACGATTGTACCAGGACAACCGATAAGCGCGGTGCTCGCCGCCGCCATCGCTACATATGTCGGCAAGCGTTTGACAGGAAAGACAAAGCTGGATATGATGGCAATCCCAGTGGGGGCAATATTGGTCGGAGGTGTATCGGGTGTCGGGTTAGCGGCTGTCACGACACCGTTATTGCAATGGCTGAGCGGAGAAATCACATCTTCAGTACAAGGGTCTCCTCTTATTGCTTCGA
The DNA here is from genome assembly GCF_003429085.1 of Bacillus sp. V59.32b. Lineage (GTDB taxonomy): Bacteria > Bacillota > Bacilli > Bacillales > DSM-1321 > Peribacillus. The sequence goes on along the minus strand of NZ_QVTC01000047.1, from coordinate 28,411 downwards.
TGGTCATTTCGTTAGTCTGGAGTATTCTTTTAATGACACCTGCTTCATCTGCAGCTCTTGCGATTGCTTTGCAAATGGACCCAGTATCAAGCGCTGCGGCACTAATCGGCTGTACGGCGCAATTTGTCGGATTTACGGCGATGTCGCTTCGTCAGAATGACCTTGGCGGTTTTTTGGCCCAGGTTGCTGTTACGCCAAAGGTCCAATTCCCCAATCTTATTAAAAATCCGAGATTGGTAATTCCGCCCTTTGTCGCGGCAATCATTTGCGCCCCGATCGCAACGCTGGGATTCGACTTTCAGGTTTCTTATGAGCTTGCCGGGCTTGGCTTGAATTCATTCATTGCTCCGTTAAATATTTTAGCAACACAGGGAATCGAAGGGTTCTTGATTTATATAGCAGTTGGGGTTGTTCTTCCGATTGCTATCACGCTAGGGCTATACCAGCTGATTAAAATGGCCGGCTGGGCAAAAGCGGGCGATTTGCATATGGAGGTTCAATAACGATTAGGCAGAGCACAGCAAACGTTGCTGTGCTCTTTGTTTTTTGGAGTTGAAGCTGAACATTGGTTATAATGGTAAAAAGATATTGAATGCTGGCCAATAGGTTCACTTTGGCTTGCAGATAGGGTGTAAATCATGCAAACGGAAATCAATGTAAATGTAAAACAAAATGACGCGGCTAGACTTAGCAAAGGCTTCCCATTAATAAGCAAGGAAGCTCTGGTAAATGAAAACCAGCTACAAAAAGAAGGATCTGTCATCAGGCTCCTCGACGAGAAAAATCGCTTTATCGCCAAAGGGTATTACGGCAGGCAAAACAAAGGCTACGGCTGGGTATTGACGAGAAAAGAGAATGAAAAAGTTGATCAGGAGTTTTTCAACAGGAGAATGAAGAGAGCCTATGATCATCGGGCATCCTTTTATAAAGATAAAGATACGACTGCTTTTCGTCTTTTTAATGGCGAAGGAGACGGAATCGGCGGGCTGATTATCGATCATTATGACGGTTATTATGTCGTGAGCTGGTACAGCAAAGGGATCTATCAATTTAAGGATTATATTTTACATGCATTAACAAATACAGCCAGTGTGAAAGGCGTTTACCAAAAAAAACGCTTTGATACGAAGGGGAAGTATATAGAAGAAGATGACTTCTTAATGGGTACTGAACCATCATTTCCACTGATCGTAAAAGAAAACGGCGTAAATTTTGCTGTGCATTTAAATGACGGAGCAATGGTCGGTGTTTTTCTCGATCAGCGTGATGTGAGAAAGAGGATACGTGATCACTATGCAAAAGGAAAAAATGTCTTAAATATGTTTTCCTATACAGGGGCTTTTTCTATATTTGCCGCTGTAGGAGGGGCTTTGAAAACGACGAGTGTCGATTTGGCCAACCGTAGCCTTTCTAAGACGATAGAGCAGTTCAGTGTAAATGGCATTGATCATGAAGCCCATGATATTATTGTCGAGGATGTTTTCAAATATTTTAAATACGCGATAAAGAAACAATTGAAGTTTGATCTGGTGATACTCGATCCGCCAAGCTTTGCCAAGTCTAAGAAATTCACATTTAGTGCGGCAAAGGATTATAAAAATCTTTTGAAAGATACGATTGAAATAACGGAGGACAACGGGGTTATCGTAGCTTCAACGAACAGCAGTGCTTTTGATATGAAGAGGTTTAAGAGCTTTATCGATATGGCTTTTAAAGAGAGCCATATTAATTATAAGATATTGGAGGAATTTTCCCTTCCAGGAGACTTTAAGACAATCGATGAATATAAGGAAGGGAATTACTTGAAGGTCGTCTTTATTAAGAAGCTGAAAATATAACAAAAAAGACGGAGTCGTTTCACGTGAAACAACTCCGGCTTTTAATAAGATTAAGCTATGTTTTCTCTGGTTAAGTTATTTCTCAACCAATTTTTACCTTCAACCAGACGGGTAACCATCATTGCACTTACGGTATTTCCTGTAGAGTTGAGCAAAGTTGCTGGTGCATCTATAATCGTGCTGATAACAGCAATGATAGGAAGCACTTCTGCAGGGAAGCCGAAAATACTAAGAATTAACATTTCACCAATCATTCCTCCGCCAGGAATCGCTCCCATTACAGCTCCTACAAGAAAGGAGACAGCAAGAATGCTTAAAATGTTTGAGATACTAGTCATGTCCTTGCCGAAAAGGGCGAATAGGAAAACGATTTTAAGTACTCCTCCAAAAACAGATCCGTCCTTATGGGTATTGGCTCCAAGCGGAATAACCGTTTCCGCGATGTCTTTAGGCACTCCCATTTTTCGAACATATTCAAGATTAACTGGGATGCTCGCGGCACTTGAACAAGTAGCGATGGCTGTGATAGAGGGAGTGAACGCATTTTTCCAGAAAACTTTCACTCCGGCTTTTCCGCTTGCAATAAAGGCATATAGAGTAAAGAATCCGAAATAGTAGATGAGTGCCAATCCAAGATAAAGTAGGAATGCACGCAAATAACCTTCTAGTATCTGCGGACCAAGCTCTCCGATAACGGCTGCAAAGTAACAGCCAAGCCCGATTGGGGCATAATACATCACAAATTTAACCATTTGCATCATCACGGCCGAGCCTGCAGATAAGAATGCAGAAACCGGCTTTGCTTTTTCTCCAACAATAGCTGTGGCGAGTCCGAATAAAACCGAGAAGACGATCAGCTGCAGCATATTGCTTTTTGACAATAAAGCTGAAAAATCAGGAACCGTAAAGGTATTAACAAGCTGGCTCAGGAAGCTAACTTCCTCCGGTGCTTCTTCCATACTATCAGCTGAGCTCATTAACTCTTTAATTGCGGAAGTATCCGTATTTTCTAATGGGTTGACAATCATCGTACCGGCAAAGCCGATAATCGCTGAAATGGCGGCCGTGATGAAGAAAACCAAGAGGATGCTGCCCATGATTTTTCCGAGCCGCTTCATTTCATTCATGCTAGCAATCGCTGAAGCAATGCTGAAGAACACGAGCGGAATAATGATCATGAACATTAAGTTTAAAAACAAATCCCCCAAAGGTTTAACAACGGAAGCTTCCGTACCGAAAATCAACCCAGCAGCTCCGCCGATGATGATGGCAATGAGCAGCAAAAGGGACCCCTTGTAGCTTTTTAATAAACCTTTCAAATGGTGACACAACCTTTCGTGATAGAAAAATAGAAATAAAAGCATCGCTTCATTATCCTATTATGTGTTTCGTTTTACAATGGCTTTTGACACACAAAGGAAATAATAATAATCTAAGTGAAGAACAATCTTGTCTACCGATGGAGTGTGGGTTATGGAGAATCTTCCAAAAACGTATGAAGTTATCGAAGTGTGTATGCTAGCGGGGAAAATCATGCTGGAAAGCGGTGCGGAAACAAATCGCGTGGAAGACACGATGTCCCGGATCGCAGCCTCCTTTGGGATCTATCACTCACATAGCTTTGTGACTCCGACAGGCATTATCTTTTCGATTGACGGAGATGATCCAAGTAAATTATATAGAATTTCAAATAGGTCAACAGATTTGAAGAAGGTTACTGAAGTGAACAGCATTTCCAGAAAAATCAGCAGCGGAGAGATATCCGCCAAGGATGCCCTTGTTCAATTGAAACGGATGGAAAAAGCTAAGCTGGCTTATCCGTTATGGCTGCAAGTTTTTGCTGCATTTCTTTCGAGCGGCTGCTTTCTCATTATGTTTCAAGGTGGATGGCATGATTTCATTCCGGCATGCTTGACAGGAGGAATTGGTTTTTCTTGTCTGATTTATCTCAATCGATTGCTTGAGATAAAATTTTTTTCAGAGTTTCTTTCTTCCTTAATTATTGGATTGGTGGCAACCCTGTTTGTTTATACCGGAGTAGGGGACGAAATTGATAAAATAATAATCGGTTCGGTTATGCCGCTTGTGCCCGGTCTGCTGATTACAAACGCAATCCGGGATTTAATGGCCGGGCATCTGGTCTCGGGAATATCAAAGGGCGCTGAGGCATCTTTAACCGCTTTTGCGATAGGGTCAGGGATTGCCGTTGTACTTTCATTCTTTTAAACGATGAGGTAATTATATGATTGCACAGCTTATTACTAGTTTTATTGCGTCTGCCGCCTTCGGAATTATTTTTAATGTTCCGAAGAAATCCATCATGCAGTGTGGATTCGTCGGAATGGTTGGCTGGATGCTCTATTATGCGCTTGTCGAAACCGACTTCGACAGTGTTTTTGCCACGCTGGCAGCTGCCTTTCTTGTAGCACTCATCAGCCAGACATTCGCTAAATTATATAAAACGCCGATTATCATTTTTAATGTGTCGGGCATCATCCCCCTCGTCCCGGGAGGAATGGCATACGATGCAATGAGGCATTTTGTCAGCAACGATTATAGTACAGCTGTCCAGCTTGCCGCAAAAGTCTTAATGCTCTCAGGGGCTATTGCCATGGGGATTGTTTTCTCCGAAGTCATGAACCAGGTTGTAAAGAAATATAATAAAAGCAAGTGAGCCGGCAGGAATAATATCATTCCTGTCCTTTTTTTTGATAGACGAAAAAAGGGATTGGCTAACGGTTGTTGAATTTATAAGAAAGCGCTTTCTTTGGAGGGGTGGATGAATGAGCTTGCTTGAAACAAAGCTGAACGAACCGGTTTATACCGAAGCCGATTTTGAATCGACGCAGTTGACGCCGAGCTACCGAATCGATTTGAGAAATCCGACAAATGAGCATCTTGATAAGTTTTTCAATGCCAATCTTGTTTCTGACTGGTCTGAGCTGACCTGGAAGGATGTCGGAAAGCCATATGAAGTGAAAACAGTGGCCAAGTCGAAACGCGACTGGGAGCAAGAGAACGGTGAAATGTCTGTACAGGAGTCTTGGGAGTTTTTCAATAAATCATTTCATGAATGGTTTGTAAAAGATGTACCTGAAGAGATTTCCAGGTCAAAGAAAGAATTGAAGGGATATTTGTCTCGTTTTCAGTTAAGTGACGTGAAAAAGGCACTCGGTGAAACGATCCGGTTATCGTTATGGAATTATGCCCATCGGGTGGAGGATGGCATTTGGGATCCGCGTGGAAAGAGGGCCCTTTTTGAAGGACTTGATATAAGGAAACCGCGTATTCTATTTTTGGGTGCTGCCGAAGGCTATGAAGCGATGCAGTTATATGCGATGTACCCTGAGGGCGAAATCGTAATGGTCGATTATGATGACTTTTGCCGCACAGACCGTTTCGGGCACTTTCCTGATCGTTACCCCTTCCTTGGAATTAATCCGGTTAGCGGCAATCCACGGGTCTGGCATAAAGACCAAATGAATATTGATTACGTAGTGGATGATATCCGGAACCTGCCATTCGGCAAAGAATTCGATATCGTCCTGAGCGTCGGGCTTTTAGAGCATTTTCCAGATGACTTTAAACAAGAAGCGATGGATTGGCACCGCAAATTCTTGAAGCCGGGCGGTTACGCGATCATGACTACGCCCCGATTGCAGCTGAAATCACGCTTGTTTTACACGATCATGGCCGATGTGATGAATCATACGTACAGGGAGTTAATGGATGTCCGTCAGATGGGATTGTATGTGTATGAAGGCGGCTTTAACATCCTCCGCCATGGATATATTAAGGTTCATAATGGGATCGTGGCACAACCTAGATAATTCGAATTAAGTCAAATGGAGAGACATCAAAACAGATGTTTTCCTTTTGGCTTTTTTCGTGTGACAAATAGAAATAAAAACTGCTTGATCTTGGGATGCCACTACACACAATCTCAGTATTAAAGTCTGCCAATTGGTCTTTTAAAAATTTCCAAATGATGTTAATGTTTAAATAAAATGGCTCTTCACCATAACTGGTGGTTTAATAATGATTAACGTATTATCTCAGTTAATTTTGCAACAAAGTTGATTGGCGAGGATATACGAGACTCCTCTTAAAATGCATACGCATTTTCTCGTGCGGTGCCTATTCATGGATGATGATTCAGCGTCCTGCGGGAAAAGCAGGCCAGTTAACGGAACGTCGACTAAGATCTGCCACGTCCTTATGTCTTACGTCGACGCCAACACATCCTGTGTAAGTCCCGGAGGCGTGCCCTTTGCCGCGGAGGCTCCCGGACTGCCCGCGGAAAGCGAGGGCCTGGAGCGGAAATCAACGGATAATCAAAAGCTTAAACCACTTCTTTTTGTGAAGAACCAATAAATTGAAAGACGGTGAAAAGGTGAATATCAGTGAAAATCCGATTATAAAAATTAGGGAGTTATCGGTAAATTATGGTGCGAATATCGTGCTTAAAGGTATAAACCTAGACGTACATAAAGGAGAAATTATTGGTTATATCGGTCCCAATGGTGCAGGGAAAAGCACAACTGTAAAAGTAATGCTTGGATTGCTAGAGGAATACAGTGGAACCGTCGAAATAGCGGGAAAAGATATAGCCGATAGAAACTTAGAGTATAAGAGAAAAATCGGGTACGTACCAGAGATTGCGGAACTATATGAAAATCTGACCGCAAGAGAGTATTTATCCTTTATCGGTGAACTTTATGGCTTAAACCGCGATATGGTTGAAATGAAAGCAGAAAAAATGATGGCTGTTTTTCAAATCGAAGAGGTATACGATGCAAGGATTTCCTCTTATTCAAAAGGAATGAAACAAAAGGTGATGATTATTGCCAGCTTGCTTCATGACCCGGATATATTATTTTTGGATGAACCTCTAAGCGGTTTGGACGCTAATAGTGTAATTGTAGTAAAGGAGATTCTAGCTCAGCTTTCTGCGCAGGGGAAAACAATTTTTTATTCTTCTCACATTATGGAAGTGGTAGAGAAGATTTCGAGTCGGATTATTTTATTAAAGAGTGGCCAGATTGTCGCGGATGGCAGTTTTGCTGAACTTAAAGAAAGAAGCAAGGAAGGCTCCTTGGAGGAGATCTTTAATCAGCTTACAGGATTTACAGATCATCGGGACGTAGCAAGAGAATTTGTATCTATTGTACAAGAGGGATGAGGGCATGAAAAACTTTAGAGTATTGAAGTTTCTTGATAGATGCAAGGGTTTATTCGAAAAGCTTGGAGTCGATTACGAAAAGATGAGGAGCATCCTGCAAGTCAAATTGGTTATGGACAGCAGAAAAGTTCCAACTATCCTGGCGGGTTCCGGCAATCAGAAAAATAAAAAGAGCGAGAATGAAAACCAGTTTATTAAATCTTTGTGGATTTACGTGATATTAGGTGGGTTTATGGCAGTAGTTGTTGCTAAGGGGAACAATTATATGCTACAAATGAGTCTCTTTTTTGGCGTTCTAATCTTTATGATTTTGACTTCGTTAGTTTCTGATTTTTCTTCTGTTTTATTGGATACACGGGATAAAACGATTATCTATTCGAAGCCGGTTGATAGACGGACAATGGGTATGGCCAAATTTCTACATATCTTTATCTACATGTTTTATCTAACAATGGCCATCACAGGACCTGCACTTGCAGTTTCGTTAATCCGTCATGGAATTGGATTTTTCATCTTATTTTTAGCGGAAATTATTTTGATCGATGTTTTTGTCGTTGTGTTAACTGCTTTATTATATTTAGTGATATTGAGATTTTTTGATGGGGAAAGATTAAAAGATATTATTAATTATTTTCAAATTGGATTAACGGTTGCCATGACATTAGGATATCAACTTTTGATCAGAGTTTTTGATTTTATGGATGCAAGCGCCGTTTTGGAACCAGAATGGTGGCATTATTTTATCATACCAATCTGGTATGGAGCTCCTTTTGAATGGATATTGAAAGGAGTAACCAATGGGTATTACACGCTTTTCTCAGTATTCGCGGTTATTGTCCCGCTTATTTCAATTTTCTTGTATATTAAACTAATTCCTTTATATGAACGGAGCCTGCAGCGTCTGACGAGTGTGAGCGGCAGCAGGAAAAAGAAGAAACGATTTACGACTTGGTCGGCAAAAGTATTGTGTAAAAGTCGGGAGGAACAGATATTTTTTCGATTTGCTGCTGATATGATGGCAAATGAGCGCGATTTCAAATTGAAGCTATATCCTGGTTTGGGCATTTCGTTGATTCTCCCATTCTTTTTAATCTTTAATGCGTTGGATGGTAGCAGTTTGGATGAGATTAAAAATAGCAGGATGTATTATAATATGTATTTTTCCGGAATGGTTATTCCGACCTTGGTCATGATGTTAAATTACTCGAAAAATTTTAAGGCTGCTTGGATTTATAAAATGATTCCCATAAGAGCTGAAGGGTCTATTTATAAAGGAGTGTTAAAGGCTGGTATTGCCCGATATCTCTTTCCGCTTTTCTTGTTTGTAGGAATGTTGTTCATTTCCTTATTTGGATTCAGAATTCTTCCTGATTTAACTGTTATGTTTCTCGGCTTTTTACTGTTTGTAGTGCTTTGTTTTAAATCATTGTCTTCAGACATGCCTTTCTCCGAAGCGTTTGAGGCCATTCAGCAAAATGAGGGCATCAAAACGTTTCTATTGCTGACTTTCCTCTTATTGTTAGCTGCGCTGCACTTTAGTGCGGCTTATCTATTCGAGTATGGAGTTTATATCTATTTAATTCTTTTATTTATTATCAATCTAATAGCTTGGAAATGGTCTTTTCCTACTAAAAATAAGATAGATTTATAAGAAAAACCTGATGGCAGCAAGGTATCTTGCTGCCATCAGGTTTAATTATTTTATTCGCTTACTGGTTCTTTAATACCTGTATTGGCTTTTACTAGAATTTCATCAAATTTCTTCGTGTCTGCTTTTTTACTGGAAACCAACGTTCCAACAATTGCAGCCAGGAATCCAAGCGGAATCGAGATGATTCCAGGGTTTGTAAGCGAGATGAGCGGATCTCCTACTAAAATGGCTACGCCTTTTTCCGGCGCCCAAACGTTCGGGCTAATGGCTACAAGGAATAGAGCACTGAACAAACCTACGAGCATGCCTGATACTGCACCTGTCGTATTAAATCGCTTCCAGAAAATTGTCAGCATGATAATCGGCAGGTTGGCACTGGCAGCTACTGCAAAGGCAAGTGCTACAAGGAATGCAACGTTCATCGTTTGGGCGAATAAGGCAAGGATAATCGAGATTACCGCAACGCCAATGGAAGCCCAACGAGCTGCGACCATCTGTTCTTTTTCAGTGGCCTGTCCACGGCGTAAAATATGGCTGTAAAAATCATGTGCAAAGGCTGAGGCCGCAGAAAGCACGAGACCTGCAACAACCGCAAGTATCGTAGCAAAAGCGACTGCAGAGACGAAGGCAAACAGGAAGTCACCGCCGAGTGCCTGAGCGAGCAATGGTGCGGCCATATTGCCGGCAGCGTTTGCTTCTACAATTTTGTCATACCCTACAAAAGCGGCTGCCCCGAATCCCAGGAAGATTGTCATGACATAGAAAACAGCGAGAATCCAAGTTGCATAGACAACCGACTTGCGAGCCGTGATTGCGTCCTTAACTGTAAAGAAACGAATGAGGATATGCGGAAGGCCCGCTGTTCCTAAGACAAGTGCCAGGTTGAGCGATATGGTATCAATTGGATTCTTGAATTTATTGCCAGGATTCAGGAAATCTTCTCCTAAAGGTGTGGCTGTTTTCATTGCATCAAACATTGAGATGACGCTGAAATCAAATTTAGCGAACACCATGATTGATATCACAAATGTTCCGCCCATAAGCAGTATGGCTTTGACAATCTGGACCCAGCTTGTAGCCATCATGCCACCAAATACTACATATAAAGTCATCAGAACTCCGACGATTAAAACGGAATATACATAATCAATACCTAATAATAATTTAATGAGTGCACCTGCACCAACTAATTGGGCAATCATATAAAAAGTTGAAATCGTAATTGTATTTAAGGCTGCGACCCCTCGGACTTTTTTCTCGTCAAAACGTGCCGCAATCATATCAGCCAGTGTATATTTCCCTAAGTTTCTTAAGGGCTCTGCTACGATAAATAAAACGACAAGATACGCAACCAAAAACCCGATGCTGTAGAAAAAACCGTCGAATCCTGAAAGCGCTACCATTCCGGCGATCCCTAAAAACGAGGCTGCTGACATATAATCCCCCGCGATGGCAAGTCCATTTTGCCAACCAGTCAGGCTTCCATCCGCCGTATAAAAATCACTCGTGGTTTTTGTCCGTTTTGAAGCCACATAAGTAATGATCAGTGTTATCGCTACAATTGCGATAAATAAAGCAAAAGCTAACATATTCATCTGGATTTTCCCCCTTAACGTCTGGTTTCTTTGCTTACTTTTTCAACAATTTCATCAAATTCCCTAGCTTTTCGAGTATAAATCATACATAGAGTAACGGTCATGATAAATTGGGCAAATGCAAAAACCCAGGCCCAGCTGATCGATGCAAATGCCGGTTGATTAAGAACCGTTGAGTAAGCGGTCAAGATGGGGAGAGCAAAATAAAATACCATGAAAAAGATGGACATAGGAATAATGAATTTCTTTTTCTTATGCATAAGCTCTTTGAAGGATGATGAATGGACAACTTTCGTGTAATCAATAGATGAATTTTTTTGCATCTTTTTTACTGCTGATTCGTTCATCGCCAATATAATTCCCCCTTTGTTTTGTATGGACTGCCCCTCCCCTTTAAAAGGGTAAAGTCCAATACAAATAGTATTATAATATTTTCAGAAAAAAAAGTAAAATCAGAAAATAAAACATATTGCGACAGTTCATGTCGTAATGTTTAACTACTTATTCTTTTGGGTAAAAAGTGGTTGTCTTTCGCTCATAGAAAGAAAGAGAGGGATTTACTCTTCAGCTATACAAATGTATAATTTTAGAAGATACATAATATTATGAATGATAGAGGGGGTTTATCTATGAAGAAAATAGGTTTTTTCAGTCTTTTTTTTGTTATGATTCTATTATTAGCGGCATGTGGAACTTCTGAAGAAGGCTCGGGTTCAGGCACGAAAGAAGAAAAAGTTTATAAGGTAGGAATCGATACGACCTACCCGCCGTTTGAGTTCGAGGAGAGCGGAGAATACAAAGGAATTGATATTGATTTAATTAACGAAATTGCAAAGAACGAAGGATTTAAAATAGAACTAAATCCGATGGACTTCGGGGGCATTATTCAAGCGATGCAGGCAGGAGAGTTAGATGTAGCCATAGCGGGGATGAGCATTACCGACGATCGTAAAAAAGTGGTGGATTTTTCAGATCCATACTTTGATGCGGGACTTACCCTTGTAGTCAAAAAAGGAACGACGGATATTAAAACACTGGACGACCTTAAAGGTAAAACTGTAGCGGTTAAGAAAGGTACAACCGGAGCGGCATTTGCGACAGAAAAAGCGAAGGAAAAAGGCTATAAAGTCGTGCAGTTCAATGACAGCCCGGCCATGTTCCAGGAAGTTTCCAACGGCAATGCAGATGTTCTGCTTGAGGACTATCCGGTAATCGCTTATGCGATTGCCCAGAAAGATCTTGGTCTTGAGATTGTCGGTGACCGTTTGAATGGTGACAAATACGGAATCGCAGTCTTAAAGGGTGAAAACGAAGAGCTTCTGGACAAAATCAACAATGGATTAAAAGAGTTAAGAGACAGCGGAAAATATGATGAAATACTGAATAAGTATTTAGGTGAATAATAGATTTCGCAGGAGGGCGCGCTCATGGCGCGCCCTCTTTTTGAAAGGAGAGAATTCAGGTGGATGTTATCAGTGCGGCCTTGCCTTATCTATTGGAAGGTCTTCAAGTGACATTGTATATTTTTATCATTGCCATCATTATCGGTTTTTTAATTGGTTTAGTGATCGCATTAATGAGGCTGACCTCTATAAAACCATTAAATTGGATTGCGGTTGTTTTTATTGATGCGATTCGCGGGACACCATTTTTGGTCCAATTGTTTTTTATTTATTTTGGCCTTAATTCCCTGCCATTTATTTCTTTCAACAATACAACGGCGGGGATCATAACGGTTGCGATAAATGCGGGCGCATATTTTGCGGAAATCATCCGGGCCGGAATCCAGTCTATTGATAAAGGGCAAACAGAAGCAGCCAGATCACTGGGCTTAACCGGAATGCAAAATATGAGGCACATCGTTTTGCCGCAGGCGTTCAGGAGGATGCTGCCGACGATTACAAACCAATCGATCATCAGTCTAAAGGATACTTCACTGCTGTCTGTTATTGGGATCGCGGATTTAACTCAGCAGGGAGAAATCCAATCGGCGGCAACGTTCGAGGCCTTTAACATTTGGCTTACGGTCGGAATCATTTATTTCATCATTATTTATTTACTCACCCTGCTTGCTAATTTCCTGGAAAGGAGATTTGTGCTGCGATGAAAATGATTACTGTGAAAAACCTAAAAAAGTCGTTTGGTAACCAAGAAGTGCTTAAGAGCATTGATACTGAAATAAAAGAGAGAGAAGTCGTATGTGTCATCGGGCCTTCCGGTTCAGGGAAAAGCACCTTTTTACGCTGTCTAAACCGGCTGGAGGAGATCACAGAAGGCCATGTAATTATTGATGGTCATGATATTACCGACCCGAAAATCAACATAAATGAAATTCGGCAAGATGTTGGCATGGTGTTTCAGCAGTTCAACCTATTCCCGCATAAAACAGTGATGGAAAACATCACTTTGGCCCCGATGAATGTTCGTTCCTTCTCCAAGGAGGAAGCAATTACTAAGGCGCTGGAGCTGTTGGATAAGGTTGGGTTGAGAGAAAAGGCGGGGAGCTATCCTGCTGAGCTTTCAGGCGGTCAGAAGCAACGGGTCGCTATTGCGAGGGCTTTAGCCATGAATCCTAAAATTATGCTGTTCGATGAACCGACATCCGCTCTTGATCCGGAAATGGTCGGAGATGTGCTCGAAGTTATGAAGCAGTTGGCCAAGGAAGGGATGACAATGGTCGTCGTCACACATGAAATGGGATTTGCCAGAGAAGTGGGAGACAGGGTTCTCTTTATAGACGGAGGCTACATCGTGGAAGAAAACGAGCCGAATGCTTTATTCAGCAATCCGCAGGAAGAACGGACAAAATCATTTCTGAGTAAAGTTTTGTAAGAAATGAAGGGGCGACTGCTAATAATAAGGTCGCCCCTTTGTCATGTTTAATTTTCGATAAAATATTTTTTTATTTTAATAGTTGATTTAAGAAATATTTTTTCATATAATCAAGAATGAAAGTGCTTTCAGCAGTTTATCATAAAATGAAAAATCTTTAAGGGGGATTTTGGTATTATGTTATTATTTATTGTTTTGTCAGCGATTGTTGTCCTTTTGCTTCTTATAACGGTGGCCAAGCTAAATCCTTTTGTCGCGTTGATCATCACGGCAATCGGAGTCGGTTTAGCAACGGGAATGCCGCTTGTTTCCTCAAACCCAGAGGTTCCGAGTATTATTGATTCGATAAAAGCAGGTATGGGGAATACACTTGGATTCTTAGCCATTGTATTGGCGTTAGGAACCATGCTTGGAAAAATGATGGCTGAATCGGGTGGTGCTGAGCGTATCGCGCAAACTCTTATTAAAAGGTTTGGTGAAAAGAACGTTCACTGGGCGATGATGGTGGTAGCATTCATCGTCGGGATTCCGGTATTCTTCCAGGTTGGATTCGTTCTATTAATTCCATTAGTATTTACAATTGCACGTCAGACGAAAATGTCTCTTGTTTCGATCGGTGTTCCGTTAGTAGCGGGTTTATCTGTAGTCCACGGTCTTGTGCCGCCGCACCCGGCTGCCATGGCTGCTGTAGGCATTTTCCAGGCTGATGTTGGGCTCACTATTCTTTATTCTTTAATTGTCGGTATTCCGACTGCAATTCTTGCCGGTCCGGTATACGGGAAATGGATCGGAAAAAGAATTTACAAAGAAGTCCCAAAGGAAATCGGCGACCAGCTGGCCGAGCAAAATCCAACAAAGGAGCTTCCAGGGTTTTTCAATACTCTTTTCACAATTTTAGTTCCTGTTCTATTAATGCTTGCTTCTTCTATTGCACAATTAGTATTTGAGAAAGAGAGCTTTGCGTATGAATTTTTCTTCTTTATTGGGGATCCGATTGTCGCTCTTTTGATTGCAACTGTTTATTCATTTTTTAGCCTTGGTTTCTTCCGTGGCCTTTCTCGTGAAACCGTCTTGAAATTCACGAATGATTGTCTTGCCCCGACCGCAACGATTCTTTTGGTTATCGGTGCAGGCGGAGCGTTTAATAGAGTGTTGCTTGATTCAGGCATTGGAGAGTATATCGCTGAGCTTGCTCAAGATTCAAATATGTCACCTATTCTTTTAGGATGGGGAATCGCGGCAATGATCCGGGTTGCGACCGGTTCTGCTACCGTGTCTATGATGACGGCAGCTGGAATCCTGGCTCCTATTGTAGCGGTTATGCCTGGTGTAAATATAGAACTCCTCGTTTTGGCAACAGGTGCAGGTTCATTGATCCTTTCCCATGTTAACGATTCAGGATTCTGGCTCATTAAAGAATATTTCGGCATGACTGTAAAGGAAACATTAATGACCTGGACAGCGCTTGAGACCATCATCTCGGTTGCGGCCCTTGTCTTTATCTTGATCCTTAATACGTTTGTTTAAAAAAAAGGCGGACTTTACGATAAAGTCCGCCTTGAATGTATCTATATTCATATCTTTGTTTCAGCAATGACATCTCTTATTTTTTGGAGAGATTGTTTGGCTTTACCTTTGTTTTTCATCATGACATTTACGTAGAGTGCATCAATCAAACTCAGCTGGCTAATTCTTGATGCTAGAGCTTCAGAACGGTATTCTGTCTCCTCCGCACTCGTGATTAGTGGAACATCAACCTTTTGGCTGATCGGTGATTTAGGGAAGCTGGTAATACCGATTGTATTGGCACCGTTTTCATTTGCTGTTTGTAAAATTTGGATGGTATCCTTATTCGTCCCAGAATGCGAAATGACGACCGCAACATCATCTGATGTCAGCTGTGAAGCGGACATTAGCTGAAAATGGGTATCGATAAAAGCAAAAGCCTGGATGCCGGTTCGAAGGAATTTATGGTAGGCATCCATCGCGATGACAGCGGATCCGCCGGTCCCGTAAAATTCGACCCGTCTTGCGTTTAATAGCAGCGAGACCGCTCTTTTAAGAGCGTTCGAATCAAGGATTTGCAAAGTGTTTTCCAGCGATCGATTATTCGATTTGAAAATCTTTTCTGCTACCGTCTTTTCATCATCCTGTTCCGTTATTTCTTCGTGAATCTGCTGGATCGGTGACATGATTTCAGACGCAAGTGCAATTTTCATCGCTTGGTAGCCTTTAAAGCCAATTCGTTTGCAAAAGCGGAAGACAGTGGCATCGGCAACATTCAAATCTTCAGCCACCTCATTGATGGTACTATGTATAATCTGTTCTGGATTTTCCAAAATATAATTAGCAATCTTTTTTTCTTTTTCACTAAAACGCGGATAATAGGACCTAATTTTTCCTAAGCAATTTTGAGTCATAAAGAGAAATTTCCTTCCCTGATTTTTAAAAAATTATAGCATAAAATATCGCGTGAAAAAATTTTTCTTTCTTAAGGTTCACATATCGAAAAAAATTTCTTATAATAAGAGTATAATTGAAAATTTTTTTGAAAAGGTGATTGTCATGGAAATAGGAATTATAGGTCTTGGGAAAATGGGATATAATCTGGCCTTGAATGTTATGAATAAGCATGAGGTGGTAGCATATGATGTGGATGCTGCCAATATAGAAAAGCTCGTGGCCGCCGGTGGAAAAGGTGTTTCCTCGCTTGCCGGTTTGGCTGAAAATCTGAAGGGATCTCGCGTAATTTGGGTGATGGTTCCTGCCGGAGACATTACCGAAAATGTATTAAATGAGTTAAAAGGCCTCTTAAATCCAGGTGATATTGTCATAGATGGAGGCAACTCCCATTATAAGGATTCAATCAGACGTGGATCTGAGCTAAAAGAGCTTGGCATCCATTTCCTTGATGTTGGGACGAGCGGGGGAATGGAAGGAGCAAGAAACGGAGTCTGTACGATGATTGGCGGAGACAAAGCTGCCTTTGACTCTGTCGAGGAGTTGTTCCGTGACATTTCCGTGGAAAACGGGTATCTATACGCAGGAGAAATCGGCAGTGGTCATTTCTTGAAAATGGTGCATAACGGCATTGAATATGGCATGATGCAATCCATTGCCGAAGGATTTGAAGTGTTGGAAAAAAGTCCGTATGAATTCGATTATGAGAAGGTTGCACGGGTATGGAATAATGGGTCGGTCATCCGCTCTTGGTTGATGGAGTTAATTGAACATGCTTTTTCAAAGGACGCTCGTCTTAACGACATCAAAGGTGTGATGCAATCATCTGGTGAAGGAAAGTGGACGGTCGAAACAGCGCTAGACCTGCAGGCTGCTACTCCAGTTATCGCGATGTCCTTAATGATGCGCTACCGCTCATTAGATGAAGATACATTCTCAGGAAAAGTCGTTGCAGCCTTAAGAAATGAATTCGGTGGCCATAGTGTGGTAAAAAAATAATGTACGATTCTTTATAGTTGGGGATTTTGCAAGGAGGCGGAAAGATTTTGAACACTAAGTATGTAATCGGAGTAGACATTGGGACAACCAGTACAAAGTCTGTGTTGTTTTCGAAGGATGGCATAATTATTTCCAGCCATGGCATCGAATATCCATTATACTCTCCTACCCCTGAAACAGCGGAACAAGATCCGGATGAGATTTTTCAAGCCGTAGTTCTTTCCATTAAAAAAGCGGTTGAAAAGGCAAATGTCGACCCTGAAACGATACTTGGTGTTTCTTTCAGCTCAGCGATGCATAGTGTCATTGCAGTCGATAGGGAGGGGAAACCTTTAACGCGCTGTATTACATGGGCAGATAACCGCAGTTCGGAATGGTCGGAAAAAATCCTCAATGAAATGGACGGCCATAATATTTACTTGAGAACGGGAACGCCCATTCATCCAATGTCACCATTATCTAAATTGGTATGGCTTCGGAATGAACAACCCGACTTATTTGCCAAGACTTATAAGTTTATTTCAATCAAGGAATTTGTTTTTTATAAGCTTTTCGGCAAATATGTAGTCGATCATTCAATCGCCTCAGCTACGGGTCTGTTCAATCTTACATCATTGGCGTGGGACGAAGGGGCATTGAAGGTAGCCGGAGTAACAGCAGATAAATTATCGGAGCTGGTCCCCACTACGTACAGCTTGAAAGGCATGGATGAAGCCTATGCGAAAGACATGGGTCTGCCGGCAGCCATCCCATTTGTCGTCGGAGCAAGTGATGGCGTTCTCTCGAATCTGGGAGTGGGCGCGATTGAACCGGGAGTCTTGGCGGTGACGATTGGGACGAGCGGCGCGATCCGGACCGTTTCTGATCGCCCGGTAACAGATCCGAAAGGCCGCATATTCTGCTATGCATTGACTGAGAATCATTGGGTGATCGGCGGGCCTGTTAATAATGGCGGAATGATTTTCAGATGGGTTCGCGACCAGCTCGGAGCCTCCGAAATAGAAGCTGCCAAGCGGCTCGGGATTGATTCATACGAAGTTTTGACAGCGATTGCTGCCAAAGTGAAGCCGGGAGCGGACGGATTATTGTTCCATCCTTATTTCGCGGGGGAGAGAGCACCGCTATGGAATGCCAACGCAAGAGGTTCTTTCTTTGGCTTAGGTCTGCACCATAAAAAAGAACATTTAATCCGCGCGGTTTTGGAAGGGGTCATTTTTAACCTTTACACCGTTCTTCTCGCACTTCAGGAATTGATTGGCGAGCCAGTGAAAATTCAGGCAACCGGCGGCTTTGCAAGGTCGGAGCTATGGCGCCAGATGATGGCCGATATTTTCAATCAGGAATTGTCTGTACCGGAAAGCTTTGAAAGCTCTTGCCTTGGCGCAGCGATCCTAGGAATGTACGGCCTTGGGGAAATTGATTCGTTGAATGTTGTCTCCGAAATGGTCGGTGCAACCCATCATCACAAGCCGATTCCGGAAAATGTAGCGGTATATGAGGAACTGACACCGATTTTTATCCGCCTGCCTAGACTATTGGATCAGGAATATAAAAATATCGCTGACTTCCAAAAGAAGATGATAAAAGAAGAATAATTGACAGGAGCCGGATGAGCCGGCTTCTTTTTTTGGACAAGTTATAAAAAACGCTGAATGACTAACAATAAACAAGTACATAAAACCGTTTGCTTTTTTCTGAAAAAATACAACTTAGTGGAGGCAGCTAATGAAATATATCATCGCGATAATCGGCCTGCTCGTTGTCTTTGGTTTGGCATGGATAGCGAGCAATAACCGGAAAGATGTCAAATTCAAACCAATCATCATCATGGTCGTCATTCAATTGATTTTATCCTTTCTTTTATTAAATACAAAATTCGGATTTGTGATGATCACAGCGATTGCGAATGGCTTCGGAAAATTACTTGAATACGCCAATGAAGGAATTAACTTTGTGTTTGGCGGGCTGGCAAATGAAGGGCAGTTGCCTTTTTTCCTGAATGTATTGCTGCCGATTGTGTTTATTTCCGTCTTAATCGGTATCTTACAGCATTTTAAAATTCTTCCTTTTATCATGAAAGGAATCGGCATCGTGCTTAGCAAAATAAACGGAATGGGCAGATTGGAATCGTATAATGCCGTTGCATCCGCAATGGTTGGACAATCCGAGGTTTTCATTACCGTAAAAAAACAGCTCGGCCAACTGCCTGAACACCGTCTCTACACATTATGCGCGTCCGCAATGTCAACGGTATCGATGTCGATTGTCGGCGCTTATATGACGATGATCGAACCTAGATATGTTGTAACTGCGATTGTTATTAACCTGTTTGGCGGCTTCATCATCGCGTCGATTATCAATCCTTACACAGTGGATGATAAAGAAGACATCCTTGAGGTACAGGAGGAAGCGAAACAAACGTTTTTCGAGATGATCGGCGAGTATATTATGGATGGTTTTAAAGTAGCCATCATTGTAGCGGCAATGCTGATCGGCTTCGTAGCTTTAATCGCTTTAATCAATAATGTCTTTGATATGGCTTTAGGCATGAGCTTTCAGGAAATCATCGGCTATGCCTTCGCCCCGATTGCGATTATCATGGGTGTGCCTGTTGGGGAATCCGTTACGGCCGGCGGCATCATGGCCACTAAATTGGTGACCAATGAGTTTGTGGCGATGATTGAATTAGGAAAGGTTGAAGCGGAAATGAGTGCACGGACGCTTGGCATCATCTCGGTGTTCCTTGTATCCTTCGCAAACTTTTCCTCCATCGGGATCATTGCCGGGGCGGTCAAAGGCCTTAATGAAAAACAAGGAAACACGGTAGCTCGTTTTGGATTGAAGCTATTGTACGGTGCCACATTGGTAAGTGTGCTCTCCTCTGTTATTGTAAGCTTTGTGTTGTAGCTAAGTATCGGTACCTAGCATGGCAATCCTTTTTGACATAAAGGGATTGCTTCTTTTTTTATGCTTTTTGAACGCAGTTTGTCTTTGTCAAAGTTATTATACAATTAGCGAGACTGTTTGGATTTTGGTTTTTTTTAAATGGCTATATAATACAAATAAATAGATAAGGAAACGATGGTGAAGTATATGGCAAAAGCCAAAATAAAAGCGACCTTTGCCGGCGGCTGCTTTTGGTGTATGGTGTCCCCTTTTGATGAAAGGGAAGGAATTATCGAGGTTGTTTCAGGTTATACAGGCGGCGCAAAAGAAAATCCAACTTATAAAGAAGTCTGTTCTGAAACAACGGGCCATTATGAAGCGGTACAGATTACCTTTGACCCAGAAGTTGTCTCGTATGCAGAATTGCTGGAGCTATACTGGCAGCAAATAGATCCTACCGATGAGGGCGGGCAGTTTTCCGACCGGGGACAATCATATAAGACGGTCATCTTTTATCATAATGAGCAACAAAAGTCTGCGGCGGAAACATCGAAAAAAGCACTTGAAGAGAGTGGCAGATTCTCCAAACCCATCGTCACAGAAATATTGCCCGCTAAAATATTCTATCGTGCAGAAGAATATCATCAGGATTTTCACAAAAAGAATGCTTTCCGCTATGCCCTTTACAAGCGAGGCTCTGGCAGAGAGTCGTTTCAAAAAGAGCATTGGCCAAAAGATAACTCCCAACTCAGAGAAAAACTAACGGACATGCAATTTTTCGTAACCCAGGAAAATGGAACCGAGCCTCCTTTTGAGAATGAGTATAATGACAATCAGCGGGAAGGCATTTATGTCGACGTCGTCTCAGGGGAACCACTGTTCAGCTCACGTGACAAGTATGACAGCGGCTGCGGCTGGCCAAGCTTCACCAAGCCGATCATGTCGGCGAGCGTCAAGGAAAAAGTGGACCTGAGCCACCGGATGACCCGGACGGAAGTGAGAAGCAGGGAAGCCGACTCACATCTTGGTCATGTGTTTCCGGATGGGCCGGGACCAAATGGACTTCGTTACTGCATGAATTCTGCGGCCCTCCGTTTTATCCCGAAAGAAGAAATGGAGCAGCAAGGGTACGGTGACATGCTGTTGCTGTTTAAAATCAAATGATTAGGACGAGCGGGAGAAGAAACCGCTCGTTTAGTGAAATTGAATGTAAAATATCAGCCGTGGATTTCACAGTGGCAAACTCACCATGGAGGCTGCTCAAATGCACCCTATGAATGATGTCAGCAGTAAATATTTCGCCACTGATAATATCCTCGTGGTCGAATGTTGCAGTGGCGTCTTCCGCCACGATCATCTCGAATCCAAGGTTACCGCCCATCCGGACTGTTGTCGATACACAATGATCCGTCACTAAACCGGCGGTAATCAGACAGGTGATCCCGTTTTCACGCAGGTAACCTTCAAGTCCAGTTCCGATAAAGGCACTGTTTACATGCTTCACGATAATCTTTTCATTTGCTTGTGGAACCAAGCCATCCATAAATTCGGTGGCTCCTCCGTTTCTATATAACAAGCTGTTTGGATTATTCGAAAGATGCTGAGTATGGATGATCGGCCAATCATTTTCTCTGAATTTCTCTAATAGTGCTTGCGCATTTCTTTCTGCAGTTGGATTATTCCGATTACCCCATATGTTATCGTGAAAAGCTTTTTGGGAGTCTATAAGCAATAGAGCAGTATCATTCTTACGTTCTTTCATTTATTCATTCCTCCTTATTTTCCGGTTTTAAATCCATAAGTGCTCCGAAGTATTGCTGAGCTGTTGTGAAGCAAATAAAAGCTATCAGCCCAGATATTTCTTCATCAGTGAATATTTCCTTCAAGACGTGAAAAAACTTCTCCTCTACCTTTTCCCGCTGCATGAGAAAGACTTCAGCAAAAGCAACGGCATAGCTTGTTTTCATATTTTCGGAACTCTCAGGCTTTCCTTTAGATTGACAATATTTACAGCCATTTCCGAATGCTAAGACTCGCCTTACTTGTTCCTTCAGTTCATAAGATAGTAAGCCATCTTCAGAAAGAGCCTCTGATAATGAACTCCATTTATCAAGAACCTTTTGTGAATAAAAGAGCTGTTGAAAAGGTGTAAAACCCAGTGGCGATTTTTTAATCCTTGCCATACAAATTCCCCCTCTGAGATAATAGTAATGGGAAATTATTTATTTTTTAATTAGAAATGTAATGATTAAATAGCAATATATTTAAAAATTTAACTATTTTTAAGGGAGTGATTTAAAAATGAAAATCGACGAAATCGACCATCTTATTTTACATGAGCTTGGGAAGGATAGCAGGCTATCAATGAGGGAGCTGGGAAAGAAGGTCAATATGTCTTCTCCGGCTGTAACAGAACGAGTCAGGCAAATGGAATCCTTTGGAATCATTAAGGGGTACAGCGTTGAAACAGATATGAAAAAACTAGGCTATCCGATTGAATGCATTATTGAGGCGACGATAAAAAACGGCGAGTATGATCGGTTTAAAAAATATATCGGGGGACTTTCCTGTGTGGAATTTTGTTATCGGATTGCCGGGCAGGCCTGCTATATTTTAAAGATCCATTCTGAAAGCATCGAAAAAGTGGAGGAATTCATCAATGCTACGATTCCGTATGCATCCACTGTCACCCATGTGGTTTTATCCCGGATCGAAACTCCAAGAGTAGAAATATAATCAAAAGCGAAGCAGGTTTATACTGAACAAAAAAGCCTGAAATCCAAATTTTTTAAGGATTCCAGGCTTGCCAATATCTTAAATTTTAAATGAACTTTTTAGCTCAACGATTTGATTGAAGACAATATGGTCTTCAGTTGTATGCTTAGAATCGACATTGAAGTAGCCATGTCTGAAGAACTGGAATTTATCCTGAGGCTTGACCGTCTTCATGTTTGGCTCGACAAACCCTTCAAGAATTTCCAAGGAGTTTGGATTAACCCGCTCAAGGAAGGATTTTTCAGCCGCTTCCTCATCCGTCTCTTCCTCTTCGTCGTGAATGAGCGGCTCATACAGGCGGAACTCCGCCGGAACCGCATTCTTGGCATCGACCCAATGAATGGTTCCTTTTACTTTTCGGCCTGTGAAGCCAGTACCGCTTTTCGTTTCCGGATCATACGTACAGTGAAGCTCGATTACGTTCCCATTTTCATCCTTAATGACGTCTTCGCATTTGATGAAATAGGCATGCTTCAAGCGGACTTCATTTCCAGGGAAAAGGCGGAAGTACTTTTTCGGAGGATTTTCCATAAAATCATCCTGCTCGATATAAATCTCCCGGGAGAATGGAATTTGTCTGGTCCCCATTTCTGGATTTTCCGGGTTGATTTCCGCATCGAGCATTTCGACCTGATTTTCCGGATAGTTGGTAATGACCACTTTGAGCGGTTTAAGGACCCCCATCGTACGCGGGGTTTTTAATTTTAAATCTTCCCGGACAAAATGCTCCAGCATCTGGGTATCCACTGCACCATATGCTTTTGACACACCAATCTCGTGGCAGAAAGCTCGAATCGCTTCAGGGGTATAGCCCCGTCTTCTCAGACCTGAAATCGTCGGCATCCGCGGGTCGTCCCATCCATCCACAAAGCCTTCATCGACCAATTGCTTCAGCTTCCGCTTGCTCATGACCGTATTTGTCAAGTTCAGCCGGCCAAATTCGTATTGCCGCGGCGTGCACTCCATTTCGCAGTTCGCCACGATCCAATCATAAAGCGGGCGTTGATCCTCGAACTCGAGAGTACAAAGGGAGTGGGTAACCCCTTCAATCGCATCCTCGATCGGGTGAGCGAATGCGTACATCGGATAAATACACCATTTATCGCCTGTATTGTGGTGGGTGGCGTGAGCAATTCGGTATATCACGGGGTCACGCAGGTTGATGTTCGGTGAGGACATATCAATCTTGGAGCGAAGCACTTTTTCACCGTTAGCGAACTCACCATTTCGCATCCGCTCAAATAAATCCAGGTTTTCTTCAACGCTGCGGTTTCTATAAGGGCTGTCTTTGCCAGGCTCGGTCAATGTTCCGCGATATTCACGAATTTCCTCCGCAGAGAGGTCGTCCACATAGGCTAATCCTTTTTTGATCAGCAGCACAGCCCGTTTATACATTTCGTCAAAATAATCCGAAGCGAAGAAGAGATTATCCCAATCATAGCCGAGCCATTTTACATCTTCTTTGATGGAATTCACGTATTCAACATCTTCTTTTAGGGGGTTTGTATCGTCAAAGCGCAGATTTGTTTTCCCATTAAACTCATCTGCAACGCCAAAATTCAGGATGATCGCTTTTGCGTGGCCAATATGCAGGTATCCGTTCGGTTCAGGAGGAAAGCGTGTTACGATATGGTCATGCTTGCCGGTCTCCAGATCTTCTTTAATAATATTTCTAATGAAATTTGAAGAGTTATGTTCCAACTATGTTCAACCTCTTTCATGGTTTCTAATGCTTTTAATTTTACCTGTATATATATCATAAATACAGACATATTTCCATGTTCTGCTCCAAATAAGAAGGCTGGGGGCATAACAACAAGTATATTTGAAAAACAATAGGAAAAGTAAAAGAATGTTTTGCAAAAGAAAAAGGACCGTTATAAATATCACATTACCGTGAATTTTAGTCAGTCGCTTTGTTTTTATTATTTTTGGGAAAACGATCTTTGAAATTATTCGGAAAGTTCACCTCTTGTTTATTTTTAAATCGGTGGTGCGTGAACTACACCCCACCTACACTTCGCTTAGAGGTGAGGGGCTTCTAAGGTAATCGCACCCAACGGTACGTAATTTACTTAGCTATCGAGCCTGTTCCATGCTCTATGTATATTATACCAACTGCCGCATTCCTTCCTGTTTGATATTGATAGAAGCATTCCAGTCTCTATCTGCCATAAAACCGCACTCACATTGGAATGTTCGTTCAGAAAGAGGCAGTTCTGCTTTTACTTGACCGCAACATGAACAAGTTTTGGACGATGGAAACCACTTATCGATTTTGACGAGCTTTTTCCCTTGCTCCTCTAACTTGTATTGGAGAAATGCCGTGAATATCCCCCATGCGTTATCCGCCACACTTTTACCTAACTTAAGGGCTTGTGATATTCCTTTCATGTTTAGGTCTTCGATGATGACACAGTCATATCGTTGTGCTAATGCATGAGACGACTTGTGCAGGAAGTCCCTTCTCTGATTTGCAACCTTTTCATGAATCTTCGACACTTTCAATCGCTGTTTGTTCCAACGATTGGACCCTTTCTGTCTGCGTGAAAAGATCCGCTGCTCCTTTCCCAGCTTTTCCATGGATTGTCGATAGAAACGAGGGTAATTGGCTGTCTTACCTTCTTCGCTATCGACAAATAAGCCGTTCATGGAAAAGTCCAGGCCGACAACAGCTTGTACTTCTTTTTCGATGGGCTGATGCTCGTATTCTGTAAGAATGGAAACGTAGTATTTTCCGGTTGTGGTTTGGGAGATGGTACAAGATTTGATGATATGATGGGAAGGAATGTCTCGATGTTGCTTGATCTTTACGCGTTTTAGTTTGGGTAATTTGATATAGCCGTCCAAGTGCATGATATTTCCGTTGACTACATTGGTTGTATAGGATTGTTTCGCCTTAAGGGTTTTGAATTGAGGAAACTCTGCACGGCCAGAAAAGAAGTTTTGATATGCCTTTTGTAAATGGAGTTGGGCGTTTGCGAGTGCAAGGCTATCTACTTCTTTGAGCCAAACAAACTCTTTTTTGTACTTCGCTGGAGTCGGAAACTTTTGTTTTTTCCATGTTTCTTTGTCTTCCTTGAATTGCTCATATGTTTCCTTTCGTTCAGCCAGCATTTTGTTGTAGACAAAACGAACACAACCAAAGGTTTTGGCAAGAAGCTCTTTTTGTTCTTGTGTGGGATAAAGACGGAACTTATACGCTTTGTTAGCCATACCAAATCACCTCATTGCATTCCTTCATTTTTAATATATTTCTTTAGAACGTCAATTGGTGAACCACTCGTTGTAAGTAGTAAAAATTTCTTGACCCATAAAGTAATTTTTCCAATGTTTCCTTTACTTGGGGAAATGCTTTTTTCTAAGTCGAGAATTCGAACAAAATATAGACATGGTCCATATCATGATTTCATTCTACTTAGGAATATTGTAACTCTCGCCCAATGGAACAACTCGTCCGTATGATCCGATATGGGATCATACGAACTTTTTCTAAGTTATTTCACAAATAAAATAAGATGATCATATAACAAGAACATTGAATGTTTACACTATATAGTTTCATAGACTACAATAGTTGTTTATTTAAGATTGATTATATCACAGCACAATAGAAACATTTAGGCTACACTAACCGAAATTCAAACCCCACTTTCACCGCAGTTGTCACCTGCCTATTTAGAAATAGGAGATGTTAAAAATTCTTTCGTACGTTCTTCCTTAGGGTTAATAAAGAATTCCTCGGAAGGCGCACTTTCTACGATTCTTCCTTCGGACATAAAGATAATCCAATCGCCGACTTCGCGTGCGAAGCCCATTTCATGAGTAACGACAACCATGGTCATCCCTTCCTGGGCAAGCTCCTTCATGGTTTCGAGCACCTCGCCTACTAGCTCAGGGTCGAGCGCGGAAGTAGGCTCATCAAACAACAGGATGTCCGGTTTCATAGCCAGCGCTCGAGCGATGGCGACACGTTGCTTCTGCCCGCCGGAAAGCTTGCTTGGATACACATCGGCTTTATCAGATAGTCCTACCTTTTCTAGCAGCTGTTTCGCTTCCTGGATGGCCTGCGTCTTCGGCACCTTTTTTACATGGGTAGGCGCTTCAATGATATTTTCCAGCACCGTCATATGCGGGAATAATTGAAAGTGTTGAAATACCATCCCTACTTTTTCACGGACCTTGTTAATATCATGGGAATCCGGGGTAATTTCCTCTCCCTCAATTAAAATTTGACCGCTGTCTTTCTTTTCTAGATAGTTGATGCATCGCAGCAATGTACTCTTGCCGGAGCCGCTGGAGCCTATTAGGCACACGACATCGCTCTCCAGCACCTTCATATCAATGTCCTTCAACACATGAAGATCACCAAATGATTTATTTAAATTTTTAATTCGAATCATTGTTCGCTCACTCAATTGAAAATCCTCCCTATTTGTCGCTTACTGCCAATTTCTTTTCTAAAATATTTACAATGGCGGTTAACAGAGCTACAAGAATTAAGTAGTAGACCGCAACAATCAATAAATAAGTCATTTCGTCAAAGTTATTCGATCCGAGCGTAGTGGCCACGTTAAACAGCTCGTTCATCGAGATGAAGGCAGCCAGTGAGGAATCCTTTAAACCAATAATGAACTGATTCCCGAGCGGTGGTAGGGCTCGTCTGAACGCCTGTGGTAGGATAATGCGCCTTAATGTCAAGGGCGTACTCATCCCAAGTGAGCGCCCGGCTTCCATCTGCCCTTTATCAATCGATTGGATGGTTCCGCGGAAAATCTCGGCGATATACGCCCCATTATGGAACGCAAGCGCTAGAGCCGCTGCCCAGAAGTCAGGAAGCAGGAAAATACCGCTGATTCCGAAGTAGAGGACGAAGATTTGGACAATAAGAGGAGTACCTCTTATCAAATACACATAGGCATCTGAAATCCATCCAAGAATTTTAATGTTAGAAATTTTTAAAAGAGCAAAAAAGAGTCCGATTACAATACCCACCAATACAGAAACCGCCGTAAGCTTTAAGGTCAGCAGCATCGCATCGATAAATACATCCTTCGAATCTATCAATGTCGTAAAAAAATGAGAAAAACTAGGCAAATGAACTACTTCCTTTCTACTGTCTTCTATAATCTATTCAGGCTTTGTGGTGATATCTTCTCCAAAGTATTTGTTGCTGATTTTTGATAATGTTCCATCCTTACGAAGGTTTTCCAGCGCCTCATTTACGCGCATTAACAGCTGTGGATTATCCTGCGGCAGGACAATCGCCTGTTCACTCCGTTCAATCAGCTGACGGCCTTCGATCTTGAAACCTTCCTTCGCGGCTGTCTTGCCTGTTACAAAGTCAGTGATTACGGCATCATGACGACCGCCATCCAATGCTTTCAACGCTGTTATATCGCTGTCATATACTTTCACGTTGTTTGTATATCTGGACGCGGTATCAGCATAAGTCGATCCTTTTGCAGCGGCCACTTCTTTGCCTTTAAGATCATCGACAGTTTTAATGCCGCTGTCTGGCCTTACGAAGATTTGCGGACCTGAGTAGTAATAGGGTGTCGAGAATGACACATGCTTGGCGCGCTGTTCATTTATTGTATGACTCGCAACCGCTGCGTCAGCCCGTCCGGTTTTCACGCCTTCAACAATCCCTTTAAACTTGATTCGCTTCTCAACCGGCTTTAACCCTAATTCTTCAGCAATGGCCTTGCCGACCTCGATATCGAATCCGGTTAATTCCATATCATCTGTCGTATAGCTGAACGGTTTAAATTCTCCGGAAGCAGCGTATACAAAGGTATTCTCATCTATTAGCTTAGAGCCGTCATCCAACCTATCTTTTTCCGCACAGCCTGATAGAAAGGCGAGTAGTAAAAGGGATGATAGGGCTAGCTTGATTTTCATTTTCATGCGTGATCGTTTTCTCCCTTCAGGATTTAAGGACTAATAGTTACCTAGTTAGTTAACTACCCTAAAACACAGTAAAATAATCTTGTTGTTTCACACAGGAAAAATATACAATTTTAAACAAATGTAGGTCCATCACCATAACTGGTGGTTTAATATTGATTAACGTAATATCTCAGTTAATTTTGCAACAAAGTTGATTGGCGAGGATATGCGAGACTCCTCTTAAAATGCATACGCATTTTCTCGTGCGGTGCCTATGCATGGATGATGATTCAACGTCCTG
>NZ_QVTC01000046.1 GCF_003429085.1 Bacillus sp. V59.32b | reverse complement strand
CGCTCATATATTCGGATAACGGCTCATAAATTCGGCCAATCGCTCATTTATTCGGATAACGGCTCATAAATTTGGGCAATCGCTCATAAATTTGCATAACCGCTCATATATTCGGTTAATCGCTCATAAATTTGGATAATCGCTCATATATTCGGATAATGGCTCATAAATTTGGATAAGCGCTCATATATTCGGATAATGGCTCATAAATTTGAACAATCGCTCATATATTCGGATAACGGCTCATAAATTTGCATAACCGCTCGTATATTCGGATAATGGCTCATAAGTTTGGATAACCGTTCATATATTTGGTTAATCGCTCATATTCGGACAATCGCTCATATATTCGGATAATGGCTCATAAATTTGCATAACCGCTCATATATTCGGATAATGGCTCATAAGTTTGGATAATCGCTCATAAATTTGCATAACCACTCATATATTCGGATAACGGCTCATAAATGTGGACAATCGCTCATATATTCGGATAATGGATCATAAATTTAAATAATCGTCCATATATTCGAATAATCGCTCAAACCCTTGAAAATCCTGAAAGCTGACTTCTTTTTTTTATGATTTCACCGTTGGAATTTTGCTTTTCGCGACTTAGTAAGCCGAAACTCGCCTAGCAAGACCCTGTATGTTTTGCTTTTCGCGGCTTGATTAGGGGAGGATTGTTAATCAAAAAATCAAAAAGTGGTTAACCCGCAACCTTGGGGTTAACCACTTTTCTTACTTCATACCTAGAGCTTTTTTAGTCGCGGGTCCAACGATACCGTCCGCTTTCAGCTTATTTGCTTTCTGAAACTTACGTACAGCGATATCCGTGTTTTGGCCAAAGATACCATCGATGCCTTTGGTGCTGTAGCCCCGCTTTGTAAGAGCTTGCTGCAATTCTTTTACTTCAGCTCCGCGGCTTCCTTTTTTCAATATTCCAGAGGATGAGGCCGGACTTTTTACATTTGAAGGTTTCACGTTATATCCGTTAGACTTTGCGATTGCATCAAATGATTTTCCGGATGTCGTAATAATCACGGGAGTATTCACTTTTACTTTGGAGAAAAGCCATTGCACTTCACCGTTATGCATCCGAATGCAGCCGCCGCTTACATATGTGCCAATTGAGCTTGCATTATTATTACCATGGATTGCATAAGTTGTTCCCCAGGTTCCCCTTGCATTCAGGCCAAGCCATCTGTTCCCTAAAGGATTATTCGGGCTTCCCCCGGGGATTTTTTTCTTGTAGTAAGGGCGATTGACGATCTTGTTGACAATCTTGAATTTTCCTTCAGGCGTATATGAAGCTTTTTTCCGGTGGCAACCCTAAAGACCTTTGAAAGTTTGCTGTTTTCATAATAAGCAAGCTGGTTGTTTGATTTGTTTATGATGATGAACTGGCTTCCGGCAGCAAAAGCCGGTTTTACACCCACAAACATAAAGCAAATCAAAACGGCACATAAAAAAATTTTCTTCATTATTTCCCCTTCCTTTTGTCTATCTCTGTTTTATAGCAAAGCTGACCATTCTATCCTATGCGGAAGGGTTCTTATTTGATTACAGAAATATTAATTTTTTTACAAATAGATTCCAAGCTATAGTAAAGTCAATTTATTTGAATCTGTTGGATGAAGGGGAAAGTAGATGTAGAATTAAATGAATGGTGAGTTCATTTTCTTGGTTCTGTACTCGTATTAATAGTGGGTCCTTTTGAGATCCTAGAGTAGGACTGTCACGATATTTATTTGTTCTCATTACATATTAAAGAGATGACTCATCGGAGGTGTTCGTATGACCAGAGTGTCCGTAGATGATTATCTACAAGAAGGGATTCATGGCAAGAAAGAAATAAAACCCGAGGAACGAAGAAAGTACCTGGGAACATTGCGGGAAAGGGTTGTTGCTGTGTTAACCCAGGCCCAGGTGAGAGAGAAGACCATTTATCCGGAAATAGAGCGGTTATTAAAAGAAAACCCACACGCTACTTTATTGCTAAATGGCTCCCTAAATTACTCAGATATTCGAAAATATATTGCATTGGCCAATGAAAACAAAACAGCGTATAAAATTGTCGCCAACAGTAATCATGTTACAGAATTAGGACTGGTACTGGCATGTGATACCGCTATTGATAAAGCAACAATCACGGTTGATTCCCGACCACAAAAAGCAGTCGAAAAAGAGAAGAAACCGAGTTTGTTTTCAAAGATAATACGCAGGATTAAACTGAAAAGATAATCTTGAAAGCAGGGACACATATAATCATTTTCGGACTTGCTCAAAAAGGCTGCCTAACGATTATAGAATAAGCGTTAGGCAGCCTCTTCAATTGTGTGAAATGAGTTCTCTGCACCCGTTAAAACGAGCTAGATTCATCGACGGCTTCCAGAATATTTTTTCTTTTTCGCAAATGATAGAACAATCGAAAGTTTTTGATCAGGGTCTTAATCACGGAATACAATGGTATCGCAATTAAGATTCCGATGAAACCGTAAATAGAGCCTGCGACCAGAAGCAGTAAAATAATCGTCAGAGGGTGAATATCAAGCTGTTTTCCCATGACATGAGGAGTGATTAAATTCCCTTCCAGCTGCTGAACAACCGCCAAAACAATCAACACTTTGATAGCGAGGATAGGTTCCTGCTGCAGCGCTACAAATAAAGCAGGAATAATACCGATTGCAGGTCCTAAAAATGGAACAATTGTTAAAAACATCGCAAACAACGCAAGAATAAGCGCATAATCGAGCCCGATAATTAAATAACCGATATACATTAATACTCCATCGGCGACGGCCACTGTAAACTGGCCGATTATATAGGCAGACAGCGTCTTATCCACATCCTTTATGATGATATCTCCTTCATTCTCCACTTCTTCGGGAATCGTCTTCAAGAGATAGGGCCTGAGTCTGTGATCATCCTTTAGAAAATAGAAAAGGATAAACGGCACAATAATCAATACGGTCGCAATGCTTGCAATCGTTGAAAAAATATTCATTAGATTGCCACTTAGTTTGGAAGCCAGCTCTTCGATGTATCCTCTCGCTCTTTCTTCAGCATTTCCCATCATCCCAAAATCATTTTCTTCAATAACCTTCTCGGATTTAGATGAGAATTCCTCTACTTTGTGAGGTAGCTGATCAGAAAGTTGTTGGACTTGTTTGACAATCGCCGGGCCTGAAAAGTGAACCACAAGGAATATTAACCCGGAAATTGACGCAAAAACCACCACAATACTCACTGTCTTCGGCATGAATTTTGATAGCATTCTCACGATAGGCCTTATAAGATAATAAAGAAGACCAGCAATCAGGATAGGAAAGAAAATGGTTGCAATCATTTTCTGGAAAGGCCAAAAAAAATAATCGATCTTTCCAAAGAAGAATATGATTAAGATTGTAAGTAAAACACCTGTCGCATATTTAAAAAATGGCTTGTTAATCCACAAACATGAATGCCTCCTCTGTAACTCTCTTTTTTACTACTTTTCCTTCTTCTTCACCGATTAAACAATTTTATGAAATAATAAGAAAAGGATGATTTACATGACCTGGTTCTTTGTAATAGTTACCGTCATTTGACTTTTTGCTTTATTCATTGATTGGAGACGTAGAATCATTAAAAATAATCATCAAATCCCGACCAACCCCCATTCTAGAAAAGGAGAAGATACCAACCATACAATGGGGGACAATCGTTATACCGGCGGCGGAGACTGACTTACTTTACTTTTGGAAAGCAGTGCTATAATCCAAAGTGGAAAAAACGATCACTCTTTAGTTCTCACATAGTAGTGGGAGCTTTTTTGTTTCAAACACTTCATAATTTTTGACTTCCATGGGAATCCTTTTCATCATATAACATTCTCACTGGAAGGAGTTTTGTTATTGATGAGCATTTCCCGGATCGTCGCCCTTGTTGTTATTCTGCTTTTCGCTACAGGTCCTGTTTCTTCTTCCTCCAGCGTCAACGAACCATTCGAAAAAGATGTTCCTGTTTTGCAGTTTCCTGTGATCAGTGACGTTCATATATGCGGACAGCCAAGAACGATCGAAGGGGTTCGAATTTGCGAAGCAGAGACCGATTGGAAATTCCTCGAAGCTTTGGAGGATATAGAGCGGTTCGCCCCCGGATATAAAGCGATTGTCATTGCTGGGGATTTCACAAATCAAGGACTCGACGAACAATATGAACGGTTTATGGATCTTTTATTTACCGGCACCAATCCTGGGGCAGAAAAAATTCTCGCAATCGGCAACCATGAATTTTTTGAGAATAAGCACTGGAAACGTCCAATGCTAACTAATCAGATGCTTGTAAAAAGATTTACCACAAAAACCGGCATGGAAAATGTATATTATGATAGATGGATTGAAGGCTACCACTTTATTACCCTCGGAAGTGAAAGTATGTTCCGCGGCAATCCTAATACACCGTTTATATCTGACGCACAATATGAGTGGCTGGAACAAACACTCAGCGATAATGCGACAACGTGCAAGCCAATTTTTGTCTTTTTACACCAGCCAATCAAGCATACCGTCTATGGAACAGAAGGAAACTATCCTGACTTCGAAGGTACGCGATTAAAGAAAATTCTCAGTAAATATCCGCAGACGATCCTCTTTAGCGGACATTCCCACTACGATTTGAACCACCCGAAAACTGTATATCAAAAGGGGTTTACAATGGTGAACACCTCCTCCATAAGCTACGTCATGGATAAAAAGGGCCGGAAAAAACATTTATCGCAAGGTATACTTGTCGAAGTTTATAAGGATCGGTTGGAAATCAAAGCAAGGGAATTCAGTAACTCCTCATGGATTAGAGCATACTCAATACCGCTTAAAAAAAATCTAAATGAAAAAACGCATCATTAATTATAGTAATGGTGCGCTTTTCGTACCTATTTTTAAAAAAATAAGAAAAATATCAGAATTTTTAATAATTTAGGCTTGAAGTTCACACTGGTTAAGGAGTAAAATGGCAGTTATAGATTTCATATTTTTTATCTTACCAATGAGGAGTTTGCGGAATGAATACACAAGAGATCACCATCACCATAAGCGAAAATAAGAAAGAGAAACCTCAATCCGATCAGCTGGAGTTTGGGAAAGTATTTACGGACCATATGTTCGTCATGGATTTTTCCTTAGAACTGGGCTGGCATGACCCTCGAATTATTCCATATCAGCCGATCACTTTGGATCCGGCAGCAATGATATTCCATTATGGCCAATCGGTTTTTGAAGGATTGAAAGCATATGTAACCGGAGATGAAAGGGTTTTGCTTTTCCGTCCCGAAAAAAATTTCGAGCGCCTGAATAAGTCCAATGACAGGCTTTGCATCCCCGAAATTGATGAAGACCTAGCGCTTGAGGCACTAAAGCAGCTGATTGAAACCGATCGGGAATGGATTCCAACGGCAGAGGGTACGTCTCTTTATATCCGTCCCTTCATTATTTCAACAGAGCCCTATTTGGGAGTTGCGCCTTCAGGTCGCTATAAATTCATTATTATCATGTCTCCTGTCGGTTCGTACTATAAAGAAGGAATTCAACCCGTTAAGATTGCTGTAGAAAAACAGTTTGTTCGTGCCGTAAACGGAGGAACAGGTACGGCAAAAACGGGTGGAAACTATGCATCCAGTTTAAAGGCCCAGGAAGTATCAACTAAAATGGGCTATTCTCAAGTATTATGGCTCGACGGTGTCGAAAAAAAATACATTGAAGAAGTGGGAAGCATGAATGTTTTCTTTAAAATTAATGGCGAAGTCATCACACCTGCATTAAATGGAAGTATCCTCGATGGAGTGACCCGGTCATCCATTATCGAATTGCTAAAGTTTTGGAATGTTCCGGTAACCGAACGTAGAATTTCCATGGAAGAAATTCGGGAGGCACACCGAAAAGGAACGCTCGAAGAAGCATTCGGGACAGGCACAGCTGCTGTTATTTCACCGATTGGGGAGTTCTTCTGGGAGGATGAAAAATTAATCATCAATGATGAAAAAACCGGGGAGCTATCCAAAAAATTATACGACACGTTGACCGGAATTCAACGCGGCGAACTGAAAGATCCGTTCGGATGGGTTGTGGAAGCTACGATATTAAGCACGCTCTCAAGCATCCGTTAATCCGGAATAAAATGAAGCGAATTGGGCTCAATCTATTGACGATTGAGCTTTTTTCTGTTCAGATGAATAATTTTTAAAATCTTCTGACTTCTCGGTTGATATCTATTCAAGAATGTAATAATATAAGGGTAATACGTATTCGTACTCACGAGAATGGATTGGTGTAAGAATGTTATTCGTTACGGAAATGCCTAAAGAAGCGAGAGAGAAAGTATATTATGCTAGTCTTATCCTTTTCACCGAAAAAGGGTTTAAAAACACATCTGTACTCGACATAGTTGAAATGGCAAGGGTATCAAAAACGACCTTTTATCAAAATTTTACAAGCAAAGAAGACCTAATGGCCCGCCTGTTTGATCAACTTGCAAAAGAAATGATAGAAGAGGTGAAAATCGCTTTTCAACAAGAAGAACGCTTTACTTATAAAGCCTATACGGGAATTCGGCGCTATGTAGAAATCTGTTTCATTGATGCTAAGGCATCCAATTTAATTCTGCTCGAGTCTGTCGGCATCTCTCAGGAAGTAGAGGAAGTCAGAAGGGGAGCC
This sequence comes from Bacillus sp. V59.32b, assembly GCF_003429085.1. Classification (GTDB taxonomy): domain Bacteria; phylum Bacillota; class Bacilli; order Bacillales; family DSM-1321; genus Peribacillus. The sequence continues at coordinate 33,131 of NZ_QVTC01000046.1, read as the reverse complement.
TATCGTCAACTCGCCGATTTAGTTTATCAAACAGTTCGCGATGAACTGCCTGATTCTGTTTCAGCACAAGATATCCGCATCGTTTCACAGGCTATGGTTGGTGCGATAAATGAAGTGATCCTTCAAAATTTTAACCAATCGGAGCTTGATAATGAAGACTTTGACTACTTGGCCAGATTGTTAAATCGGATCATCATTGGTGCTTTTGTTAATTTAGCATAACAGCAAGTAAAATCTAAAGGAAGCACGGAAAGCCATTATACAGCTAAACGACAACAAGAGAAGGATTTTGATAAAAAACTCGCCGAATATTAGGTGTAGTTCCACAGATAAGAGAGTTAATACTTCTATCTGACAAAAGACCTCTCTTTTTGTTTCTCCAAAAAGATACGAATACGTACTGGTATTATTTTTTTACAAACAGCATTTTATTTTACATTTAAATGAAGAGCTAAATGAAGGAGGGACTAGAGGCATGGTATCTTTTATGCCCACTGATGAGGAAACTGCATTTGCCAAAATGGCAAGAGAGTTCGCAATAAAACAAATCCGGCCCAACGCCAGGAAAAGCGAAGAGAACAAACTCGTGGGGAACGACATTATTAATAAGGCGAAGGAATTGGGATTTCTTTCTCTTGAATTACCTGAAAGCTGGGATGGCTTAGAACTGCCCCTGATTTCGCAAGTGCAAATTTTCGAATCACTAGCTTCCGGGGATTTAGGTGTCGTTCAGGGATTTGGAGGACCAGGCGAGACTGCTTCATTCATAAGGGTGGATTCGGAAAACAGCGTGTTTGCAGATTATAAAAGCGCAGTTAAGTCAGGAATGGACGGGACGGTTGCTTTCCTGCATGCCGACGATCCCAAGAAACACCATGTTACAGCTGAAAAGATTGGCGAAGAATACGTGCTTAACGGCCGCTCAGCACCGGTGAGAATGGCCGGTAAAGCAGATTACCTCCTTATTTCGGCCTTGGATACAGCAGGAGATGATATTGTTTTATTTATCCGCCATGATCCAGACGACCATCATCTTCAAAAGGAACTGAATGGAGATTATCGTCTTGGCTTGCTCTCATCACACTTTGCCTGCTATCATTTTGACCATTTTACAGTGAAGCAGGAAGCGGTGATGAAAAGAGGAGAAGAAGCCCGCAAGCTGAAAGACGATGCTCTCGGAAGAATCAGCGTTCTTGAAGCAGCTAAAGAGGTCGGCTTAATGTCTGCTGCATTATCCTATGCTACTGAATATACTTCACAGCGGAAGGCCTTTGGTCAGGAAATTGCCAAATTCCAGGGAGTGTCCTTCAATATCGCGCAAATGGCTATCCAGACACAGGCTTCGCGGAATCTTGTATGGTTTGCCGCGATGAAATTGGATCAGAAGGAAGAAGACGCGCTTGCATTTAGTCTGGCTACATTAAATACTGCGCATGAAGCGGTTCGCTTCGTGACCGATTCAGCCGTACAGCTTTTGGGAGGTCACGGCTATGTACAGGAGCATCCAGTAGAAAAATGGATGCGCGATGCACAGGCTCAAGTGAATGTGCTTGAATCGGAAAGTGAACTGTTAGTCAAAAGCGGGGATTATTTACTAAAAGGAAATGAAAGGGGGTCCGGGAATGATATCTTACGAGCTGTCTCCTCATCAGAGCCAAGTTAAAGAAATTGTCCATTGGTTTGCAGAAAATGAAATCCGGCCAATATCCATGGTTGCTGATAAATTGAAAAAGGTGCCGGATGATTGGCTAGCTAAAGTCAACAGTATGGGCATAACACTCAGCACATCTTCCTTCGGGGATTCTGAGGAAAACAAAAGCTCCACGAAAAAGTCATCAAAGAGCGAGCGCCAGGGAAATCGACTAGGTGTGATTGCCTCTGAAGAAATGGGCTGGGGTGACCCGGCTGTGGCGTTGACTTTGCCAGGACCCGGTCTTGGCGGTCCACCTGTACAGCACAGTGGAACACCCGAACAAAAAAAGCGGTTTCTATCGATTTTTTCGAGGGAGGAAGAGCCTCGTTGGGGAGCCTATGCATTGACGGAACCGGACGCAGGCTCAGACGTTTCCGGCCTGCAGACAACCGCTGTCAAAACAAAAGGCGGCTATATACTTAACGGCCAGAAAATCTTTATCACGAACGGAAAACGCGCTTCTTGGGTCGTTGTTTTTGCGACAGTAGACAAAAGCATAGGAAGAGCCGGACATCGGGCATTTGTTGTAGAAAAGAGTACACCGGGGTTCAGCTGTTCTCGATTGGCTGACAAGATGGGAATAAGAGCTTCCGAGACTGCAGAACTCGTTCTCGAAGATTGTTTTGTTCCTGATGAAAACCTGCTTGGCGGTGAAGAATATTACGAGAATAATAGTGCGGGACGCCCATCAGGTTTCCGCGTAGCGATGCAGACCTTTGACAGCACACGTCCGATCGTCGCATCAATGGCTACCGGGATTGCCCGAGGCGCCTATGAATATACCTTAGAAGTTATAAAGCAAGAATACCCAAGGCATGGACATTCCTATCAAATTGCCGCAGCAACTCTGGCGAAGTTAAATCAACAGATAACAGCTGCCAGATTATTGACATGGGAGGCGGCATGGAAGGCTGATATGGGACTGCCAAATGCGAAGGAAGCCGCGATGTGCAAGGCCTATTCGGGAAAAATAGCCCTTGAAACTACCTCGAAATGCCTTGAATTGCTGGGACCCGCAGGCTTGGAAAACACTATTGTCGAGAAAATGTACCGCGATGCAAAAATATTTGATATTTTCGAAGGCACTAACCAAATCCAACAGTTAATCGTTGCCAGACATTTATACGAACCCCATGGTGTAAGAGTCTAAGATTCATAGCTTTTAAGGAGGTGATTGTGACCGGACTTGCACCATTCCTATTAAATTCTTAATGAAGTGACCGAATATTACGAAATCAGGAGGTTATGTTATATGGCAAATACAATTGAAGATTATTCTTTAAAAGAAGCCATGGAAAAAATTGAAGAGGCGCTGAACGAAAATCCAAAGCCGATTGAAGGTCTGAATACAATCTATCAATATGACATTGCAGGTGAAGAAGGAGGCACATACCAGTTGCATCTGGCGGACGGCACAGCCAAAGTGACGGAAGGTGAACAGGAGCAGGCAAATTGTATTTTAAAAATGTCAATGGAAGACTTCAGGCTGTTTCTGCTAGGTAAGCTTAACGGTACAGCAGCTTTCATGTCGGGGAAACTGAAGCTCAAAGGAGATATTGGGAAAGCGATTAAATTAGAGGGAATTCTTCGCCAATATAATGTGAAACAATATCTCTAGTATGCAGTTAAGCGGTCCGGGATTTTTCCGGACCGCTATAATAGGCTAACTATCAATCTATAGGAGGTGTCTAATGAAAGCCCGTAACTTAATTGATGCTGTAAACCGCACAGTCTGCCTTTATCCTGAAAAAGACGCTCTGCTATCAAAAGTGAATGGTTCGTACAGCAGCATATCCTATCAGGCTTTTTGGGAAAAAGTAAGAAACACAGCTGCCGGGTTGGCCAGTCTAGGTATTTCAGAGAATAACAAAGTAGCGATTATATCCGAAAACAACCCAAATTGGCCCATATGCGATCTGGCAATCATGAGCTTAAAAGCCGTCAGTGTCCCAATCCATTCCACTTTGCCTCCGGACCAAATATCATATATCCTGCAAAATTCCGATTGCACGTTTGTTTTTGTCGAGAATGAAAAGCTGCTGCAAAAGGTTCTTCAAACAAACCAAATATCACAGAAAATAGCTATTTTCTACCCGGATGAAAACTTTCTTGAAAGCGATCACATCATTCCTTTCCATCATTTATGCCGCAATGGTGAAGAAAAACCACTGGAAAACTGGGAGGAAATATGGAAGAGCATCGAACGGGACGATCTAGCCACGATCATTCATACTTCAGGCACTACAGGGTTACCTAAAGGAGCCATGCTCAGCCATGGAAATATTCTTTCGAATCTGGAAGGAGTCCAATTTTGGATGATTGAGGCTAGGCCGACAGATATTTTTTTATCCCATCTTCCGTTATCACATGTATTTGAAAGAATGGCCGGTCAATTTATGCCGCTGTCCATCGGGGCAACGATCGCATATGCCGAGAATATCGACACCGTTCCGGAAAATTTGTTGGAAGTCAGGCCAACTGTCCTTGTCAGCGTCCCTTTATTGTTTGAACGGGTCTACTCCCGCGCGCAGAAAACGATAGACGCCGGCACTCCGCTTCGAAGGAAAATCTTTGATTGGGCCGTGTCTGTCGGAATCAAGAGGTATCATTACTACCTTGAAAACACCTTTGATCAAATATTCCGCAACAGTGAACTTCCCAAGGATTTCAGACGGCAGTGGAAGTTGGCCAATAAGCTTGTCTATAACAAAATTAAAAGCCAGATGGGAGGTAGGCTAAGAGGCTTGATTTCTGGCGGGGGCGCGCTTAATCCGAAGATTGCCGAATTTTTTTGGGCTATCGATCTCCCAGTTTTGGAAGGCTATGGACTTACTGAAACATCTCCAGTTGTCTGTGTAAATCCAATGGCTAGAACAAAGGTGGGTACTGTAGGGAAGCCGCTTCCTAACCTGGACATTAGAATCAGTGATGATGGGGAAGTGATGGTCAAGGGGCCCAGCGTCATGAAGGGCTATTATAAAAATGAAGAGGCAACCTCCAAGCAATTTAAAGATGGTTGGTTCTTAACAGGTGACATCGGTCAATTGGACCCGGACGGTTTTTTAAAAATCATTGACCGTAAAAAGCGGATTATCGTCCTCACATCCGGAAAAAATGTCGCGCCCCAGCCGGTCGAAAATGCGATCAATCAGAGCATCTACGTGCAAAATAGTGTATTGATCGGCCAAAATAGAAAATTTGTAAGCGTTTTAATTACTCTGGATTTTGAGAACATTGTAACCTGGTCGAAAAAGAATGGAATCAAGGGAGACAAAGAACGGTTGATAAGAAATGAAGCGGTCCAAAGCCTGCTCAAGTCTGAAACAGAACGTTTCACAAAGGGTTTCCCTAGCTACGAGCAACCGAAAAAGCTTTTAATTTCCTGTGAGGAATGGACAGTGGAATCCGGCGAATTGACACCCTCTTTAAAAGTCCGGCTTCCTGAAATTGAAAGAAAGTATCAGGAAACCATTGAGAGGGCATATTCGGATCAGAAATTGAATGATATGCAGATGGCTGCGGATGAAACGGCCGTCAGTCTTTCATTAAGCAAACCGAGGAGGGAAAGGGAAAATGAATTTACCGCTTGAAGGTAAAACGGCGATTGTAACAGGAGCGTCAAGGGGGTTAGGCAGGGCAGATGCATTGATGCTCGCCAAGGCAGGAGCAGATGTAATCGTTACCGATATCCTGATTGAAGACGATGAGCACCTCGAGGCAACATCAGAAAGCCTTGGACCCGTAGCCCAGGTCATGACACAGTCGAAAAAGATTTATACCAAATCGACGACCAATGAAATTATAAACTTAGGGCGCAGATCTGCGGCTTTCAAAATGGATGTGACGAACCAAAGTGAAGTTGAATCCGTTATGCAGCAGGTAAAGGATGAGTTCGGAAGCATCGATATCCTGATTAATAATGCAGGGACACTCGATCATACGGCCAAGCTTGAATATCAGAGCAATGAATATTGGGAGCGTGATTTGCGTGTGAATCTTACCGGTGCATACAATTGCTGTAAAACGGTTTGGCCATATATGAAGGAGCAAAAATGGGGGCGTATTATCAATATGGCGTCCGTAGCAGGGACACTTGGTGGGTATGGCCAGGCCAGTTATTCCACTACGAAGGCAGGGATTCTAGGTCTAACGAAGTCACTCGCTTTGGAAGGAGCAAAATACAATATAACCGTCAACGCAATCATTCCCGGCATCATCAATACAGAAGCATTTCAAATGACGAACCCGTCGATGCGGGAGCGGATGATCAAAAGAACAGCTTTTAAAAGGCCGGGAGAGCCGGAAGACATCGCGGGCGCCATTGCTTTTCTATCTTCCGAACAAGCCGGTTATATTACCGGTGTCGGGCTGCCTGTAGCGGGAGGAATTGATTTATTTACATTCTAGAAAGAGGGTGAAAACGATGAACGATCGTGACGCAGTTATCATAGATGCAGTCAGAACGCCAATCGGAAGAAAAAAAGGCTCACTGTCTGGGATAAGACCAGATGAAATGGCGGCAAATTTGCTAAAAAAACTGATTAAGCGAAATCAGCTTGACCCTTATGAAATAGAAGATATAAAAATGGGCTGTGTGACCCAGATAGGCGAACAGGGATACAATATTGGCAGAATGGCGTCATTAATTGCCGGTTTCCCACCTGAAGTTTGTGGGGTAACCAGCAATCGAATGTGCGGCTCGAGTCTTGAAACCATGGCCCAGGGGGCACATGCAATCATGGCTGGTATGGCTGATTGCGTTGTCGCAGCGGGAGTAGAAAGTATGAATCGGGTCCCGATGGGCAGTGACGGCGGAGATTTCAGTAATCAGTTGCTAGAACAATACAATATCATTCCCCAAGGCTTTTCGGCGGAACTCATTGCAGAAAGATGGGAGCTTACTAGGCAAGACCTAGACCACTTTGCACTTACAAGTCATGAAAGAGCGGTGCACGCTCAGAAAGAAGGCAGGTTTGAACAAGAAATCATCCCGATTGAAGCAGTGAACAAAGAAGACGAAGTATTTACGATGAGTGCGGATGAGACGCCGAGGCCGTCAACAAACCTTGAATCTCTAGCCGGTCTGAATCCCTCTTTTAACCCGGAAGGAAGCATAACGGCTGGTAATTCAAGCCAAATTAGCGATGGGGCATCTGCCATGTTGGTTACATCCAGAACAAAAGCAAAATCCCTTAATTTGAAACCCCGTGCCAGGGTGGTTGCGACAGCTTTGGCAGGCGTTGAACCGGAAATCATGCTGACGGGAATCATACCGGCGACAGAAAAAGTCCTTAAAAAAGCCAAGCTTGCTATGGAGGATATCGATATATTTGAAGTGAACGAAGCATTCGCTTCTGTTGTATTGGCATGGGAAAAAGAAATTCGGCCAGATATGAAAAAAGTAAATCCTAATGGGGGAGCAATCGCGCTCGGACACCCGCTTGGCGCGAGCGGAGGCCGCATCATCGCAACCATGTTGAACGAACTTGAACGCACAGGGGGGCGCTACGGATTGGCGACAATGTGTATCGGTTTTGGAATGGCAATTGCCGTGATTATAGAAAGAGAGGGCTAGCGATGGAAAAGCAATGTTTACTGGAAACCAAAGGAAAAGTAGCTGTGATTACAATTAACCGTCCGCCAATGAATACATTAAGCAGAGATACAATAAAAGAGCTTGATGTGATTTTAACTGAACTAGAAGCTAATGATTCAATCGGTGCGGTCATCTTAACAGGGGCAGGGGATAAAATGTTCTCTGCTGGAGCAGATGTAAGTGAATTCGGTGATTTTTCCGATCGTGAAAAAGCAAAGCAAACCGTTCAAGGCATTCATGAAATCTTCAATAGGATCGAATCCTTTCCAAAGCCAATCATCGCGAGCGTGAATGGCAAGGCATTGGGTGGGGGGAATGAACTGCAAATGGCCTGTCATCTTACGATTGCTTCCGATGCAGCCGAATTTGGTCTGCCTGAGGTTCGTCTCGGTATCATTCCCGGATATGGTGGGACTCAAAGGCTACCGCGGTTAATTGGCAGACGCCGTGCCCTTGAACTAGCTTTAAGTGGGGACAGAGTATCTGCAGAAAAAGCGCTGGAGTATGGTCTTGTTAATAAAGTGGTTCCACAGAACGTACTTCGGGATCAAACACTAAATTGGGCAACAGAGCTGGCAGACGGACCACCACTTGCAGTAAAAGGCATTCTCGAAGCAGTCGTGAAAGGCTCGGAACAACCCCTCCAGGACGGGTTATCCATCGAGCTTGAACATATGCTCAAGGTGTCACGTTCTGAAGATGCGATCGAAGGAGTTTCCGCATTCTTTGCGAAACGGAAGCCTGAATTTAAAGGAAGGTAGTTGCAGCATTTTCGCATCAAGATTATGATAAAAATAAACCGCAGCTAGCTTCCGGAGTTGATAGAAGGATATGTCAGAATCACTATACACCAAAATATTCAAATTAGGCTTTAATCATTTCCCGGCATTTCGAGGTACAGGCGGCCGGATCACCTATATTGCCAGTGATTTCTCGGAAATTCGCCTAAAGCTGCCGTTGAGCTGGCGCACGAAAAACTATGTCAGGACCATCTATGGCGGCAGCATGTACGGAGCGATCGACCCGGTTTATATGCTCATGCTTTTAAAAATGCTCGGGACAGGTTATATCGTTTGGGACAAGGCAGCCTCCATCCGTTTTAAAAAGCCGGGCAGAACGACCTTGTTTGCCACATTCAGCTTGACTGAAGATGAAATATACACTATTAAACGCGAGCTTGAGGAACAGCCGAAGATTGATCGAATCTATACGGTTCATTTGGTAGACCAAGAGGGCAACATACATGCAACCGCAGAAAAAACGCTTCATATAAGGAAAAAACAGCCGGCATAATATATGACATGCTTTCCTAATAATCACCGCAGCCAAAAATCTCTGTTTTATAGTGATCACCCTATGCCAATGAAAGACATAAGTAATTATCGGCTTATTTTGGCAGATTAAATAACATAAACTTTCCAACCTGCACAAATGCAACTACGTCTCTCCTCGTCTTAATAGGCTCGCCATTCGGCGAGTTTTCTTTATTTTGACACATCCCATCAAACTCATTATTTCAGAATTTTAAAACATATTATTGCTATTATTTGATGACAGGGTAAAATTAAACGTATGAATTTCGTCTTAAGAATGGGGTGGACAAATTGCGTCCGATTGCATTGGGTATTTGCTCAGCTTTCTTTTTTGCTTTTACGTTTATTATAAACCGAATGATGGAGCTATCCGGAGGTAGTTGGATTTGGAGCGCTTCCTTGCGATATTTCTTTATGGTACCGATGTTGCTTATTATTGTCATGTTCCGAAAAAATCTGGTTCCGCTATTCAAGGAAATGAAGAAACAGCCATTGTCCTGGCTGTTATGGAGTTTTGTCGGTTTCGGCTTGTTTTACGCGCCGATTTGTTTTGCCGCGGCTTACGGACCCGGGTGGTTGATAGCGGCAACTTGGCAAATCACGATCATTTCCGGTTCTCTTTTAGTGCCTTTATTTTATGAGACGATTCGTACTGCTAACGGACCAATGCGGCTGAGAGGGAGAATCCCATTTAGAGGACTGATGATGTCACTTATCATCCTTTTAGGGGTTGCTCTCATGCAAATCGAGCATGCCGCTGAATTATCGATCAAGGACACCCTTTTATGCGTGATCCCGATTATCATCGCCTCTTTTGCGTACCCGCTCGGAAACCGCAAAATGATGGAGATATGTTCCGGCCGGCTCGATGCCTGGCAGCGTGTTTTAGGAATGACGATTGCAAGCTTGCCCTTGTGGGTGATTTTAGCTTGCTACGGTTTAGTTACTGAAGGAATCCCCAGTGGAGCGCAAGTTTGGCAGTCCGCGGCCGTTGCTCTTTTTTCTGGCGTTTTTGCCACCGTCCTCTTTTTTGCCGCAACCGATCTTGTAACAGGAAACATGCAGAAACTGGGTGCCGTCGAGGCTACCCAATCATTGGAAGTGTTATTCGCTGTTGCTGGAGAGATGATTTTGCTCTCGGGTGCATGGCCTTCAAATATATCCTGGATAGGAATGGGACTTGTCATCGTCGGCATGGTTCTTCATAGTTATGTCTCTTCAAGGACAGGAAAGACATTTGCCCCATCAGCCAGTAAAGAAAAAATCATAGGATAATGCCTTTCCTCATTCCAACCGCTACTGCCTCAGCTCGGTGGTTTACACCGAGCTTCCTTATGACTGAACTCATATAATCTCTGACCGTATATTCACTTACTGACATCATCCCAGCCATTTCTTTAATCGAATATCCGTTGGCAAGGTGTTGGAGAACCTCGGTTTCCCGCTTGCTAAGAAGATTTTTTTCAGAAGACAGGGGAAAGTAGGGAGAGGTGGTCTGTTTAAAATAATAGGCAAGAAGTGATAAATAATTCTTTGTGAACGGATATTCACCTCCATATCTATCTACTAAAACAAAACCGACAACAATATTTAATAGACTAATTGGAACAATCGCCAGCGTAGACAGCTCAAAGTGCCGAATGTACTTGTCCGGGAAGGAAACAAGGATATCCTCTCTGTTAATGAAGACAGGCTTATTTCTTGTTAACGCTTGATAAAGAGGAAAGATCGGCCGAACGTCATCCTTGACTTCTTCCAATGAGATCAGCTTATCGTTTTCGATTAGAAATATTCCTTCACCTCGATGGCTTAATGGGGAATAGGTAAATAACGAGGCGCGCTCGAACGGAAAAAAATGAACACAGCCGCGCAGCATCCATTCCGCCTTTTCTCTCACGTCTGATACTTCGGCGATTTTCTTCATATAATCATAGACGGCTTCATCCATCATTCGACATTTATCCCCCCTACATTTTCAGTAATGTTCATCTCGTTCTCTACATCTTACAATATAATGAAAGCCCTTACAATTTTTTGTTATCTTTGGAGGTTGCGGGCTTTATGTTCAGGAGGAGGTTGTTTAATGGAGAAGAGAACGATTTTAACGACGAGTAAAAGAGGACTCTTGGAAGATTCCCTGCCGTTTCGGCTTTTTCAAAAAGCAAAACGGTTTGGCGTATGGAACCCAACCGACATTGATTTAACTCAGGATGCCAAGGATTGGAGCACGTTCAGTGCTGAACAGAAAGAAGGAATCTTAAAGCTAATCTCGCAATTTCAGGCTGGAGAGGAAGCAGTAACAAGGGATTTGCTGCCTTTAATGATGGTGATCGCAAAAGACGGCCGTCTTGAAGAGGAAATGTTTTTAACCACATTTTTGTTTGAGGAAGCCAAGCATACTGAATTTTTCAGGCTCGTATTGAATGCGATTGGGGAAAGGGGCGATCTTTCCATCTATCATACCGACACTTATAACACGATTTTTAATGAAATTCTTCCTACCGCAATGGAACGACTTGTCGACGACCATTCGCCTGAGGCATTGGCCGAAGCGTCGACTGTCTACAATATGTTTGTCGAGGGTGTGCTTGCTGAAACAGGCTATTATTCTTTCTATCAATCCTTGGAGGATATAGGTGCTATGCCAGGGCTATTGAAAGGGATTGGTTACCTGAAAAAAGATGAATCCAGGCACATCGCTTACGGAACATTTTTATTACAGCGTTTGATTAGTGAACATCCTCATATCTTTGACCTTGTTACAAACAGAATGGAGCAATTAACACCGCTTGCTATCCAGCTTAACCAAGAGGGAATGGTGGAAGATTCACCATTTGGCAATGACTTCGAGGAAACAATGAATTTTACAATGAAACAGCTCTCGGTCCGGATGGAGATTCTTGCTAGATCAAGAGGACGGAAGATAGAGGAAATCTATAAGCAAAAGGAAAGCGAATTCGGGATCGTATAACCAGGTAAAAAGGAGGATGGAGCTATGACTATAGAAGTAGATATTCAAACGTTTCCGTTGTTTATTAACGGGAAATGGGAGCCGGCAAGCACTGGTGATACTTTTGACGTTTTCAATCCAGCAACGGGTGAATTAACAGCCAGAGTTGCAAAGGCAGGTGTTGAGGACGTCGAAAACGCAGTACAAGCAGCGAGGGATGCATTTGATAATACTGACTGGAAGGAGATGGCGCCAAAAGAACGTGCCAAGGTTTTGAACGCAATAGGTCATGGAATTGCAACAAACGCTGAAGAATTGGTCTTTCTCGAGTCCATCTCAAGTGGCGGTACAGTTCGCAGAATCGGGAGTAATGATATTCTGCAAATGGTCGATTTATTCAATACAATGGCCAAATTCGTGCAAGAATACCCTTTTTCAGAAACATTGCCGAATCCGCCGTTTCCGGGACCGGCACATAATTTTGTCTGGCGGGAGCCGATTGGTGTCTGCGCCGCGATTACACCATGGAATATGCCGATGTTGATAGCCACGTGGAAAATCGCGCCAGCGCTTGCCATGGGGAATACAGTTGTCATTAAGCCGGCAAGCTATACACCGTTATCCACCCTCAAACTTGCGGAAATCATTTCGCAATTTGTTCCTCCAGGTGTAATCAATGTTGTAACAGGTGCCGGAGCGGAAATCGGTGAAGCACTGGTGAGCCATCCAAAGGTTGATAAAGTTGCGTTTACAGGTTCAACTGAGGTCGGACGAAGTATCATGGCGCTTGCTTCGGGAACGATCAAGAATACGACCCTTGAGTTAGGCGGAAAGTCGCCAAATATCATCCTGGAAGATGCCGATCTTGATATCGCGGTTCCAGGCAGTTTATTCGGCGTGTTTTTGCATTCCGGGCAGCTATGTGAATCCGGAACCCGATTATTTGTGCCTGACAAGCTGCATGATGAAGTCGTCGAAAGACTCGTTGTCTTGACAAAAACCTTGAAACCCGGCCATCCATTGGACCAAGCAACTGAAATCGGCCCGGTTATTTCCAAGAAACAGAAGGAAACCATCCTCGCCTATATTGAAGCAGGCAAGCAGGAAGGGGCTACTTTAGTATGCGGAGGGAAGGAGCTGACAGTTCCCGGCTGTGAGGGCGGACATTATATTGAACCAACCATCTTCACCAATGTGACCAATGATATGAAAATCGCTAGAGAAGAAATTTTTGGACCTGTGTTGTCGGTCATTCGCTATTCTGATGTTGAGGAAGCCATCTCAATGGCTAATGATTCTATTTATGGGCTTGCGGCGGGAATTTGGACACGCGATGTCAATAAAGCATATGCTGCAGCGAGAAAACTGCAGGCAGGGATTATCTGGATCAACGATTGGCATATGCTCAGGAACGATGCTCCATTCGGCGGGTATAAGCAAAGCGGCATCGGCAGGGAAATGGGTAAGCATTCATTGGATGCCTACACACAGCTTAAACATGTCCACACTTCGATGGTTCCTGAAGTGCATAAGCGGAGCTGGTACCAAATTTTATTCTCGAATTCTAATCAATCTTAAAAGGGGTGATTGCTTTGCTTACAACTACATTATCGAGCTACTGGCTCCGTTCAGCCATTCATAGCGGTTCAAATACACGTGCACTTGTACCTGATTTGTTCAAGGGAATGGGGGCAAAAAGGGTCGTACTGTTCAGTGATAGAGGACTGGAAAAAGCAGGGATTGTTGATAGAGTAGCAGAAATCTTCAAACTGACGCCACACGGGACAGGACCAGAGCTTGCCGGAATATTTCTCGACATTAAACAGGATGCGGAAAGTGAATGTGTAAACGCCGCCGCCCGTTATGCGAGAGAAGTAGGGGCAGACGCTTTATTGGCTGTCGGGGGAGGCAGTGTCCTTGATACCGTAAAAGGGGTAAAATACTCCTTGTTCAAAGGGTTGACCGATATAAAAGAAGCGATTCCGGGTGGATTTGTATCAGAGTCGTTCCCGCAAGCACAACACATCCCAATCCCGCATATCGCGATTCCAACGACAGCGGGGACAGGGTCAGAAGTTTCACCGATTGCCGTTATCTACAATGAAGAAATAAAAATGAAAACAAATATCATCAATCCGTTTTTGAGCGCGGATATGGCCATACTCGATCCGGACCTCACCACCGGCCTTCCGCCATTGATTACGGCTTTTACCGGAATGGATGCTCTGACCCACGCGATAGAGGCGCTCGCGTCACCGAATGCAACATCCCTGACAGATTCCTATGCTTTGCACGCCATCCGGCTGATCGAGAAAAATCTGCCAATAGCGGTCAGAGAAGGATCCAATATTGCCGCGAGAATGGAAATGCTGCAGGCGAGTTTAATGGGCATCACAGCCTTCAGCTTTGCCTTGAATGCGATTCCGGTCCATAACCTGGCACACGCATACGGGGCCATGTTCCGTATTCCGCACGGTCTGGCTAATGCAGTATTTTTGCCGATTGTCATGGAGTATATACCGGATTTGTACCTGCCAAAAGCAAAAGAGCTGGGACAGGCCTTGAATATAAAGGTGGACAATGAAGATGCTAGAACGCTGCTGGAAAAGTCTATAGAAAAGATCAGAAATCTACAAGTGCAAACAGGGCTGCCGGCAGACTTTTCACAGTACAATATTACGGAAGAGAATTTGCAAGAGGCGATACCAGCGGTTGCTTCTGATCCGGCTGCGATCAATTTCCCTATACCTAAAGAGCTGATCGAAGCTATTGGACAAAGAGCGGTACCTCTGCCGGTTAAATAACTAGGGTGACAGCTTTACATTCCAGTAGAGCTGTCTTCTTTTTAGCAGTCCAATTTATAAATTAAGAGCTGCTGAACATGATTTTTAGAGGGATTGTTTGTTTTTATAATCATAGTTAGGAGCTTATTTTCTATCCATCTTGAAGAAACATGACTGAAAAAATATAAATTTTAACTGAGAATTTAAGGTGACTATTAATTTTCTTTAGTTTATCCCCATGTTGATTGGATAGAGAGCACCATTCAAGGCAAAAGATACTTTGCCTGTTTCTTCGGATACAACCAGCACCATGGCATCCGTTTGTTCGGATAATCCAAGTGCGGCCCGATGTCTTGTACCGAGCTTTTTACCGGTTATCATTTGAGCTGTCAACGGGAGAACATTGGCTGCAGAATCGATAATATTGCCACGTACTAAAACGGCACCATCATGAAGCGGATTCCCAGGATAAAAAATTGATTCAAGTAAGGACGGAGTAAGCTGGGCGCCAATTGGCACTCCTTTCTGAAGATAGTCATCAACCGGCGTGACTCTTTCAATGACAATCAGACCTCCATGTTTTTTTTCGCTAAGCTGCTGTGCACTTTCCGATATTTCTTCGTACTTATCTGTAAAAGCAGACAAATAGCAGGTCAGATAAAAAGAGGAGGCCAGGGATTCCATTTCCACGCATTGTTTTCTAATATCCTCCAACTTGCATAACAAACAATTTGTTTCATCGTTTACGGCTTCAATGCTAATATTAAGCTCATCTCTTATATTAAACATCGTCTCTTTTAGGCGATGTTTTATCGGTGAGTAATCACAATTGTAAGCTTCCATAAATCGAATCTTCCTTCCCTATGCAAAAATCAGTTTTACTATCTTTCCCATGAAAAAAACATCTATTCCATTTTGAGAAGAAAGGTCACGTAGATTCTCGAATACTATGAAAAAAACGGATATAGTAAAAACCCCTTTGCTAAAAGAAAGAGGATTCTTCCTTAAGCAAAGGGGTTTTTGTGCTACATGCTGTTCAAAGCTGTTCCATTTAAATCAAATTCAGGTGTGTCATCTCTTAATTGAGCCAAATCAAATGTATTGGTGCCTAACAAATTCTTCGATTGATCAGGATGGTCTTGATCACCCGGACTTCTAACGGCTGCATCATTCTCTTTATTCCAGAGACTGAGGATCATACTCATCGTCAAACCAGCTCCTTTTCCCGAGAATAGCCATTGACTTGGCAATCCTTTAAAGGAAATAAAAAGTTTATATCTTCTTTACCTCTAACGCTTATCACCCGGACTGTTAATCGCTTCGTCATTCTCTTTATTCCATTGGCAAAAGATCGTACACATAGTAGATTCATCTCCTTTGGGTGAGAATGTCGTACAGTATAAACATTCCCTGGCTGCTAGACTTTAAACCCGTTTTTACCTCATAAAAATAAATTAAATACATTTTTCTGCTGCGTTTCGGTCATTTTGATTTCACCCAAATGACGAAGTTAACTTTTTAAACCACTTTAGAATTAAAAAGATAGAATAATTAAAATATATTGACAAATCGCCTTTCCTTTTGTATTCTAACTCTGATTCACTCCTAGAAAGGATGGGCCCTTTCAAGAACGGTGAAGTAAAAACAAGCGAATGAATCTTTCAATAACTGAGGAATCTATTTGACTTCGCCAGCCCGAAGCAACGGAATAGATTACAGCCAGTTGTATCATTATTATTTGATATGGCTGGCTTTTTGTTTTTCTTAATGTTTTGCAGAAAGTCTTAAAACTCGAAGAGAACCTGTGACATTGTCGCTGTAGTCCAGAAAAAATAAATAAGATAAAAATGCATGATTTAAGGAGGAAAAAAGATGGATTTTCATTTTACAGAAGAACAGGAAATGGTTAGAAAGGTTGTTAGAAGCTTTGTTGACAAAGAAATCATGCCACATATCGGCGAATGGGACCGGCAAGGGCATTTTGAAACAAGGATAATGAAGCGCTTGGCTGATTTAGAATTAATGGGAGTATGCATTCCAGAACAGTATGGCGGCAGCGGCATGGATTACAACACATTAGCGATTGTTTGCGAAGAGCTTGAACGGGGCGATACGGCATTCCGCACCGCTGTTTCCGTTCACACAGGTTTGAATAGTATGACGTTGCTGCAATGGGCATCCGATTCGCAAAAGGAAAAATATTTAATTCCACAGGCAAAAGGCGAAAAAATCGGTGCCTTTGGACTGACGGAACCGGATGCCGGTTCGGATGTAGCCGGATTGAAATCAACAGCAGTAAAGGATGGAGACCATTACATATTAAATGGCCAGAAAACCTGGATATCACTGTGCGATGCAGCCGATCATTTTATTGTATTTGCCTATACAGACAAAAGCAAAAAGCATAAAGGCATTTCAGCTTTTATCATCGAACGGGATATGCCAGGATTCACGTCAAAAGCAATAAAAGGAAAATTGGGGATTCGGGCCGGAAATACCGGAGAACTATTTTTTGATAATATCAAGGTACCAAAAGAAAATATATTAGGAGAAGAAGGAGAAGGATTTAAAATCGCGATGTCGGCGCTTGATAACGGCAGGTTTACTGTAGCGGCCGGGGCATGCGGACAGATTATGGCCTGCCTGGAGGCCAGTGTCCAGTATTGCCACGAACGGAGTACCTTTGGCAAAGAAATCGGCAAGCATCAATTGGTTCAGCAAATGATCGCCAAGATGGAAGCCGGGCTGCAGATATCAAGATTGCTTGTTTATAGAGCAGGCTGTTTGAAAAATGAAGGAAAAAGGAACACGCGCGAAACCTCGCTCGCGAAATGGCAGGCATGTGATTATGCCAATGAAGCAGCGAACGACGCGGTGCAGATACATGGGGCATATGGCTACTCCAATGAATATCCAGTCGAACGATATTTAAGGAATTCGAAAGCCCCGGTCATTTATGAAGGCACTCGCGAAATTCACACGGTGATGCAGGCGGAATACGTTCTCGGTTACCGGGAAGATAAACCATTAAATCAGTCCCTGCCAGCATGGCCTTACAAAGTAAGCGCTAACAATCGCTAATTGATTATTTATAAGTCTCCATATACTATTAAGTTACCAAACTTATTGTAATGGGGGTATATTTCTATGCTAAATAACACACTGTTTATTGCCGGTCACGCAAGGCTGCCTCAGGGGATGGCTGCTAAAAGTGTATTTGACTCGTTAACAATCACTGTGGAGGTGGATATGAAATACGGTGTCATACTCGACGCCTCCTGCACCCTTGCCACAGAACACGGACGCAGCTTTGTGAGGAATCTGTTAAGAGGGAACAGCTTATGCGATGGACTCGATACACCGTTGCAGCTCATCCAAGCACATTATCGTGGAAAGGCAACGAACGCTTTAGTAGCGGCTCTTAAAGATTTATACAACCAATTCGAACAAACAGCTGAATACAGCAAAGCATGAGTGATACAGTGAAATTGGGATAGAACAGTTTCACTGTATTGATGCCAATATGGCGGGCTTTCGCTGCACGAAGAGTTTTCTTTCTTATCATAACTCGATTCCTTCAAAAATTTTCTCTGATTTATGGAAATAAACCTTGTCTTTTCTGAACATTCTAAATAAACTAATAGAGACATACTAACTGGTTGGTATATATTCTTATCAACAAATACTTAAATTTTTCATTAAATGAGGGATGGAGATGGTTGAGTGCATTTACGCCTAACTGATGAACAGAGAATGGTACAAAAGACGATTCGCAGATTTGTAGAAAAAGAATTAATACCACTTGAAAATGATGTATTAAGAAATGAGAGGGAAGGGAAACCAAGCCTCCCGCCAGAAAAACTAAAAGAACTTCAGCTTAAGGCAAAAGAGGCCGGTTTTTGGGGCATCAATACACCTGAAGAGTATGGCGGGGCAGACCTTGGGCAAATGATGATGGCTATCGTGTATATGGAGGTTTCGAAAACATTCGTACCATTCCAATTCGGTGGATCAGCAGATAATATTCTTTATTACGGTAACGAAGACCAAAAGAAAAAATATTTAATTCCTACGATTAATGGAGAAAAGAAGTCCTGCTTTGCAATGACCGAACCTGGAGCGGGATCTGATACAAGAAATATTAAAATGACGGCCGTAAAAGACGGCAATGAGTGGGTATTAAACGGAGAAAAAACATTTATTACCGGCGGAAACGAAGCAGACTTTGTCATGGTTATCGCTATTACCGACAAAGAAAAGCATCAAGCAACAGGGATTGACGGGGTCACCTGCTTCATTGTAGACCGGGATTTGGGCTGGAAATCAGAATATATCGATACGATGGGCGAATGGGGCCCGGCTGGCCTGGTGTTCGATAACGTTCGGGTACCGGAGGAGAATATTCTCGGTGAAGTAAACGGTGGTTACAAACTTGGACTAGAGTGGATCGGTTTTGCAAGGTGGATCGTCGGGGCCCGCGCAGTCGGTTCGGCAGAAAGATTGCTGCAAATGGCGATTGATTATGCGAAAGAACGTATAACGTTTGGCAAGCCCATTGCAGAGAGACAGGCGATCCAATGGCAGATTGCTGATTCGGCAGTTGAAATTGAGGCTGCAAGATGGCTTGTTTTGAATGCGGCTTTTACGCTTGATCAAGGAGAGGACAATCGCCATTTAGCTTCCATCGCCAAATTATATGGGGCAATCATGGGGAATAACGTAGTGGACCGTGTTTTGCAAATCCACGGCGGAATGGGCTATACAAGGGAATTGCCAATCGAAAGATGGTACCGTGAAGCGAGACTTTGGAGAATTTATGATGGTACCGATGAAATCCAACGCATGATTATCTCCAGGAATTTGCTCAAGGGACATGTTAAGGTAGGGCAATTCGGTTAATAATACCCTCTTTTATTCATTGAAGATATCTATACAATTAAAATAGTAAACTACTTAGAATAAGTCGGGAGGAATTGAAATGGCAGGCAGGTTTGAAGGCAAGGTGGCATTTGTAACAGGAGGAAGCCGCGGTATCGGCAAAGGAATTGTCCAACTCTTTGCGGGGGAAGGAGCTAAAGTGGCTTTCATTGATCTGAATGAAGAAGCCTTGAGTGAAACAACAAGCGAATTAAAGGACAAAGGTTATGAAGTATATTCGAAGGTTGCCAATGTTGTAGAAGCAGATCAAGTTGAAGATGCAATGAAGGAAGCTTATGAAATGTTTGGCTCGATTGATATCCTCGTAAACAACGCAGGGGTCATTCGTGATAATTTATTGTTCAAAATGACAGATTCAGACTGGCAGACAGTCATGGACGTGCATTTAAAAGGTTCTTTTAACGCCGCCCGCGCTGCGCAAAAGTATATGGTAGAGAAAAAGTATGGCCGTATCATCAGCATTTCTTCTACTTCTGCACTTGGAAACCGCGGCCAGGCTAACTACGCAACTGCCAAAGCTGGACTTCAGGGATTCACCAAGACGCTCGCTATTGAACTTGGTAGATATGGCATTACGGCAAACGCGGTTGCTCCCGGTTTTATCGAAACAGAAATGACAAAGGAAACGGCAAGCAGAATTGGGATTACTTTTGACGATTTAGTAAACGCCAGCGTCAGCCAAATTCCGGTCGGCAGAAGCGGGAAACCTGCAGATATTGCTCATACAGTTGCCTTCTTTGCCGATGAAAAGTCATCTTTTGTGAACGGTCAGGTGATCTATGTAGCTGGTGGACCAAAAGCATAAAGAGAGGATGAGATATCGATGTTCAAGGAAGCAATAGGAAAGAAATCCAATAAAATAAAAAATAACGTCGAAAAAGGCGCAGTCAAAAAGTTTGCGGAAGCGATTGGAGATGAGCATCCAATTTATTTGGATGAGGAAACAGGAAAACGATCCCGCTATAAACAAAATATTGCCCCGCCCACCTTTCCAAGGGTCTTCGACTACGGGAAAATTGATGATTTAAAGCTGCCGAATAAAGGGCTGATCCACGGGGAACAGATCTACCATTATGAAAGGCCGCTATTAGTCGAAGAGGAAATCTTATGCTATACCGAAGTGAAGGATTATTATGAAAAGACAGGAAGTAACGGAACGATGGGATTCTTAGTAATCGAAAATGGCGGGGAAGACTTTGATGGAAATATCATCTTTACCTCGAGCTCGATCGTGATCATAACGGAAGCCGTACGAAAGGTGATGATGGTGTGAGAAGCTTGGCTGAGTTGCAAGTCGGAGATTCACTTTCTGACATCAACCTAAATCCGGTATCAAGGTTAGATTTGATTAAATATGCCGGTGCTTCAGGAGATTATAATCCAATCCATACAATCGACGAAGAAGCGACCAAAGCCGGTTTACCTGGTATAATCGCCCATGGAATGTGGACGATGGGCAATCTGGCAAAGTTATTCACTTCTTACTATGAAGAAGGATTTATTCAGGATTATTCGATTCGATTCAGAAACATGGTATTTTTAAATGATGTTATCACGTTGAAAGCAACATTAAGTGAACGAACAGAGCAAACCCTGAGTTTTGAAGTGGCAGCAGTTAATCAGGTGGGGAAGGAAGTCATAAAAGGAGACGTTGTTTACAGACAATTTTAAGCTTTTCTGCAAACGCTTTCGATTTTCTTCCGTTGCTTGAAGGTGGTGAAAGGGACCCGGGTGGCAAACGAGAATTTCTTTTGTCGCTTGGGTTTTATTGCATTTACACAAGGTTATCAAAGAACTCATTGACAAAGTTCACAAGCAATTTGGAATCATTATAGAGCTTTTCGGAAACACGGTTGGAAACGATTAACAAAGCAGCTCATTAACAAGAAGTGGAAAAGAGAAGCTTTTAAATGGAGGTGAAGGCATGAATTTTGAATTTAGCGAGGATATCCAGTTTTTAAAAAGACATGTACGAGAGTTTATTCAAAACGAAGTAGAAGCAGTGGCGATGCAGATTGAAAATGATGATAGAATTCCGAAAAAAATCATCGAAATGTCTAAGGAAATGGGTCTTTTTGGATTAAGCATTCCCGAGGAATACGGCGGGCTCGGAATCGGTATGGTCGGTAAATGTGCGCTTTATGAGGAAATCGGGGCAACCCATAACGGTTATACAACCTTAATCGGTGCTCATACAGGAATCGGTACAGTCGGGATTGTAGAAATGGGAAGCGAAGCGCAAAAACGACAATACCTTCCTGCGATGGCGAGCGGCGAAAAGATTGGGGCATTTGCCCTGACTGAACCGGAAGCTGGCTCAAATGCCGTCAACATGAAAACATCCGCTGTAAAGAAGGGAGATAAATATATAGTTAACGGTCTGAAGCATTATATTACGAATGCAACGGAAGCGGATGTTTTCACCGTTATGGCTGTTACAGATCTAGAAAAGGGATCAAAAGGAATCACATCCTTTATCGTAGAAAAAGGCTTTCCGGGATTTCAAATTGGGGCAGTTGAGAAAAAAATGGGCTTAAAAGGTTCACATTCTGCGGAATTAGTTTTCGCAGATTGTGAGATTCCAGTTGAAAATGTACTGGGTGATGAAGGACAAGGATATGTAAATGCCTTAAAAATCTTAGCAAACGGCAGGGCAGGTTTGGCGGCAAGGAACCTGGGCTCATGCCAAAAGCTCCTCGACATGTCTGTAAAACATGCAAAAGAGCGTGTTCAATTTGGGACGCCGATTATTAAACACCAGGCAGTCGGGCATATGCTAGCTGAAATGGCTGTAGAAATAGAAGCCCTGCGTTCTTTTACCTTCCGGATTGCATGGATGGTCGACCAGGGAATGAAGGTCATCAAAGAGGCTGCGATGCTGAAGTTGTACGGGTCTGAGGTGTATAACCGGGTTGCGGATAAAGCTGTTCAGGTTCATGGCGGTCTTGGATATATAGCTGATTTTCCGGTTGAGCGTTTTTACAGAGATGCCAGGATTACGAGAATTTACGAAGGCACATCTGAAATTCAAAAAAATATCATAGCCGCTCAACTGGAAAAAGAATTCTAAATGTAAAAGAAAGAGAGGGAGACGAATGGATGAAATCGTCATTGTAAGTGCCGTCCGTACACCCGTCGGTCGTTATGGAGGCACTTTAAAAAATATTACTTCGGGACACCTGGCTGCCATTGCGATCAAAGAAGCTGTAACGAGGGCTGGCATCTCAGAGGAACAAGTGGACGAAGTCATCCTAGGAGAAGTAAGACAATCTACGGAATCCTCTAACGTAGCAAGGGTTGCCGCATTAAGGGCAGGGATTCCCGTTACTTCTACGGCGTATACAATTAACCGTCTCTGCGCCTCGGGCATGCAGGCTGTCGCTTCAGCAGCCCAGCAAATCGCTACAGGTCATGCTGGAATTGTTGTTGCAGGGGGAACGGAGAGCATGAGCAGGGCACCGGTTTATTTAAGAAACTCACGGTTCGGAGGAGACCAGGCAATCCTGGTCGACTCAAACACTGAGCCTGGACAACAGCCAAGAGAAATATATGGAGATCAGTTAGGAATGGGCATAACAGCAGAAAATGTAGCGGAAAGATACAATATTTCCCGTGAAGACCAGGATGCTTTCGCCCTGGAAAGCCAGCTTCGGGCGGCCAAGGCCATCTCCATGAATATTTTCCATGAAGAAGTCGTTCCGGTAGAAATTAAGGAAAGAAAACATACCTTTTTGTTTCAACAAGATGAACATCCAAGACCGGAAACAACCATTGAGAAATTAAGCAGCTTAATACCAGTATTTAAAGAAAATGGTACAGTTACAGCAGGGAATACTTGTGGAAGAAATGATGGAGCGGCAGCCATGGTAGTAACATCTGCGACAAAAGCCAGAGAGCTTGGATTGATGCCTGTTGCAAAAATCGTCGACTGGGTGGCTACTGGTGTATCACCTGACGTGATGGGTATTGGCCCTGTGCCGGCTGTAACGAAACTATTAAAACGCACAAATAAATCACTCGCTGATATTGGGCTGATTGAGCTTAACGAGGCGTTTGCTTCTCAAGCCTTAGCAGTCATACGCGAGCTTAAATTAGTCCCTGAAAGAGTCAATGTCAATGGAGGAGCGATTGCCCTCGGACATCCGCTCGGGGCAACTGGGGCGAAAATCTTGACCACACTACTCCACGAGATGGTACGCAGACAAGAAATATTGGGCATAGCTACTCTTTGTGTGGGAGGAGGCCAAGGAATGGCGATTATGGTCGAGCTTGTCTAGTAAAGAAAAATAAATAAAATATTAAGTTGAATATTCTGAATTTATCGTATATTATCAAAATATACTTACATACCAACTAGTTAGTATGCGGTAATATCCCCATTGCTCAAGTCTTAAAAAATATTTTTCGGAGGAGTGAAGGAACATGAATCGAGATGCCGTGATTGTTTCCGCAGTTAGAACGGCAATCGGCAGGCAAGGAAGCGCTCTTGCCGGGATTCCAGCCCATGTATTTGGGGCGGAGGTTATAAAAGAAGCGATAAAACGAGCGAACATCGATCCAGAAGCAGTCGATGATGTCATTTTCGGAAATGTGCTTAGCGGTGGCGGAAATGTTGCAAGGTTGACAGCCCTTCAAACCGGATTGTCCATCAATTTGCCAGGACTGACCATTGACCGTCAATGCGGTTCCGGTCTGAATGCAATCAACCTCGCTGCACAGGCAATAAAGGCGGGCGAAGGTGACATTTATATCGCTGGTGGAACCGAAAGCATGAGCCGCGCTCCATACTTACAGGAACGACCCGACAAACCGTTTAGCCCGGTACCGCCCGCATACAAAAAAGCTCAGCTCTCACCAAAGGAAATTGGGGACCCGCCTATGGGTATAACCGCAGAGAACTTAGTTAAAAAATACGGAATTACCAGAGAAGAACAAGATGAATTTGCTCTTCGCAGCCAGCAAAGAATGGCAAAAGCCATGGAAGAAGGACGCTTCGATGAACAGATTGTGTCTTTGAGCATTCCTGTAAAAAAGGGTGACCCTGTCCAATTTAACACTGATGAACACCCTCGTCCCCAAACAACAATGGAGGCACTGTCTAAGCTTTCAGCGGCATTCCTTAAAGATGGAACTGTAACGGCCGGCAATAGTTCCGGGTTAAATGACGCCGCTTCTGCCGTTGTCGTCATGTCAAGAGAAAAAGCTGGAGAGCTGGGTCTTACACCGTTGGCAACGATCCGGGCTCATGCAGTAGCAGGAGTAGATCCAAACATTATGGGGATTGGGCCGGTGCCTGCGACTAGAAAAGTCCTCGAAAAAGCAGGCCTCTCATTAGACGAAATGGATATTATCGAAATCAACGAAGCATTCGCGGCACAAGTGCTTGCCTGTAATCGGGAGCTTGAGATGGATTTGGAAAAAGTGAATGTCTACGGCGGGGCCATCGCCCATGGACACCCACTTGGTGCAACCGGCGCGATACTGGCGACAAAAGCGATTTATGAACTTAAGCGTTCAGAAGGAAGATATGCGCTCATAACCGCTTGTATAGGCGGAGGCCAAGGAATCGCGACCATCCTGGAACGAGGGTAACATCGCCATCAGAAGTATGGAAATGTTCGATCTTCATCATTCTTCACCATGCAGGCAAGAGCTAACATGCAATATGCTATAATAATACTCACTTAAAAACATAATTCCGTGAATGGTTGTCGACTTGGCACGGAATCAAATGAGAGGAACGTAGCATATGAAGGAAAAAATTATGGAAGCAAGCATTCATTTATTTGACGAAAAAGGGTTTATGGAAACATCCGTTCAAGAAATCGTTGAGTACATCGGCGTAACAAAAGGAACGTTTTATTATTATTACAAAAGTAAGGAAGAATTACTGAGAGACATTAATCACAACTATATTGATAACTTAGTAAAAAAACAGGAAGCTATTCTGAAAGATGGGAATAAAGATTGTACAAGCAAACTCCAGGAAATTATTTACATGGTTATTGCGAATATTAAACCTTATAAAAAAAACGCCCGGATTTTCTTTAGAGAAATGAGACATTTAAGTGAAAGCCATCTGGAAGAGATTAAAGCAAAGCGAAACCTTTTTCGAAAAAATTATCAGAAGCTAATTGAAGAAGGGGCAACGCTTGGGGTATTCAATCAAAATTTCTCTCCTGATATTCTTACATTTGGTATTTTAGGAATAACGAATTGGAGTTATTACTGGTATAACCCGGAGGGAGAAGTATCTGAGAAAGAGCTTTCCGAAATCTTTGTAGATCTCATTTTAAATGGAATAAAAAAATAAGAGAAAGGAGTTTTCATTGTTGTGAAATACTGACTAGTCAGTATTCCTAAACCAAACATGTCGTGGATGTTTCCGTACGTTTTTGTGAAACTGATTCATCCGGGTATGTTAATGCAACCAGTTATTTTATTTACTTGGAAGAAGCACGCGCTAAATTCTTTGATACAAACGGTTATGGCGCAAACAACCGTGAATCGACACTGAACTTTATCATCGCGACCACTAAATGTGATTTTTTCAGGCAGGCTGATTTTCACCAACAGATTAAGATTACAACGAGTGTTGCAAAAGTGGGAAACAAAAGCTTTCAAATCATCCAGGAAATGACATGTGAGTCGGGGTTTCAAATCGCTGTCGGTGAAACCGTGATCGTCTGCTTCGACTTTAAAGAACAAGCGACCTTCCAGATACCCGATTCCTTGCGAATGGTTCTGGAAAAAAATCTACAAGCTTCATAATATTACTTTTTACTTAAAAAGGAGGCCAATCTTTATGAGTCTGCATCCCCAAGCAAAAGCATTGCTTGAAGTGCTGCAATCGAGAACACCCATCGAACAGCAATCGGTTTCAGAAGCCAGGGAAGCATATGCAAAAATGTGCAACTATTTTAATAAACGTGAAGAAATTTATAGAGTTGAAGACAGGCAAATAAAAGGATTCCAGCAAAATATTTCGATAAGAATCTATACACCAACGGAAAAGACCATACATCCCGCGCTCGTTTATTTTCATGGCGGCGGCTGGGTTATCGGAGATTTGGAAACCCATGATGCCCTCTGCCGTTCAATGGCAAATGAATCTGAAGCGATTGTTGTTTCAGTAGATTATAGTCTATCTCCAGAATATAGATTTCCAGTCGCCATCGAAGATTCATATCTGGCGGTTAAATGGACGGCAGAGCATGCCGAAGAGCTGGGAATCGACAAAACATCACTTGCTGTAGGTGGTGATAGCGCAGGCGGTAATCTCGCGACTGTCGTTTGCCATTTAGCCAATCAAAGAAAAGGTCCTTCGATCAGCTATCAAATGCTGTTCTATCCTTCAACCGGATATGGGCGAACAGCGTCTATCGATAAATACGGTCAAGGCTATCATCTAACGAATTCAACAATGAAGTGGTTTCAACAACAATACTTAACCCAACCTGATGATCTGCTTAACCCCCTAGCTGCCCCTATGTTAATTTCAGATTCTGAAACTGCTTTATTGCCACCAGCTTATGTCTTAACTGCCGAATATGACCCCCTTTGCGATGGCGGAGAAATGTACGCCAAAAAACTAGAAGATGCAGGAGTAGAAGTGACATACGTCTGCTATCCGGGAATGATCCACGGCTTCCTGACGATGTCGGAACCATTAGACGATTGCAAACGAGCGATTAAAGAAGCTGCACAAAAGTTGAAAACCCATTTTACAGAAACAATTATTTCAAACAAATGAAAACGAAGGTTTGTAACGACATTCTATTTTATGTAGCGAGTTTTTCAGAATTGTAGCAACGACGAGTTCATCAGCAAAATTTATTTTTGCGCCAAATCATGTGAAAAATAACATTAAAAGGGGGAAAAAAGTTGGAGATTCTCATACAGCAGTTATTTAATGGGTTAACTATTGGAAGCGTTTACAGTTTGGTCGCTTTAGGATTAACACTGGTATATGGCATCCTGCATATCCCTAATTTTGCCCATGGCGCTCTATATATGTTAGGCGGTTATATAACATTGACGATGATGACTTCACTTGGACTTCACTACTGGCTGGCCATTTTCGTATCGATCATCGTGGTTGGACTCGCTGGGGTCTTCATGGAAAGATTTGTTTTCCATCCTTTAAGAGACGCACCGCCAATACATGACAAAATTGCTGCTATTGGGATTCTGTTATTCCTCGAAGCTTTCGCACAATTTGTCTGGGGAACGGATTATCGTTCAATGCCCACACCTTATGACCAAGTCATTAACTTGTTCGGCATCACGTTTACGTTGCAGAGAATGCTGATTATTGTTGCGGCGATCGCCGTTATGATTTTGCTCTATCTCTTCCTGAAAAAAACATTCATTGGTTCCACCATTATTGCGATGTCGCAAAACCGGGAGGGCGCAAGCTTAGTCGGGATTAATACAAATCGAGTCGCGATGCTGACATTCATGATTTCCGGAGGCCTTGCAGCAATTGCCTGTTCTCTTGCGGCTCCTATTAATCTTGTATTTCCCGGAATGGGACATCTGGTTATTTTAAAAGCATTTGTCATTATTATTTTAGGCGGAATGGGGAGCATTCCCGGAGCGATCATAGGCGGCTATATCCTTGGATTCAGCGAAAGCTTGGGAGCTACCTATATATCCAATGACTACAAAGACATCATTGCATTTGTATTATTAGTCATCATTCTTTCCGTACGTCCTAAAGGGTTATTTGCCAAGGAGGTACATTAATGGCGGCCATATTTAAGCAAAGAAATGTAATAGCAGCGCTGATCCTGTTTTCTCTTGTTTTTCCTTTCATCACGCAAAATGATTATTTTATCCATGTGATGACCCTTTCATTTATTTGGATTATCGGTGTTTATGGCTTGAATTTACTTGCAGGATATACGGGTTATTTGTCTCTTGCCCATGCTGGTTTTTTTGCGATTGGAGCTTACTCACTTGGAATACTGACGGTAAAGGCGGAGCTTAATTTCTGGCTGGCGTTCATTCTCTCTTGTCTGATTACTAGTGTCGCAGGTTTACTGATCGGCTTAATTGCTTTACGTACTAAAGAGCACTTCTTTGCAATTTATACGTTATGCGTCGGCTACATCATTTATTTGATCATCGATAAATGGGAAAGCTTGACGGAAGGAGTAAGAGGCTTAATTGGAATTCCCGCCCCTGCGGATATCGGTCCCATTTCTTTTCAGACACCACTCTCACAATATTACTTGGTCTTGTTCATCCTGTTATTGGTCATTTTTGTCGTTTACCGTATCGTACACTCTCTGACAGGAAGAACGTACATAGCGATACGAAATAGTGAAGATCTCGCTCAAACAATCGGAATTTCCACGATGAAAAACAAATTGACTGTTTTTGTTTTATCCACATTTTTTGCCGGTTTAGCAGGTGCCCTATATGCATCGTTTGTACGTTTTATTGGTCCGGAAATCGCTGCCACAGCAATAACCTTTGATTTGCTGACATATTTGCTTGTTGGCGGTATTGGAACACTATCAGGGCCGATTATTGGAACGATACTGATCGTCTGGATTTCCCAGCAGCTGCAATTCCTTCAAGACTATCGAATGTTAATCTTTGGCCCGGTGTTAACCTTGTTGGTTATTTTCTATCCGCGGGGCATCGTTGGGGCTGTACTTGGCTGGAAATTCAAATACCAAGATCGAAAAAAAAGAAAAATAACGGTGAATTCAATCGTAAAACCGAAAAAACATGTGAAGGAGGGGTAGCGGATGTTTTTGGAAACAAAAAATCTCACTAAACAATTTGGCGGTTTATCTGCGGTTAACTCTGTAGACTTTTCCGTTGAAAAAGGAAAGATTAATGCAATTATCGGTCCGAATGGAGCTGGGAAGTCTACTTTTTTTAACTTAATCAGTGGTTTTCATCGTCCTACTTCGGGAGCAGTGACCTTTAAGGGGATGGATATCACTACCCTTCCTTCCAACAAAATAGCAGAACTAGGAATTGCGCGCACCTTTCAAACAACCAATCTTTTTGAACAATCAACCGTTCTTGACAATGTTATCGTTGGCCATCGTCTGCGGACTAAATCCAATCTGATTGATGCTGTTCTCAGAACGAAACGCCTAAAGGATGAGGAGAAAAAATGCAAAGAAAAGGCGATGGAGGTCCTGGACTTCGTCGGTTTAACCGGGTCGGCGTACAAATTGGTCGCCGGGAGTTCCCAGGAAGAGAAAAAACGTGTCGCCTTTGCCCTTGCGCTTGCCACCGATCCGGATATCGTCTTTTTGGATGAGCCTGCAGCAGGAGTCAATCCTGATGAAACGGAAGGCCTTGCATTGTTGATGGAAAAAATGATTCTCAAGGGAATCACGGTGTGCCTGATTGAGCACAAAATGCAAATGATCATGAAGCTTGCGGATAAAATCATGGTCTTAAACTATGGTGAAAAAATTGCCGAAGGAACACCAGATGAAATTAAAAACAATGAGACGGTTATTAAGGCATATCTAGGAGGGAGTGCCATTGCTTAAGCTAGAAGGAGTTTCCGTGAAGTATGGGAGCTTTACCGCCGTCCATAAAGTGCATATTGAAGTAAGTGCAGGGGATATTGTTGTTTTACTCGGTTCGAACGGCGCAGGTAAAAGTACAACGTTCAGAACGATAAGCGGCTTAAACAAGCCTTTTGAAGGGGACATCTCCTTAGAAGGGACATCTATAAAGGGCCGGTCTCCGGATCGAATCGTCCAATCGGGTGTCGTACAATGCGCGGAAGGCAGAAAACTTTTCTCAGATATGACCGTTCAGGAAAATTTACGAATGGGCGCGTACGTCCATCGAAGGAAAAAAAACGAGATTAAAAAATCACTTGAAACCGTATATGATTTATTTCCAATCTTGAAGGATAAGCAAAATGACGCGGCAGGTTCATTAAGCGGCGGGCAACAACAAATGCTGGCAATTGGCCGGGCTTTGATGTCAAAACCGAAGCTGATGCTTCTTGACGAACCTTCTGTCGGGCTTGCCCCGTTAATTGTAGAGCAGATGTTTAATGTTATTCAGCAAATCAACAAGGACGGCACAACGATTTTATTGGCCGAACAAAATGCAAATGCCGCTCTCCAAATTGCCAGTAAAGGCTATGTATTTGAAAATGGTTCCATTGTGTTAGAAGGTACTTCAGAAGAGCTGTTTGCCAATGATGAAGTGCGGAAGGCATATATTGGAGCTTAAAGATTGTTTCTATTTTTAGATGTCGCATCCTTTAAAGGAGGTGGTGCAACATACCATCTTATTTCTGAATGGCAAGAATAGCTAATATCCGAGGGGGATGAATATGAAAAAAGCAAAGCTACTTTCAATGGTCAGTGTATTTTTTTCTTTAATTCTTATTTTAGCAGCATGCGGTGGTTCAGAATCGAGCAGTTCTTCAGCAGGAGGCGGAGGCAGTAAAGGGGATACGGTGAATATAGGATATAGCGGACCACTAAGCGGTCCGGCTGCTTTCTATGGAGAACGGACCTTGAACGGATTGAAAATGGCAGCAGAAGAAATTAACGAGAGCGGCGGGTTCGAGGTAAAAGGGAAAAAGTACAAGATCAATCTCGAATCACTGGATGATAAATATTTGCCAAATGAAACGGGTGCCAATGCCAAGCGGTTAGTTCAGGAGCATAAAACGCCGATCATTTTCACCCCCCATAGCGGTGGCGTAGCAGCCTTGCAGGTATTCAACCAGCAAGACAAATTCATTATTGGAGCTTATACGAGCGAGCCGAAAATCACAGAATCAGGGAATAAGCTTACCATACGGATTCCGCCTCGCTACGATGGTTATATTGAGCCTTTCACAGAATACACAATGGAGAGGTTCGGCAAGAAAATCGCCGCACTGCCAACAGCATCCCAATACGGGAAGGATTGGACGGAAAAGCTTCTGCCCCATTGGGAAAAGAGCGGTGGTGAGGTGGTTTATAACTCGTCGATCGATTTCACAAAGGACACGGACTTCTTTACGATTGTCACCAATGCGTTAAAAAAGAAGCCGGATGTATTATTCATCGGCGGTGCCTCAGAACCAACGGCGAAAGTCGCCAAGCAAGCAAGAGAGCTCGGGTTTAAAGGGGGGTTTATTATCATGGATCAGGCAAAGCTTGATGAAATGAACAAAGTCACTGGTTCATACGAAGCCCTGGAGGGATCCATTGGTGTGCTGCCATTAGTCGATAATAATAATTCAGGTACCGACAAGTTCGTTAAAAAGTATAACGAAAAATACAAGGAAGATCCCGGCTCAGAAGCGGGCTTAAACTATATTGCGATGAATATATTTGTCGAGGCAATGAAGGCAGCTGGCACGGTTGACGATTCTGAAGCGATCCGTAAGCATATGCAAGAGGGATTGGACAATTTGCCGGAAGAGAAAAAGGTATATAATATTCCTTCTATTGATAAGGATGGCGGATTTGAATCAGAGTTAATCGTCGGAGCTGTTGAAGAAGGAAAGATTGTACCGATTGAAGTGAAGTGATTTTTCATAATTAGCTGAATTAGCTAGTAACCTTGAAAAAACATGTCAACAATGAAGGTTTGTTATTCAAATTAAGTGTAACGTACACTATTTAAAGAAAACTCGCCAACCGGCGAGTTTTCCTTCGTTATTCCGTCTTTGCCTTGCTTACTTTTTATTCAAACTTTATAATAAATTAATGAGTAGTTTGAGTAGAATTTTTTAGGAGTGATTTAGTGAGAATACCAATATTAAAGATGTATGATCTTCTACTTGTTTCGATACAAGTAGAACTTGATGATAACAGCGCCTTGACGCTTCAGGAAGATTTATTGCAGAAGATCCATGAAACGGCGGCAAAGGGAGTCGTTCTGGATTTAACTTCACTAGAGGTCATTGATTCATACATAGCAAGAATTCTCGGCGAAATCGTCAGCATGGCAGAATTAATGGGTGCAAAGGTCATTTTGACAGGAATTCAGCCTGCGGTTGCAATTACACTGGTTGAGCTCGGGATACACCTGAATGGAGCGAATACTGCCCTTGATTTAGAAAAAGGTATAGAAATTTTTAATGTCATTATTTAAGGGGATCCATGAGAATAATTATTGAAGTACCTATACAAAATGAATGGGATATCGTGGCAGCACGCCAATCAGGGCGGGAGGCTGCAAAAAAGCTGAAATTCGGAACTGTGGACCAGTCCAGAATCACGACAGCTATATCCGAATTAGCCAGAAATATATTTAAATACGCGCTTCCTGGAAAAATTGTGATTGAAGAAATTAACGAAGACAATCGCTCCGGGTTAAAGATTGTGGCTAAAGACGAAGGGCCCGGAATCAAAGATATTCGAAAAGCACTTGAGGATGGATATACAACTTCAGGTGGTTTGGGAGCCGGCGTACCTGGTGTAAAACGCCTAATGGATCATTTCGAGATAGATTCCACGGTTGGCGCAGGTACGGAAATAACGACAATTAAATGGAATAAATAATAGGAATGAATGACTGAGAAACTATGAATTTCTCAGTTTTTTTAACATAAAGACAGTAACCTTATTAAGTTAACGATTATTTAAATATATGAGCGATGATCCGAAGATATGAGCGATGGCCGGAATATATGAGCGATGAGCCGAAGATCTAAGTGATGGCCGGAATATATGAGCGATTATCAGAATATATGAGCGATGGCCGGAATATATGAGCGATTATCCAAATATATGTGCGATGATCCGAAGATATGATCGATTATCAGAATATATGAGCGATGGCCGGAATATATGATCGATTATCCAAATATATGAGCGATGATCCGAAGATATGATCGATTATCCAAATATATGAGCGATGA
>NZ_QVTC01000044.1 GCF_003429085.1 Bacillus sp. V59.32b | reverse complement strand
TCGAGGAGTCTCGCAGATTCCCTTCCCAAAAACAACATTATCGTTTAACAGAGCCATTAGAAAAAATCATTGCCTTCCGAATACCTCAGAAGGTAGTTACGGATGCTTGTCTGGCAAGTATTCGTAATTGGGTTCTGAATAACTCGTAACTAACAATATAACTACATGTTTCGATGTCTTTGTACATAATAGAGGGAAATTTTGATGATATCCCCTTCCGAATGTTTCGGAAGATGTTTATGAACCAAATTCCATACCTTCACTACGCTCTAATTTCTGAATACAGTTCCAATGCCCTTTGACATGTAATACCCCTTTATTCTAAGATACTACAATCATTCTTAAGCACCCTAAACAAATGAATAAGGGGAATGACTATATAAAGGAGAATTATCGCCTTATCATGTTTATCCAAAAAAGTTTGGGTTATTTAAAGATTAAACGTTCCATAATGAATAAGGTCTTCAATCGAAAACAGAAGGCTGACAGAAAGGATTGTATGAATGTATGAGTGAATTTGAGCGGGATGATCGCAACAAAAGAAAAAGCGGCAATAGAAAAATAATGACGGCCGCATTTATAGGTGCTGTCATTGGTGCGTTGATTATTTTCTTGGGTATGTCGCTTTTCGACGAGGAAACGGATCAGCAGGCAACTGACAAGACAGCGGCGACCAACGCCAGTGCTGAAGAAGGAAACAACGGAACCCCATCTGTCACCGGTGCCGTTGAACAAAGCATGGATTCGGTCGTGAGTGTCTTCAATTACAGAGGCGGCGATATTTGGGAAGGATCCGAACGTACTCAGGCCGGGTCCGGTTCAGGGGTGATTTATAAAAAGGAAAACGATAAAGCTTATGTCGTTACGAACCACCATGTTATTGCCGGGGCCAGCCAGATCGAAATCAGCTTAAGCAATCAGGAAAAAATACCTGCAGAACTGATGGGCTCAGATCCTTTATTGGATCTTGCCGTCCTGGAAGTGGATGCGGAGAAAATTGATAGCTTCATTAAAATGGGGAAATCAGATGACTTGAAACCAGGGGAGACGGTTATTGCGATCGGAAATCCGCTTGGTTTTTTACAGGGGACCGTGACGACCGGCGTGGTTAGTGCCGCTGAACGCACGATGCCGGTGGATGTCGATGAAAATGGGAGCGTCGATTGGGAATCCGAAGTGATCCAAACCGATGCATCGATCAATCCGGGTAATAGCGGCGGAGCCCTCATTGATTTACAAGGAGAACTGATTGGGATCAATTCATCCAAAATTGCCCTCGAAGCGGTCGAAGGAATCGGCTTTGCAATCCCGGTTGATATTGCAAAACCAATCCTTCAGGACCTTGAAGAGCATGGCGAGGTACGGCGTCCCCAGATTGGCATTTTCCCGATTTCGCTTTCAGAAATTCCTTCTCAATATTATGAACAGACGTTGAATTTGCCTGGAAATGTAAAAAGTGGTGTCGTAATCAGAGAAGTAGAACCTTCTTCACCGGCAGGGCAGGCGGGTTTAAGGCAGTTTGATGTGATAACCCGTTTGGATGATCAAGATATCAACAATGCCAGTCAACTCCGTAAATATCTTTATACCGAAAAGGAAATCGGTGATGAAGTGGAAGTCACCTACTACAGGGGCGGAGAAAAAAGAACGACAACCCTGCAACTATAGGCAAAACGAAATATGATTAATCATAAATAGGCACGAATCACAACGAGAGCTAGCCTCAGTTGGCTAGCTCTCGTTGTGATTCATTTTCTATTTAAGGCTCAACACTAATATGACGTGATCCCTCAAACGACAAAAACCAATAAAACAGTATAGATCAATAGTCCGGAGCAAAATGCCCAATAATTGCTCTCCCTTTCCTCCGGGAGCTCCTCTTTTAAAACATTCAACACAATGCTTCCTGCGAGAAAAGCAAATAAGAGACCAATGGTTTGCTCATTTATCGCCATTATCGCCCCTATCCCCCAACCAACAAGGACAGAAACAGAAAGCAACCAGCGTCCATATTGGTCATATATCTGTTCATGTGATTTGCGCAGGCCATGGTCATTTGATATAAAGTGGACAGAAAGGGCGAAGAAGTATAAAAACAAATCTGTGAAATCTTTGCCTCCCCCTCTAATTAACAAGTATCCAATTAATGCGTTATACAAGCAAAAAACCAAT
This sequence comes from Bacillus sp. V59.32b, assembly GCF_003429085.1. Lineage (GTDB taxonomy): Bacteria > Bacillota > Bacilli > Bacillales > DSM-1321 > Peribacillus. The sequence continues at coordinate 22,617 of NZ_QVTC01000044.1, read as the reverse complement.
ATATGAATCCAGAAGATACCCGCTTCCGTTCCGACATCTTTGCGTTTTCTTGACTTTCTCACCATTATTTCCAGCCCATAAAATACAGCAAGCCCCAGCATGGAGATTACATACACATGGTTTTCAAAAAATTTCAAAGCGTTGCCTGAGTCATTCAACTCCTCTTGATGCTTATGCAATTCAGGTAAAATATGGACAAACACATAGGCGACTGAAATTCCACCCGCTACCGAAAGCAGCTTCTTTCGTGGCATGGAACTAAATGATTTCATGTATCTAGAGGATAGGTGAACGATCGTTAAACCTACCGCGAATAAAAAACTCAGCCATTCTAGCACTTTGTTCACCCCTTCCCTTTTTCCATTCTATTCCCGTGGTGGACAAGGGCAAACGTTGTGGGTGATTCTGTGTATCTTTACTCCTGGCAACCTGGGCAAAAATATGACCGGCGTGAAGATATGAACACCTCCACAACAATCTGCCGCATCTTTTACATGGCTGGTTTTCGCAGGCATAATTTAATTGTTCGCTCAACACATTCGGTAGCGTTCGACTTCCGGAAGTTCAGCCATCTGTGAAGCCCCTTTAGAATCCTTTTTTCTTATTATTGATCTTGACCATTTATTTATGTGATCATGGTCCTTCGACGATTAATCTTTCAGGTAACAATTCACAGTCATAATTAGCTCGTAATAGGCTGAAATTATAATCGTTGCCTTTAACAACCTTGATAATTTTAAAAAAAGACGTTGACATATGAAAGGGTATTTATTATCACTTTGGAGTTTTTTAGATCCATTGTATTTTAGCTGCACTCGGCTTACTTATCTTCCAGAGAAAGAATCATTTCAAAATATTTTCAGGGTACGCCTTACCTGCTATAAAGGAAAGGATGTCTCCCTTTCAGATGGCACCCATATTAAAAAGAATGATACCTTGGTCAAAATTCATTTACACAATGCTAGATTGCTGAATGAATTAAAGCATATAAACAGTGAATTAAAGAAAGGAAAAATCATTTATCAAAGTGTCCAAAGGTCATTACCCGGAATTGAAGCTTTTATCCGTAACCACGAGTCTTCGAATCAAATCAAAGGAATCGTGGGAATCACCACTTTAAATAAAGTCTGTGATCGATTAGGGTTTGAAGTGGTCGATATTTCTCACCCTGTATACAAAAGGGTCAAATTGATTACTTTTTTACCGATCATGTGGCTGTCTCCTACTAATTCAAGCATCAGGAATATGGTAAAACAGAGCTCTCCCAGTTATTTGTTTATGTCCAAGGATACATTAACAAAACTGTATAAAATTTAAGCAAAAAAGGACCGCTACGGATAACAGTCCTACATCGCATATAATGATTTACTCTCGGTTGCTGGCAATGACAATTGATGCAACGTTATTTCAGGTCTGCTTCCAACCCGGATATTTACTCCGGTTTGACCTAATCCTTCATTAATATAAAAAGGCTTTTCATCATGGATGTGCATGCCTTTAATCATATTCATTCGGACAAGCTTCCCCATTTTGACAAGGTGATATGCCTTTGGATAACATATTTGGCCGCCATGAAAGTGGCCCGCCATCAAGTAATCAAAATGATATGGCTTCATGTCCAGAACGAGGTTTGGATCATGGGTTAGGACAAGGTTCATCCCATGTCCTATCCCTTTATAAGCATCCAAAAGATCGCTTCGCCCTGTACTGAAATCATCCACGCCAATGATATTAACCGGCATGCCTTGGACGTCAATGATGCTGTTCTCGTTTTTCATTACTTTAAAATCGTATTGTTCAAGCGTTTCTTGTAGTACTTGTAAATCTTCTTTCCTGAGCACGTAATCGTGATTGCCAAAGACCGCATATTTTCCGTATTTAACATCCAATTGGTTAAGCGCCTCTAGATACGGCACAAGCCTCGGAATTGAACGTTTACGATCGAGGAAATCCCCGGTAATGGCAATCAAGTCAATCTTTTCATCTTTTACTTTCTCATAGAGCTCAATAGGGGAAATTGAGATGTTTTCCAGATGCAGATCGGAAAGCTGAAGGATATTTAAAATAGGGGCATGTTCGTTTGTTTGATCGTGGTTTATTTGAATGCGGTTAATGATGATATCCTTTGTGTTTTTATAGGCTCTATTTATTAAATAATAAAATGCTATCAATAAAACTGCGGATAAAAAAAGGATCATGTACAAAACACCTCCAGCTACAATTATACATAAAAAAAGCCCTTAATCCTTCCGGTAATTAATGGAATGAATGTCTCGTCCAAAACAAGAAAAAATAACAGAAAAAGCAGTCATACTTGGAGCTGTCGCGATGAAGGAAAAGACCGTAAACAAATCCATCTTATTTTTACCATTTTTGCAAATCCCTTCAGGGCACCATCAAGTTGCCAAAGCCTTAATGGAGGGGATACAACAAAATCGTCCGGATATCCAATGTGAAAAGCTGGATATTCTTTCGTACAGCTTTGGAAAAATCGAGTCACTGGTATCGAATATATACATCAAATGGATTCATGCCTTTCCGGCACTGTACAGCCTGATTTACCGGAAATCGGTCTATAAAAACCTGGAAGAAAACAAGCGCTATAGACTATATGAAGTTCTTTTTTTGCCTTTTATGAGGAGATTGTTGAAGGAGAAGCAGCCTGATTTCATCATTTGTACTCACGCGCTGCCATCTTATATGTTAAATCATTTAAAGGAAAAGGAAGGGCTCATGATTCCGGTTATCAATACCTATACAGACTATTTCATTCATCGTTTCTGGGGTGTTCAGCATATCGACTATCATTTCGTTACCTCGCTTCAGATGAAAGAATATTTAAAGCAGAAAGGGATCCATGAGGATCGGATTTTTGTAACAGGCATCCCCATTCATCATAAAATTAACAAGCTTAATAAGCCTGAAAATCGCCTGAAGCAAGCCATTCCGTTAAACATTCTGATTACGGGAGGGAATCTCGGGGCTGGAACGATAGAAGAATTAGTGAACAAAATAAAGGCGGATAGTACGATTCATTTTTATGTACTATGTGGCACCAATGAAAGATTATATAGCCACCTGAAAAGCCTGGATAAAAACAACGTCACTCCTTTAAAATATATCGAATCCAAAGAAGAAATAAATGAACTATATGATCAGATGGACGCCGTTGTTACAAAACCGGGCGGGGTGACAATAAGCGAATGTCTTTTTAAACGAAAACCTATTTTTATTTACCATGCTTTGCCCGGACAAGAGGAAATCAATTTGGAAACACTTGAAGAATTGGGAGTCATCTTTCCTTTAAAGCAGTGGAAAGATGAGGAATTCTCGTTAAATGACTGGCTATCCAGCTTTTTTCAAGACAGCGTTCGTCTTGATGATTACCAAAGCCGAATCTCCACCTATCATCAGCAACTTGCCACAGAAGCACCTTCAAAAATCGTTTTGGATTTATTGGAAAGTAAAAAGGAGCGGACCTAAAGTCGGCTCCTTTACACTATGCATTTACGTTTTTACGTTATTTCAAAACCCGCTTAGCCCCTGCATACCTATCCTTCCAATACTTTAATGACATCGAATTTACCTTTACGCCTGTTGAAGTAGCGCCAATAAATTGGCCTTTTCCCACATAAATCCCTACAAAAGAAACCTGTTTCCCGCCTGTTTTATAAAAAACTAAATCTCCTTGTTGCAGGGACTTTTGGCTAACGGCTACCCCTTTTTTAAATTGGTCCTTTGAGGTTCGCGGCAAAGTAACTTTTGCTGAATTTTTAAATACATACTGGGTAAATCCTGAAGCATCGAAGCCCTTTGAAGTTGTTCCTCCCCATTTATAAGGTTTGCCTTTTAAGCTATTTCCGTAGGTAACAACTTTCTGACCGGATGATGAAGTGGCTGCTGAGGCTTTGTCGGACAGTGGTGAGAATAATAATGCGAATGCTAAGGTAATCACTGCTGCAATGATGACAAACCATTTTGAAATCCTTAATGAAACACCCATGAATACTCCCCCTACAATTGTTTGAATTTTTCTTACATAATTTAAACGTTTAATAAGCGGGGAAAGTTACATGAATTTAATGAGTTTCCATCACCAAAAACAACTAAATTTCGCAGAGTCTGAATATGCCTATAAAGCACAAAAAAAGAAGGCTTTTAGCCTCCTGGATTTATTCCTGAATCTGTGGATTTCTTAACAAATACGCTCTTCCTTGATCAGATAAAAAATCATAGGAAGATGACAAGACGGACCAGCAGTCATGACAATATTGGTTTTCTGGTGACGTATACTCGATTTCCTTGGTTCGCTTGCAAATCGAACAGATCATGGGCATTCTCCTTCTTCTTTTATATATAAGTATGCCCTTGGATCGCTTATTTAAACAACTATCATGTGTTAAACATACTTAAAGAATACTTTTTCGCCATCATTTCCAAAATTTTTACTCCAGCCACGCTGTTGCCCTTTTCGTCGAGTGCTGCACCGTAAATCCCAATGCCGCACTTGCCTGGTACTGCTCCCATGATTCCTCCGGATACCCCGCTTTTTGCAGGGATTCCAACGTTGATCGCAAACTCGCCTGAGGCATTATACATTCCACAGGTAACCATGAACGTTTTACAAATGCGCGCAATGTTCCCGGGGATGATTTGCTTATCCGTTAATACGTCTTTGCCATTCATGGCCAGAACACAGCCTATTCGCGCCAAGTCATTGCTGTCCATTTCAATCGCGCATTGTTTAGTATACAAATCGATCAGCTCTTCTACATCCTCATTAATGACGTTATGCTGCTTTAAAAAGTAACATAGGGAACGGTTCAAGTCGGCTGTCTTGTATTCGGAACGGGCGACCTCTTCGTTAAAATGGATACCGTTATTTTGGGTTAAGTCCCGGATAAATTGTAAAATCCGCTCGAACCGCTCGTTCACGCTTCCACCTTGAATCATATGCGTCACAGTCAAAGCACCGGCATTGATCATCGGGTTTAATGGCTTCGAAGGTCTATTTGTCTCAAGCTTAGCAATCGAATTAAACGGATCCCCTGTTGGCTCCTTTCCAACATAGGAAAATACATAATCTTCGCCCCTGTCCATTAAAGCAAGGGCAAGGGTCAACACCTTGGAAATACTTTGCAGGGTCAATTTATCACTCGTATCGCCTGCACAGTAGCCGCTCCCGTCCGGATAGTAAATCGCCACCGATAGGTCGTTTGCCTTCGCTTTTTTAAGAGCTGGTATATAATCGGCGACTTCTCCTTCTTTTGTGTAGGTTTTTGCTTCATCAACAAGCTGCTGCAATTCGTCATTGGACTTACATCCCATTTTACTCATCCTTTGCCTAATGATAGTCCTAACCAAAGACTACTATGATCTATTATGTATTTACCTTTTCCTATAGAAAGGGTTTGCAAACATCTTCAGTCGAATCCCTTTCGAATAGATGGTTAAATATCTACTTTTTGTTGAATAATAGCAAAAGATATTTTGAATCGCGAGGGGTAGTATGGAATCTATTTTAACAACGTCATTACGGACTTTAATCGGTTTCTTCTTATTGCTCTTCCTGACACGAATCCTCGGTAAGAAGCAGATAAGCCAACTGACCTTTTTTACATACATAACAGGAATTGCGCTGGGAAATATCGCAGGAGATATGGTTGTCCACAGGGATATCAAAATAATCGATGGTGTTACCGGCCTTAGTCTCTGGACTGTTTTCGATTATGCGATTCTTGAGCCGAACGGGCAGCTAAGCGTGCTGAAAAAGGAAGAGCATGAGTCTACCATTCGAAAAGATTTTCATATACAAACGATTCCCCGCCTGTATCTCCCGACCGAGCTTGTCGTCGATGGCAAAGCTATTCCGAGGAATCTAGCAGAACTAAACAAAAGTGAAACCTGGCTGATTAACCAGTTGCAAATGAAGGGCATAAAATCGATGGATGAAATTTTATACGCAGAATTGCAAGCAGATGGCACTATCCATATCGATAAAAAGAAATAGGCAAATAGAAAAAGACATTCAACTTTTCTGAATGTCTTAATGCTTGGCAGATAAGCAAGCAGAACACAGGTTAAGTGCGCCACGTCCTCGAAAATCTTTCAAGGAACGTCGGAACGTCGGCTAAAACCTGCCACGTCCTTATGTCTTACACCGACGCCAGCGCATCCTGCGCTAGTGATGTATCGCTGATGAAATCGTTTCTTATCCTGTGGGCCTAACTACGCCTTTGACTTCGCCCTTCAGGCTTGCCAATCGGCGAGTTTTTTTTACTTATTCTTCTTCTGGATCAGTAAGAATTTTTATCGTTTTTAACCCGATATTCAATTTATAATTCAAGTCCCAGTTGCTTGCCAGGATTTCTATTTCGTTTTCCTGTGTAATAAACCTCATGACTACGTCACTGTCCATATCCATGACTGCGTATGAATTTGCTTTATTGCAATAAATATCATACGACTTATGGCCAACTAATGTCCAGCCATGTAATAATTCATGACTCTTTGTTTCCATAAATAGCACCTCAATTCAATCCTTTACTTCATTTATCGGATTGAACTTTCATGTTTTTAACCTTAACCATTCAATGTACCTGTATTCATTTTAGTAGTTAATCAAGATGAAAGTAAAAATAAACGTAACTATCATCAATAATAGCGTATATGAATGATCATTTAAAAACTGTTTAAGGTTAAGCATTCCAGGAGCCTCCTACCTATTTATATTAATAGGTATGCAGGCTTCCCAAGAATTATGTTTTACTTAAAGTTTGTTTTCTATCGTGTCAATAATATCGTCTATGGTATCTGAAACATCGTTAGTGCGTCTGGCAATTGAAATACTGAACTCAAGTAACTCTTTATATGTGGCGATAGGGATGACCGTGTTTGTTTTTTCATATTCATTAAGCTGCAGGCCAATGTTCTGTAGAATCATTAATACTTCTTCCATAGATCCTTTTTCTATTTTATACATCTTATTTCCCCCTAACACTGTATTACTATATTTATCGGGGATTTCAGAAAATAATGCAATGGAAATTTTTACCCTGCATCCCATATCACCTTTAAAATCATGTCGTTTCACGTATAAACCCGTATATCAATCCTTATAATTGTCGAAACAATAGGAACATTTTCTGCTAAACCTCATGACTAATCTCTTCCGCGTATCTCCGTAATTTCCTCTCTGCGATAAGAAATTTCTACTTTATCTCCAATTTGGTAATCAAGATACTTATCACAATCCAAAATCAGTATCCTATCATTGCTGAATTTCATGGCACAGGTCGGATTGCTACCGGTGGCTTTTACTTCCACGACTTCATTCGAGGTGATTCCAGTAACCTTGCCGGTTCCGTTCGGTGAGTAATATTTTTCGACGACTTCCGCTTCCCGCGTAAACGCGCCCGAACTACCCAGCCAAATGATTAACAACCCGATTAAAACTGCCAGTAAAATGAGTAGCATGAAGATTTTTCTTTTTATTAAGTCCATTGGCTTCTCCTCTTTAGTCGCTTCATATCTATTAATGTATGAATGTAATGATAGATTTATGACCGGATGATTGAATCACAGCTTCAATTCAAGTCTCTCCAGTAGTACTTTATACACCTGAAATACTAGTTATAAACACATCTTGCCCCTCCTTTTTACTGAGGGGCAAGATGTGTTAACGCGGCTGGGCGACCTTGCCGGCAAAGGCTGAGCGATAGATCGCTCTAATGTCTTCTTCTCTTAATTCCTGGGGACTTCTAGCCAATAGCCGTTTTTGTTTTGCGCCATCCTCTGTCAGTTTTTCAAGGGCTTCTTCCGGAATCCCGAATTCTCCTAATGTACCGGGTATCCCGACATCTTCGACCATTCTTTTCAGCTCTTCCACACATCTAATGCTCGCTTCTTCCTCAGACAGGTTGCTGGCATTGCCACCTAATGCATTCAAAATATCTGCCATCTTTTTCGTGCAGCTGTTCCGGATGTATCCCATTACATAAGGCAAAAGGACCGCGTTTGAATCACCATGGGCGAGATGAAATTGTCCGCCCAGCGGATAAGCCAGCGCATGAACACCGGCAACTCCCGCATTAAAGAAAGCAAGTCCGGCCATGTAACTGCCCTCACTCATATCGATGCGGGCCTGCTGATCACTACCATCCTTGACCGCTTTTCGAATCGAACGGCTGATCAGACGGATAGCCTGAAGTGACAGCCCTTCCGTCGTCGGGCTCGCGTTCACCGATACATAAGCTTCGATGGCATGTGTCAAAGCATCGATTCCTGTCGCCGCTGTTACCTTTGCCGGTACGGAAACCGTAAGTTCGGGATCGACAATCGCCGCGTCAGCGAGTAAATAATCATGGGCAATGACATCCTTTGTGCTTTCCAATGAAAGCACGGAAATGTTCGTCACTTCCGATCCAGTGCCTGCCGTTGTCGGAATCAGAATCTTCGGAAGCCCTTTTTGATTGATTTGTTTCGTACCGGATAAGTTTAAATAATCAGCGACTTTGCCATCATGAACGGCCAATACCGCAGCAAGCTTTGCCAAATCTAGCGCACTGCCGCCCCCAAGGCCAATCACTAATTCAATTTGCTGCTGTTTTATGTAGGCAACCAATTTTTCTCCAACCTCGAGAGGCGGCTCAGGTACTACGTCCGTATATACCGTAACCTCGAATCCCTCTTCTTCGAGCGGTATTTTCACCCTGTCTGTCAATCCGATCGATTCTAGAGCCGGATCGGTGATCAGCAAAATTTTAACAGCATCATATTTTTTCACGACAGGAACGAGCTGCTGCAAAGCACCCCATCCTACATAGCTTAACGGGTTGAAAACTAACGTGTTGACTGGCATTTCGATACCTCCCATATCCTCTTGAAAGACTTTTTCTCTATTTTCTATTTCGAGAAACTCCGTGAAAATCCTGTTATGTATAAAGAAAACTCGTCGATTTAAGGAGAAGACAGACACGTAGTTGACCTTATGCAGAGAGGAAAGTTTTAGACATTCCTCTCTATGAAAAAGACGCCCGGCAACAGCCAGGCGTCTTTGATGCGTTTTGAGGCGAAGGACCGTTTGGCCACATCCAAACGAAGCTTGTCCTTCGACTTACACAAATTAGCTCATCGCTACGTAAATATAGCATGGGCTAAAGCGAAATACAACCATTTAATCTCATAGACGATTGTCCAAATTTTTGTAGTACGGCCCGTGATTTCTGAATAAGATGGTACGAGACTACCCGTACATATTAAATGAGGTGAAATAATGAGCGCATTAATCGGTTATATTTTTTTAGGATTATCACTCGCCGCTCCAATCGGTCCCATCAATGCAGCCCAGCTAGACCAAGGAATTAAGAATGGATTTTGGAATGCTTGGATACTAGGACTTGGAGCTGCATTGGCTGATGCCATTTACATGGCGCTCGTTTACCTGGGGGTGGTTCATTTTCTGGAAACGCCCTTTATGAAAACATTCCTCTGGCTGTTTGGCTTCTTCGTGCTCACATATACCGGCATTGAAAGCGTGATCAGCGCCGGTAAACTATCAGCAAATGAAATGAGGAATAAAGAGTCCTTGTCCAAATCATTCTTTTCGGGGTTTTTTATGTCGATATCGAACCCACTTACCATTCTTTTTTGGCTTGGCATCTTCGGGTCGGTGATGGCCAATGCCTCTGCAAAATATGACTTCAATCATCTGTTGCTCATTTGCGCGGCCATTTTTCTCGGGATTGTCATCTGGGATATATCCATGGCATTCATGGCAAGCATAGCAAGGAAGTATTTAACCCCTTCCCTTCTTAAAATGATTTCATTGCTTTCCGGCTTATCCCTCGTAGGGTTTGGCTTCTATTTTGGCATTCAGGCGGCAAAGGTTTTCTTCTCCTGATTTCTTCATGTTTTGCTCGTTTTCCATCTTCGGCTCATAATTAACGTCGCAGCAGCAATGATAACAAGAAATCCGATGGAGATAAATAAGCCCGGTCTGCTTGTTTTTTCAAAAAGCGTTCCCGAGATGGCCAGCCAGATGAACAGAAGACTAATTAGCCCTTTGATGTTGTCTGCTGGTTTTAGTTTCATCAGTTTTTTAAAAGAAAATAAGATTAGTGTCCATGTATATAAAAGCATTAAACCCGCAGCTGTGGTAATATGTTCATAAATTTTTTCCGGCAACAGCAAGGACATGATAATGGAAAACGCAAGGCCGCCTGCTGTCACTCCAAGCGCAGGTAGCGAGACTTTATATTTGCCTTTTTTGGCGAATACCTTTGGCGCATCCCCAGTTTCGGACAGCGTTACAAGTAGATTCGTCACCGCAAATAAAGAGGCTGCCATCGTCGAAAAACCGGCAATGATCAAGATTGCGTTAAACGCATGCGGCACGAACGATAAATGATAATCAGCAAGCGCGATAACAAATGGGCTTTCTTTCGTATTGAACCTGGTCCAGGGGACTAACAGGACAGCGAGCCCGACCGCTAAGAGATAGATGGTTGCCAAAAGCGAAAGCATTACCTTTCCTGCCTTTGGCCCGTCTTTCGGATCCTTTAACTCGTTCGCCATCATGCCCATGATTTCAATTCCGCCAAAGGTATAAAAAGCAAAAATTAAAGCAGACCAAAGCCCTGTCATCCCGTTAGGAAAAAACGATTGAAAATCCAATGACAAATCCGGCTTTTTTCCATGGTACCCAAATATTCCAAACAAGGCCAAAGCGGCAATTACGATAAACATGAGAATACCGAGCACTTTAATGACCGCCATCACATTTTCTACCTTTTCAAAACCATTTGTGCCGATGAAAACGACAATCAAGCCCAGCACGGCATAAACCGTTGCCAGCATCCATAATGGCAGATGCGGAAACCAGAAACGGGTAAATAATCCTAATGCGGTAAGCTGGCTACCCGTGATTAATATCTCGGCAGACCAGTACATCCAGCCGTTGCTAAACCCCGCCCATCTACCAAACGCATGATTGGCATATGCGCAAAAAGAACCTTTTTCTGGATGTTCCGCCGTTAGTCGGGCAAGCGCATCAAACACAACATAAGTGGAAAATGCGGCAATAATGAAGGCAATAAGAATCGATGGGCCGGCTGTTTTAATTCCGATACCCGTACCAAGGAAGAAACCTGTTCCGATGATGCAGCCGACTCCTAAAAGTGATAGCTGCCACCACTTTAAATTCCCTTTTTCAGACACGGAGGCCTGGTCTTTTCTGGATGCCATTTCACTTTCTCCCCCTAAATCACAATTTTCCCTTAGTGTTAGGAGAAGTGAAGCGGAATATGTACAGGTAAGATGTCTGAATTTTATCGAGGTATCCGGTTATGATATTCACTGTATATCTTTAAAAACTGATAATCAAAAACCGGCAAAAATGCCGGTCCATTAAAATTAACCTATAACGCCATCGTCATTCTCGTTAATTCATCAGACGAAACGGTGACCTGTTCAATGGCGTCGCTGATTCCTTCGAGAATTTCTCTTAATTGATTTACTTCTCCGGAAATACTTACATTTTGTTCCTTTACACCGCCCATTGAATCGACGATCTCAGAGAAAAATTCGCTCGTCTCCCGTGTTTCGATCGCACTTTGTTTTACGTCTTCATTCACTTGAGTGATCGATGAATGGACAGCACTGGAATAACTGCTGATGCCGCCGATCAGTTTTGATACTTCGGATACAGAATCCTTTGTGTTCTCGGCAAGCTTACGAACTTCCCCGGCAACGACCGCAAAGCCTTTTCCATGCTCTCCTGCTCTTGCAGCTTCAATGGCAGCGTTTAAAGCGAGTAAATTCGTTTGATCGGCAATCGAAGTAACCATGGCCACGATGGAATCAATTTGCTTTGAGGTATCCGTTAACTGTTTCATATCCGCAGAGATCTTCTCCATGTTCTGCTGTGTACCCTTCATCACTTCTTCAATCTTCTTCAGCCTCATTGAGCCATCCCTTGATTTGGTTTCAGCGTTTAGGGCTGCCTCTGATCCTTTTTCTGTGAACGAGTGGATTTCATTTATTTTCGCGACAATTTCTTGTGCGCCTGCGCTTGTCTGTTCACTGATTGCCGCAAGATCTTCCGCATTCCGGTTCACATTCTTCCTAAGTTCTTCTTTTTCATTTTCAGCGATTTGCCTTATCCGTTCGTTTTCCTGCTCATAAGCCTCTAAGACGAGTTGTTGTTCCAGGCTTAAGATTTTGGTTACGGCCAGCACCGCTTCCTGGTATTCTTTAATCTCCTGATATGCTGGTGTTATCGTTTCGATTAAGCTGTTTAACAAGTCCTGAAAAGCCGCCAAATACCATTTTGGCTGTAATCCGATTCTAACGTGGACATGGGCGATGATGTTTCTCTGTTTAATAAAGCCATCATTTAGTTGCCCGCTGAACATCTCATAGATATGCTTATGCAAGGTGGTTTTTAACCGATTGACAGTGCTGTTGTCGGTAATGATACTCATTAATGAAGGTTCGTGTTCAAGATTTTTATAGAAGTTTCCCACAAGTACTTCCAGATGTTCCTTCACCAAAGGCTGGAGGGACCGGATGATGCATAAATCCCGGTTTGTCAAACCAATCATTTTAATTTGGGTTTGGACATCCGGGTAATCCTGTAATTGCATATGTACCTTATTGCTGAACTGGTCATACTTTTTTTCCTCGATGTTTTTGCTTCTCGTTAAAAGGCTTTTCATGCAGTCACCATTCCCCTAAAGTTTTTCTAGATGTAGGTTCAACCTAAATCCATTTTTTTGAATTATAGTAAAATAACTTACAGAGATTATATCGGCGTCCGAAATAATTTTTTAACCTTTATTATCATAAAAAACATGTTCAACATGGATGGTATCGGTAATGTACATCAGCCCATAAGAAAACCTGGGCTGACGTCTTTTATCCGTCGGTGAACCGGGATTTAATAAGAGAACCCCATCCATTTCTTTCTTCACTGGTATATGGGAATGGCCAAAGATGATCATGTCCATATGTTCGTCTTTAAATGCATCTATTGCTCTCTTTTCAGTCGTCCCTTTCTTACCATGGCCATGGACAACGCCGATCCTTTTGCCGTTTAGCTCTAAAATGATTTTCTCTCCAAATTTTTCTTTTATATCGGTCCCATCGACATTCCCGCTGACTCCTTCGACCGTTGTGTATTGTGAGAGCTCATCATATACATCCAGGGTTTGCCAGTCTCCGGCATGGATAATCAAGTCAGCACCCTTAAGTCCTTCAACCAGGCTGTCCGGGAGTTTCTTTGCCATTTTTGGCATATGGGTATCAGAAATAATTACGATTTTCATCGCCCCCCTCCTCCATTGTCTTTTTAAGGATTTTACCCTGATTAGGACAAAGAAACCTTATAATATTCATTTGACGATTACGATTCCCTTTTCTATACTGGTTGAAGCGACTTCTTAGAAATAGGTGGATTTTATGGACTTTTCGATTACATTTTTATCCTTTTATGTCATTCAGGTCGACGGCAAAGGTGAACAAGCTGATAAACGATTTAAGCATTTCCAGACTCTTGATACCGGAGATTACGAAAACAGCCCGTTGAAGGAATTTCTTGACGGAGAACTTATGAAAATTTCAAAGCGTAAGGTCGACCGCCATCCAAAAGCCGAGCAGGTCCCTACCAAAATCGGCCACTTTATTGTGGAAGAAGGCCATGAGCTTGATTCCAATCCTAATTATAATCTGTTCAATCGGGTCCGTCTTGCCGAAACGAAGGAAGCCTTCCATGAAGAAAGCGAACAATTCGTTCGCTCCTATCTTGATACGAGTGCCGTCCGGGGCGGTGTCTTTTTAGTTGCAGCGGCTAAGCTGACAAAGTATTTTGATGAGCCGTTCGTCTTTATCATGAAATGTGATTTTGAACCAAAGGTTGCATCGATATCCGATGAATCTTCACTGATTCGGAATGTTGAAATGGCGATTACCACAAAAAATATGAAATCGATCCAATACCCATACATGCCAGAAGAAGGAATGGTTGAAGATGGTGAACTGAAAATCCACCAGGCTTCCCATGCCCGCTACTTTGAGGACTTTCTGAAATTCGTCGAATACGGCGAATCGATGCCGGAAATTATGAAAGCCCAGGTCATGAACATGGTGCAGGAGCATGTGTATGAAACGTTCGAGGATAACAGCGAGGAACTGAAGCAGTTTGAAGAAGACTTGGAAATCTGGGAAGCGAGTGAGAAACGGGAAATCCGTGAACGCCTTGATACGAATCAGGTAGTTGAAGCAGTTGCCCAGATTGTAGAACATACGCCTGAAGCTCAGTTAAAGATGAAGCTCGGTGAAACCGAAATCAAAGGACTGCTCGGTAGCTTTGGCGACACCATTCATCTAGGCAAAATTAACGGAAAATACATTCTCCTCGTTGAAGCCGATTCAATTACGTTTGAAAGAGGAGTTTCTCCGATTGAGTTTCATAAGCCAGATGAATTGCAACGGGTAATCGAGAAAATTCGTAAGAAAGGTATGGATGGTAGTTAGACCAGTTTATCCTTAATGGCTTTAAGGATTTTTAAAGCATGCTGATTTTCTTTGCTCATCTTTGTTTCACCTTTGTATACGGTAACTTTCTTGTGATCTTTTTCGTTCTCGTTTTTAGAATTTTTCTTCCAAAACATAACGATCCCCCATCTAAGCCGTTTTATGTATTATATGCAAAAAACGGTGGGAGAATACAATAAAAGACAAAGTGAAAATGTCCACTTTGTCTTTTATTGGTTTGATATATAAGTGAGTGCTTTTTTGTTCAACTCATGTACTTTTTTCGATAGCTTGCTCGTTGATTTTTCAGAAAGATGCGTCACTTTATGGCCGGAAGAAGAGTTTCTCTTTGCTGAAGACTCTGGCCTGCTGTTTGTAGTTCTATTGCTTCTTTTTATCGTCGTCATAAAAACTCCCTCCTGTTCCATTGTTTTGTATATATCCATTATACCACTAAATTACCTATATGAATCGAATAGATAAACTAAATTTGCAATATGAACCCCATCTACCTCTAATAACGTTCCTTTATCATTTTTCAGTACGACGATTATATTTCTATTTTCCAAATAAATAGGAATGATCATGCTGTCGTTTTCAACCATTGATATGATTTCAGAGTTGTATACTGCGTCAATATACTCGTCTATCTCTTTATAATTAAAGTCGAAATTATGAATACGGTCGATCTTGATCAATTCTGTTTTAATTTTATCCTTAATTTCGCTTTCATTTTCATGAAAGAATGTTGGGAATTCTCTGATATGGACCTTTAATCCAAACTCGTCACTATATTGCTCTAAATAGGTTTCTAAACCCTTCGCATATTCTCGTTGATTTTCCGGTATTTGCAAATCTTCAAAATATAGATCGGATTTTTGGATCAGGACGGACATATATCCTACTTTCGCAACCATGCTTTTTTGGATTTTATCATTTTTCTTAATCATCTCTTCAAGAAATTCGCTGCCATTTTGAAACTCGGTTCTCCAAATTTTCAATATGCTTGGCGTCATTAAAACGGATAAATCAATAAAAACGGTAAGTGCGGTTACAGTCACAATAAATAGCCAATCATTTAAGTCTACTCTGCCAGAAATGATTCCCAATCCAAGCGTCAAAATAAAAAGGACATACAAGGTTTTCCGTAAAAGCTTCAGATAAATTCCATAATTCAATGGCTTAATGATCGCAAACAACCATGTGAAAACTACGTATACTATTAGAACCCCAAAATATGTATTTAGAAACATAGCCATCCCCTCAAGAATCTCATTTCTCTAAACTTTCAAGAATATCCTCATTCTTGTAAATGAGTTTATTTTGCTCTTTGTCATAATAATAGATTTTTACTACTTTCTGTGAATCATATGTTCACCTCACGTTTTTTCATTTCTTCAACATCGAAAAACTTCTTATCATCGACCCAACAAACATGAGTCCGGCACCGCCTAATATCATAACGAGAAAAGTCGTCCTATCTACAAGGTCTAAAGGATACAGTATACTGCCTATAATCAAAATCGCTCCTACCGCTGATAAAATCCAACCGAATTTTTTCATGCTGCACCTTCCTTTCATAAATATTTTGTCACTGCCTTTATTAGCCCTATTCTTGAGCATCTATTTCTTAATTTTAGCATTTTTCAACACGCAATAGTGGATTAAATGAACATACTAAAAAAGCGAAAGGCCCTCATCCATTGCCTTTCGCTTAAATCGAATTTTGTGCTATCTTCGTTACTAGCACAAAATTAATCAACACTCTCAAAGGCTGGAGGATAGCCAACCTTCCCTTTTATATCCTTCAACGATCCATTCTTCAGCTCGCAAACCATGAAAACCTCATTCGGCACAGGGAAAGGAGATTCTATACCTTTCTCTATCGAGGGGATGAAACCGAATTTCGGATAAAAAGTTGGATGTCCGAAAACAACGACATGTTCAAAACCCATTTCTTTGCAGGCCTTCAAACCTCCTTTAACCAAAGCTGAGCCCATCCCTTGATTCTGGTATTCGGGCTAACAGCCATCGCGCCAACCCAAGCGTCGGAACCTTTTCCATGCCCATATCGATATAAATGGTGCTGAAAAGAATGTGCCCAATCAGTTCTCCATCCTCCGTTTCAGCTACCAGCGAAAACCCAGCAATGAATTCTTCAGACTTGCGAATCGCCGAAATTAATTTGGATTCATTTTCCTGGCCGAATGGTATATCGTTTACTTCTTTTATGGAAGCAACATATTCACATGCTCCGCCCTTATGTTAACTTTCATTTGCCTCACCTTCTACTCAATTTTCGCAGGTAAAAAGGGGACTCACAGGTGAAGTCCCCTTTTCTCTATCCATTAAAACGACTTAAATCTTCTCAACAAGCACAAGATGGAAGTCGCCAACCTGGTTTTCTTTATAAAGGTCGGTTACCGATGTGTAATAATTTAAGATGGTTCCCTCGAATGCTAGCTCTTTTTCCGGCACTTTCACATCGAATGTGCCTTTATACAGCAATGTGGTGATATCGTGATATTCACTGCTCTTCACCTTAAATTCAAAGCTGATTTGGCGTGCCCCTGTTTTTTCAGCAACTTCTTCCTGATAGTTAGTTACTTTAATCACTGTCTCATCTAACATGACTTCGTTAACCAAATCTCATCTCTCCTAAGCGAGCTTCTATTTATAAAACAGAAGAAGCTGTCGATTTGTCCTTATAAGTGATATTTCACGACTCATCATTCATTATAGTCCACAACATAAGAAAGTGATAATTTAGTGCCTCTTTCACAATTTTACCATAATAGCATTTACATCTTTCAGACAAGTATACGAAATATTAACACTAAAGCCATTTTAATAGGAGCCCACAATGAAAAAAATAGTCATAGTCATTGTATTCATGTTCTCCCTTCAACCTTTGGCAACTCAAGCAGATAACGATGTCCAAGCCGCCTTTATCAGGGAAGGTAATCTTTGGACAAAAATCCATTCACGTGAACAACAAATTACAACTCAGGGAAAGATTGAATATCCACCGCAATGGTCGCATGACGGAAAGTGGATACTTTATCAGATAATGGTATCGGATTACCACCATGAAATATGGGTCTACAACATGGGAAGCAAGAAGCACAAAAGAATCTTTGAACAAGGCTCGAACCCAAAATGGTCGCCTGCCAAAAACATCATTGCTTTTAACGACGGTGGAGGATTAAGTATATCTGATCTAAAAGGATTCCGGAATGTTGCCAGTGGTGTCGACAATTATGAATGGCAACCGGATGGAAAAGGATTGATTATTTCTTCTGCCGCTAATTTGCGTCCGGACGGCTGGACAAATCCGGTTCTTTATAAAATACCTGTTCACCAGAGTTTAGATATGCCAGTGAAAGAATTCTTTGTCATCCCTAAAACGTTGGAAAAAGGAGATAACAAAATAATCTCGATTAATGCAGGCGATTTTGCCTTTTCGCCGGATCAAAAGTGGATGTCATTCATTGTTTCTCCGACCGCTTCATGGTCGATGGATAGCAATATGCTCTGTGTCCTTTCAAGCGTTGGAAAAGATTTTACGGTTCTCGATGAAGTGATTACCCATGTGACACCCCCTAAATGGGCACATACCAAAAACATACTGGCTTATATAGCCGGTGGAGGCAGAATAGTCTTTGGCTTTAAAAATAAGAAGCTGAACACAGCCGATTTCCCGGCCTTTACAAAAGCGGAGCTGACACCGGCCGGGTTTGCCGACTTCGGGTTTACCTGGGTCGATGACCTACGGTTTGTCGTTTCACGGGTGAAAGAAGCCGAATGGTCCAATGATCCTGAAGAGCGCCCATCTCCTTCGCTATATAAAATGTCCTTATCCGGCGAAACGCAAAAGAAAATCACCGACCCGCCTAAAGGATTTGGAGATGAAAAGCCTGTCTTTACTGCTCATGTACTCACTTGGCTTCGGATAAGCAACGACTTCTCTAAAAGTGATGTATGGATAGCCGACCAGGAAGGGTATGGAGCCAAAGCATGGATAAAAAACGTAAGCAGCTATTCCCTTTTTCATAAATAGCGCAGCTTACCTCACCGTCCGGGTTTCATTAAACGATTTAGCGATGTAGATAAAACCGAATACACTTATCAATGTAAATATCCAGCTAATGATCTGCCGATAAATAATTCCATGATCGAACGCCTCTACCCCATATCTTTGAATTAAAAATACCCTAATCATTGAAAAAACAACTTCTTTAAAGGCAAATAACAAAGTAATGCCTTGAAAGACCCGAAAAATATGTTTTTGATAAAAAATATCCTTCGTGATAGACCGGTCGTTCCCCCGCATTTCAACAAGATCCAGCGATAAAAGCAGTGCGGCCGGCCGATTTATGAGGATGGTTGCCATATAAAAAACAGCCATGCCAATAGAGAAGAAAACATTATTCCAAAGCAGCTGCATCGCAGAGCCTGCGAGAAAATCCATAAGTGTACCGATAATCAGTGTGCTAAGGATAAAAATTCCGGTAAAATTCACCTTCCTGATTTCATAAAAACGGTAAATGCTATAGAGAATTCCCGGTATAGAGGATACCAGCATCGAGTTATAATCCCCGATATATGCCCTGCCCACGTTCCAAACAAGCAGCGGGAGTACCAGGTAAAACAAGAGATCCAATAAAATAATATACTTTTTCATTTCTCCCCTTACCTTCTTTCTCTAAAACTCAAAAATTATATAGGCTTATCCTATACGTATGTCTTCCGTCTCTTTTCATTCTATTTCCCCTTATATTATAATAAAATTGTCTTAATCTTAAAAATACTTCTTACATTATATTAGTATCGGGGAGGTCTTTCATTGTCAGGTCAAAAAGCCGTTTGGTTTCCTAAGGAAGAATATATAAAAGAAACGAGAATGTATAAATGGATGACAAAGCTTGGATTTTCCGATTATGATTCTTTTTATGACAAATCCATTGAGGATATATCCTGGTTTTGGAACGAAGCCGTAAAAGAACTCGATATATCATGGAATCGGCCTTTCGAAAAAACGATTGATCTGTCTAAAAGCTTGAAATATCCGGAATGGTTTATCGGCGGGAAGATGAACATCGTCGAGAATGCAGTCGATAAGTGGGCCGCAAATGAGGAGACTAAGTACCTTAACGCGATCATCTGGGAAGGCGATGACGGAAAGCAGACCGTTTTCACTTTTGAACAGCTAAGCCGTGAAGTTTCTAAAGCAGCCTCCGGCCTTGCCTCAATCGGTATCAAACAAGGGGATGTCGTGACACTTTATTTGCCGATGATTCCCGAAACCGTTATCTCCATACTAGCCATCGCAAAAATCGGCGCGATATTTTCGCCTGCCTTTTCCGGTTATGGAGCCGATGCAGTCGCAACCCGCATCAATGCAGCCGGATCAAAAGTATTAATAACCGCTGATGGTTATTATCGCCGCGGCAAAATGATCATGATGAAAGAAGAGGCAGACCGCGCAGTTGCCATGTCCCCTGCTATCGAACAGGTCATCGTGGTCGAACGAATAGGACAAGATGTGCCATGGGATGCGAAACGTGATATGAAGTGGACTGATCTGACAAAAAATGAAAGCACTTTCAAAAACATTGATACAAATGCAAATGATCCCTTCATGCTTATATATACATCAGGGACGACCGGCAAACCGAAAGGAACCGTCCATACACATGCTGGCTTCCCCTTGAAAGCCGCTTTTGATGCGGGGATTTGTATGGATGTTAAGCAAGGCGATACCTTTTTCTGGTTTACCGATATGGGCTGGATGATGGGGCCGTTCCTCGTTTTTGGCGGGCTTGTCAATGGTGCGTGCATCCTATTATATGAAGGTACCCCTGATTATCCTGAACCTGATCGGCTTTGGCAGCTTGTAAAAAAGCATTCCGTAACCCAGCTAGGTATTTCCCCTACCCTGATTCGCGGCTTAATGAAGCATGGCACCGACTGGGTGGATAAGCACGATTTATCTTCACTAAGAACGATCGGTTCCACTGGAGAACCGTGGAATCCAGATCCTTGGGTTTGGCTGTTTGAAAAAGTCGGCAAAAAACAAATCCCGATCATGAATTACTCCGGGGGTACGGAAATTTCCGGCGGGATTTTAGGAAACGTGTTATTGAAGCCGATATCCTCCGTGACATTCAATTCCCCCATCCCCGGGATGGACGTCCATGTCTATGATGAAAATGCCTCCCCAGTTATCAATCAGGTTGGCGAACTGGTAATCTTACAGCCATGGGTCGGCATGACAAACGGGTTTTGGAATGAAAACGAACGCTATGAAAGCACCTATTGGAGCAGATGGGATGACACATGGGTACATGGTGACTGGGTGATCAAGGATGAGGATGGATTTTGGACGATCACCGGGCGTTCGGATGATATTTTGAATATCGCCGGAAAACGTCTAGGCCCAGCTGAATTGGAATCCGCACTTGTGGAGCATGAATCAGTCGTTGAAGCGGCAACAATCGGCGTGCCGGATGAGGTAAAAGGCGAAGCGGCCGTTTGCTTTGCAGTCCTAAGGCCGGGTATAAAGGCAGACGAAACGCTTAAACAGGAGCTTTACCAGCTGGTCGTCAAGCATCTCGGCAAATCCCTGAAGCCGAAGGAAGTTCACTTTATAGCTGTGCTCCCAAAGACAAGGAACGGAAAGGTGATGCGCCGGGTAATAAAAGCCGCTTATCTGAATCAGCCGACCGGGGATGTATCTTCTCTTGAAAACCCTGCAGCGCTCAAGGAAATTAGCAAGCTCGGTGAAGGGACAGTAACATCTTAAAGAAGTCTTTAATCTTACAACTTAAAGCCTGCTGCTTAACATCGCGCAGCAGGCTTTAAGTTGCTATTGAGGAATATTTCTCTTCGGTTCGATCATATCATCAACAATTTCAGCCAACCCTTCCTCCAGAAGGATGTCTTCTATAGTTAATCCTTGAGGTAAAGAATCATCCCCCCATAACATAAAATCCTCTCCACACCCGGAGTTTGTGACCATAAAATCAGAGTACGAGTACTCATATCCATCCCCTGATGTAGTACCGGAACCACCCAAATAGATGCACTTTTCGTCGATTTTTTCTTTATTGCCTTCTTTATCTTCATAAAAATATTTGTTCTCGATTATGCCTTCACCCTGGGACAGCCGTGTAATTCCGTAACCCTTTTCATTGATTTCGATAACATTGTAGTTTCCGATTTTTTCTGGTTGTGGCGCGTATTTAATATTATAGAGAACTTGAATTTGACCTGTATAACCCGCAGGGATGATATAATATTCATTTGTTTTTTCTTCGAATTCTGTTGCGAAGGACATGGACCCGTATACGCTCAGGCAAGCAAAGCCTAACAGGGTCAATCCATTTAAAAGAACGATTTTCTTATCAAATTTTTCTCGCATTATTTTTTGGATCTCATCCATCAGGAAAAATAACAAAGCTGAACCAACCGCCCATACAGTTAGTTCACTGAGAAAAAAGATCGTAATAAACCCAAAGAAAATATGTATAAAAGCAGCCGCAATAAAACGATAGCGATTTAACTTTTTTGTTAGGATATCTGACAAATAGGAAACCGGAATGCCGTACACAAGATTTCCTACCGATGCATACATTAAAACAATTAATGTGTAAATGGCCGAATTCAAACCACCTAATCCTGCCGCTATCAGAAAATATACAAATCCAAGAATAAGTGTGGAGAATAAAGCTGAAATTAACTTCCTAACGATTGACTTCAATGAAAAGAGCCCCTTTTAGTAAGAGAATGAGATTGGTATATTGTTATATGAATTATTTCATCATGCAGCCATCCATCCCACTCCTCTATGGCATGGAAAGTTTTGGTTGTTCTTTTTATATAAGGTTCATCACCATAACTGGTGGTTTAATAATGATTAACGTAATATCTCAGTTAATTTTTACAACAAAGTTGATTGGCGAGGATATGCGAGACTCCTCGAAAATGCATACGCATTTTCTCGTGCGGTGCCTATTCATGGATGATGATTCAACGTCCTGCGGGAAAAGCAGGCCAGTTAACGGAACGTCGACTAAGATCTGC
>NZ_QVTC01000043.1 GCF_003429085.1 Bacillus sp. V59.32b | reverse complement strand
GATCGCTCATAAATCTGGGTGAACGCTCATATATTCGGATAATCGCTCGTAAATCTGGATAAACGCTCATATAATCAAATAATCGCTCACAAATCTGGGTGAACGCTCATATCATCAGATAATCGCTCGTAAATCTGGGTAAACGCTCATATATTCTGATGATCGCTCGTAAACCTGGGTGAACGCTCATATATTCTGATGATCGCTCGTAAATCTGGGTAAACGCTCATATAATCAAATAATCGCTCACAAATCCAGATAATCGAACAACAATCAAAAAACTCAAGTAGAAATACAAAGCCAGAGTTACCCCACCTGACAATGATAAGCTTTTATACAGTTATTCCTCTCCATACTCCTGTAAGATTTCATCCAACGTGAACCTAATGCCATAATAAGCAAACAAAGCCACCATCAGGGAGGGGAAACCAACCCGTTTTCCGTTATCATCTGGAACCAAGCCTTTTTGAAGCCGTAAATCAATATGCACATCCGCCAGTTCGTCCAGCGATAAGCCTGACGACGGAACAAGGGTGGAAACCGCGGTGAAGGGGACCCCTTCTTCCTGCAGATATTTGGCAAGACTTAACGCCTCACTATCATCCGAGGAACGCGTAAAGAATAGCACCCGGTCTGCATTCGTGAGCGAAGCAAGCTCTTCATTATCATCGTAAAGAACCATCACATTTGGAAATGGTTCAACCCCTTCGAAGGCTTCTGATAATATTCCCTTCATTTCGCCAAAGCCGTGTAAATATATGGTGCCATCCCCAATGGAAGCCTGGGCGAGCAATCGGGCACAGTCCTCAAATGCGAATTCCTCACCATCCATAATCTTTTTAAATAACCCGGTCGTCTGGGTCGAAAACATTTTCAGCATGTAGTGGTCTCCTTTAAATAATCGTAGTATTCATTATAAAACAACGATTTTGCGAAGGCGAATCGTACGGCTGAGAAATAAATTCTTGAATTTGTTTCCACTTGACTGCAGGATTCGAGAAATATTTAGCGAATAAAAATATAAAGTAGACATTCAATATGCAAATGTAATAGGGGGAAAACACGGGTTACATGCCATACATAAACTGGGCAAAAGGTATCTAGATCATAATTCATCAAGTTTATAGCTATTTATTCTTTCAGATAGGAAAGAGGTGAGGGAATGGCAGAAAAAATATTAATTGTAGATGATCAATTTGGAATCAGAATTCTGCTCAATGAAGTGCTCAGCAAGGAAGGTTACAATACATTTCAGGCAGCAAACGGGGTGCAAGCGCTGGACATTGTTACAAATCATTCCCCTGATTTAGTGCTGTTAGACATGAAAATTCCGGGAATGGACGGCATAGAAATTTTGAAACGAATGAAACAGATTGATCAGGATATTCGAGTCATCATCATGACTGCCTATGGAGAATTAGACATGATTCAGAAAGCCAAGGATTTAGGTGCGATGACTCATTTTGCTAAACCTTTTGATATCGATGACATACGGAAAGCGGTTAAAGAGTATTTACCTGTCCGAAAGTCCGAATAGTAAATGGAATTCATATTGAAAAATCTTAAATAGAAAAAACCTCATATATTGAATGTGTAACCCTACGGCTGTATTTCAGGAATGATATTATCCTGAAATATGACCGTGTTTTTTGTAGAAAACGATTCCATTTTTCTTAATATTCCCCCAATAAGTTAATTGGTTGCTGTTTTTTTCATGGACTGATATGCTAATAGTGTTTTTAATATTCCCCGCCTGCATGAGGTATAGTAAATACATAAGTAAGGGAATATTTTAGAAAGAATCTGCGTCTGCAGGAAAACATTTGCTATAAGGAGGAAATCAAATGCCTTTAGTATCAATGAAGGATATGCTTAATAAAGCGTTGGAAGGTAAGTATGCGGTCGGTCAGTTCAATATCAATAACCTGGAGTGGACCCAAGCTATATTAGCTGCCGCCGAGCAGGAAAAATCACCGGTAATCCTTGGTGTATCAGAAGGAGCCGCTCGCCATATGGGCGGGTTTAAAACGACTGTGATGATGGTCCAAGGTTTAATGGAAGACATGAAAATCACAGTACCTGTAGCTATACATCTTGACCATGGTTCAAGCTTTGATAAATGTAAGGAAGCGATCGATGCAGGATTCACTTCTGTTATGATCGATGCCTCTCACCATCCGTTAGAAGAGAATATCGAAACCACTTCCAAGGTTGTTGATTATGCTCACTCAAAAGGCGTTTCTGTCGAAGCGGAGCTAGGAACTGTTGGCGGCCAGGAAGATGATGTAATAGCAGACGGAGTCATTTATGCAGATCCGAAAGAATGTGAAGAATTGGTTAGACGCACAGGCGTTGACTGCTTTGCACCTGCATTGGGTTCTGTCCATGGCCCTTACAAAGGCGAGCCGAACATCGGCTTTAAAGAAATGGAAGAAGTCCGTGATTTAACAAAAATTCCATTAGTACTACACGGTGGTACGGGCATTCCAACTAAAGATATTCAAAAAGCTGTATCTTTAGGAACTTCAAAAATCAACGTAAATACCGAAAACCAAATCTCCTTTACTAAGGCTGTTCGCGAGGTTCTAAGTAAAGATTCCGAGGTGTATGATCCTCGTAAATTCATCGGACCGGGCCGTGACGCGATCAAGGAAACAGTTGTTGGCAAGATCCGTGAATTCGGTTCAAACGATAAAGCTTAGTCATTTAAAAATAAACAATAAGAGCCTGAACATCCCGGGAAAAATGCAAGTTCATCATTGCTGTGGCAGTGTGTCTCGGGATAACAGGCTCTTTTCTTTATCATTTATAGAAAAAATAAAAAATTCGCCATTTACACAATTCATTATTGTATGTATTGTATGCTTATATAGAAAAAGAGATGGAGGTTTTAAACATGAAATTCTTTATTGATACCGCTAACATCGATGAAATACGGGAGGTCCATTCACTTGGCATTCTTGCCGGTGTAACGACGAATCCATCACTGGTTGCACGGGAAAAAAACGTTTCTTTTCATGACCGACTAAGAGAAATTACCAGCCTTGTCCAGGATTCAGTCAGTGCCGAAGTCATCTCACTCGATTTTGAGGGGATGATGAGGGAAGCAAAGGAGCTTTCCGCGATTGCTCCGAACATTACGATCAAAGTTCCGATGACTCCGGACGGACTTAAAGCTGTTTCTGCTCTAACCAAGGATGGAATTAAAACGAACGTAACATTAATATTCAGTGCCAATCAGGCCTTACTTGCAGCTCGAGCGGGAGCGACGTATGTTTCCCCATTTTTAGGGCGTCTCGATGATATCGGGTTCAACGGCATGCAATTAATTTCCGATATTGCGGACATTTTCGCTATTCATGACATTCCATCGGAAATTATTGCTGCATCCATACGGCATCCGATGCATATTACGGAAGCAGCACTAAAGGGAGCCCATATTGCCACGATTCCGTATAAACTACTGCTGCAGATATTTAAACATCCATTAACTGATAAAGGCATAGAAGCTTTTATCGCAGACTGGAATGCCCGTTCTGAAGGCTGACCATATTCACTTCCTTCTTCTGCACATATGAATACTTATCCATCATAAAAAAATTCAAAAATATTACATGAGCTTTCTTTTTTTGTGTAAACTAATAAATGGTAAGAAAAAAATGCCATAATTTATCCATTTGTATTGGAAAATAATACCTGATTAAAAAGGTATTTTGTTAAAATAGCTTCTTGACTGCTTAGATTAGAAGGGAGTCTACAATGGAAAAACTCAAAATTGCCGGCGGCTATCCTCTGAAAGGAAGCATTCGTGTCAGCGGCGCGAAAAATAGCGCGGTCGCTTTAATACCTGCTACCATTCTTGCGGATTCCCCTGTTACGATCGAAGGTCTTCCTGATATCTCAGATGTGCAAATTCTTAAAGGTCTGCTTGAAGAAATAGGCGGAACTGTTTCTTTTAATGATGGAGAAATGACGGTTGATCCAAGCAAAATGATTTCGATGCCATTGCCAAACGGTCGTGTTAAAAAGCTCCGCGCTTCTTATTACTTGATGGGGGCGATGCTTGGCAAATTCAAAAAGGCCGTTATCGGCCTTCCTGGAGGCTGTCATTTGGGGCCACGCCCGATTGACCAGCATATCAAGGGGTTTGAAGCACTGGGGGCGCAGATCACCAATGAACAGGGCGCGATTTATTTGCGAGCGGACGAGCTAAGAGGAGCCCGTATTTATCTGGATGTGGTCAGTGTGGGCGCCACGATTAATATTATGCTAGCTGCTGTTCTGGCTAAAGGAAGAACCGTCATTGAGAATGCTGCAAAAGAACCGGAAATTATCGATGTAGCGACGTTGCTGACCAACATGGGAGCAAGAATTAAAGGTGCGGGTACAGATATCATCCGGATCGATGGGGTTGAGAACTTAAGCGGTTGTAAACATACGATTATTCCTGACCGGATCGAAGCCGGAACGTTCATGATTCTCTCCGCTGCCGTTGGACAAGGCATTTTAATTGATAATGTCATTCCACAGCATCTAGAATCTTTAACGGCAAAGCTGAGGGAAATGGGCGTGAACATCGAAGCCGGGGATGACCAAATTTTCGTTTCTCCTGGTTCCGAGTTTAAGTCAGTCGATATAAAAACGTTGGTTTATCCTGGTTTTCCAACCGATTTGCAACAGCCATTTACATCGTTATTGACGAGGACAGAAGGGTCGAGCGTTGTGACGGATACCATTTATGGAGCCCGTTTTAAACATATCGACGAGCTTCGCAGGATGAATGCCAACATTAAGGTCGAGGGCAGGTCCGCGATTATAACCGGCCCAGTCCAGCTTCAAGGTGCCAAGGTAAAGGCAAGTGATCTCCGTGCAGGAGCCGCGCTGGTCATTGCCGGGTTAATGGCAGAAGGGATTACCGAAGTAACTGGTCTTGAACATATTGACCGGGGCTATAGCCATCTTGTTGAAAAACTCTCCGGCCTAGGCGCGACAATCTGGCGGGAAAAGATGTCCGAAGAGGAAGCCGAACAGTTGAAAAATTAACCAAATCTCAGTGTTTAATGTGTTACAATAATAATTGAATTGTGTTATACTATTTATTATGTAATGGATTGTTAAGTAGCACTGAGGGGGAAGCAATAATGGAGAGAAGCTTATCTATGGAGCTGGTGCGCGTAACGGAAGGAGCCGCATTAGCTTCCGCGCGCTGGATGGGAAGAGGAAAGAAGGATGAAGCGGACGATGCAGCGACATCGGCTATGCGGGATGTGTTTGATACCGTTCCGATGAAAGGCACAGTTGTCATCGGAGAAGGCGAGATGGACGAAGCGCCGATGTTGTACATTGGCGAAAAGCTTGGTACTGGCTTTGGCCCTCGTGTGGATGTAGCCGTTGACCCTTTGGAAGGAACGAACATTGTTGCTTCGGGAGGATGGAATGCTTTAGCAGTACTTGCAATCGCTGATAATGGCAACCTTCTTCATGCTCCGGATATGTACATGGATAAGATTGCGGTTGGCCCTGAGTCCGTGGGTCAAATTGATATTAACGCTTCTGTTTTGGACAACCTAAAAGCAGTCGCTAAGGCAAAGAATAAAGATATCCAGGATGTTGTGGCGACCGTGTTGCACCGAGAACGCCACTCAAAGATTATCCACGAGCTTCGCGAAGCAGGAGCGCGGATTAAATTGATTAATGACGGGGATGTGGCCGGGGCAATCAACACAGCCTTCGACCAAACCGGCGTCGATATTTTATTCGGCACAGGCGGAGCGCCTGAAGGGGTAATCGCCGCTGTAGCACTAAAATGTCTGGGCGGGGAAATTCAGGGCAAACTTCTGCCGCAAAGTGACCAGGAAACCGAGCGCTGTAATAAAATGGGCATCGATTTGAACAGCATACTAAGAATGGAAGACCTTGTTCGGGGAGATGATGCCATTTTTGCCGCGACCGGAGTGACAGACGGAGAATTATTAAAGGGAGTCCAGTTTAAAGAGAATTATGGGCTGACGCATTCCCTTGTTATGCGAGCAAAGTCTGGCACCGTCCGTTTCATTGACGGAAGCCACAGCTTGAAGAAAAAGCCGAACTTGGTTATGAAATAATCACAGAACTCGTAAAAAGCGGGCGATTCCTTCGCTCGTTTTATTTTCTTTTAAATTTATAGTTGAATATTTACGACAAAGAAAGTAAAATTAAGCTTGTTTTAAGAATATAAAGAGATCATTCTGCATTTCTACTCCAAATCTTCATGGAAGCCTTCAACTATTTCTTCTTTACCCTAAGAATGTATCATCCTTATCTGTTCAATTAAATAAAGAGTGGTGTCATAATGAATTTAACTATTACCAATTTAGAAAGTATGAAATTGAAGGATCTATATGAGCACGCACGCGAATATAAAGTATCCTATTACAGCAAACTCTCCAAAAAAGAACTAATTTTTGCGATTTTAAAAGCGCAGGCAGAACAAGACGGACTGCTCTTCATGGAGGGAGTACTGGAAATCATTCCATCCGAAGGCTTCGGGTTCCTGCGTCCGATTAACTATTCTCCAAGCTCAGAGGATATTTACATTTCAGCTTCTCAAATCCGCAGATTCGATCTCCGAAACGGCGACAAGGTCTCAGGAAAAGTAAGACCTCCTAAAGAAAACGAACGATATTACGGATTGCTGCATGTGGAAGCCGTGAATGGGGATAATCCTGAATCAGCGAAGGAGCGGGTTCACTTTCCAGGCTTGACTGCTTTATATCCTGTCAGGCAGATTAAATTGGAAACTGTGCCGAAAAATCTATCTACCCGGATTATGGATGTTTTGGCGCCTGTCGGCTTTGGACAGCGCGGCTTGGTCGTTGCTCCGCCAAAAGCAGGGAAAACGATGCTAATCAAGGAGATTGCCAACGCGATTACAACGAACCATCCCGAAGCAGAGCTTATCGTACTGTTGATCGACGAACGTCCGGAAGAGGTAACGGATATCGAACGATCCGTTGCCGGTGATGTGGTCAGCTCCACGTTTGATGAAGTGCCGGAAAATCATATTAAAGTGGCTGAACTAGTGTTAGAGAGAGCGATGCGCCTCGTCGAGCATAAACGCGATGTTATTATCCTGATGGATAGTATCACCCGTTTGGCCCGGGCTTACAACCTCGTGATTCCGCCAAGTGGAAGAACGCTTTCCGGCGGTATTGATCCGGCCGCGTTCCACAGGCCAAAACGGTTCTTTGGGGCGGCGAGGAATATTGAAGAAGGCGGGAGCTTGACGATTCTTGCTACTGCGCTTGTCGATACGGGTTCTCGTATGGACGATGTCATTTACGAGGAATTTAAAGGGACAGGCAATATGGAGCTTCACCTAGATCGTGCATTGGCTGAGCGGCGTATTTTCCCTGCCATCGATATTAGGCGTTCAGGCACGCGTAAAGAAGAGCTGCTTATTCCTAAAGACCATCTTGATAAGCTTTGGGCAATCCGAAAAACGATGTCGGATACCCCTGACTTCGTGGAGAAGTTCCTGCGCCGGTTAAGGCAAACCAAGGGAAATGAAGAGTTTTTCGCTAAACTGGAAGAAGAAATGAAAAAAGGAGCACCTGCTGTAAAACGCTCTAGCAATATCTAACAGGCAGTTGCAAAATCGTTCATTACTTGCTATAATAAAGTCAATGTGTTTACAATTTATGTGAGAGATGGTTTCTCACCTTGAAGTATATAACTCTGTTTCGAATGATTCAGGGCAGAAGGAGCTGAAAAGAATGAAAGCTGGAATTCATCCGGAATACAAAAAAATAACCGTTACATGTTCTTGTGGTAACACTTTTGAAACTGGTTCTGTGAAAAATGAAGTGCGTGTTGAGACTTGCTCTGAATGCCACCCATTCTATACTGGACGTCAAAAATTCGCTGAAGCTGGCGGACGTGTTGACCGCTTCAATAAAAAATACGGCATGAAGTAAGTTGATAAAACTTCCATCTATGGATGGGAGTTTTATTACTGCTGTAGAACTTAGAAACAGGCAAGTACTTTTTCTTGCCTGTTTTTTTAATGAAAGATAATACTTTTTAGATAGATGGCGGGCTCCGGTTAGTGTGATTTATTTTTTTGTTGAGGAAGGCACTGGAGCGCGGAATAGAAAAGTCCTGGTATAATTTTGCTATAGGCGATCCTTCGAAAATGGAAGGATCGATGTCGAAGGGAGAGGCAGTTTCAATGTACGAAATGAAACAATCAGGCTGGATAGAACTTATTTGTGGCAGCATGTTTTCCGGTAAATCCGAGGAATTGATTAAAAGGGTGAACCGCGCTCAATTTGCCAAGCAGAATATAGCTGTTTTTAAGCCTGCTTTAGATAATCGCTATGCAAAAGAGGCTGTCGTATCGCATAATGGCACGTCGGTCATCGCAAAACCGATATCGCATTCTACAGATATTTTTAAAAATCTTGATGACAAGTTAGATATCATTGCGATCGATGAAGTACAATTTTTCGACGAGGAAATTGTAGAAGTTGCCCAGCATCTTGCGGACAGCGGTTATCGTGTCATCCTGGCTGGCCTTGACCAGGACTTCCGCGGTGAACCGTTTGGCCCGGTACCTTTTCTGATGTCATTGGCTGAATCAGTCACGAAGCTCCAAGCTGTTTGTGCCGTTTGCGGCTCGGCGGCAAGCAGAACACAAAGGCTAATAAACGGAGCCCCGGCTTCGTTCGATGATCCTGTCATTCTAGTGGGCGCTTCAGAATCGTATGAGGCCCGCTGCCGGCACCATCACGAGGTTCCGGGCAAGAAGGAAATCACCAAAGATAAAGGTATAAAATTATCTGAAATGTAATGTATTTCGCTGCTGAAGACTTTGTCTTGAGCAGTTTTTTGTTTTATCATCGAAATTGAAGATTTATCTCCGAAATATAGGTATATCACCGAAACTCAAGATATACCTCCGAAAACAGAATATATAATCGAAATACAGAATATATCATCGAAACTCAGGATATATCACCGAAATCTGATAAATCATCGAAATTCAGAATATATCACAGAAATTTCTTTTGCTTCTGTCACCTGACATTCTTGAAAGATTCCTCTTGAATAGGGAAAGCTAGTCACAGGAGGGTGTGATTAGTATGAGAAAAGGATTTCTATTTTGCGTAACGGTCTTATTAGTGATCATGACAGGATGCGGCACAAATGGAGTCAGAGATTCTACATATGAGGGAGAATCAAGAGACGGGACAACGCTCATTTCCAACAAACCGGGGACATCAGTAAATGATAATGGTGATGCGGCTGAACAGCCTTCTGATCAGCTGTTAAACTCTCCCGGAAGCAATTCCAATATTACGCCTACTACTGGATCTGAAGTGGAAAAAGCTAGAGCCATAGTTGAAAAAAATACAGAATTTGAAGCAGGGGCTGTCTGGCTAAAGGGCCAAACATTGAGTGTCACGATTCATGAACAGGGTAAATTTCATTCGAGTGGAGAAAGAAACAAAGAAAAGCAACGGGTGAAGGAGCTTCTAAAACAAGCGCTGCCCAGGTACAGTATTGAAGTGAACATGGAAACGGACAAGGATTGATGCTTGAATCTCTTTGACGTTCATTAATCACCTATACTATAATGAACATGCTATAGATAACTATATTCGTTTTTCGCGTAATGAATGTATGAGGTGAATAATGTGTTAGATCGACTGCAGGCTGTTGAAGATAGATATGAAAGATTGAACGAATTATTAAGCGACCCGGAAATCATTAACGACTCCAAAAAGCTGAGAGAGTACTCCAAGGAGCAATCGGATATCCAGGAAACGGTTCAAACGTATAAGGAATATAAGGAAGTGCGTGAACAGCACCAAGACGCTAAAGCCATGCTTGAAGAGAAGCTCGATTCGGACATGCGCGAGATGGTCAAGGAAGAATTGACTGAGCTTGAGGAAAACATGCATTCGCTTGAAGCAAAGCTGAAGATTCTGCTTATTCCTAAAGACCCGAATGATGATAAAAACGTGATCATGGAGGTTCGCGGAGCGGCCGGGGGCGACGAGGCTGCACTTTTTGCAGGAAGTCTGTATCGTATGTACAGCCGTTATGCAGAAACACAGGGCTGGAAAATCGATGTCATGGATTCAAACCCAACGGGACTGGGCGGCTTTAAAGAAATTATTTTCATGATCAACGGCAATGGTGCCTACTCCAAATTAAAGTTTGAAAATGGCGCACACCGTGTTCAGCGTGTACCGGAAACAGAGTCCGGTGGCCGGATCCATACTTCCACGGCAACAGTCGCTGTGCTTCCGGAAGCGGAAGAAGTAGAAGTAGAAATCCATGAAAAGGATATCCGCGTTGATACCTTTGCTTCCAGCGGACCGGGCGGGCAAAGTGTAAATACAACAATGTCTGCTGTTCGCCTGACGCATCTGCCGACTGGCACGGTTGTATCGATGCAGGATGAAAAGTCACAGATCAAAAACAAAGAAAAAGCAATGAAGATTCTACGTGCCCGTGTTTATGATAAATTCCAGCAGGAAGCCCAGGCTGAATATGACCAGAATAGGAAGCTTGCTGTAGGGACAGGGGATCGCTCAGAACGGATTCGAACGTATAACTTCCCGCAAAACCGTGTGACTGACCACCGCATCGGCCTGACGATCCAGAAGCTGGATCAAATCATCGAAGGAAAGCTGGATGAAATTATTGATGCTCTTATCTTAGAGGATCAATCCTCCAGGCTTCAAAACGCGGATGACTAAAGTATATGAAGCCCTAAAGTGGGCTTCTTCTTTTTTAATAGCCAACGGAAGAGATGAGAATGCAGGGGAGATTTTGTTAAAGCATCTGATGGATATGAGCCGGTCGCAGCTGTTGGCTAATTTTCAAGCAACCCTCCCTGAACGGATTGCGGAAGAATTCAAAAGAGCCGTTGAGCTTCATGTCTCTGGAACTCCTGTTCAGTATATTATCGGAGCAGAGGATTTTTACGGGCGTACGTTTGCGGTCAACAAAGAGGTGCTCATTCCCCGACCTGAAACAGAAGAATTAATTGAGCACACGCTCAGGAAGATTTCAAAACGATTCCGCGAAAAAGCGGGGTTAGCATTGGTTGATATAGGAACGGGAAGCGGAGCGATTGCGATTACGATGAAGCTTGAAGAACCGGATTTGACTGTCATTGCAACGGATATTGCGGAAGCTTCTCTCAACGTTGCCCGGAATAATGCAAAAACGCTCGAAGCAGACGTTACTTTCATTCAAGCAGACATGCTGCAGCCTTTTTTGGAAAGGGGCGAAAAGTTTGATATCGTTCTATCCAATCCGCCCTATATCCCGCTTTCTGATCGAGAAACGATGTCAGTTGTTGTTACCGGGCATGAACCACACAGGGCTTTATTTGCCGGGAGGGACGGGCTTGATTTTTACCGCCGTTTCATGAATGAGCTGCCGCAGGTTATCAATCGGCCTGGCTTGGTGGGCTTTGAGATTGGAGCGGGACAGGGAAAGGCTGTGGCCGACATGCTGCAACAGACTTTTCCAAATGCTGCTGTATCGATTGAGTTGGATATCAACGGCAAAGACCGGATGGTTTTTGCGGAATTATAATAATCGAAGGATTTGGCTTTTACGGGCCGAATCCTTTTTAATTTGACCTTCTTTCAAAAAAATAATTTTACTAGTTTAAGATACAGGCAAACTGGCGAGACTATTTTTGTGAAGGGGAGGAGAAATGATATGAAAAATAAAAAGTATTTATCCATTGCTTATCTACTAATCTTAACAATCGGTACGATTTTAAGTATATATATGCCCAAGGTTGAAAGTGCTGCCAAGTCAGAAGAGACAGTGGTTATCCCTAAGGAAGCTATTCGACTTCGGATTCTCGCCAACAGTGATAATAAAGCCGATCAAGATGTCAAAAGGCTAATCAGGGATGAAGTAAATCAAAATATCACTGGGTGGGTGGAAGAACTGACCTCAATAGAAGAAGCGAAAAGAGTCATCCAGTCACATTTGCCTGAAATTCAGAAAATGGCGGAACAAATCGTGGATAAACAAGGTTTAGATCAGAAGGTAAACGTTCACTTTGGAAAAGCGAAATTTCCGACAAAGCTGTACGGACAATTCCTTTATCCTGCGGGTGAATACGAAGCAGTTGTCATCACGCTTGGAGAAGGGAAGGGAGCCAATTGGTGGTGCGTATTGTTCCCGCCGCTCTGCTTCCTCGATTTCTCAAACGGAACGGCCGTAAGCCAAAGTCCTTATGAGGAGGAGAATCCGAATGAAACAAAGTCAAAGGGAGAAGCGAAAGAAACTGGTCAAACAGATGAAACAAAGGGCAAGCAGGAGCAAAAAGCTACAGGAGAAAAGCGGGAAGAAACAGACGATAACATTGAAAATAATGAACAGATGTACGTAAACCAGGATGAATCTCCTGTTGTAGTCAAGTCGTTCTTTGCGGAATTATTTGAGGATGTTTTTTAATAAACGGGTAACATAGCTGTCATCGGGGTATGATGGCTTTTCTTTTTTTAAAAGTTACCAACAACTTATCCACAATTACTTGCTTAGAAAAATGGTTCTAGTTATTGTGCACGTTCATATACCTATTACTAGAGAAGATAGATGCATGCAAAGAATAGGGAGATGATAGATTATGATAACAAATTTTCAACAAGCAGAAGAAAAGGATGTTCATGAGCTGGAGCAATTTTTAATAAACGCAAATGTGAGTGCAGAAGGGGTAAGGCCCCATTTTGATTATTATTTGCTGGCCCGAGATACGGCAGGAAAAATGATAGCAACGGTCGGCCTTGAGCCTATGAAAAATATCGGACTGCTCAGGTCGTTCGTTTTTGATCCATCATTTTCGCACGAAAATATTCCAGCATTGCTGCAACAGATATTGCTTATCGCCAAAAATCAGAATCTTCACAGTGTGTACTTGGCCACTAATAAACAAAGCTCATTATCTTTATTCGAAGCGCTTGGCTTCAAACAGATAGAACCAGAGGAGCTGCCGGCTGTTTTTTACGCTTCAGAGCACGGAAAGCAACTTACGGGTATGGATAACTGCCGCTTCATGTATCGTCCCTTATAGTAAAAACAATAAACATATCCACAAAGTTATCCACTATTATAATAGGTTTATCCACAAATTGTGGATAAAAGCTTGTTTTCTTTATTTTCTTCTTTTATACTTTCAAAGTATCATTTAGCCCTTAATCATGTTTTTATGACTATATTAGGGTTCTGAATAACTAGAATGGGAAAGTGAATTGAAGGTGTTAACATGAAAACGAAATATTGGAAAGTGGATAACTTTGTGGATGATTTAATTAATTATCCCCAAATCAGGCAATCCGCACAATTATTAATAGAAAATGAAGTGGTCGCCTTTCCGACAGAAACTGTATATGGACTAGGCGCCAACGCAAAAAGCGATGAAGCGGTGAATAAAATTTTCAATGCAAAAGGACGCCCGACTGATAATCCGTTAATTGTCCACATAGCATCCCGTGAGCAGCTTGGTGGGATGGTAATGGAAATTCCCGAGACGGCCGAAAAATTAATGGACGCATTTTGGCCGGGCCCGCTCACCTTGATTTTTAAGGAAAAGCCAGGTCAGTTATCACAACTTGTGACAGCTGGTCTGAATACAGTTGCGGTCAGAATGCCGGATCATCCGGTTGCACTCGCCCTCATTGAGCAAAGTGGCCTGCCTATCGCGGCCCCTAGTGCCAATACCTCTGGTAAACCAAGCCCGACAACCGCCGAGCATGTGAAGGACGATTTATCAGGAAAAATCGCCGCGATCGTGGATGGAGGAGCAACGGGAGTAGGAGTGGAATCGACCGTGCTAGATTGTACAGAGGACATCCCATTGATTCTACGTCCCGGCGGTTTGCCTCGTGAAGAAATTGAAGCGGTTATTGGTGAAGTCAAAGTGGATGCTGCCATGAAAAATAAAACGGCTGTCCCAAAATCTCCCGGCATGAAGTATACCCACTATGCACCAAAGGCTACATTTATCCTGGTGGATGGGGATCTGTCCTTTCTACAAGGCTTGATTGATGAAAAAAAGTCACAGAGGTTAAACGTAGGGGTGTTTGCGGCAAAAGAGCATGAATCAGAGCTCAAGGCGGATTATATTTTAGCACCTGGTACTTCTAATGATTTACACAGCGTTGCTGCAGGTTTATATGACACTTTACGCAAATTCGATGAACTCGGGGTAGATATCATTTTTGGTGAGGTTTTTCCAGAAACCGGCATTGGTGAAGCAATCATGAACAGGCTGCTAAAAGCGGCCGGGCAACAATTGATAAAGCAAGTTTGAATCTTTTGAAGGAGGGCGCGGTTAGTCGCCCTTTTTTAGTAGGTAGACATGTATAAACATTCAGCTCAACTTGAATAGTCCTGCATGCGCAATGAAAAAATTCTGATTGACAGGCATCTTTTTGTTTTTATGATCGATTATCCGACTAAATGAGCGATTATCTCAATATATGAGCGATGGACCAAATATATGAGCGATAAATCGAATAAATGAGCGATGCCCCAAATTTGATAACATTAACTAAACTTGAGAAGGAGACATAAATTTAGCAGAGAAAAATTTGCTGTTTATTTAGGCATTTATCTTTGGTAATACTTTACGAGGAAAATTAGATATTTGAACAGTTCACAGAGCCGCTTCTATTTCCAAATGGACATGCATAACATGAATGGAGCACGTCCACGGGAAGGAAGGGTTTAACAAATGGCTGGAGAATTGCTTACATTAATACTTATGGCATTCGCGCTGGCGATGGATGCCTTTTCTGTCGGATTGGGGATGGGGATGTTTAAGCTACGGCTTAGGCAGATCTTCATCATTGGTTTGACAGTCGGGCTTTTTCATATTTGGATGCCTTTGCTAGGTATTGTAGCCGGCCGCTTTCTATCAGGCCAGTTTGGAACATTCGCTATTTACGCCGGCGGGATGTTGCTTGTAATCCTTGGCCTGCAAATGTTCATATCAGGGATTAGGGGTGGTGAAGGTTCGTTGCTTGCACCAGTGGGCATGGGTCTGTTTATCTTTGCCTTTAGTGTAAGTTTGGATAGTTTTTCAGTCGGATTGACGCTTGGGATTTATGGAGCAAAGACGGCAGTGGCGCTTTTTTGCTTTGGTTTTGCAGCGACCGTTCTTACGTGGCTTGGACTTCTGCTTGGCCGAAGGGTACAAGGGCTTCTAGGTGTGTACAGCGAGGTACTGGGCGGGAGTATCCTCTTCGCATTCGGGTTAAAGCTATTATTTACCGTCTGATGTTTTAAGCCCCTTTGACAGGGGTTTTTTTTTGAAAGTTTCTCGAAGTAATTTAGGGACAATTGTCAAACTTTTGAAAGAATTTTCCTGAGTTTTCAAACTTGTACATGGTATGTTTAAATGGGGGAATATGTTAAATAGCAGGCTTTGGCTTATAATAGCAGAAAGGAGGCAGACGCCATGATAAAAGTTTTATTTGTTTGCACGGGAAATACATGTAGAAGCCCGATGGCTGAGGCGATATTGAGAAGCAAGAATATCCCCGGCATCGAAGTGAAATCAGCGGGTGTATTTGCGGCTGCCGGTCAGGGTGCCTCTCCGTACGCAAAAGATGTTCTAACTAAAAATTCAATGACACACAATCACATATCGACCCCTTTAACGGAACGGGAAATTAATTGGGCCACACATATATTTACGATGACAGAGTACCATAAATGGATGATCATGGATTCGTATCCGAGGGCTCTTGATAAAACTTTTACCTTAAAAGAATTTATTTTTGCCGATATAAAAGATAGAGATGTTTCCGATCCATTTGGAGGATCACAAAACATATACAATGAAACCTTCCGGGAGCTTTCCGATTTGATCGACCAGTTAATCGATAAGTTGAGACTTTAATGGAAGGTGATAGGGGGAAATTGCTGTGGGGGAAAAAAAGACCTACAAATTAGGATTGCGAAAAAAGTTGATTATTCTAAGCACGACTCTTGCGGTTATTACGTATTCAACGAGCTATTTGTTTATTTATGTCCTCTATCCTTTATTTTTTGAAGGAATTAGTGAAGCCTTGTTTACGGCCATTACGCTTTCGTTAGGAATCGTCTGGTCCGCGATCCTGACCTTCTTCGCTGCAGGATTAATTATTAAACCATTGCAAAAGCTTGAGAGAGTTGCTTTGGAGGCAGCGGACGGAAATATTAAAGTGAATGCTGAAGTATCAAATTCGGATGACGAAATTCGTTCCCTTGGCATTGCTTTTAACCATATGCTTCATAATTTAAGAGGAATGGTGCAAAGCATTGAAGAGAACTTCCGGGAAACGAATGAAAAAGTAATCTCCATTTCAAATGCCTCTTCATTGGCTGCGGAACAAGCGGAAAGTATAGCGCGAACGGTTGAGGAAATATCACTGGGTGCAGATAATTCAGCGGTTTCGATTCAAAATACGGCCGAGTCGGTGGAAGATGTCATCATGATCGCAAAAGAAGTCCAGACGAAAGCAAACGCTTCTGCTGATACGTCACACGAAATGGTTGCCGAGCTTGAAAGAAGTAAGGATGTCATTAATTCGTTAGTTAGCGGAATCCATCAGTTGGCTGAAGAAAATCAGCAGTCCTTGCATGCGGTCAAAGGGCTGGAAGAGAACGCAAAAAAGGTTGAGCAAATCATTCAATTGGTTGGCGACATCGCTGCACAGACGAATCTGCTCGCCCTCAATGCTTCGATTGAAGCAGCCCGCGCCGGGGAACATGGAAAAGGTTTTGCGGTAGTCGCCGAGGAAGTCCGAATGCTTGCTGATCAAAGTGCGCAGGCGGTACAGGGCATTTCCTCGCTCATCCAAAACATTCAGACCGATGTGCAGGGGGTTGTCAAACAAATCAGTGAACAGGTGGACAGCGCTAATAAGGAAGCGCAAAAAGGCAATGAAACAAACACCGCTATTGAAGAGATGACAAAGGCCGTTCACAAGGTCGCTGGGGCGGTTCAGGATATTACCGGATTAGTCGATCGGCAAATGGACAGCATCCAGATGACCGCGCGCCAATCACAGGAAGTAGACGCGATCGCAGAAGAAACATCTGCGGGTGCAGAAGAAGTAACGGCTGCGACTCAGGACCAAACCGGGGTAATTGAAGATGTGGACAAGCTGGCAGATGAATTAAAAGCGCAGGCAACAAAATTAAAGAAAACGATCACTCGCTTTCAACTATAAATAGCAAAAAAAGCTTTGGAAACTTTGGGGTTTCCAAAGCTTTTTTTTGAGAAGAACATATACAGATTCCTGACTCCTAATTACGACCTAGCTCAAAGATCCGTTGCCATCTTTTAATTTTTGTTACGAACTCCGGAGCTGGTTCAAAATGGAGATCCCCGCTACAAAAAAGGGCGACGGCTACAAAACGAAGATCTCCGCTACAAAAGAACAAATGTCGGCTACAACCCTGATGAAGCCGGCAACAAAAACAGAATTTCCGCTACAAAAAAGGGCAACGGCTACTAAACGCAAATTCCCGCTATAAAACCCAAAATTTCGGCTACAAAACTGATCCAATCGGCTACAAAATCGAAATTCCAGCTACGAAATCCGGAACGGACTACAAAACGAAAATCCCCGCTATAAAACTCATCAAACCGACTACCTTAATAGACTCATCAATTAGTAGCGTTGTTTCAGATTCTTTATCTTTTCCTATATTTGTGACACAATATATAAAAAGAATCGGCTAATGAAAGAGGGGGATATATATGAAAGTTGCGATTGCTTCCGACCATGGCGGGCTTAATATACGCGAGGAAATCAAGAAACTGATGGATGAACTAGGTATTCAATATGAGGATTTTGGCTGTGAGTGTGATACTTCTGTGGACTATCCTGATTATGCGCTTCCGGTAGCTGAAAAGGTAGCGAAGGGACAGTTTGACAGAGGCATTTTAATCTGCGGGACGGGAATCGGCATGTCGATTGCGGCTAATAAAGTAAAGGGCGTTCGTTGTGCGCTTGTCCACGATGTGTATAGCGCGAAATTAACACGCCAGCATAATGACAGCAATATCTTGGCGATGGGGGAACGTGTAATCGGACCGGGCCTTGCCAGGGAAATCGCGCAAACCTGGCTGACTTCTGAGTTCGAGGCAGGCCGACATGCGAATCGCATAGGAAAAATAACGGAGTATGAGGCGAAGAACCAATAACTTTTCGGAAAGATCTCGAAAGGAGTTTTTTTATGGGAATTGATGCAAACAGTCTAGCTGAGTGGAAAAGTCAATTTCATTCCCTTTTACGAGAGTTTCAATTAGAGGCTCAATTAAATGAAAAGAAATTGCTTGTCATCGGCTGTAGCACAAGTGAAGTTGCCGGTGAACGCATCGGTACAGATGGATCATTGGAAGTTGCCCAAATGTTATATGAAGAATTAATAGCATTTCAAGATGCAACGGGAGTGCAAATCGCTTTTCAATGCTGCGAGCATGTAAACCGAGCATTAGTGATACCGAGAAAAATTGCTGGAAATCGAGGCTATGAGGAAGTTTCGGTTATTCCTGTGCGGACAGCAGGCGGGGCTATGGCTGCCTATGCCTATAATCATATGGCAGATGCGATCGTAGTCGAGCATATAAAAGCGGATGCCGGGATCGACATAGGAGATACTTTTATCGGCATGCATCTTAAACATGTGGCGGTTCCGTTTAGAAGCACCGTGAAAGAGATTGGGCATGCCCATGTGACAATGGCGAAAACACGGCCGAAATTGATTGGTGGCGTGCGAGCGGTCTATGAAAATGGAACTGATAACGAAAGCTGTACCTAAAGGGACCAAATTTTTGAGATGGGAAGCTGGG
This sequence comes from Bacillus sp. V59.32b, assembly GCF_003429085.1. Taxonomy (GTDB): domain Bacteria; phylum Bacillota; class Bacilli; order Bacillales; family DSM-1321; genus Peribacillus. The sequence continues at coordinate 27,519 of NZ_QVTC01000043.1, read as the reverse complement.
ATTAAACAACATCGACACGATTGGTCGAATTGCTTTTAATTTTATTGAAATTCAAAACGGCAGTCTGACATTAACCCACTCTAACCGGGCTTGTTACCGGCCGTTTTTTTGTCTTTTTAGGGTGAAAAGTAAAATAAAAGTATTTTAGAAAAGCAATAACCTTCCAAAAGGCGAACGATTAAACAAATCCTTCTTGAAATGTTCGAAATAATTAATATTCAGACTATGCCTCTTACGATGAACGTGTTAAAATAGAGAAGAATTTTTGAAGGATTTCCAAATGCAAAGTATACATAAAAACAAATAAACTTATGATCAAGAGGAGGATTTCCATGAACCGTTTAGCAAAACAGGATGAACAAGTTTTTAAAGCGATTCAACAAGAATTGGGGCGTCAGCGAAGCAAGATTGAATTGATCGCGTCTGAAAACTTTGTAAGTGAAGCCGTAATGGAAGCGCAAGGATCTGTTTTAACGAACAAGTATGCAGAAGGCTATCCAGGCAAGCGTTACTACGGTGGCTGTGAATATGTCGATGTTGTCGAAGATCTGGCCCGTGACCGTGCGAAGAAAATATTCGGGGCAGAACATGTCAACGTACAGCCTCACTCGGGCGCGCAGGCAAATATGGCAGTATACTTCACGATTCTTGAAGCAGGGGATACGGTTCTTGGTATGAATTTGTCACATGGCGGCCATTTAACACACGGCAGCCCGGTTAATTTCAGCGGTGTACAATATAATTTTGTGGAATACGGGGTCGATCAGGAAAAGCAATTGATCGACTATAATGATGTATTGGAAAAAGCGCGTCAACATAAGCCAAAATTGATTGTTGCGGGCGCAAGCGCCTATCCGCGTGAAATCGATTTTAAACGGTTTCGGGAGATTGCCGATGAGGTCGGCGCTTACTTAATGGTCGATATGGCTCACATTGCAGGTTTGGTGGCAACCGGACATCACCCAAATCCGGTCCCGTTTGCCGATTTTGTGACGACTACGACGCATAAAACACTTCGTGGTCCCCGCGGCGGAATGATTTTATGTAAAGAAGAATTCGCGAAGAAAATCGATAAATCGATTTTCCCCGGAATCCAGGGTGGGCCGCTGATGCATGTCATCGCCGCTAAAGCAGTTGCTTTTGGTGAGGCGCTTCAGGGTGATTTCAAACAATACTCACAGCAGATTATTGATAATGCCAAACGCCTCGGCAAAGCGTTGACAAAGGAAGGGCTGAATCTCGTTTCCGGCGGGACGGATAACCACCTGCTATTATTGGACCTTCGTACGATCAATCTGACAGGCAAGGTAGCGGAAGAGGTTTTGGATGAGATCGGGATCACCGTAAACAAAAATACCATTCCTTACGACCCGGAAAGCCCATTCGTGACAAGCGGGATTCGTATCGGAACAGCAGCTGTTACATCACGCGGCTTCGGACTGGGTGATATGGACGAAATTGCAGCGATCATTGGATTAGTCCTTAAAAACCATGAAGACAAAGCAAAGCTGGAAGAAGCTACACAACGTGTCGAAGCACTTTCAGGAAAATACGAGCTATACCCATCATTCTAAGCAACAGCCGTTCCCTTTTTAGGGGGACGGTTTTTTTGGCGGAGAGGAAAGTATAAACTGTCCTTTCTGCCTACGTTTAATCTCCGCGTTACGGCTCGTCAATCGACGAGTTTTTCTTTATTTAAAAAAGGGGGACAATCTCCTTCCTTTCTGATTTCTTTTTCTGTAAAATGAGTAGAAGTGTGATATGGTGCGACTCCGAAAAAATAACAATTCAAAGGAGAGATTCTTTTCATGGCAAAGGTATATGTGTTTGATCACCCGTTAATTCAACATAAGCTAGCTTACATACGAGACATTAAAACAGGAACAAAGGAATTTCGTGAACTGGTGGATGAAGTCGCAACATTAATGGCTTTTGAAATTACCAGAGATTTGCCGCTTGAGGAAGTGGAAATTGAAACACCGGTCAGAAAAGCAAAAGTTAAAATGCTTTCCGGGAAAAAGCTTGGAGTGATTCCAATCCTGCGAGCGGGAATCGGGATGGTCGATGGCATCCTGAAATTAATACCGGCTGCAAAAGTAGGTCACATCGGTCTTTACCGGGATCCCGAAACATTAAAACCGATAGAATACTATGCCAAGCTCCCTAGCGATGTAGAAGAAAGGGAATTTATCGTCGTTGACCCTATGCTTGCCACAGGGGGATCAGCGATTGAAGCCATTCACTCTATTAAGAAACGCGGAGCGAAAAATATTAAATTCATGTGCTTAATTGCCGCCCCTGAAGGTGTGGAGGCATTGAAAGCGGCTCACCCGGACGTGGATATTTATATCGCAGCACTGGATGAGAAGTTGAATGACCATGGCTACATCGTTCCTGGACTCGGTGACGCTGGTGACAGATTGTTCGGAACGAAGTAACTTCAAGGGAGGTGAATCAGATGATCAAGCCGATAAAAGTTATGACCATTTTCGGAACAAGACCTGAGGCGATTAAAATGGCTCCGCTGGTACTGGAGCTGCAAGATCAGCCGGAACATTTCGAATCGGTTGTTGCTGTGACAGCACAGCACCGGCAAATGCTTGATCAAGTGCTGGAGATCTTTTCAATAAAGCCTGATTATGACCTTAATATTATGAAAGACCGCCAAACCTTGGTTGACGTTACGACAAGAGGCTTGGAGGGTCTTGATAAGGTTATGAAAGAAGCGAAACCGGACATTGTCCTCGTTCACGGTGACACGACGACTACATTCATAGCCGGACTGGCTGCTTTTTACAATCAAATTGTGGTAGGGCATGTTGAGGCAGGCCTTCGCACATGGAATAAATATTCGCCGTATCCCGAGGAAATGAACAGGCAGCTGACAGGGGTCATCGCCGATTTGCACTTCGCCCCGACACCGAAGGCTGCCCAAAACCTCCACGGCGAAAATAAAAAAGAAGCTGATATCTTTGTCACTGGGAACACCGCAATTGATGCGCTTCGCACGACTGTAAAAAGCGAAGGATACACCCATCCTGTGCTTGATAAAATCGGGAAAGACCGCTTGATTTTGCTGACGGCCCATCGCCGCGAAAATCTTGGCGAGCCGATGAGGAATATTTTCGGCGCTGTCAAAAGGATCGTCAGAGAGCAGGAAGATGTGCAAGTGATCTATCCGGTCCACCTAAATCCGGTCGTACAAGAAATCGCTGATGATGTCCTCGGAAAAGATGATCGCGTTCATTTAATCGAACCGCTTGATGTCTTTGATTTCCATAACTTTGCGTCCAGAGCACATCTGATTTTGACTGATTCTGGTGGAGTGCAGGAAGAAGCTCCTTCCCTTGGAGTTCCGGTACTTGTCTTAAGGGATACGACCGAACGTCCCGAAGGAATTGAAGCAGGCACCCTGAAACTTGCAGGCACGAATGAGGAAGATGTATACCGTCTTGCCACGGAATTACTGACAAATCGTGAGAAACATCAGGAAATGGCCAAAGCATCCAATCCGTACGGAGACGGCTTTGCGTCTAAACGTATTGCCGAGGCGATACGCTTCTATTTTAAGAAAATCGATGCTCCGCCAAACCCGTATGACCCGTTACATGAGACGCGTGGTTTGTAAACAAATAGCACCACATTCCAAATAGCCTCCTTTTTTGCATAGCTTATTTCCGCGGTGAAACCCTATGTAAAAAAGGAGGCGTCATTGTGAAAAGAAAAATCATTTTTCTGTTATTGATATTGTTTTTACTCATCCCAATGTCCGCCCCGCTTGCGGCTGTCCGCATTCCTCCGCTGCCTAAGATAGATCCATCGAAAAAAACGACGGTCATAGTCGCGTTAAAGCGACCGGCAGACCGAGCCTCCATCCAAAACCTCGTGAAAAAGTATTCTTCATTAAAGATAGGTCACATTTATCAATACGCTTTATCCGGATTTTCAGTTACCGGGAAATCGGAAGAAATCGCGAAGCTCAAAAAAGAAAGCCAGATTAGCTATATATCACAGGTTTCCTATTATCATGCAGACATAGAAGAAAGTGTCCCTTTTATTGGTGCGAACAAGATCCGTCATTTATTTGATGAAAAGCATCAGCGAATTACAGGAAAAGGAGTCAAGGTTGGCGTGATCGATACGGGTATGGACTATGAACACCCGGACCTGCGGAGATCCTACCATTTTGGGCGTGATCTTGTTGACGGGGATGACGATCCAATGGAAACAAAGAATCGCGGTGGATTATCTACTGTTCACGGAACGCATGTCGCGGGAATCATTGCGGCAAATGGCAAAATGAAAGGAGTTGCGCCGGAAGCGGAGATTTTTGCTTATCGTGCTCTCGGTCCGGGTGGTGTTGGCAACACAGAGCAAGTTCTCGCTGCGATAGATGCAGCGATCAAAGATAGAGTGGATGTCCTGAATCTCTCATTGGGCAATAATATCAACGGACCTGACCTTCCAATTTCTCAAGCGTTGAATAAAGCGGTCGATCATGGGATCGTTGCTGTCACATCAAATGGAAATTCAGGCCCTGACGTCTGGACGGTTGGGTCACCGGGAACAGCTGAGAAAGCGATATCGGTAGGTGCTTCGACTCCACCGCTTGAAGTTCCATATCTCGTCACAGGCTTAGGCGGGCAGAAACAGAATATCCGCTTGCTTCCGCTTCAAGGCTCGAAAAAATGGGACCTCGTCTTTTCGTCTTCTATCATTTACGGGGGTCTAGGATATAGCAAGGAATTGCGTAAAGCCAAAGACAAAGTGGTTTTACTTAAACGCGGAACAATCACTTTTTTAGATAAGGTAAGAAACGCAGAAAGAGCCGGGGCAAAGGCAGTCATTATTTACAATAATACAAAAGGTGAATTCACCGGATCCATTGAAGAAAAAACTGCCATGCGGGCGGTAACGATCAATGAAAAAGAAGGAGAAACATTAAAAAAACAAATTCTTACGAAGAAAGATTATGTTGTACGATTTATATATAAGAAGGAAGTAGATAAATTAGCTGATTTTAGTTCAAGAGGACCGGTTACGGTCAGTTGGGGAATAAAGCCGGATATCTTAGCGCCCGGAGTAGCGATTAAAAGCACGATTCCTTCTGGATATTTGTCCTTGCAAGGGACAAGCATGGCCGCCCCGCACGTTGCCGGTGCCTGCGCGCTTATTTTGCAGGCTCACCCTGACTGGACGCCGGAACAGGTTAAATCCGCATTGATGTCTACTTCCAAACCATTGCAAAAAGCCGACCGGGAATTATACCGCACCTTTGAACAGGGAGCGGGACGATTGCAGATTGAACAGGCTGTGAAAGCAGATTCCTTGCTCGTTCCAAGCTCATTATCCTTTGGCATGTATGAAAAAAAGGGGGGCATTGATAAACATGGAGAAAAAGTAATAGTGAAAAATGACGGCAAAACAATCAAGCATTACTCATTTAACATGCCAAAAAGCGAGTATGGTGTTACCTGGGATCTCCCTTCTGCATTTACAATTAAGCCGGGAGAGAAAAAACAAATCGCGGTCGGCCTCCAAGTCAATCCAAAAGAAATGAAAAAAAACATCTATGATGGCTATCTTACCCTGATGGAAGGAACCAATCACATCAGTCTGCCATTTTTATATGTGAAAGAAGAGCCGGATTATCCGCGGGTTATGGGCTTTGATTTTGGTGCAGGCGATCAGGAGGGGACGTATCGTTATGAAATGTATTTACCTAGAGGGGCGGAGGAATATGGAATTGCTTTATACGAAATGGAGACCCTCCAATTTGCCGGATTCATGGATTGGGGAAGGAATAAGGAGGGTGGAATGATTAAAAAAGAAATTCCCCGGGATAAACTCCCGTCAAAAGGAATATACAAAGCGGTCATTTATGCGAAGAAATCTGGAAAAGAAGACAGAATCGACACAAGCATTCTAATTGAGTAGAACGAGTATATACGAATTAGCTGGCTTGTCAATTACTTATCGGAAATTAAATGTGAACATTTCGTTAACGATTTCGAAGTTGTGACAAATTTCACTATGGATTCGTTGACATTAATATAAGCCTATTGTATGCTAACAAAGGATATAAATGAGAAGGTTTTCATTTTTCCATCTATACATAGTGGAAATATTTATATCCTCCTACTAATCAACCGCAAGGAACCAAAAGTCTAGTCATCAAATTGTCCTCTTTTGGACTTTTTGCAGATATTTATGCAATTCTCCGCACTGTTCAACAATATATTTCTCGGGAGACTCATTCAAAATATGCCAGAAATGCAGCTAATGTTTAACAGGCATCTTAAATATCTACTTTATCTCCTGGCGATTTGCGTCCTCGGATGGGGATTCACTGATTTCCGGACTATTTTTGCGGGATTAGCACTTGGCGTGGCTTTCAGCTTTTTTAATTTATGGCTGATCATGCGGAGAATGTACGCATTTAATGCAGCTATTAGCTCTGGGGGGAAGTTCAGGTCATTAGGGACGATGTCCAGGATGGCGTCTGCCGCCCTTGCTGCGATTATTGCGCTCGCATATCCCCAACAATTCAATTTAATCAGTGTGGTGTTGGGATTAATGACAGCTTATATTGTCATTGCTATAGATTTTCTCATACAGTTAAAACGTCGATAGTGGGGAAGAGAGGTGAATATCGTTGAATCATTTATCACCAACAACTGAATTTATGGGGTTAACCTTTAACCTGAGTAATATTTTAATGATTACTGTCGCAACCGCGGTTGTGTTTTTAATCGCTGTCCTTAGTACCCGAAAGCTTGCGATGGAACCGACGGGCATGCAGAATTTTATGGAATGGGTCATGGATTTTGTTAAAAACATGATAAGTAGTTCGATGGATTGGAAAACGGGTGGACGCTTCCAATTACTAGGCATGACCTTGCTCATGTATCTATTCGTGTCGAATATGCTGGGACTTCCATTTGCGGTTGTATACGATCATTATCTATGGTGGAAATCGCCGACAGCCGATCCGGTTGTAACATTAACTCTCGCAGTTATGGTTATAGCTTTAACGCACTTTTACGGAATCCAAATGAAAGGCTTCAAGGGTTATCTCAAAGCCTATAAAAACCCAATGACATTAATCGAGGAGTTTTCAAATACACTGACTCTCGGTTTGCGTTTATACGGTAACATTTACGCTGGTGAAGTTCTGCTTGGTTTATTGGCGGGAACATTGGCTGCAAGTGGTTTCCTTGGATTGATAGGGGCAATCATCCCTACAATCGTCTGGATGGGATACAGTATTTTCGTAGGGGCCATCCAATCGTTCATTTTCGTTACGTTAACAATGGTTTACCTGGCTCACAAAGTCAGTTCCGACCATTAATATAAGTTCATTATGAACTAAAATAATAAAAAAAATGCAAACAACTTAAGGAGGATATTTATAATGGGTCTTATAGCAGCAGCAATCGCAATTGGTTTAGCAGCACTAGGTGCAGGTATTGGTAATGGTCTTATCGTTTCTAGAACAGTAGAAGGTATCGCTCGCCAGCCTGAAGCTCGCGGCATGCTTCAAACAACAATGTTCATCGGGGTAGGTCTAGTAGAGGCGATGCCTATTATCGCGGTAGTTATCGCGTTCATGGTAGTAGGTCAATAATAGAACTTTTCACAATTCAAAAATGGCGAAGTGCGTTCCATGTGAACCTTCGCCATTCCTTTATGTCCATAACTCACAGTATTTCCTATACAGTGTTTAATAAACGTTCGTTATAAGAAAAATTTTACTCGGCGTATTAATAACTTCTGAAGGGAGTGAATCGCGTGTTAACAAATGGTTTAGTATTGGGGGCATCAGCAGGCGGCTTTAATGGTGGGGATATTTTATTCCAGCTTGCCATGTTCCTCGTTTTGTTAGCGTTACTTAAGAAATATGCATGGGGTCCGTTAATGGGCATCATGACACAACGTGAAGAACACGTTGCAGAAGAAATAAAGGCGGCGGAAGCGAGCAGAGCGGAAGCGAGCAGGCATTTAGAAGAACAGCGTGAATTGCTAAAACAATCGCGTGTAGAAGCTGGACAGCTTATCGAAAACGCAAAAAAACAAGGCGAAGTGCAGCGTGAGGATATTATCACAGCGGCACGTTCTGAAGCTGATCGTTTGAAAGAATCGGCGAAACGTGAAATCGTGCAGGAAAAGGAAAAAGCGGTTGCGGCATTACGCGAGCAGGTTGCTTCCCTATCCGTATTGATTGCTTCCAAAGTTATTGAAAGAGAACTTTCAGAAGCCGATCAGGAAAAATTGATCAATGAGTACATCCAAGAGGCAGGAGAAGAGCGATGAGTGATACTTCAGTAGCGAAGCGTTATGCCGTAGCTCTCTTCGAAATAGCCAAAGAGCAAAATCTCCTAGATTCAATAGAGGAAGAGCTCCGGACAGTTAAAGAAGTATTTTCAACAAGCAACGAACTTGAGACCTTCCTGCAGCATCCGAAAGTTTCTGCTGAAGCAAAGAGGCAGTTGATTGATGAAGCGTTCGCAAATCTATCAAGCCAGGTGAAGAATACACTGTTGTTGATGACGGACCGCCATCGCACAGATGTGATTTCACAGATGGCCCTTGAATTTATTGAGCTTGCTAATGAAGAAAAGTCGGTGGCAGAAGCGCTTGTTTATTCTGTGCGCCCGTTAACCAACAGTGAACGGGAAGCCGTTTCTTCTGCATTTGCAGCTAAAGTGGGAAAACGAACATTACGAATTGAAAATATTGTAGACCGCAGTGTTCTGGGCGGAATTAAGCTGCGCATCGGCAACCGCATTTTTGACGGAAGCGTAAGCGGTAAGCTTGAACGTCTTGAAAGAGGACTGTTAGGTTAACATTCATTAGATAGGGGTGAAATTCATGAGCATCAAAGCTGAAGAAATTAGTGCACTGATTAAAAAACAGATTGAAAATTATCAGTCGGAAATTCAAGTAAGCGACGTCGGTACTGTAATCGTTGTGGGTGATGGTATCGCACGCGTTCATGGTTTAGATAATGTCATGGCTGGAGAACTCGTCGAATTCTCAAATGGCAGCATGGGTATGGCACAAAACCTTGAAGAAAATAACGTTGGTATCGTTATTCTTGGACCTTACAGCGAAATTCGAGAAGGCAGCGAGGTTCGCCGTACCGGACGCATCATGGAAGTACCGGTAGGTGAAGAATTAGTCGGACGTGTAGTAAATCCGCTTGGACAACCGGTAGACGGTCTTGGGCCAATCAACACTACGAAAACTCGTCCAATCGAAAGCCCGGCAACTGGGGTTATGGACCGTAAATCTGTTCATGAGCCATTGCAAACAGGTATTAAAGCGATCGATGCACTTGTGCCAATCGGACGCGGACAACGTGAATTAATCATCGGAGACCGCCAAACGGGTAAAACCTCTGTTGCAATCGATACAATCTTAAACCAGGCAGACCAAAACATGATCTGTATATATGTTGCGATCGGCCAAAAAGAATCCACGGTTCGCGGAACTGTTGAAACTCTTCGTAAGCATGGTGCCCTTGACTACACAATCGTGGTAACAGCATCTGCATCCCAACCGGCTCCGCTTCTTTATCTGGCTCCTTATGCCGGTGTTTCTATGGCTGAAGAATTCATGTTCAACGGAAAGCATGTTCTGATTGTTTATGATGATCTTTCTAAGCAGGCCTCTGCATACCGTGAACTTTCGCTGTTACTTCGCCGTCCGCCAGGCCGTGAAGCTTTCCCAGGGGATGTATTCTACTTGCACTCCCGCTTATTGGAACGCGCGGCTAAGCTGAACGATACTCATGGAGCAGGCTCGATTACCGCTCTTCCATTCGTTGAAACGCAAGCAGGGGATATCTCCGCTTATATTCCAACAAACGTTATCTCCATCACAGATGGACAAATTTTCTTACAGTCCGACTTGTTCTTCTCGGGTGTGCGTCCTGCGATCAACGCTGGTCTTTCCGTATCACGTGTTGGTGGTTCTGCGCAAATCAAGGCGATGAAGAAGGTTGCAGGTACACTGCGTCTCGACCTTGCTGCTTTCCGTGAATTGGAAGCTTTCTCTCAGTTCGGATCTGATCTTGATAAAGCTACACAAGCCAAACTTAACCGCGGTGCGCGTACCGTTGAAGTGCTAAAGCAGGATTTAAACAAGCCGATTAAGGTAGAAAAGCAAGTTATGATTCTTTTTGCTTTAACACGCGGTCACTTAGATGATATTCCTGTTGTGGATATCCGCCGTTTTGAAGATGATTTTTATAGCTATCTAGACCATAACCACCAGCAAGTATTAGACCACATCCGTACAACAGGCGAGCTGCCGAAAGAGGATGAAATTGTTGCCGCAATTAGCGAGTTTAAAAAGACTTTCGCTATTTCTGAGTAATCGGTCTAAAAATTGTAAAAAGGTGGTGAAAATGAATGGCATCATTACGTGATATAAAAAGTCGTATAAATTCGACGAAAAAAACAAGCCAGATTACGAAAGCGATGCAGATGGTCTCTGCCTCTAAATGGAGCCGTGCCGAATCAAACGCGAAAGCATTTGTCCCGTACATGGAAAAAATCCAGGAAGTTGTAGCAAGTATCGCGAGCGGCAGCAGTGGATCCTCGCATGCAATGCTGGTATCCCGTCCAGTTAAAAAGACCGGCTACCTGGTCATCACGTCGGACCGGGGCTTGGCAGGAGCTTATAACAGCAGTATCCTGCGCCATGTCTTCCAAACGATAAAGAATCGTCATAATTCACCGGATGAGTATGCAATCATTGCAATCGGCAGAGTAGGCCGTGATTTCTTTGTAAGCCGCAATATGAATGTAGAGCTTGAAATCGTTGGGATTTCTGACCAGCCTTCTTTCGCTGATATCAGTGAACTCGCAAAGTCTGCAGTCGGTTTGTTCTCTGAAGGTGTTTATGATGAACTATACATGTACTATAACCATTATGTCAGCGCCATTCAGCAGGATGTTACCGAGAAGAAGCTTCTTCCGTTAACGGATATCGAGGCTTCCGGGGGATTGACTTCGTATGAATTTGAGCCATCGGCAGAAGAGATTTTAGAAATCCTACTTCCTCAATATGCGGAAAGTTTGATTTATGGCGCATTATTGGATGGCAAAGCAAGTGAGCATGCCGCTCGTATGACGGCAATGAAAAATGCAACGGATAACGCGGCAGATTTGATCGACAGCCTATCATTGGTATACAACCGTGCCCGTCAGGCTGCAATTACACAGGAAATCACTGAGATTGTTGGCGGCGCAGCTGCATTGGAATAGAATAAAACACGTATTAGGGCTGTGGGGGCAAAGTACTAGTGGCCTCCGAATGCCGGTTTGATAAGTAATGTTAGGAGGGAACAAGATGAATAAAGGACGCATTACCCAAGTTATGGGTCCGGTTGTTGACGTTAAATTCGAGAGCGGTCAGCTTCCTCAAATCTACAATGCTTTAAAAGTGGAAGATACAGCGTCTGGCACTGGTTTAACACTTGAAGTAGCCCTTCATTTAGGGGACGATACAGTCCGTACAGTTGCGATGTCATCCACTGATGGGTTAACTCGTGGTGCGAATGTTATCGACAGTGGTGCACCAATCTCGGTACCAGTAGGTGATGTTACGCTCGGTCGTGTATTCAACGTACTTGGTGAAAATATCGACCTGGATACACCGGTTGCTGCCGATAGTCGCAGAGATCCTATCCACAGACAGGCGCCAACCTTTGAACAACTTTCTACAGAAGTGGAAATTTTAGAAACGGGTATCAAGGTAGTTGATCTTCTTGCGCCATACATTAAAGGTGGAAAGATCGGTCTATTCGGTGGAGCGGGTGTTGGTAAAACGGTTTTAATCCAGGAACTTATTAATAACATCGCACAAGAGCATGGCGGTATTTCTGTATTTGCCGGCGTCGGGGAACGTACTCGTGAAGGAAATGACCTTTTCCATGAGATGACTGATTCAGGCGTTATCAAGAAAACAGCGATGGTATTCGGACAAATGAATGAGCCGCCAGGCGCACGTATGCGTGTTGCCTTGACAGGTCTGACAATGGCCGAATATTTCCGTGATGACCAAGGACAGGACGTTTTGTTCTTTATCGATAACATCTTCCGTTTCACACAAGCGGGTTCTGAGGTTTCCGCCCTACTCGGCCGTATGCCATCAGCCGTAGGTTACCAGCCTACCCTTGCTACTGAAATGGGACAATTACAAGAACGTATTACATCTACAAATGTAGGTTCTGTAACATCGATTCAAGCGATTTACGTTCCTGCGGATGACTATACAGATCCGGCTCCGGCTACAACTTTCGCTCACTTGGATGCGACAACAAACCTTGAGCGTAAGCTTTCCGAGATGGGGATCTACCCGGCGGTTGACCCGCTTGCTTCAACTTCACGCGCTCTTTCTCCTGAAATTGTCGGTGAAGAGCATTACGAAGTGGCCCGTCAAGTACAGCAGACACTGCAGCGCTACAAAGAGCTTCAAGATATCATTGCAATCCTTGGTATGGATGAGCTTGGTGACGACGATAAGCTTATTGTTGGTCGCGCCCGCCGTATTCAATTCTTCTTATCGCAGAACTTCCATGTAGCTGAGCAATTCACTGGGCAAAAAGGTTCTTATGTACCGGTAAAAGAGACAGTTAAAGGCTTCAAGGAAATTCTCGATGGTAAGTATGATAATCTTCCTGAAGATGCATTCCGTCTTGTCGGAAGAATCGAAGAAGTCATTGAAAACGCAAAGCAAATGGCTTAATGAAGGGACCAAGGAGGGTATTTAAATGAAGACGGTAAAAGTCAGTGTTGTTACTCCCGATGGCCCAGTATATGATGCTGAAGTCGAAATGATTAGTACAAAAGCGCAAAGCGGGGAGCTCGGTATTTTACCAGGCCATGTCCCGTTGGTTGCTCCATTGCAAATCGGTGCTGTTCGTTTGAAAAATGGGAACCAGACTGAATATATTGCAGTGAACGGCGGTTTTCTTGAAGTACGACCGGATGTCGTTACGATTCTAGCCCAATCAGCTGAGAGAGCGGAAAACATCGATGTCGCGCGTGCCAAGGCCGCCCAAACCCGCGCTGAAAAAAATTTACAGGATAAACAGGACAATATTGATACAAAGAGAGCGGAGCTTGCATTAAAGCGCGCCCTCAACCGCATTACAATTGCGGAGCGAAATTTTTAACAAAAAGCACTATCCATGATGATAAATCATATGGATAGTGCTTTTTTTCTTGCATACTATTATAGTATAAAGAAAGGCAGAATTTCCAAACAATGCCTACACAATATAAAGTCATAGTGATATAATGTATACGTTTACATAGCTTATAAAACCAGTGATGTAATGATGGGGATCTTATAGTTTCGGAATGGAATGAGGGAGGATGGGCATGGAAGGATTACATATTTATCAGAATAATTACCTGATAGTTTTTGTGTTTCTATGTTTAGGCGTGTTATTACCTGTAGTAGCTCTTTTTATAGGTAAGCTGCTTCGGCCGTATAAACCAACGGAAGCGAAGTATACCACTTATGAAAGTGGAATTGAGCCTTTCCATGATTCCAGGGTTCAGTTCAACGTACGTTACTATATTTTCGGACTGATGTTTGTCATTTTTGATGTGGAAACCGTGTTTTTATATCCATGGGCAGTGGCTTATGAGAAGCTTGGGATTTTCGCGCTCGTCGAGATGTTGATTTTCGTATTCATGCTTGCCATTGGACTTGTCTATGCATGGAAGAAGAAGGTGCTAAAATGGAACTGAAATTAGATGGAATGACAGCTGAGGAAATGGAAGAATTGCGCAGCAGCGTTTTTTTAACCACCCTTGAACAAGTGAAGGCCTGGGCCCGAAGTAATTCACTATGGCCCATGACGTTTGGACTGGCTTGTTGTGCGATTGAAATGATGGGCGTTGGTTCGTCTCATTACGACTTGGATCGTTTTGGCTCATTTTTTAGGACTTCTCCCAGACAATCTGATGTCATGATTGTATCGGGAACCGTTACGAAAAAGATGGCACCAATCTTACGGCGTTTATACGATCAAATGCCCGAGCCCAAATGGGTCATCGCAATGGGGTCATGCGCAACTGCGGGAGGCCCGTACATAAAATCATATGCGGTTGTAAAAGGCGTGGACCAAATTGTTCCTGTGGATGTATACATACCGGGTTGTCCGCCAAACCCGGCCGCGCTCATTTATGGAATAAATAAATTGAGAGAGAAGATTCGCCATGAAGCAAAAACCGGGAAGCAGGTGATGTAGACATGGGCGATGAAAAAAGCCTCGAACAATTAAAGAAGGAAGCCGCAGCCGCTGCAAAGGCTGCCGCACTCGCAAGGAAACAAGCGAAGGAACAAAGTGCAGAAGCAGAGGCAGAGCCAGCAGGAGAGGAAGATCTGGCGAAGAAAAAAGCAGCCGCGGCAGCCGCCGCAAAAGCAGCCGCACTCGCAAGGAAACAAGCGAAGGAACAAAGTGCAGAAGCAGAGGCAGAGCCAGCAGGAGAAGAAGATTTGGCGAAGAAAAAAGCCGCAGCCGCCGCAGCCGCAAAAGCAGCCGCACTCGCAAGGAAACAAGCGAAGGAACAAAGTGCAGAAGCAGAGGCAGAGCTAGCAGGAGAAGAAGATTTGGCGAAGAAAAAAGTCGCAGCCGCCGCCGCCGCAAAGGCAGCCGCACTTGCAAGGAAACAAGCGAAGGAACAAAGTGTAGAAGCAGAGGCAGAGCCAGCAGGAGAAGAAGATTTGGCGAAGAAAAAAGCCGTCGCTGTAGCAAAGGCAAAGGCTGCGGCACTTGCAAAAATGAAAGCGAAGGAAACAGAGGGAGAAGCCACAGATGGTGGAGACCTTGAAAAGAAAAAAGCAATCGCCGCCGCAAAAGCGAAAGCCGCAGCCGCCGCGAGAGCAAAAGCAGCTTTGTCAGGCAATCTGGAAGAAGAATCCACAGCAGAAGTAAAACCATCACCCAATCAGCCCCTTCTTGATAAATATGTAAATGTGATCGAAAATCATCTAGGAAAAGAAGTCCTTGAAGAATCCTATATTAATAAACTTTCAAAAGATGTTCCCACCCTGGTTGCCAAGCCGGATACATATAGTAAAATAGCTGAGTTTTTGAAATATAATGAACAGCTGGCCTTTAATTATCTGTCAGAAATTCATGGCACTGACTTCGAAACACATATGGAAATTTACGTTCATCTCTATTCATTTAACAAGCGGCAGGCCGTGGCTTTAAAAGTGAAGGTTGACCGGAATAAGCCGGAAGTTCCATCCCTTGTGCGATTGTGGGAAGGTGCCAATTGGCCTGAATGCGAGGCATATGATCTTCTTGGCATCAATTTTACAGGCCATCCAGATTTAAAGAGAATCATGCTCGGGGAAGATTGGATTGGACATCCGCTTCGAAAAGATTACGAGCCGTATGATGTGGAGGTGTAGCATATGATTCGGACGGAAGAAATGCTTCTTAATGTAGGTCCGCAGCACCCCAGTACACATGGCGTTTTTCGGCTAGTGATCAAAATTGACGGCGAAATCATCAAGGAAGCCACGCCAGTAATTGGTTATCTGCATCGGGGTACGGAGAAATTGGCTGAGAATCTTCAATATACACAAATCATTCCATATACAGACCGAATGGATTATTTAGCTGCCATGACCAACAATTATGTCTTATGTCATGCGGTGGAAACGATGATGGATATTGAAATCCCGGATCGTGCTGAATACTTGAGGGTCATATCAATGGAATTAGGCCGCGTTGCTTCACACCTCGTATGGTGGGGAACTTATCTGCTTGATCTCGGAGCCACGAGCCCATTCCTTTATGCTTTTAGGGAACGTGAAATGATAATCAATATGTTGAATGAATTGTCCGGGGCAAGACTCACCTTCAACTATATGCGTGTTGGCGGCGTTAAATGGGATGCTCCGGAGGGCTGGATTGAAAAGGTGCGCGATTTCGTTCCTTATATGAGAGAGCAGTTGGAAGGGTACCATCAGCTCGTTACCGGGAATGAAATTTTTATGAACCGTGTAAAAGGCATCGGAGCTTACACGAAGGAAGATGCGATTAATTATTCATTGAGCGGAGCGAATTTAAGATGTACAGGTGTTAAGTGGGATTTACGTAAAAATGAGCCATACTCGATTTACGACCGTTTTGATTTCGATATCCCGGTCCGGGAGGATGGAGATGCCTGGGCGCGCTATCATTGCCGCCTTGAGGAGATTGAGGAGTCACTGAAAATCCTCGAGCAAGCCGCCCGGCAATTTCCATCCGAGGGCGCGATTCTTGCCAAGGTTCCGAAAATCATTAAAGCGCCAAAAGGAGAGGCATTTGTAAGAATCGAATCTCCGCGGGGTGAAATTGGCTGCTATATAGCAAGTGAAGGAAAGAAGGAACCTTATCGGTTGAAATTTAGAAGACCATCCTTCTACAATCTGCAGATCCTGCCAAAGCTGCTGAAGGGTGAAAATATGGCCAATCTTATAGCGATTTTAGGGGCGATTGATATTGTTCTTGGGGAGGTAGATGGCTGATGATCCAAGAATTGCTCCAATCCTCTCCTGGTCTCTTGAATTTCGGAATCTTTTTTCTTCTAGCAGTGATATTCCTTTTCGTAGTTTTGGGATTTGTAACCTTTGGCATTCTTTCCGAACGAAAGGTAATGGGCTTTATGCAAATGAGGATCGGGCCTAATCAGGTTGGCGGCAGGTGGGGCCTGCTGCAAACGGTAGCGGATGTCTTGAAGCTGTTAATCAAGGAAGATACAATTCCAAAGGCCGCTGACAAACCGCTCTACATCATTGCGCCCATCATTGCCTTTGCACCGGCATTCATGGTGCTTGCGACATTGCCATTTACTGACAGGCTTCAATTTGCCGATCTTGGCGTAGGGCTGCTTTATTATATCGCAGTTTCCGGTTTAACTACCGTTGGCATGGTAACCGCGGGTTGGGCATCGAATAATAAGTATTCACTGATCGGGGGAATGCGTGCTGCGGCACAAATGATCTCTTATGAAATTCCGCTGGTCATGTCTGTCATCGGCATTATCTTGTTAACGGGAAGCTTGAACCTGAATGAAATCGTTGCCGCACAGGAAAACATCTGGTATATCGTCCTGCAGCCGGTTGCCTTTATTGTTTTTCTAATTGCCTCGGTCGCTGAGTTGAACAGAGTGCCCTTTGACCTTCCTGAAGCGGAATCTGAGCTGGTTGCGGGTTATCATGTCGAATACTCAGGATTTCGCTGGGCGATGTTCATGCTTTCGGAATATGTGTATATGTTTGCAATGGCAGCGCTGACTACCATATTATTCTTAGGTGGATGGAATCCGTTTCCGTTTTTAGGATTCATTCCAGGCGCGGTCTGGTTCGCGCTTAAATTCAGTCTCGTAATCTATCTGCTCATCTGGATTCGGGTTACTTTCCCGCGTGTCCGGGCTGATCAGCTGATGGAATTCGGCTGGAAGGTGCTGCTGCCGGTCGCGTTAGCGAATATATTCGTCACGGCAATATTAAAGGAGATATTCAGCACGATATGATCAACAAACCTAGCATCCCGGCAGCATAGATACAGTGAAGGCATCGAAAATAGGTCCGGCAACAAAAACAGAATTCGCGCAACAAAAGTCCCTGCATCCGCAACAAAACGAAAAAAACAGCAACAAAAGTGGAAAAGTCCGCAACAAAAAAAGGGCGTTGCAACAAAAATAGAATTCGCGCAACAAAAGTCCCTGCATCCGCAACAAAACGAAAAAAACAGCAACAAAAGTGGAAAAATCCGCAAGAAAAAGAGGGCGTTGCAACAAAAATAGAATTCGCGCAACAAAAGTCCCTGCATCCGCAACAAAACGAAAAAACAGCAACAAAAGTGGAGATGTCCGCAACAAAAAAAGGGCTTTGCAACAAAAACAGAATTCGCGCAACAAAAGTCCCTGCATCCACAACAAAACGAAAAAAACAGCAACAAAAGTGGAAAAGTCCGCAAGAAAAAGAGGGCTTTGTAACAAAAATAGAATTCGCGCAACAAAAGTCCCTGCATCCGCAACAAAACGAAAAAAACAGCAACAAAAGTGGAAAAGTCCGCAACAAAACTGGTCCTGCCAATATGGGCATTGCCGCTTACACGAAAGCAAGGGGTGATAAAATGCTAGGTTTAATGAAGGGGTTAGGGTATACAATGAAAAACCTGACCCGGAAAAAAGTAACCTATGATTATCCGAACAAGCCGCTTCCGCTTCCGGACAGGTTTCGTGGAATCCAAAAGTTTTATCCTGAGAAATGTATTGTCTGTAACCAATGTGTGAATATTTGCCCGACCGATTGCATTCAGTTAACGGGCCACAAACATCCTGATCCTGCAAAGAAGGGTAAGATCATTGATACCTATGATATTAATTTCGAGATTTGCATATTATGTGACCTGTGTACGGAAGTGTGCCCCACTGAGGCCATTGTAATGACGAATAACTTCGAGCTTGCTGAATATAGCCGGGATGAGCTGTTTAAAAATCTGGAGTGGCTTGATGAAAATGACGAAAATATTCGGAAGGAGAATAAAGTATGAGCCTGTCAGGTGAGTTTTTAGCCTTTATCTCTCTCTCACTTGTAGCCATTATCTGCGGTGTACTTCTATTGAATCTGACAAAGGTTGTCCATATGGTCGTGGCGCTCACTTTCACATTTGTCAGTATTGCCGGCATCTATATACTGCTTTCGGCCGAATTTGTCGCTGTTGTCCAGATTATGATTTATGCAGGGGCGATTACGGTCATCATGCTGTATGGAATCATGCTTACCCGCCATAATGATGCAGAGGCACCGAAGGTAAGCATTTGGAAGAGACTAATGGTTATTCTTGCTACCTTAGGATTTGGATTTGCCGTGTATATGGGCATTTATAATCTGGATATACCCAAGAAGCAGACTTCCCTCCATGAATCAAACACGGAACAAATCGGAATCGAGCTATACTCTAAGTACGTCATTCCGTTTGAGGTAACGTCCGTGCTATTATTGGTAGCTCTTGTGGGGGCTATCATCCTGGCGAAAAAGGATGATGAAGAGGAGGGAGATCAGTCATGACTTTTGTACCTTTATCGGCTTACCTTGTATTGGCGCTCGTTTTGTTTTGCATCGGGCTATATGGAGTTTTGACAAAACGAAATGTCATCATCGTTTTGATTTGCATCGAGCTAATGTTGAATGCAGCGAATATCAACCTGGTTGCTTTCAGTAAGTACGGAGTTACGCCATCGATAACCGGCCAGATTTTCTCATTATTTACGATTACGATCGCTGCGGTGGAAGCAGCAGTCGGGCTGGCCATCCTGATGGCGCTATACCGCAACCGCAAGACGGTTAATATTGATGAAATGGATTCCATGAAGCACTAATATTTGGACTTGCCCAGGATGGACTGGCGTCGACGTTCCTTTAACGGGTCAGAACGACGAAGACATAACGATGTGGCGGTTTTAGTCGTCTTCCTTATTTGCAAGACGCTTACGCTTTTTTAAAAAGGGGATTGATACGATGATGGAGATTGCGTGGCTTATACCGCTTTTCCCGCTTGTCTCATTTCTGTTCCTTCTTCTATTCGGTAAACGTTTAAAAGAAGCAGGCAGTTCATACGTAGGAATGTTGTTCACCTTTGCTTCTTTCGTATGGTCCGTGCTCGTGTTATTTGAACGCTTTCAGGCACCGACTTATAAAGCCGAGGCCGGCTGGCTCGCAATAGGGGATGTACAATTAACGGCGGGAATGGAGATTAACCAGTTAAATGCTTTAATGTTAGTAATCGTATCGTTAGTCAGTTTTTTGGTACATATGTATTCAAAAGGATATATGCATGGCGATGAGCGGTTCCCGGTATTTTATGCGTATCTTGGATTCTTTACATTCGCGATGCTCGGGCTTGTTATGGCTCCTAATCTGCTGCAGCTTTACTTTTTCTGGGAACTTGTAGGAGCAGGCTCATTCTTATTAATTGGTTTTTATTTTAAGAAAGAGGAGGCCAAAAAAGCGGCCATAAAAGCTTTTATTATGACAAGAATCGGGGATGTCGGTTTATTGATCGGTATCATTCTCTTATTCTGGCAGGTCGGCAGCTTCGAATATGATGTAATCTTCCAGGCTGTTCAGGCAGGGGAGATTTCAGCGGAAATGATTACGTTAACCGCGATCTTGATTTTTGTCGGGGCCGTCGGAAAGTCTGGACAATTCCCGCTTCATTCATGGCTTCCTGACGCGATGGAAGGACCGACGCCTGTTTCGGCGTTAATTCACGCCGCGACAATGGTTGCTGCAGGTGTATATTTAGTTGCCGCGATGTTCCCGCTGTTCTCGGCGAGTGAAACGGCGATGATGGTAGTCGCGGTCACGGGAGGCTTCACCGCTATCTTTGCGGCAAGCATCGGACTGGTCCAGAAAGATATTAAGCAAGTGCTCGCGTATTCAACGGTTTCCCAGCTTGGTTATATGATGCTGGCCCTCGGTTCTGCTGGTTATGTAGCGGGCGTGTTTCACCTTATGACGCATGCTTTTTTTAAAGCATTGTTGTTTTTGGCGGCAGGAAGTGTCATCCATGCTGTCCATACGCAGAATATCGAACAGATGGGAGGACTCTGGAAAAAGCTCAAAATCACCGGACCACTGTTTCTGATTGGAGCATTGGCTATCTCTGGGGTACCTTTATTTTCAGGTTTTTTCAGTAAGGATGAAATTCTTGTTTCGGCCTGGGTGCACGGAAACCATGGGCTGTTCTGGATTGCCTTGTTCGCTGCTTTTCTTACTGCATTTTATATGTTCCGTTTATTTTTCATGGTTTTTACAGGAGAAGCCAACACTTCACAAACGAGGGTACACGAATCTCCAAGAGTGATGACACTGCCAATGATTGTACTCGGTGTTCTTGCCATCATCAGCGGTTATGTGAATACTCCGTGGTTCGGCACATTTCTTGGCGATTGGCTGACAGAGGGAAATGAGTATTTGCCTAAATCGCATAGTGACGCACCGGGCTGGATCATGATTGCCGCAACTCTCGTTTCACTGGGCGGGGTTTTGCTCGCTTATCTTATCTATGGGAAGCGCTTGATTTCAAGGGATTGGCTGGGCGGGGAAAATTCGACTGCCTATATAACGTTAACTAATAAATACTTTGTTGATGAAATGTATCAGTTTTCATTTGTGGCACTGACTAGGTGGATTGCCCTTTTCTTATCATATGTTGATAGATTCATAGTCGGAGGCTTTGTGTATGCTGTCACCGGAACGGTTCAAAGCCTCGGCAGGATTGGCTCAAGGCTTCAGAACGGGCAGGTTCAGGTATACGGAATGATTGCTTTCTTCGGATTAGCGGTTCTGCTGGTGATCTTTGCGCTCACAGGGGGGTATTTCGGATGAACTTAAATCTACTGACACTTTTAGTTTTCTCCCCCATATTAGGAATGCTGCTCATGCTCATTGTTCCGAAGACTGACGAAAGAAACCTTAAATTGCTTGGGTTTTTAGGTACATTGCCGCCCTTGTTGATTTCGCTGTACCTCTATTTTCAGTACGCTACAGGAACAGAGCTTTCAAGGTTCTCGATCAAAGCAGACTGGTTTAGGTTCGGCAACTTAAAAAATTATGATCCCAATCTGTTTGCGGTAGATTACGAGCTCGCCGTCGACGGGTTTTCATTAATCATGGTCATCCTGACCTCAACGCTTGCAACGCTTGCGGCCATTGCTTCGATACATATCAAAAAGGAATGGAAGGGATATTTCACGCTGTTCCTCCTGCTCGAGATTGGAATGCTCGGCGTTTTTACGGCGCAAAATCTGATTCTTTTCTTCATCTTCTTTGAAATCACCTTGATTCCGATGTTCTTTTTAATCGGAAAGTGGGGATATCTGGAAAAGGAAAAAGCAGCCTTCAGTTTTTTGATGTATAACGGGCTCGGTTCAGCGATCCTGCTGATTGTAATTATGGTGTTATTTGCGCGGACGGGTACTGTGAATATTGAAGCGTTGCAGCATATTATGACTGTAGGCGGAGTTCCGCTGTTTGCGCCGATTTCTGAACCGATGAAGTATGCGCTACTGTTTGGCTTACTCGTGGCATTCGGTATCAAGCTTCCTATTTTCCCGCTGCATACATGGATGCTTAAGGTGCATGTTCAGGCTCCGCCTGCGATTGTTATGCTTCATGCGGGGGTGTTGTTGAAAATCGGTGCCTTCGGTTTAATCCGTTTTGGGATGGGGATCTTTCCAGTTGAATTCCGGGAAATTGCGTTATTCGTCGCGATTCTTGGCGTTATTAATTTTCTCTATGGAGCTTTTCTGGCACTAATCCAGACAGACTTCAAAATGGTACTCGCTTATTCATCCATTTCCCATATGGGCATTGTCCTCCTTGGGGTGGGGGCCATGAATGAAGCAGGCATCCAGGGAGCCATATTCCAGGTCGTGTCACATGGATTAATTGCCGCATTGTTATTCTTTCTTGTCGGTGTCATGCATGAACGGGTTGGAACATCAACAATCAGTGATTTAGGCGGACTGGCAAAAAATATGCCGATCACATCCGGATTTCTTCTCGCTGGTGCGATGGCTTCACTTGGTTTGCCGGGCATGTCCGGGTTTGTCAGCGAATTTATGGCCTTCCTCGGTTTGTTTGAGCAAGAACCGGTCCTTGCGGCAATTGGAGCAATCGGCATTATCTTAACAGCTGTTTATTTGCTGAGAGCAGTGCTGGGCATAACGTTCGGTTCTCTCAAACATACGGCAGCCGAAGGAATTTACGATATTAGAAAAATTGAATGGGTGCCTGCGTTGGTTTTGCTTGCTTTAAGTATAGCGATAGGCGTTTATCCGACAATTTTGAGTTCGCCCTTGCAGGAAGCATTGAAAAACATAATGGTAGGATTAGGGGGGTGATGCGGGATGGATATGGAAACAATGCTTTCTTATGATTGGGGAGCGATGGCACCTGAGTTTATCATCCTGGGCACAGCTGTCCTGCTCGCGCTTCTGGACCTGTTCGCCCCGAAGCAATTCAACCGGCGTTCGCTCGCCTGGTTTGGTCTAACAGGAATCATGCTCGCTTTTGTCAGCCTGCTCAGTTTAATGAATCAAGAAACGGTAAGTATCCTTTATGACACCTTTAAGCTAGATTCATTCGCGATTGCTTTTAAACTGATTTTACTGGCAGGTGCCGCGCTGGTCATCTTACTTGCCCATAGCTATAAACCGCCCGAAGGCATTGGTGAGTACCGCGGTGAATTTTATTATTTATTCCTTTCAGCCCTGCTCGGTTCGATGATCATGTCTTCGAGCGGTGACTTAATTACTTTGTTTGTCGGGCTTGAATTGCTGTCGATTTCTTCTTACATATTGGCGGGTATGAGAAAAAAGAACCTTCAATCGAATGAATCGGCCATGAAATACGTCATTAATGGAGGTATTTCTACAGCAGTCACTTTATTCGGGATGAGCTATCTCTACGGTTTGACAGGCACGACGAATTTAAGAGAAATGGCTGAAGGAATGGTAGGGAACTTTGACAGCCAGTTTCAATACCTATTCGGTCTCGCCTTTTTCATGATTCTTGTCGGCCTTTCCTTCAAAATAGCTTCGGCCCCATTTCATATGTGGGCACCGGATGTTTATCAGGGTGCACCGACACCGGTCACAGCATTTCTGAGTGTCATCTCGAAAACAGCTGGGTTTGTAATCATATACCGCATTTTGATTTATCTGTACATCACCGCGCCTGGTGATAGTTCAGGAGCATTTACCTTCCTTGAAAAGAATCTGGTTTATGTGGCATTCCTGGCTAGTGCGACGATGATTATCGGGAATGTAATCGCGCTGCGGTCTCGGAATATAAAACGCCTTTTTGCTTATTCAAGCATTGCACAGGCGGGCTATGTGCTCGTAGCTGTGGCCACCCTGGGCGGGGGAACCTTTTTATTCGATACGGTTTGGTTTTATTTACTGGCGTATATGCTGATGAATTTGGGAGCGTTCGCGATCATCCAGCTGCTCACCGATAAATCGGAATCAGAGGATATTTCAGAGTTTGCCGGCCTTTATAAACGTTCGCCGGTGCTGGCCGTGCTGATGGGGATCTTTATTCTTTCGCTCGCGGGGATTCCGGGAACAGCCGGGTTTATCGGAAAGCTGAACATTATCCTTGGTTCCTTTGCGGTCGAACCCAGTCATTACGTTTTAGCTTCCATCATGATGGGGGCGACTGTCATATCTTATTTCTATTATTTTGGTATCTTGACGCAGATTTTTTTCCGGCAGCCCCATACGAATGAAAAAATGAGAATGCCGGCGGGAATTTCGATTGTCCTGACCGTTTGTGCGCTAGGCACCGTGGTTTTCGGAGTTGCTCCGAGCCTGCCGCTTGATTTCCTTCACAGCAATTTTGATGATTTCTCGAATTTCTTTCAATAGCTATTAAACGATGAGAGGGGCTTTTAGAGCTCCTTTTTTTATGGAACAAACCAACAAAAGTAAAATTTTTTCCAATTTTTCATTCAATTTGTTGCCCGGTATGTGATACAATAGAATTTGAGTTGTTTTTAAGGAGGTCGCTTTATGTTTTCAGCCATGGGCCAACAGGCACTGATCGGGATTGTGGCACATTTATTTTTTATTGCCGTCACCTGGTGGGCTTTACAAGCCTTACAGTTTGATAAATTGTTAAGGTCCAATTCAGTTGTGAAAGCACGAGTGTTATATATTCTTCTCACCGTTGCAATTGGATCAGCTGTCAGCAATTTCTTCCTGGATTATCTCTCTTGGTCGGGACAGCTTCCCTATTTGTTTAATCAAGAATAAGGAGCTATTTATTTTTTTGCTAGATTTATTGTGAAGTTTGTAACGAACAAATTAATAGGTTTGGTGTTATCCGTCTTGTTTCATTTTATTTTGTCATTCGAGAATGGCATCCTGTCGATTGCTGACGATAAACTTGAAGTATGCATCCCTGCTATCTGGAAAAAATAGAAGATAGGAGAGGGTGGTATAGATGAAAAACAAAATGAAGAAGTTTTTGCCATACATAGTATTTATTGGTTTCATAGGTTTTATGTTTGGGAATAGTACAATTGTGGCAAAGAACAAAACGGATATCATTACAATGACTGAACGGTTGCAGCATGATAGAAACGTAGAAATAGAAGAATGGACTGTTTATGCAAGAGAAAAAAACACCGACATACGAAGTGAGACAGATTTCAACAAAGCAATAGAAAAACTGAGCAAGGCTTTTCCGCATTTTAAATGGGAAGTTGATAAAAACAAAGGTGAATGGAAGGCGCAAGCTGAATATAAGAATTCCGGAACTGGATTGACAGAGTCGATTAAGCTGATGGCGACCGACAATAAAACCGAACCGGTTTCGTATATCATATATGAAGTAAAGGGTCAGTCTTGGGAAGATCGGCATGCCCTTTTCTTCGGGAAAACTTTTCAAAATAGGTTAACCGACATATTTCGAGAAAATCCTACAATTTTCTCTTGTATTAAAGGCGTAATCAATGATAATATTGAAAAGGTTTTACGTAATGAAATTGGAAGATTATTAGAATTATTCCAAGCGCGGGAAATTGAAAGCATAAAGGAAGATCGTTTCATTTCCGTATCCGCGCAGACATCTATGTTTGAACAAACGCTAACTAATGAAGAATTGAACTTGCAACTGGCTTTAAGGACAGACGGATTGGGCGGTAAGACTACCTTTGTAGTTGGCACACCAATCGTCACATTTGAATATTAATATAGAGAAAATGGACGCGGAGGGGAATACTTTTGGAAAAAATCATCGTCCGCGGCGGAAAAAGGCTAAGCGGGACAGTTAAAGTCGAAGGCGCAAAAAACGCCGTTTTGCCGGTTATCGCTGCAACATTATTAGCAAGTGATGGAAAAAGCATCATTAAAGACGTACCAACGCTCTCCGATGTATATACAATCAATGAAGTTTTGCGTAACCTCAACACCGAGGTTGCATTTCACGATAATACAGTTACTGTAGATGCATCAAAAGAGCTATTCGATGAAGCACCGTTTGAATATGTTCGAAAAATGCGTGCTTCTGTATTGGTTATGGGGTCCCTACTAGCAAGAAACGGCCGGGCACGCGTAGCTTTGCCTGGAGGATGTGCAATTGGTTCTCGTCCGCTTGACCAGCACTTAAAAGGCTTTGAAGCTATGGGTGCAACCGTTAAAGTCGGAAACGGCTTTCTCGAAGCAGAAGTGGATGGTAGGTTAAAAGGCGCAAGAGTGTACCTTGATTTCCCAAGTGTTGGTGCAACTGAGAACATTATGATGGCAGCATCCCTTGCAGAGGGAACGACTATCCTTGAAAATGTAGCAAAAGAACCTGAAATTGTAGACCTTGCGAACTTCCTTAATAAAATGGGGGCAAAAGTGAAGGGTGCAGGAACAGGGACACTTAAAATTGAAGGCGTAAAAAAATTGTACGGTGCTGAGCACTCGATTATTCCTGATCGTATCGAGGCAGGAACTTTCATGACAGCTGCGGCGATTACAGGCGGAAACGTCCTTGTAAAAGGCGCGGTTCCTGAACACTTATCTTCTTTGATTGCAAAAATGGAAGAAATGGGTGTTTCGATTACGGAAGAAGAAGATGGTTTGCGTGTGATTGGACCGGAAAAATTGAAGGCAGTGGACATCAAAACGATGCCTCACCCTGGCTTCCCTACCGATATGCAATCCCAGATGATGGCATTATCGTTACGTGCGGAAGGAACAAGCATGATCACGGAAACGGTTTTTGAAAATCGTTTCATGCATGTGGAAGAATTCCGTCGCATGAATGCGGACATCAAGATTGAAGGCCGTTCGGTCATTACGAACGGACCGACTAAATTACAAGGGGCCGAAGTGGCGGCGACGGATTTACGTGCTGCCGCAGCATTAATCCTAACCGGATTGGTAGCTGACGGTATTACACGTGTTACCGAATTGAAGCATCTTGACAGAGGCTATGTGAATTTCCACGGAAAACTGGCCGCTCTTGGCGCAGATGTGGAACGCATCAACGAAGAATCTATCGTAGAAAACGAAACAATTGTAGCAGACTTAAACGCATAAGATATACAATAAAACCGATTCCCTTTAGTATAAGTGGGAATCGGTTTTTTCTATTTCTAAAGAGTATGGAGGATGTACGTTTCGTTTGAAAGGGCGGTATATTCTCTGCATATGATGGAAGGTTTCTTCTGTAATTGTCATTTAATTTAAAAAAGCAATTTTCAAGGGTCTAGAAAGAGAGTATTTTCATGGTTATGAGCGATTATTTGAATATATGAGCGATTTCTGGAATATATGAGCGGTTGCTGAGATAAATGAGCGATGACCGGAATATATGAGCGGTTGCTAAGATAAATGAGCGATGACCGGAAATATGAACGATGCCGGGATATATTCGCTAAAATGGTGGCAGTTTTCTTCTCAAAAGATTATTTGAACTAAAAAATCCATT
>NZ_QVTC01000042.1 GCF_003429085.1 Bacillus sp. V59.32b | reverse complement strand
ATGGAATCTACTCGCTTTCCGCGGACGAACTGGCAAGCCTCCTCACTCGTACCTCGCTGCGGGCTCTTGCCAGCCCGTTTTTCCGGAGTCTCGCAGATTCCCTTCCCAAAAATAACATTATCGTTTAACAGAGCCATATTTTAGAGGAATATATTTATGTAAATTCGGCCCTTTCTACAACTCAATCTTAGTAGGAAGTTTTTTCTTTTACAAATAGGGAAATAGTAAAGTTATATTTATTACTCAGGAGGAAAACATGTCTTTATCTCAAGAAAAAACAACCCAAACTTATTGCAATAGCGAATATGATGAATTAAAACGCGTGATCCTTTGCGAGCCTCAATATATGACAATTCGAGAGGTGATTAATGATACCCAAAAACATTTTCAGGATGAAGGAATCCATATTGAAACGGCGATGAGGCAGCATGAAGATTTTGTCTCCGCTCTTAAGCAGCATGGAATTGATGTGACTCTCCTACCATCTCTCAGTAAGTATCCTGAGCAGGTTTTCACCCGCGATATCGGGTTTACTCTTGGAGAAACTGCGTTTGTAGCAGAAATGGCAAGTGATGTACGTCAGGGAGAAGAACAAGTATTAAAAAAATGGTTCGAGGATAATCACCTGCCCTACTACAATCTCGTTAAGGACCATATTGAGGGCGGAGATGTTTTGATTGACCGGAATACAATTTTTGTAGGCATTAGCAACAGGACACACGAAGGCTCAATAAAGCATTTGCAAACATTGATGCCCAATCATGAAGTCATCCCGGTTCCCTTCGAAGCGAAGTATCTGCATTTGGATTGTGTATTTAACATATTGTCACCGGAGGACGCTTTGATATTTCCGGAGGTGATCAGTGCCGCGGAAAGAGACTTCCTTTCAAAGCGGTATAATTTGATTGAAGTGACTGAGGAAGAACAGTTTACATTAGGCACCAATGTACTTTCTATCGGGAACAAAAAAGTGTTCAGCCTCCCGGTGAATAAAGATGTTAATAAGAAGCTGCGTGAACGAGGTTATGAAGTAATTGAAGTCGACATTACCGAAATCATCAAATCTGGCGGCTCATTCCGTTGTTGTACAATGCCGATTTTACGAGAGCCGTCGCATTCATAGATAAAAAGCCTGGGAAAGAAAATTCGGTGATATATTCTGGATTTCAATGATATTATCGGTTTCGGTGATATATCTCTTTTTTCGATGATATATCTCAAATTTCGTTGATATATTCCGATTGCCGGTGATATCTCAATTTCCGCTAATATACTCAAATACTCATAAGAAAACTTCCATGCTCAGGCATGGAAGTTTTCTTTCTTAAACAATTCCTCAAGAATCTCAATCTTTTTATGGGTATAATGCTCAAAATGATCGTTATAAGATTTAGGATCTTTAGGATTGGCGAACTGTGTGATTTTTTCGGTTACAGGATCGATAAATTTGCTTGCCGCTCCGCAGCCTAGTCCGATTATTGTCTGCTGCTCTTCCATGATCATGATGTTATAAATGCTTTCCTGCCCTGGAATCGAGTAACCGACGTTTTCAAGGTTACCGAGTATGTTTTTCTGACGGTATAAATAATAAGGAGTGTAACCATGTTCTGCCGTCCAATTTTCAGCCGCATTCATCATTTTCTCGGCTTCTTCTCTTGAAGCGACCTTGTATTTTTGCTTATTCCTCGTCATTTCCGATGCACGTTTAAATGAGAGCGTATGAACCGTGAGTGATTCCGGCATCAGCTTTTTAGTTTCATCCAAGGTTGTCTTGAATTCCGGCAGTTCTTCACCCGGTAAGCCAATGATTAAATCCATATTAATATTATTCATCCCCATACTGCGGGAAAGATGGAATTTTTCAATCGTTTCTTCCACGGTATGATGCCGTCCAATTGCCTTCAGTGTTTCCTGGATATAGGATTGTGGATTTACACTGATGCGGTCGATGTTCCACTTTTTCAGCACTTCCAGCTTCTCAGGCGTAATCGTATCAGGCCTTCCCGCTTCAACTGTTATTTCTCTTACCTTGTCCACATCAGGAAAAGAGGCATACATTTCCTCATATAACATATCCATTTCTTCAGCGGTAATGCTCGTCGGGGTGCCACCGCCGTAATAGATTGTTGTGATTTTGATGTTATTCTCCTTCAGCCATTTGCCAATCTCCCGAATTTCAAAATGTAAACCACCAAGAAACGACTGAACCGAACCCTGCCTGCCATTGATTGCATACGCCGGGAACGTACAGTATGCACACTTGGTCGGGCAAAACGGAATCCCGATATAAATACTCACTTCATTTTTTAACGAATACAAGTCTGGTACTACATCCATTTGGCGCTCAACGATCTTTTCCATCAAGGCTACTTTTTCTTCGGAAATCATATAGTCTTCCTGCAATTGCTCATGGGCGATTTTTGGCGAAATACCCTGCTTTATTTTTCGATGCAGCAGCTTAGTCGGACGGATGCCCGTTAGAATACCCCATTTTTGCTTGATGCCGGTCATGTCTTGCAGCACATTCACAAAAACATAGGATACGGCTCTTTTGACCTCTTTAAATACTTCTTTATCCGTACTTTCAGGTACGATTTCTATTTCATGGCTGGCTTGATACCTCTTATCGGTTTCTTTCTCGAACAACTCTGCTTTCGCCAAAACTGTATCAGAGGCTTGCCAGTTGAACGTAACCTGTAGCTCTGCGGAATCATCTGCAGCAAGCAGGACTTCAGATTCCTCGAAAAACAAGTTGGCTATATTTTGAAGCGGCCGGTGGAAACGCTCATCATCCAGCCCTTTTATTTCAATTCGCAAGATAATCACCTATCTATTATTCAATTTAGTTGTAACATCATACAGGATTTTATAAATTTATAGAGAAATCAATTCATGTTATGATTGCAAAGTTAAACGAAAAACGATCAATAGTCAATTGGAAGGGGATAAAAAATGAGTGAACTATTAATTAAACAGTTTGAATTGACGAGGAATAATTTTCTGAAGGAAGTTGCTGGGTTGAATGCAGAGCTTATTGATATCCAGCCGGAAGGATTTAATAACACGATTCACTGGCATATTGGGCATGTACTGACAACGAGCGAACAATTTATGTTCGGCTATCCTAAAAAATCAAATCAGCTTCCGGAACATTATCTTGCCTTATTTGGTTACGGGACGAAACCGGCTGACTGGCAGGGAGAAGTGCCAGGCATCGGACAGCTGACAGAGCAACTGACCGAGCAGTTGGCCCGACTTAAGCAAATTCCCGTTGACAGTTTTATGGAGGAATTAAAAGAGCCGTTTCTAGGATCAAAGACATACGGTGAAATCGGCACCATGGCCGCTTATCATGAAGCCTACCACCTCGGACAGATTCATGCGATGGATCGCCTGATCAGTAAGAAAAAATAGTCAATGAAAAAACAGGCCCGCGCCTGTTTTTTTCATTCTCCCTCATTCAGATACATTTCCTGAATCGCCTCTTCAGCCGCTTCTTCCGATGAAAAGAACGCATCATCATCTTCGATTACATGGAAGGTTTCATTTAAAAATAAGGCCACGGCATCCGGATCCTTCGGATGCGGAACGATCTCTGCCGCTCTGATATTGGAAACCGTTGGTGTATGCGGGTTATTATAAATGACAAATACTTCGTCCCCTGCTTTCACATCTTTCGGATCAATTAACCCCATCGTTTCATCCCTTTCACTTTTAATGCTATTAGTTTGTGGCAGAGAAGGTTAATCTATGATATCGAAACGCATAAATAAAATACCCCTATCCGATAAAGGCATAAGAAAATCTCATTTTAGAATATTCATCTTTTCAAGAAACTCGATCGGATGCTGCTTCCTGAAAAATTCCTTCAGCATATAGGTGACACCACTGTCATCATTTGTCCGGGTTACCCATTGAGCTGCTTTTTTTACTTCAAACGGTGCATTGCCCATCGCTACGCCAAGTCCGCATTCCTTAATCATTTCCATATCATCCAAGCCATCACCAATCGCCACAATTTCACTGTTTTTCAGTTTCAGATGATCAGCCAAATGAAGAACGCCGTTCCATTTGGAAACGCCCTTTGTAACAATCGAAAGTCCATTTTCCGGGTTCCGCAAAGCGTAGACCTCAGGGAACATGTCAATGATCAACTTGAACATATCTTCTCTGTCTTTACGGTTATTAAAGATAACATCGATTTTCGGGGGTGCTGTCGGTTGTTTTAGTAGTTCTTCACTTAGTAAATCCACATAATGCTGGGAATAGATGTTTTGTTCATTCATATACATAACTGCTTTGCCAATTAAATTTTCGGGAAGGTTGACTCTATTTCCAAGTATATATTTTTCATGCGTAAGCTGAATTTGGCAATTGATCTGTTCCAGCAACTGGACAATCTCCATCGTCAGCTTTTCCGAGATTCTTTTCACGAAAATCGGTTCCTCCACCGTCGAACCAACAAAGGCGCCTTGATGAGCAACTATCATCGGTTTTATTTTCAAAGCCTTGGCTACCTTTTTTGCTGAATAAAAGCTTTTCGAAGTAATAAGAGCGACGTGCACACCCTTTTGATGCACATATTCGATCGCTTCTTTCGTCGATTTATGCAAACGGCCGTTTGATTGAAGCAAAGTTCCGTTAATGTTTATCGCAAGCAACCGGTATACCATGCTGATCTCTCCCATCTGATTGTTCTATTTCATCTTTATGAATCATTCAGTTTCGGTAGAACAGCTTTAGCTTCTAATAATTAAAAGGCTCGCCGATTGGCGAGCCTTTTAAGGTGAGTTGCATTTATGCAGATCGAATGTTTAGGTTTCCCAATCTGCCAAGTCCCTTTTATGTTTATTATTCTTGTTCTGGCAAGCCATACAGTTCTTCAAGCGGCTTCATGATGATTTTGTTAAGCTCCGCAATCACCATACTCAATCTTTGCTCCGCTTCCATCAATTTAGAAATGGTCGGGTGCTGCTGCACAAGGGCTACCGTTTTCTGTGCCTGTTCGACTTCTTCCGGTGTGATTTCCTGCCCGGTCATTTGCTTTTCCTGAAGCGTCATTTGGATTTGCCGAAAGTTTTCAAACATGCTCCTCGCGGATGGATCGGCGTTTACTTGATCATATTGATTTTTCAACTCTGTATATTCTTTGCTGCCGCGAATTGCTCTTTCCATGTCGTATGCTGAATCGTATAGATTTGCGCTCATCATATTCCTCCTAAACTCTTTTCGAATTCCCTTTCCACTATAACAAAACGAAATAGAGAATGTCACTTTGCACAGCGGATTTCTGATAATTTCTTCTTTTACTGTATGCTGCTGGACCCATGACACGTTCCATTACAATCAAACATAAGATATCCTATCCGCTTCTGCCCATATGATTATAAACGGGGAATGACAATGAAAGTATTGTATGACAAAGCAGTGATAAATGCTGAGGGACAGGATGCCATTGTTCAAATAGAACAATCGCTGCTGAACAGATGGAACCTTAAAAAAAATGAACAGATCGTTTTGATAGCGGGAACCAATCAAGTCCAACTGGTTGTCCGGCCAATCCCTGCAAACGAGCCAACACTTGTAATTTCTAGACACACTATTCATCACCTCGCACTGCCCGCCCTTCAATTTCCAGTGCAAATGGCCTTTGATCAGGAAAAAAACGAGCTAAGAATCGCTCCGTTCTTATCTGTATTGACCGACCAGCCCTTCGATAATGAAACGGGAACCTTTGGCAAACTGGAAGTTTTTTTACAGGAAATGAGATCATTTTGTGAGGAAAAAGGATTTCCTTTATATATTCATACATTTCAGACAGCAAAAGTTGAAGGCTATATACAAGGCTTTTGGTATACAGGCAGCCGCTGGGAATTCGGTTCTCTACCGGTTCCCGATGTTGTCTATAACAGAATCCATTCCAGGGCAAAAGAAAAATCGATTGCTTTCCAGAACTATCTCTCCACTCTCACTGCACAGGAAATTCCGATATTTAATGGTGGCTTCCTTTCCAAGCAAGAAGTCCATGAAATCCTCGTTGAAAATGAAGAACTGCTTCATTTTCTGCCAGATACGATTCCCTTTGATATAGAAGAGGAATTTACGGATTTTATTGAAAAACATCGTGTTGTATATGTCAAACCCTCTTTCGGAAGCCAGGGAAGAAATATATGCAAACTTACAAGCACATTAGAAGGCTGGGTATTAGAACATTCCTTAGATATTAAAGATACCTATTTATTCACCACCGTTGAAGATCTATTCAGAGTGCTAAAAATAAATATAAAACACCGATCATATATTGTTCAAAAAGGAATCTCCTTATTGGAATTTGACCATAAAAAAGTGGATTTTCGAATACTGTTGAATAAGGACCAAAAGAAGTCGTGGAAGATCACTTCCCTTGTCGCGAGAATCGGTGATGCCGGGCATATCGTGTCCAACCTATCCCGTGGTGGAGAAATGCAGAATGGCATGGAGTTTTTAAGATCGTTATTTGATGAACGAGAAGCCAGGCGTTTATATAAAGAAGTTGGCAGTCTAGCCTTGCGAACAGCCTTTTGTTTATCAAGGAAGCGAACGGACTTGTTCGGTGAGCTTGGAATCGATATTGCACTTGATATAGAAAAGCATCCATGGATTATTGAATTAAACTCCAAGCCATCAAAAGCTTTTCAAGGCAGTTATGAAAAATTTCGGCCTTCTGTGAAATCAATCGTGGAATATATGGACTCTCTATACAGGGAGAGAATGCATTAAGGTCCTAACTACATGGGCCGGAAAGGAGAAATTTTATGCTTTCATTAGGAATTATGGCTTCCCGCTTACGCAGTGAGGAAACCTATTTCACTGAAATTGCCCTCGCAGCGGATAAGGAAAATGTTGCAATCTATATATTTTGTCCGGATAAAGTAAACACACAATCAGAGACCATCACCGGCGAAGCATACGATTATAAAAACAACAAATGGACTGCCTCGCAGTTTCCGATACCAGATTTCATTTATGATCGAAGTTTTCATGGGTTGGTCAGGCAATCCGAAAAAGTCCGTTACAAGATTAACTGGCTGCAAAATCATTCAATGTTTCTAGGCTTCGGCCTTCCCGGGAAATCAGAAGTACATCAATTTTTATCGAAAATTGCAAGCCTAAGCCGTTTTCATCCACCCCTAAAGAAAGTGTATGAAACAGCAGATATATGGAAGGAATTAAACGATCACGGCAAAATCATGTTGAAGCCTGAGTTCGGCTCCAGAGGGATTGGAATTTATCTCCTTTCAATCAAAGATGGTGGATGGGTCGTCCGGATGACGAAAAAGGAAGAAGGCTATGCCCGCTTTTTCGATAATAAGACTATCTTAAACAGGTGGCTGACATACCTGCTTGAGGAATGCCCTTATGTGAGCCAGCCATATCTTGAGCTTTTCAACAATGAAGACGAACCATTCGACATACGCATCCTGCTGCAAAAAGACAGCGAAAACAATTGGATAGAACGTGGCCGGGGAGTCAGGGTAGGCCGTAAGCATTGCATCACTGCGAATCTTTCAGCCGGAGCGCGCGCTTTTCCTTTTGAAAAACTATTACAAGCTTTCCCGGCCGATCTTCAGCCTCAGATAAGCAAGTCGATCCAAGACATTGTCAATTTATTGCCTCGGGAATTGGAAACGAGGTTTAATCGGCTCTTCGAAATTGGAGTCGACTTAGGGATCGATAAGAAAGGGAACGTCTGGCTACTTGATATTAATTCAAAGCCCGGGAGAAAGATCATTGAACTTCTGCATCCTGAAAAAATGCCGGAACTACACAAGGCTCCGATTTTATATGTCCGCTGCCTTGCGGAAGAGTTGTCGAAAGCAGGTGTATAAATGAAAAAAACTATCGTGTCGAAATTGCCGAGCTAAAAGGAGATAGTTTTTATTATCCATCTGAGCTTGGTTCATTGGGGCATATAAAGAAAATTTGGTATGGGCATCGTTCAGTCAGCGCCTCCGTTAAAGAAAATCCTTCAAGCGAGCAAGCAGCCATTATTTCAAAATCGCTGGCCGAATCGCTGTCATTCCATGAAAACAAACTCCCGTTGCATCTGTTTATCTATAAAGACAGCATCCACATCGGGCCGCTCGTCGGGATATTCACCTCGGGAATCACCTCTTTTTTGCACAAACCAGTCGGTGAACGGTCTGGCTTTTTCTCAAGGCTGTTATCACTTAATAAAGCGACAAGCTGCATTCCATTTCTATTCGGTGAGCATCAAATAGATTGGGAGTCAGAAACAATCAGAGGATATGTTTACAGGGGAAAGCATTGGGAAGTTCGTGATTTCCCTTTCCCAAACGTTATCTATGACCGGCTTCCGAACCGGAAAACCGA
Source organism: Bacillus sp. V59.32b (assembly GCF_003429085.1). Taxonomy (GTDB): domain Bacteria; phylum Bacillota; class Bacilli; order Bacillales; family DSM-1321; genus Peribacillus. Next base: position 67,572 of record NZ_QVTC01000042.1, on the reverse strand, counting down.
AAACCGCTCGGGACCCAAAGAAGTGAAGCGAAAGTTTCAGGAGGAATACGAAATCCCATGGTATAATCCAGGATTCTTTAATAAATGGGATATTCATGAGCGTTTGACTGAGGACGAATACGCGATTCCCTACCTTCCTGAGACATACCCCTTTCAATCGTTATCTGCCATTGAAACGTTGCTATCGAAGTACCGACAGGTTTATATCAAACCGATTCACGGCAGTCTCGGGCTTGGGATCCACCAGATTCTTTATGATAAAAAAGAACATATTTATTACTGCAGGTACAAGGACGAAGAAAAGATAAATAAACTCAAAAAATCCCCTTCCCTGGAAGCGATGTTCCATCGTATTTTCAGAAAGAAGAAGCTTCACAATCTGATTATCCAACAAGGAATTCCACTTATAAGAACGAATAATCGACCGATCGATTTCAGAGTCCATACAAACAAAAATCATAATGGCGAGTGGCAGGTAACAGCCATTGCCGCGAAAATCGCCGGCAAAGGAAGCGTGACAACCCACGTAAAAAGCGGCGGAGCTATTAAAACGCTGGATGAGCTTTTCGAAGATAAAAATCTTGCGTTACTTATGCAACAGAAACTTTCCGCGGCTGCACTGACCTTAAGTAATAGTATCGAAAAAACGATGGATGGGGTTATCGCCGAGATAGGCTTTGATTTGGGAGTCGATAAACAAGGGCGTGTATGGATGTTCGAAGCCAATTCAAAGCCGGGAAGGTCTATCTTTTCACACCCAAAGCTGAGGGAGTTTGAAATACTGACCAGGCAGCTTTGCTTGGAATATGCCGCTTTCTTGACGGAGCAATCCATTCTTAGCTCAGGCGGAGAAAACGAATGAAGATTTATTATCACAGCCCATCTAAGAGTTGGTATCACAGATCAAAAAAACAACAGCTATACATTGGAGGCAACCGGGCTGAAATTAACTACCATAAAGAACTCCAATCAGAAACGGGGCACTCTTTTTCTATTAGAACATTCGGGAAATCAAAAGGAATAGCTGTCGGCATTCTTACAAGCCGTGCCGATAAAAACGATTTCGGCATTGGCGGAAATCTCCCGCTGTTTCAGGATCTGCATCTATACCTTGCAAAGCATGGAATCTTTTCCTATGTATTTACCCCGGAGGATGTAAGGAATGAGGAATTTTATGGATTTATCTTTTCGTCAGAGCTTACACAATGGATAAAGGTTTCAGTACCGGCCCCTGACGTCGTGTACAACCGGATTCCCTTCCGGAGCCATGAAGTCTCCCGGGAATTCCGCCAGACGAAGAATATACTGAAGCGATATAACATCCCTCTCTTCAATCCACGGTTCCTCCATAAATATGAAATATTCGAGTTGTTTAAAGAGGATGATTTATTAAAAAAGCTATTGCCAGAAACGACATTGTTTTCTTCGAGTACTGCTCTATATTCATTTCTAAAAACGCATCGAACCATCTATGTGAAGCCGGTCACCGGCAATCGCGGAAGCGGCATCTCCATCCTTACACTCAAACAGGATGAAATGTTGGAAGTATTAACTCCAAACAAACAGAAACAATTCAAAAGCTTTTGCCACTTTTGGGAACAAGAATCAAAAAAATTCAGTTCCAACACTTACATTATCCAAAAAGCGATCAGTCCTAAGAAAATAGATGGTCATCGTTATGATTATCGGATTCTTGTACACTATGAAAACGGAAGCTATCAATTGAGTGGCAAAGCAGTCAGAATGTCGCAAACCCAGGAAATTACCACACATATTCCAAAAGGCGGCATGCTTTATCCGTATGAAAAAGTGCGAACCGATGAATTAGATGAGCGATTAATGAAAATTGCTGAAAGGTGTGGAAAGGTTTTAAGGGATGCTTTTGGCTTTTTCGGCGAGTTTTCCATCGATCTTGGCGAAGATGAATCCGGCATGCTTTATTTATTTGAAGTCAACTCCAAGCCGATGCAATTTGATGAAGAAGAAATTGAGATACAAAGAAGAAGCAAATTGAAAAACCTATTTATCGAACTGGCTTTAAACTCCCCAGTCTGATTAATATTTTTCATTTACATGAGACGCTCCATTTCCTTTATACTGTATGTATAGAGAGAAATGGGGGTTTTAACGTGATCACACACTTTCAATGGAAACCATTATTCAAAGATAAAAACCTGCCCGGATGGCGGATATCGTTTTATTTTAAACAACAGTCCTTTCAGGGCATCTACCATAAAAACGGGGAAATCGAGTGGACCGGGGCACAGCCTCCATCAGAGGACGAAGCGAGCGTGAAAAGTATGATTCATGAACTGATGCTGTTTCACGTATATGAATAAGATAAATGCTTGAATGAAAACACATCCTCTTTGTTTACAATAAATGCAAGGAGGGTGATTCTTTATGAAGGAAAAAGACAAGTTTCTAAAGGACCGTCTATACGAAGGCAAAGATTCCGTTTACTTAGATGTCGACCGGATGATCAATGAGGGAATGGCTGGAGGCAATGTCTACCAAACTGAAAATGGCAGTCAAAACATCGAGGAAGTACACAAATTAACGGACGAAGCGCCTCCCCAAATTGTATAAGCAAGGTCCTGAGTCAATTTGCTCAGGACTTTTCTTTTATTGATAAAATGCCGCAATGATTCTGGCGGCCGGGTAAATGAGCGCCTGGCCCAGTATCGTACCCACCAATTTGGAAGCGATGAGCATGACGACCAGTGCCTTAACATCCCCATACGGCCGTTTCCCTCTAAGAGCCTGGTCCGTGATGAGGGCTGATTGCGGGTCGACTAAAAGTGTTAATAATATGGTCGCAACTCCGTTTATCATGCCTGAAGAGGCGGCGGAAGCTAGCTGTTTTTCCGGGCTCACAAAAAATGACGAATAGGTTGCAGAGAGAACCCCGACGGTATAAATCGCAGTTATAAGCATATTCAATATCAGCAAGCGCTTCGGAATTCTTTTATATCGTAATGTTGAGAACATATTTTTCTTTGGCTTTGTTGTACTTTTTACAATTCGTTTTATATTATGGATACTCAATGCTTCGACAACGATCGAAGGGACCGAACCCTTTACCTCCAATTTATTGACGGCCGCAGCAAAAATTTTTAGAAAAGTAGGGATGAGAAGAATGCCAAGTAAAGTACCGGCCGTGGCGGCGAGCAGCACCCACCTGATTTCCGTGATCGGATCCTCATTCCTCGCTATATGCAGTCCGACCAGACTACCGATTAAGGGCGCCTGCAACATATTCGCCGTCCGGGATAACAGTACAAAGATATTGAATAACGAAAGCGACAACGCAAATTTACCGCTTTTCACGGAATTCAGCCTCACTGAATAGGAAAGCGTGTCGACGATATGAATAACGGCGGTTAAAACAATCAGTTGGACTAATAAGGTATCCATCTTCTCACTCCTTTCCAACTCTATGACTTTTAACCTCTTAAATGGAATGTTACAGTATAGATGATGATCTTTACAAGATGGGCAAAATTATTAGTAAGGGGGAACGACGATGCTAAAAAATTTAAAATTGAAATTTCCCCGGGCCATTGATAGTGACCGTTCATGTAGCCAACCCGCTAACTACGTATGGTTTCAGGATGAAAACGGGAACAAGCTTGGCATACCAAAATCAGACATTTCCACTGAAGAAACCGGCTTGCTTCAGCTTCTTTTTCCACTGAGTCAAGATGATGCTTTTAATCGGAATACGACGATACAAAAAAAACAATGGCATGATTTTTTATATAAAAACACCGATGTAATTCCGCTCACTAGCTGGAATCGCGTTACATATACCCATTTTACGATTTCGGTCCATGATTTTTCCCATGCGGATTTTGAGGAAGCACTTTTAGCATTTATGACTGATGGGGCGCTTATTATTTGGCAAAGCGATTTAACAGGGATTCTAATTGAGGGTGAACGTAATCCAAATGAGGATGGAAGCGATTTTTCAGCCGCTCTTAATATGCTTGAAAGCGACTTTTACGTAAAAATAAGAGCTTACGTTGGCGCTCTTCATCCTGTAGATAAAGAGCTGCCTAGCCATTTACGGATGGAACACAAGCTTTTTATGACAGCCAAGCAGTATCTACCCGATATGAAGGCAACCAATCTGCCAGCAGTATTTCCCTATGCAGTCCTAGCCGGAATCAAAGAAAACGAAACAGATTGGTTTATCCGGCAATTGCTCCAGGACACCAAGCAGGATGAGGAGTTAATCACTTCAGTAAAGATGTATATTGAGTGCAACTCCAACGCAAGCCTGGCTGCCAAACAATTATATATCCACCGAAACAGCCTGCAATACCGGATTGATAAGTTTATAGAAAAAACCGGGCTGGACATACGTACCTTCAACCATGCCCTGACGGCCTACCTGATCATCCTGCTAAATAAAGACAATTCGCTGGGGCGGGATTAGGCGTTTTTCTCCCTTATGCGGCTAGAAAAGTCTATCTGCCAAGTAACGTGCAGCACGCTGCACAATAAAGCTCTTTCATTTTTGTGCAGCGTGTACATACCTTTCATTGGACTCATCCTATACACTATTTTCATAAGGATAATGGATGGAGGGTTCATAAATGGCAGAACTAGTATTAGACCATATCTATAAAACATACGATAACAAAGTAACCGCAGTTGAAGATTTTAATCTTAAAATTGAAGATAAAGAGTTTATCGTTTTCGTAGGTCCTTCCGGTTGCGGAAAATCGACTACTTTGCGGATGATTGCTGGACTTGAAGAGATTTCTCAGGGAGATTTCTACATTGATGGCAAGCGTGTGAATGATGTCCCACCGAAAGATCGCGACATCGCGATGGTATTCCAAAACTATGCCCTTTATCCGCATATGTCGGTTTATGACAACATGGCATTTGGATTGAAGCTTAGAAAAATGCCGAAAGACGAAATCAAACGCCGTGTCCACGACGCAGCTAAAATCCTTGGCCTTGAAACATATCTTGACCGTAAGCCAAAGGCTCTTTCCGGCGGTCAGCGCCAGCGTGTCGCATTAGGCCGCGCAATCGTCCGTGACGCAAAAGTATTCTTAATGGATGAGCCTTTATCAAACCTTGATGCTAAACTGCGTGTGCAAATGCGTGCTGAAATCGCCAAGCTCCATAAGCGTCTAGACACAACAACCGTCTATGTTACACATGACCAGACTGAAGCAATGACAATGGCTACCCGTCTAGTTGTCATGAAGGACGGCATCATTCAGCAAGTCGGTGCGCCTAAGGATGTATATGAAAAGCCTGAAAATGTTTTCGTCGGCGGCTTTATCGGTTCGCCTGCGATGAATTTCCTAAATGGTACACTCGAGAATGGCACAGTTAAAATTGGCGAACAATCCATTGCCGTTCCCGAAGGAAAAATGAAAGTACTTCGTGATCAGGGATATGTAGAAAAAGAAGTGATTCTTGGAATCCGTCCGGAAGATTTTCATGATGAACCGGTATTCCTTGAATCTTCTTCCAATACCCTGATTAATGCCCATATCGAAGTAGCTGAGCTGATGGGCGCCGAATTCATGCTCTACTCTTCCATAGGCGGACAAGAATTCATCGCCCGCGTTGACGCACGCGGATCCGTAAAACCAGGCGAAACACTTCAACTCGCCATTGATATGAATAAAGCTCACTTCTTTGACAAAGAGACAGAATTCAGAATCCGACCGGTATAATTTGGGGAAGGCAACAGTCGTGGACTGTTGCCTTTTTTGATGAAATTTGGTTGCGAAATCAGTTTCGGGCATATATTTTTGATATCGAGCATATATCTCAAATATCGGACATATATCTCATACTTCGGGCATATATCTTAGATTTCGAGCATATTTACTGTTTCGGGCATATATTTCGAATATCGAGCATATATCTCAAATATCGGGCATATATATCTCATACTTCGGGCATATATCTTAGATTTCGAGCATATTTTCTGTTTCGAGCATATATTTCGAATATCGAGCATATATCTCAAATATCGGGCATATATCTCATACTTCGGGCATATATCTTAGATTTCGAGCATAAGTTTAAGTTAGCTGTTTTTACATCAGATTTTTTTCTCATTTTGCAGGAACACAGCCTAAATATATAGAAATTTATAAAAAAACTGTTAGGAGTGATAATTTGATAATAAAAGAACGCCAGATTCCACTAAGAATTCTTAAATTAAAGGCACTATTAAGAAGACTACCTTCATATCATCCAAAACGTCCTGATATTGAAAAGGATTTAGCGCGAAGAAATGCTGGATACAACGGCGAGGAATCACTCGACTACCATCTTCGTTACCTTCCAAATGACAAATACCACATTTTCCACGATTTACGCCTCCACAATGATGACCAATACTTTCAAATCGATACGCTACTTCTTACTTCCTCATATGCATTAATCGTTGAAGTGAAAAATATTTCCGGAACATTACTGTTTGATCAAACTTTCAATCAATTAATCCGTACCATACAAAATAAAGAAGATGGTTTTCCTAATCCAATTTCTCAAGCTAAAAGACATCAGCAACAGTTGCAGATATATATGAGCAACCTAAATATCATTTCGTTTCCAATAGAATATCTAGTTGTAATCAGTAATTCTGCTACCATCGTTAAGACCGGGCCAAAAAAATCCGCTTTAAGCCAAAGAATATGCCACTCATCAGATTTGACAGATAGAACAAAAGCTTATGAATACCAATATAAAAAAGAAAAACTGCTATCAAAGGATATTATAAAACTAAGTCAGAGTTTGTTAAACAACCATTCACCCCATGATGTCGATATTCTTAATGTTTATAATATATCCAAAAATGAAGTGCTAACTGGAGTTCAATGCCCCATATGCAAACACCTACCGCTCGGACGTAACCACGGGTGCTGGAATTGTCCCAAATGTACCGGTTCATCCAAGAAAAGCCATGTTCAAGCATTGATGGATTACTTTCTTCTAATAAAACCTTCCATCTCCAATAAAGAGTTCTGTAACTTCCTGAAGATTTCTTCCCGGCAAACTGCACACGCCTCCTCCACTCCATGAACCTTCCTTTTAAAGGAACCAATAAAGGAAGAGTTTACTTTAAACCACTTCAAAAATCCAATCCGGCTTCCCCACCTTAAAATCAAAAAAGCAATCCAAAACGGATTGCTCAGCCAATCATTCCTTTATAAGTACCACTTCATCGTGACCGCACGATGGACAGCTCAGTAAATGTGGACAATCTCCGTTTTTCAAAGAATCCGGAAATCCATCCACTTTCTTTAACGTATTGATGTCTTCGTACGCACTATACTCATCGTAGTAATCCATTACTTTTCCGGTATCTTTCATTTCTGTATCACAATTCGGGCAGGCTGCATGAATCTTGCGCAGCCCGTTGCAAAGCGGACATAAAGCCATAGCATCCATCCTTCCATATGTACCCTCCCTATACAGGAGGAAATTAATCATCATGTACTCTCCCATCATAATCAGAGGAAAACCAATCAGCGCTTATTAACCATATTTTGCGGATTTACCCATTCATCAAACTGTTTTTCAGTCAAATATCCCAATTTCAAAGCCGTTTCCTTCAATGTAGCGTTTTCTTTAAAGGCAAGCTTGGCAATTTCTGCAGCCTTTTCGTAGCCGATATGAGGATTCAGTGCCGTTACCAGCATCAATGAGCGCTGAACATTCTCGTTTATTTTCTCTTCATTTGCCTCGATGCCTTTGGCGCAATTTTCGTTGAATGACTGCATCCCTTCACTGAGAAGCTTCACAGATTGCAGGAAGTTGTAGATAATCACAGGCTTAAATACATTCAGTTCAAAATTCCCCTGGCTTGCTGCAAAACCGATGGTGGCATCATTCCCAAAAACCTGGGCGGCAATCATCGTCAAAGCTTCACTCTGAGTAGGGTTAACTTTTCCAGGCATGATACTGCTTCCCGGTTCGTTCGCCGGTATCGATATCTCTCCAATTCCGCTCCTGGGCCCGCTTGCCAACCATCTGACATCATTAGCTATTTTCATCAAGTCCGCCGCAAGTGCCTTCAACGCGCCATGGACATAAACGATTTCATCATGGCTTGTCAGCGCATGAAATGTATTATCAGAAGCCACAAACTCATAACCGGTCGCATGGCTGATTTGTTTGGCCGCTCTTTCACCGAACTCCTGGTGGGCGTTTATCCCTGTTCCCACAGCGGTTCCACCGATGGCAAGGTTTAATAAATGCTGGCTGCTCTCTTCAATCATCTTCATGCTTTTATCCAGCATCGCCTTCCAGCCGCTGATTTCCTGCCCGAGCGTTAGCGGTGTGGCATCCTGGAGATGGGTACGGCCTATTTTCACTAGGTTCTCGAACTGTTTTTCTTTCCCGGCAAATGTATCACGCAGCTCTTTTATTGCCGGCAGTAAGGTTTTCACGACAGAAATATAGGCAGCTATATGCATCGCCGTCGGAAATGAATCATTGGAGCTTTGCGCTTTGTTCACGTCATCGTTTGGATGAAGCTTTTCGTCGCTTCCCTGTTCCTCTAACCATTCATTCCCTTTATTCGCAATCACTTCATTCACATTCATATTGCTTTGTGTGCCACTGCCAGTCTGCCAGACGACAAGCGGAAAATGATCATCAAGCTCGCCTTCCAAAATTTCTCCACATACTTTTTCAATCGCTTTCCGTTTCATTTCCGTGAGACTACCCAAGTCGTTGTTAACTCTTGCGGCCGCCTGTTTTACCTGTGCGAATGCCTGAATGAGCTCAACCGGCATTTTTTCATTCCCAATCTTAAAATTCACCCTGCTTCTCTCTGTCTGTGCACCCCAATATTTATCATAAGGTACCTGCACTTCACCCATCGTATCTTTCTCCACCCGATATTTCATCTTTTCTCCTCCCTGTTCATTATTTACTATCTTTTCCCTGTTGTATGTATTAATAACATGATTCGTCGGTATGATGAAAGTATTATGTTTCGAGCAAATGCTAATTATTTACTTTTCAAAATCAACTGTGAGAAAATACAGATGTTAGGGAGGTTACGATATGGCAAAAACTCTTCAGGATTGCACGACCTTGCACAATGGCGTCAAAATGCCGTGGTTTGGTTTGGGCGTTTATAAAGTCGAAGAAGGGCAAGAAGTAGTTAATTCTGTAAAAACAGCGATTAGACACGGGTATCGCAGCATTGACACCGCGGCTTTTTATCAAAACGAAGAAGGGGTCGGCCGTGCAATCAAGGAATCCGGCATTTCCCGTGAAGAACTGTTTATCACTACGAAAGTATGGAATACCGAACAAGGATATGAAACAACTTTAGATTCCTTTGAAAAAAGCCTGGAAAAGCTGGAGATCGAATATTTAGATTTATATTTAATCCATTGGCCTGTAAAGGATAAATACAAAGAAACCTGGAAAGCCCTGGAGAAACTATATCGGAATGGCCGTGTTCGTGCCATCGGCGTCAGTAATTTCCATATTCATCACTTGGAAGATTTGCTCGCCGATTGTAAAATTAAGCCAATGGTCAATCAAGTGGAATATCACCCTCGTTTAACACAAATTGAGCTTTATGAATATTGTAGGAAGAAACAGATTCAGCTTGAAGCCTGGTCACCTCTTATGAGAGGACAGTTATTGGAAAACCCGGTTCTGAAGGAAATTGGCCAAAAACATGGCAAATCCGTCCCCCAGGTGATTTTACGCTGGGATTTACAGAACGAAGTAGTGACAATCCCTAAATCCATTAACGAACAGCGCATAGTTGAAAACGGAGCTATTTTTGATTTTGCCCTCTCCCATGAAGAAATGAATAAAATCGATGCATTAAATGAAAATCTCCGTGTCGGCACAAACCCGGATAGTTTTGATAAGTGAAACGTGATAACGTTCCTAACGATAATATGAACAAGGGGGATACGATGGATATAATTGAAGCAATCAAGACAAGAAGAAGCATTGGGCTGATGAAACCGGATCCGGTGCCCCAAGAATTAATTGAACAAATTTTAGAGGCCGGAACCTATGCTCCCAATCATTTTCGGACCGAACCGTGGAGATTTTTTGTCATCACGGGTGAAGGCAGAAATCGGCTCGGGGATGTTTTCGAAAAGATCACCACGGCAAAATGCCCCGATCCCCTCTCAGAGGAAGATTTAAAAAAAGTAGAAAAATCGAAGAAAAATCCTCTCAGAGCACCGGTTATTATTGCCGTTGGCGTAGAACCGACTGAAAAAAAGAATGTCATAAAAAATGAGGAATATGCGGCTGTGCACAGCGCGGTACAGAATATGCTGTTAACTGCCCATTCGCTTGGGTTAGGAGCGATCTGGCGCACGGGTGAAATTTGTTATCATGAAAAAGTGAGGGATTTTTTCGGTCTATCTGAAGCTGGTGAAATCCTAGCTTTCATTTACCTCGGATATCCTGATATGGAAGCACCAAAAGTGAAAAAAACTAATTTCAAAGAGTTGACGACCTGGATGGATTAAAAAATAGCTTATTAAAGAACCCTTAGTCCACCCGGACTAAGGGTTCTTTAAAACTATTACAGAGCACACTGAATTGAGTCAGTTATTTTTCATTTATTTTGCTGATTTTATATTGCTAGATGTATTGTGAACTGAGAGTAAATTGGCTCGCTTTTTATTTGTTGCGATGATGTATATTGCAGCTATAGCAATACCTGCGGCCACAAATGAACCGATATTGAAGATTCCCTTTTGTGAATACCACACAATCGAATATCCGACTGAACCTGCAAGCAACGCATAATAAGTGAAAGGAAATAACGTTTTACGAATAACTGCTCCTTCCTTGCCTACTAATCCTACCACAGCAGACGCTGCCACGACGTTATGGACACAAATCATATTTCCAGCTGCTCCCCCTACTGCTTGAAGAGCAACGATCCACGTAGGATTTACGCCAATTTGTGAACCAACATCGTATTGGAATAACGCAAACATCATGTTGCTGACCGTATTGCTTCCCGCGATGAATGCTCCTATTCCTCCAATGAAAGTAGCGAAGAATGGCCAGAATTCTCCTGCCAATGCAGCAGCTCCATTTGCTAATTCAATAGGCATATTTTCGTAGCCTGCAGCACCGCCACCTGTATTTGTGAAAACTTGGACCATAGGTACTGTAAATATTAGTGCTGTCGATGCTGCAAGCGTTGTTTTACCAGATTGTGCCCAGGCACTCTTGTATGCGCTTCCATTCATGCCGTGAATAAAAAATGTAATGAGTGATACGAGAATAAAGATCGTGCCCGGCAGAAATAGTGGCTGGAAACTTGCAGTTATTTCTGAACCAAAAATATTTTCAAACTTAACCGTCCAGGACTGGAGCCACTCTATAACTGGAAGCGATTTCAGACGGGAAATAACTAAAAACACACCCACTAAAACATAAGGTGTCCATGCACGGACCATGCTCATGCTTCCGCTTTTATGGGCAATGTCCTGAATTTCAAGTTTGCCGATCCATTCAGGATCCCATTTTGACTTCTCCTCAAAATCCCACATGTCCTCTTTTGGCGGCATAAGGAAACCCTTTTTCGCCGCATATACCACGATTGCCAAACCAACTAGGCCGCCGACCATTGATGGGAACTCAGGACCAAGCACATTGGCAACAATAACATATGGGATTGTCATAGCAAACGCCGCAAATAAAGCAAACTTCCAAACTTTAATTCCTTCGGTGAAGGATTTATTTTTACCAAAAAACTTGGTCATGAGAGCGACCACAAAAAGAGGAACCAGTGTCCCAGCAATCATATGCAGGATTGCAACTTGACCCGCAATCTCCGTTACTAAGGCCAAAAAGTCATTGGTAATGCTGCCATCAGCCGATAAGCCTGTTTGAACCCCAACCAACATAGGTGTCCCTACGGCTCCAAATGAAACAGGTGTACTCTGTATGACCATTCCCGCAACAACCGCCGCCATTGCCGGGAATCCCAAGCCAACTAGCAAGGGCACTGCAACCGCCGCGGGTGTCCCGAATCCGGAAGCCCCTTCAATGAATGAACCAAAAAGCCAGGCGATAATTATAACTTGAATACGGCGATCCTCGGAAATATCCGTGAAACCCTGGCGGATCGTTTTAATTCCACCACTTTCCTGTAGCGTATTCAATAGTAATATCGCACCAAAGATTATGTATAGAAGTGTACCTGCTACAACAAGTCCGTTGACTGATGCGGCTGCAACAGTGGTGCCTGGTACCTTCCACACATAAAGCGCGAGACCGATTGCAATTAAATAAGAAATCGGCATCGCTTTGCTTGCAGGCCATCTAAGACCCACAAGAAAAATTCCAACTGCTAGAATAGGTAGTAGAGATAATAACGCTAATACCCCAGTGCTCATAAGACAAATTCCCCCTTTTGTATTATATTATGAAACAATTGAATGAAATTGTTGCTGATTATGCAACATTGTTATATAACAATATCTTTATTGTTATATAACATATATCATTCTACATCTCATTATACGGATTAATTTCTCAATTTCAACATTTTTTAGAAAATTAAATATATTAAGAAACATAAAAAAATTTGCCCGATATATCTTTATTTAAAAGAATTCAAGCAAATTTTATGATCGTTTTTTAACTGATTCTGCTTTCGAACCCAAGCCTGGCTGAAATTTGTTTTCCGATTGGAATCATCCTTGTTTGAAGTTCCTTCAACCGTTCTTCCGTCATCCGTATCGTCGGCCCAGATACGCTTACAGCCGCAATCGCTTTTCCCAGATGGTCAAAGATCGGAACGGCTATGCAAGTGATTCCAGTTTCATTCTCCTCCAAATCAAGCGCGTAACCTCTTTGTTTTACTCTCGCAAGCTCCTTTAAAAATTCGGCTTTATCGGTTATTGTTTTTTCTGTATGCACCGACATGCCTTTTCGGTCAAGAATATCAATCACGATACTGGAAGGCAAATGAGCAATAATAGCCTTGCCTACCGAAGTGCAATGCATCGGAGCCCGCTTTCCGACCTTGGAATGCATGCGCAATGTTTCATTGCCTTCCAATTTCTCAATATAGACAACTTCCCCTTGATCATATACGACCAGGTGGATGACTTCATTCGTAAAGCTCTCCAATTCCTGCAAAAACGGCCTTGCTTCCGATCTTAAATCAATGGAATCCAGCAGCTTGGAACTAATCTCCAAAAATTTATAGCCAAGCTTATAACGGCCCGTCTCCTTATCCTGCTCCACATACCCATACTGGACAAGTGTAGTCAATATGCGATAAACGGAGCTCTTATTGATATCTATTTGGTTGGCTATTTCGGTTACACCCAAACCGCCCTTTTTGGAGCTGACCAAGGTAATAATATCCAATGCCCGGCTTACGGACTTCACCATATTCTCTCTTTCCATAATTGCTCACCTCGAGTGTAAAACTTATAGACTGAATTATAGCACAGAAAATGCCGGGCATTTGTTAGATGATTAATACGTTTTAGCGCCTTTTTGTGCTGTTGCAAATGTATTCCGGAGAGTCCCAATCTCTTTTATCTCGCACTCAATGACATCTCCCGCACCTACAAGCTCTGCTCCAATGGGGCTCCCTGTCAGGATTACATCTCCAGGCTTGAGTGTCATCACATTCGTCAAATAAGAGACCATTTTACGAATGGGAATGATCATCAATTCAGTTGCGCTGTTTTGTTTTTCTGTATCGTTCAATTTCGCTTCTACATTCACGTTAAAAGGATCGAGTTCGGTTTCGATTACAGGACCTAATGGAGTAAATGTGTCAAATGATTTCCCGATCGTCCAGTGGCCATCACTATGAAAAAATTGAGGCGCCGTAACGTCATTTCCGACCGTATACCCGAATATATAATCCAATACCTCAGATTCCGGGATATTTTTTGCCTCTTTGCCAATAACGATGGCTAATTCTGATTCGAATTTTACTTGATCGATTCCTTCCGGGATCCTAATTTCTTCTTCGGGACCAATTACCGATGATGTTGGCTTGAAGAAGAATACTGGAATTTCCGGAAGTTCTTGCGGGATATCTACCACTTTGGACACGTAATTGGCGCCGATTCCGATGATTTGGTTTGGCTCGAGCGGTGCCAGGAGTTTCACTTCACTCTCGGCGTACGTTTGGCCGGTATACTCCCAATCACCAAACATATCACCTTTAATTTCTCTTATCGTATCCTCTGTTATCACACCAGTATAAATGGCAGAGTTTGTTGTAAATCTTGTAAACTTCATCGTTTTTCTCCTCTCAAGCCAAATTTTCCAGTTCTGTTTTTTTGCGGGCGACTCCAGATTTAACGGCTGCATCAGCAACAGCATTGGCTACTGCTTCAGCCACCCTTTCATCAAAGGCATTTGGAATCACATAGTCATATGAAAGCTCATGCGGCCCGATTAAACCCGCTATCGCATAAACGGCTGCCACTTTCATTTCTTCATTAATCTCTGAAGCGAACACCTCTAGTGCTCCTTTAAAAATACCCGGGAATGCAAGCACATTATTTACTTGGTTCGGCAAGTCTGAACGCCCTGTTCCGACAACAGCTGCTCCTGCTGCCCTTGCAGCATCCGGCATGATTTCCGGAATTGGATTAGCCATCGCAAAGATGATAGCATCTTTGTTCATCGACTGCACCATCTCCGGCGTTACTGCATCAGCTACGGATACGCCGACAAACACGTCAGCTCCGTTGATGACTTCCTTTAGCGAACCTGTCACCCTGCTTTTATTAGTAATTTCTGAAACGGCTTCCTTCATCGAATTCATGCCATTCTCCCGGCCTTCGTAAATCGCTCCCTTTGTATCGCACATGATGATGTCCTGGACGCCCAGACTAATCAGCAATTTTGTAATCGCAATACCGGCAGCGCCTGCTCCATTTACCACCACCTTGATGTCTTCAATCCGTTTGTTCACTACCTTCAAAGCGTTGGCTAAGCCGGCCGCTGTCACAATCGCTGTTCCATGTTGATCATCATGAAAAACGGGGATGTTCATTTCCTTTTTAAGTCTTTCCTCAATGATGAAACAGTTTGGTGCCGAAATGTCTTCGAGATTGATTCCGCCGAATGTCGGTTCCAATGCTTTTACTATGGAGATAATCTCTTCAGCATCATTTGTGTTTAAACAAATCGGGAACGCGTCAATATCAGCGAATGCTTTAAATAAAGCAGCTTTCCCTTCCATAACAGGCATTGACGCCGCGGCGCCGATATTGCCTAGGCCTAGCACAGCAGATCCATCTGATACTACCGCCACCAGATTGCCTTTTATCGTGTAATCATAAATCTTCTCAGGATTTTGAAAGATTTCTTTACAAGGCTCTGCTACCCCTGGTGAATAGGCTAAACTCAAATCATATGCATCTTTTACAGGTACCTTGGCGTTCACAGTTATTTTTCCTTTAGACCGCTTGTGTAGTTCTAGCGATTCTTCCCGAAGGTTTCGCATAGCCTCAACTCCTCCAATCATTTTTATGGTTGTTGTTGAAACTGCTGTTCTTCGGCAAGGGGGTAGTCTCTTCATTTCAACAGGTAAAATAGAGTGATACACCGGAACATCCTAAAAACTAGAATGTTCCGGTAATTTAGTCTGGTTATTGATTAACGGCAAACTTGGCCTTTGCTTCAATACGGCGGCGGTGCAGGATTGGCTCAGTGTATCCGCTTGGCTGGTCATAACCTTCAAAAACCAAATCGCAAGCTGCCTGGAAAGCTACAGATTCTTCATAATTCTTGGACATCGGACGGTATCCGGCGTCAGCAGCATTTTGCTCATCGACTATTTTAGCCATCCGTTTTAAAGTCTCTAGCACTTGTTCTTTCGAAATGATTCCGTGGTGTAGCCAGTTCGCCATATGCTGGCTGGAGATTCTGAGTGTAGCACGGTCCTCCATAAGTCCAACATCATTGATATCCGGTACTTTAGAGCAGCCCACTCCCTGTTCCACCCAACGGACCACATAACCAAGCATCGTTTGACAATTGTTGTCGAGTTCCTCCTGGATTTCTTCAGGGCTCCATTGTGGATTTTTCTCGACTGGGAACTCCATGATTTCATTTCTGAGGTCTTTTGATTCTTTGATTTTCTCATTTTGCACTTTTTTAACATCCACTTGATGGTAGTGAAGAGCATGCAGTGTAGCAGCGGTCGGTGATGGCACCCATGCTGTATTTGCGCCGGTTTTCACATGGCCGATCTTCTGTTTCAGCATTTCCTCCATCATGTCAGGCATGGCCCACATTCCTTTACCGATCTGGGCCCGGCCCTGGAACCCACTCGCAAGGCCTGTATTAACATTGGATTGCTCATACGCCTGCAGCCATGTTGATGATTTCATTTCATTTTTGCGGATCATCGGGCCCGCTTCCATAGATGTATGGATTTCATCGCCGGTGCGATCAAGGAATCCGGTATTGATGAATACAACCCGGTCTTTAACCTGACGGATACAAGCTTTCAAGTTCAAAGATGTACGGCGTTCCTCATCCATAACACCAATTTTTAGAGTATTGCGCTTCAAATCAAGAATGTCTTCAACCCGGTCAAACAGCTGATTCGCAAATGCTACTTCTTCTGATCCGTGCATTTTCGGCTTTACGATATAGATAGAGCCCTTGGAAGTATTTTGATATGGCCCACTTCCTAAAAGCGTATGCTTGGCAAGAAGGCTTGTTAAGACTGCATCCAGAATTCCTTCCTGAATTTCCTCGCCTGCTTGATCCAATATCGCATTATTCGTCATCAAGTGTCCTACATTGCGGACAAACAAAAGCGAACGGCCTGAGAGTGTTAATTCATCTCCTGTTGGCGATGTATAGCTACGGTCAGGATTAAGGGTTCTCGTCATTGTCTTATTGCCTTTTGAAAAGGTGGCAGACAAATCCCCTTTCATCAAGCCTAACCAATTGCGATAAACGAGCACCTTGTCTTCAGCATCAACGGCTGTCACGGAATCCTCGCAGTCCATGATTGTCGTTGTTGCAGCTTCCATAAGTACATCTTTCACACCGGCTTCATCCGTCTTGCCGATTGGATGATTCGGATCAATTTGAATTTCAAAATGCAGCCCGTTATTTTTCAATAATATCGCTGCTGGATTTTCAGGTTGGCCTTGGAAGCCGGCAAATTTGCCAACGTGTTCAAGTCCGGTTTTGTCTCCGTTGCGAAGTTCAACAGACAATTTTCCGCCATCAATGCTATAACGCACGGCATCTATGTGGGAGGCTTGCTTTAAAGGAGCAGCTTGGTCCAGAAATTCCCTCGCAAATTGAATAACTTTCTCTCCACGGACAGGATTGTAACTGCCTTCCCGATGGGCGCCGTCTTCCTCACTGATCGCATCTGTCCCATAGAGAGCGTCATACAGACTTCCCCAGCGGGCGTTGGCAGCATTAATCGCATAGCGGGCATTATTAACCGGAACGACCAGTTGCGGGCCTGCCTGGACAGCAATTTCATCGTCCACTTCTTCTGTCGTGATTTGAAAATCTTCCACTTCCGGTTCCAGATAGCCCAACTCTTGCAAAAATGATTTATACTCTTCTGAATCGAAGCTCTCTTTATTTTCCCGATACCAGGCGTTTATTTTGTCCTGGATTTGATCACGGCGGGCCAATAATTCTTTGTTTTTCGGCGTTAAGTCATGAACCAATTTCCCAAAATCAGACCAGAATTTATCCCGATCCAATCCGCTTTCCGGCAGAGCTTCTGAATTGATAAAATCAAAAAGTTCCGTAGCCACCTGAAGATTCCCTGCTTTTACATAGTTTGTCATTGAAGAATTCCTCCTCTGAATCAATTGCTTCTTAAACACTTCTGTTTGTTATTACAAAACGATGTTTCAATAATAAATATAAAAAAATAATAGCATGGAATTCTGTATTTGTTAACAATTTTCATAAAATTTGTTCAATTAATCTTTAACATCCGTACAAACCGTGAAAAAAACAGGCAGACTGTCCGCTTAACGTCTGCCTGCCAACAGAAGTTTCTCTTTATGAAATAACCGTTTCTCTTTCTTTAAGGTCTCTCTTAATTTCCACACAACGTCCCGGCATTGGAAATAACTTGCCTGCATTTAGCAGATTATCAGGATTGAACACTTCCCGAATATTAGTCTGAGATATGATTTCTTCATCAGTAAAGACAAACCGCATCTCTTCTATTTTCTCAATTCCAACACCATGCTCACCGGTGATTGTACCGCCCACATCGGCACACGCTTGCAGACAGGCACTTCCTGCCGCCAATGCCTTTTCGCTTTCGCCCGGAATCCTTGCGTCAAAGAGGACTAACGGATGAAGATTTCCATCTCCCGCATGAAATATATTGGCGATTCGGAGGCCTGATTCTTCGCTGATTTGGTTGATTTTACTTAGCACCTCAGGCAGCTTGCTCCGCGGGATCACGCCGTCCTGCACTAAGTAGTCCGGGGAAATGGCTCCCATCGCTCCAAAACCTGTTTTGCGGTTCGCCCACCATCTGCCCCTTTCCAGTTCATCCTCGGCTACTTTCACTTCACGGACGTTTCTGCTGTTGCAGACATCAAGAATCTGATTGATCTGCTCATCAATACCAGCCAGGATTCCATCGACTTCGATAAGCAGGACTGCTTCAATATCCTTGGGATGTCCTACAGGAAACGCAGCCGCCTCCACCCCTTCAATCGCTGTTTTATCCATCATTTCAAGAGCGGCAGGAACGATGCCGGCAGAAATAATATCCGACACAGCCTGGCTACCGTCTGAAACTTTATCAAAATAAGCCAACACCGTTTGCTTCGCTTCAGGATTCTTTAGAATCCGAACCGTTATTTTGGTTACGATACCCAGGGTACCTTCAGATCCTGTCAACAGCCCTAGCAAGTCATAACCAGGTTCGTCTTGGATGCCATTTTTGCCAATTTCAACAATTTCCCCATTTGGCAGGACAACCTCAAGCCCAAGAATATGGTTTGTCGTGACCCCATATTTAAGGCAGTGTGCTCCACCGGCATTTTCTGCGACATTTCCGCCGATCGTACAGCACGATTGGCTTGAGGGATCGGGCGCATAATAATAGCCCTTGTCAGCGATCGAATTCGTCAGCTTCAGGTTGACAAAGCCCGGCTCAACGACCGCTCTCCTGTTTTCAAGATCCACGCTCAACAGGCGTTTCATCCTGACTAAGCTAATGATTACTTCCCCATTTAATGGAATCGCTCCACCGCTTAAACCTGTGCCGGCTCCGCGGGCAAGGAAAGGCAAATTATTTTCGGAGCAGTATTTTACAAGCTTCGCGACTTCCTCGGTGTCCTTCGGAAACACGACCGCTTTAGGCAAATGCTTATGCAAGGTGAACCCGTCGCAATCATAGGCGATCAGATCCTCGTGGTGATACAGAATGGATCGCGGTCCTGTAACAAGGTTCGCCAGGTTCTTAATATGCTTATCCTTCGTTTTGATTTTTAAAGCCATTACTCTCCCTCCTTTAGCTCGCCCTCTTTTTGATAAGCCCAGTCAAGCAGCTGGATCGTATGGACGACTTTTTGATTTCTTCCGTATTTTTGCACACCCATTGCCATCTGAAGCATACAGCCGGGATTCCCCATCGAGATCATTTCCACATCCTCAGGAACATTTTGCATCTTGCTCTCCAGCACGGCTCCAGCCATTTCCGGATTAGTAATATTGTAGATGCCCGCACTGCCACAGCAACGGTCCGCGTTCGGCATATGCACCATTTCTACTCCCGGGATATCAAGCAGGATATCCCGCGGCTCCTTGCGCACTCCCTGTCCATGTGCTAAGTGGCAGGCATCGTGATAGGTAATGCGATTATTCAGTTCCGCTTTTGGTTTTTCATAACCTGTATCATGGAGATATTTGGAGATGTCTTCCACCTTTGCGGCAAACTCCTCCGCTTTTTCATGCCACTCGGGGTCTTCGCGGAATAATTCCGGGTATTCCTGCAGCGCGCAACCACAGCCGGCCGCATTGACGATAACCTTCTCTGAATCCTTAAATGCTTCTATATTTTGCTTTGCAAGTTTCCTGCCTGTTTCACGATCACCAGCGTGGACATGCAGCGCACCGCAGCAAGTCTGGTTTTGCGGGATGTTAACGTCATTGCCGTTCCTGGTTAATACGTTAATCGTCGATTCATTGATATCACTGAACATGACATCCATGACACATCCGGTTAAGAACGACACTTCATGTCTCGTTTCTCCCTTTGCTTTAATGACCTTTTCGTTTTTGTATTTTTTTCGTACAGGCTCTTTCACTTCGGGCATGATCGCTTCCATTTCAACTAAGTGCCGAGGCATAACATTGATCAGCTTCGTTTTGCGGACAACCTTCTGCATGCCGCTCTTTTGGTAGAATTTGAGCAGGCTCCCCATTGAATTTAAGCGGGTTTGATGGGGGAAAATCCCCTGCAGAAACAGTTTGCTTACCGATCCTTTCCAGCCTGTTAATGGCATCGCCTGGCGAACCTGGCCGCGGGCTTCTTCAATGAGTCCGCCGACATCAACATCCGCCGGGCAGGCGGTTGTACACGCGCGGCAGTCAAGACAAGTAAAAACGGGATCCATAAACTGCTCATTCACTTCAAGCTTTCCTTCTGCGACCGATTTAATAAGATGGACACGGCCGCGGGGGGAATGCTGCTCCTGGCCGGTAAGCTCATAAGTGGGGCATGATTCCAAACACATTCCGCAATGCACGCAGTCGGCCCATTTATTTTCGTCGGGTGCGTCGCTCCAAAGATAATTGCTTAGGCTATTGGTCGTACAGGACGGGTCAAGTTTCAATGCCATTTCTTTTAGACTCACTACTAAATCCCTCCCACGAAACGTTTATTATTTAGAACTCTGTTCGGATCAATCTTCGCCTTAATCCCTTCTAATAAAAAGAAATGCGATGGTTTTTCTCCCCAAACATTGATTTTTTGACGGAGAGAAAAAGGCAAATGTGTAACAATTGAGTATCCACCCAGTTGCGCAACGGAATTCCTTAGGTGATTGATTGCGGATTCTATTTCCTCGGCAGAACCCTTTAGATTTACCTGGCACAATCCATGCCCCAATCCACCATGAGCTTCGATTGCCAGGCGTCCGGAATCTACTAAACTCTGACATTCTTTGATAACTTTAAGAACATCGAAATTGATCACACCTATTTTCATGGCGGCTTCTATTTCAGAGCCTTCAGCAAGCACAGCTCCATTTGGGCCAATTGTATAAAATTTATCCCAGAAGGCCTGTGCTTCTTTTTGTTGAAAAATCACCATATTTGTATGGAGAGGCTGAATATTTTTTACAAACTCCTCCTGATAGTGGACGGAGTTTTCGACATCTTCAAAGCTGATTGCCAATGTATACTGATTTTGCCCCGTCATTCTTTCCGCTAGAGATGGACTTAACAATTCAAGTGACGTTGGCTCCATTACAGAATCTAACAGTTTGGTTGCAAATGCTCGAATCTTCTCTACATCCCCTTCAGGAAAGGATAATAAGACTAAACTTTCGTACTTTGCCAGCGGCCGAAGCTTCACAGTCACTTCAGATACGACACCCAACGTCCCCATTGAACCGATAAAAAGCTTGTTCATGTCATATCCGGCTACGTTTTTTACTACTTTGCCACCGGAACGGTTAACACTTCCATCGGGATAGACCATTCGAAGTCCAATCACTACATCTCTCGAAGCACCATATCCTAAACGTTTGGGACCGCTTTCATTTGAAGCGATAATTCCGCCGACAGTTGCATATTCCGGCCACGCAGGATCGAGTGAAACCTTTTGATTGTGTTCCGCCAAATATTCCTGCAATTCCTTAAACGGCGTTCCGGCCTTTACCGTCAATGTCATGTCCCCAACCGTATGTTCAACAATTCCTTTGTATTTCGCTAAAGATAATAAGATATCTACGGACTCGGTCAGCCCGCCGAACCCTCTTTTTGTTCCGCCCGCTACGACAGCTATTTTTTTCCCATTGTCATTTGCATACTTTAAGACGTTTGCAATTTCGTCTTCGGATTTTGGATAGACGGTCACCTGTCCACTATTTCCTAGAGGATGGCTCGTGTTTTTCCTATCAATCAGTTGTTCTTCAGATACAATAGATTTTAAATCTGATAATAAATCTGTTGTGATCAATTCATAGCCTCCCCACTATTGTTTCGTAATAACAAACATCGTTTCTAATTTGTTTCGAAAAATAGGTTATTTAGCCTAAACCCTATGCATAATACTGCCTTGCATAAGCTCTTCCACATAATTTAAGTGTTCAATCATTGCCTGCTTCGCTTTTTTTGGTTCACCCATTTTAATGGATTCATAGATTTTGTCATGCTGTTCGCCAATCGTTTGAACGATCTGGTTATTTTTTTGGATATACCGGTGGAAGTCGATCATCGCTTTTTTCATCGTCGTTGAGATGAATTGTATTAACTCAATCAGAATTTTATTGCCTGTTGCTTGGGCAATGGCCTTATGGAATTCGTAGTCAGATTCCCAGCCGTTACTTAATGGAGTAGAAAGAAGTTTTTCCATTCCCTTCAAATCTTTCTTCGAACGATTGAAAGCCGCCATCTCCGCGATACCTGCCTCTAATACTTTTCGAACTTGAAACAGTTCAGTGATGTCCCCAGCAGCAGGCAGTAACATATGATTATTGAACAGTTTAGTGAAATCAAATTCACATATGTATGTTCCTTCCCCTTGTTTTACATAGACAAGGCCTTTTCCACTCAGCGTACTGATGGCATCGCGGACAGCGGATCGCCCGACCCCGAACAATTCGCAGAGTTCCCGCACGGAAGGGAGTTTTTCACCTGCCTGAAACGCACCGGACTCAATCATTTTTTCGATTTGTTCTCCAACTGATTCTGACAATTTTTTTGTAGAAATTTTTTCGACATTCATGCATTCGCCTCCTTCCCTTTCAGAAATCACATATCTGATAAGTGACAAAAGTTACTTTCATTAAATCATTGAAATTAATATTTATCAAGAAGTATTTAGAATTAATTGAATAATTAAAAAAATATAAGAAAAAGGACCAACGTCTGTGTTGGTCCTTTTGTACCAGTGAATGATAGATGTTCAGTTATTCATCCTACAAAGGGAATTTTCGCCCGGTAGCACCAGGTGATTTCTGACTGTTTTGATTGTCATTGTACCTGTGATCATTGATTCCCTGCTGCTGCGTTTTGTCGCCGCCGATATAACGGGATTTGTGCTTTTGTTGAATGCTATTGAATTTATCAAAATTCATGTTAACCATGATCCACCTCTTTTATTAAAGTGATCGATAAAATTCGTAAGTTAGTGTGTATTCGTTCCTTGTGCCGGAGCAAACCCATTTAGCATTTGGGCCATATCCTGCTCATTAAATTGCGGTACCTGATAGTAATGGTGCTTGTTTTGGTATAAGGAAAGTTCATACACCATTTCAACACAGTTTGGTACAGAATCCGCAAGCACGCGGCGCACGACAGGGTTTGTTGACTCCAATGCCGCCATTGTCTTCATGGATGCTGAAGATTTTTGGGCTCCAAGCAGGCAGCCGGAAACAGTTTGCTCATTCATTTCAGATGCAGCTTGGATCGGCGCTGCGGGTTGACCGGATTTCAAACCATAGATAAAGTCGTTATCCTGCTTCATTTTGTAGCTTTGAGTTGGCTTGGAAGGATCCTTCCCCGTTTTAAAGCATTCTACAGTAATGTTATACTCTTCCTTCATGAAATTATATTGCCTGTCCATTATATCAAGCAATTCTGGATCTTTTACGAACTGGCGCAATACGGTATATTGATTCATTGCCCCGATTGAACCCGTCAGCGCCTCACGAACATCAAGAACTTCATGGGCCCCATGATTAAATTGCTGTGATACAGGACCTGCGTGCATATTTTCG
Organism: Bacillus sp. V59.32b; assembly: GCF_003429085.1. Lineage (GTDB taxonomy): Bacteria > Bacillota > Bacilli > Bacillales > DSM-1321 > Peribacillus. The sequence continues at coordinate 43,639 of NZ_QVTC01000042.1, read as the reverse complement.
TGTGTATGTCCCTGTTGGTTTTCCATATGAAATTCCCTCCTATCGAGTTAGGTAGCACTTCACATTTTATTATGTTTTATTGAAGCGGAGTTATTCACATTCGAAAAATTTTATTTCGCCAGCCTTCTTAAGTAATTTACATTGTGATTGGGTAAATTACTTACATAACCCGGAATGATCAAAGGAGTAATGGAAATGAACCAATCGTTGGCATATGTAAGGGAAATTCTGGCCGGCCATACGGACATTGAACCAGTCGGCCAGAAAATATTTGATAAAATTTCGAATAAAGACTATCCTACTGAACGTTTATTTGTGAAAAATTTAACGGCAGATGAAATGTATTATCTTAACCGGATATTGGAGCAAGCGATAGAATATTCCAACCAGGAGCAAGATTATGAAAGGTCTAAGCATCTCAATGAAGTGTATGAGTTATTAATGATTTAGTGATTATAACGATTTCGGCTACTAAAATCCTGGTCCGCTACAAAATGGGAATTCCGGCTACAAAAGTCGAATCTGAAGGAGGTTCGCAATCCGTCAATTTTTCCTTTTTTTAAGATTGACGCAGAGATTCATAACGGGTATACAGACTTTTCAGCCCTCGATGACTCTACAATAGGAGTTGCCGAGGGTTTTGTGTAAGATGGGAGTACTTGCGATTCTCCAGTATTTCTTCCTGGAATTCCCCCATTCATATGCTTTGGGTTCGGGCACCCCTAACCCAACGAGTTTCCTAGTGCACCATCCGGTTAAATATTGATTAAGCATCTCAATCCTTTGTTCCATTGGATATGGTTTTGACCGCGAGGTGATTTCCCTCACCTTCTTTTTAAGACGAAAGATGCTTTCTTTCGCAATACACACCTTCGGTTCTTTATGCTTTATGGAATGTAAAACTGAAACTTCCTCTTCCAAGGTCGGTCTACTGCTGACTTATCTTTGTTTACTTTCAGTTTCAAGTCCTGCTCTATAAAGTTTGTTATGGACGCCATGACACGGTACCCTGCCTTTTCTGACCTTACATAGATATTGCAGTCATCTGCATAGCGCACGAATTTGCGTCCTCTCTTCTCAAGCTCCTTGTCGATTTTGTCGAGCACGATGTTCGATAGGAGAGGACTGAGAGGTCCTCCTTGCGGAGTCCCTTCTTCCGTGCTTTGGACTACTCCATTTAGCATGACTCCAGACTGAAGGTGTTTTCTGATTAGTTTCAGAAGGATCCGGTCTTGCAGCTTCTTGGCGAGGGCGCCCATCAGCTTATCGTGATTCACCTTATCAAAGAATTTCTCCAAGTCCATATCCACTCCCCAGCGGTAACCATCCTTTATGAATCCTTTTGCTTCCATACGGCGTCATGAGCCCGCTCGTTTGGGCGGAACCCATAACTATTTGTTGAAAAGCTCGGGTCAAAAATAGGATTCAACACTTGGGCAATGGCCTGTTGAATGAAACGGTCTGTCACGGTAGGTATGCCTAATAACCTTACTCCGCCGCTCGGTTTCGGGATTTCGACACGGCGAACGGAGGATGTTGATAGGTACCATTTCTTAAGGCTTCCACAAGGGAGTTCCAATTCTCATAGAGATGTCTGCGTAGGTCTTTTACGGACATTCCATCTATGCCGTGGCTTCCTTTGTTTCGCTCTACCCGTTTTAGGGCAGTTAAAAGATTTTCCCGTGACAGGATTTGTTCCATTAACATTTCGTTCATCCTTTTCTACGTGAATGAAGGCTCTCTTCATGTCAGTTCTGGCTCCACCCTCCTGAAGTCCCCCACGGGATTCACCGTTTCCTCCTTCAGGCAAGTCCTTTCGGATTGTCTGTGTTCGTCACAAGAACTGTATTCCAAGATTTCATTCTCTCTCAATAGTTCAGCCCTTCCTATTCTCCTCGAGTTGGCATGGTACTATGGCTTCTGCTGACTTCTGATTGTTCAGCTCTCCATCGCTGGATAGGTTACCAATACGAATTGGCATTACAATCAGATCTCCCCGGGTAAGAGTGCAGTCTTTCCCTCCATCTATCTGCTTCATTTACTCTGTATCACCTTCGGCAGTATGGACTTCGTCTTGTTTCGCAGACTCATCAATGATACCTAGCCTCGTTTTAGAAATAAAGAAAAACAGCAAGCACCAATCCAGGAGAATTAAATCGTTTTTTGCAAGCCAGGCAGCGAATGCTGCCCTGAGTCCCCTGTTTCGAAGAAACGGGGGCGAAAGCAAAAAAAGAACATAAGGGAAAACTGCTAGCATTTCATGCTAGAAACCGCAGTGCGGTTGGTTTTTAGGTGGTTGCACTTTTGATTTAATTTGTGCCTGAATTTCTCCGTTTGGCACACCCTATTTTTTGGAAATGCGCCAAAATCATTCTGATTGGCACACCATTTTATGGTGTTTACTCAAGTCTTTTTTTTGTATTTTTGGTACTAAACAGTACATCATTGTCAATCTTGTTTACATAATGGTTGTTATAGAAAAAAACTGACTTCATAATGAAGTCAGTTTTTTTAATTGATAACGGAGTTACTTTTTGTTTTTTTTGTCTATAAGAAAAAAATATAATATTTCTACCGTTAGACTAAGCGCGAATAAGAAAAAAGCTATGTACAAGACACCCCGGTTACTAGCAGATAATTGATTAGAAAACTGCGTGTAAATAGAGGAAAACAACCAACATAGAATAAATGTAAAAACATATTTAACAACTATAGCTATAAACTTATTTTTAGCAGTTGTTAATTTTCGGGACCATATTTCTGTTATAAGAGAAAATACAGCTGCGCAACCGATAAATTGTCCGACAAACCATAGATTCGATATGAAACTTTCATTATCGATTTTCACCTCAGGAAGAGAATCTAAAAATTTAAAACCAAAGAAAACTATCGAGAATGGTATTAGTAATATTCCTAATATAAGTAAGCCAACAGCAATCATAGCAAAGATAGCATCACCATAATTCTTTTTCTTATTATTCATCGTAACCACCATTTTCTAGAAAATTTAGTGTCTTTTTGTAAATTAAATTTGTAATTTTATGGTATTATTCAACAATGACATTATATGTCAGATTTCTTTTACATACAAATAATTTAAGGGAAAAGGAGACTCATTTTATGAAAAAAGAATTCGCCAAATTTGTTACAGTTGCTGTTGTTTCAGCAATAACAATTACCTCAATAACACCCCTATCCACTGCATTTGCAGCCGAAAAGGAACGTAATAAAATTGAGACCGTCTCTAAAAAACAAAAACAAGCAGATTTTGATGTACTTAATGAGTATGTGAAAAACTATGAAAAACAAAATCAAGATTCGGATATGTCAGATTTAGACACGACGAGAAATTTTCTTCAAGAAGGTGCTAATGATCCCTGGTTAAATACACAACTAGACTTACCCCTAAACCGGTCGAAGGTCAAATGCAAACCATGGGAGTAGTTGGTGTACATTGAAAGCAATTAAACTCTTCGGAGCCACATGTAACGTTGGGGGGAGAGCTTTAGCATTAGCTTTAAAATCTCTTTCTGCTTCAAAGGCAGCGCTAGTGAGAAAATATAGCGCGAAAATTTATACAGCCACTGAAAAGCTTGATACGGGAACTAAAGCTGCACTGGTTAAAGCATTAAGAAGTGTAGGTATTCCTTCAGACAGTGCTAGAGCCTTAGCAGACATTATTATGTGGTTAGTCTAAGACATTACCTTGAGACCCCCCACCTTTTTGTGGGGGGTTTTTGCAATATTTAATGACTAGTTTACATAAAGTAGATTTGCAAGGCCGGGTTTTGATCAAAATTAGCCGTTTTTACATACAATATGCATTCGAAAAAGAAGGTATTTCCCTCAAAGGTCAAACTCTGTTTTTCTACCGATTTCTTCGTTTTTCATATGCATACAAAAAACCCGAATAAGAGACTTTTTTAAGTGTCCATTATTCGGGTCATAGTTCAATGTGTGGGGGTGACTTTATTGATGTATTTTAGCCCGTTTTCTGCCAGCTGCTCCGCGTGATCGTTTACTTCTACTCAATGCAGAAGCAGCACGCCTTGCTGATGTAGCAGTAGCTCTTGTTGATGCTCCAATAGCTCCGGTTAATGCAGATGCTCCTTTAACGTTCCAGCCGGGAACCCGTTCTGAAATGCCGTGTGATGTTACGGTCTGTGTGTTTTTGATTAGTATGGAGAACAGGTATCTTATTCCGGTCTCGTAGGTAAATATATCCAGGCTTGCTAAAAATAAATAAACTCGTCGATTGACAACCTTTTCAGGCGAAGACAAAGTCGAACAAATGCTGAAATCTCTCTCTGCCAAAAAAAGCGTCCTTTTCAATATAGGGCGCTTCGTTCTTTTTATAACACAGCAAATTGCTCATTCGGTAAATCTGTAATGAACATATGTCCTGGTGCATGGGTGATCATAATTTCCGGCTTCACTTCCATTGCTACTGCTTGCGGCGTCACACCGCAAGCCCAAAAAACAGGAACCTCTCCATCTTTAATGGTAACTCTATCTCCGAAATCCGGTTTATGAATATCTGCTATCCCGATGCTCGCAGGATTGCCAATATGGACGGGTGCCCCATGAACTGAAGGGAAACGGCTGGTTACCTGAACAGCTCTGATTGCGTCTTTTTCTGGCATCGGGCGCATACTGACGACCATCGGGCCTTCGAATCGACCCGCTTTTACGCATTGAATATTGGTTTTATACATCGGAACATTACAATTTTCTTCGATATGCCTGATTGGAATCCCATTTTTGAGCAATCCCTCTTCGAATGTGAAACTGCAACCAATTAAAAATCCAACCATATTCTCATCCCATAGCGCTGTCACATCCGTTGTTTCTTCCGTCAAGATGCCATTTCGATAAACCCGGTATTTAGGGATATCGCTTCTGATATCAGCGTTAGGTGCTGCTAATGCCGGCACGCCTGACCCCGCTTCGGTAACGTCAATAATCGGGCATGGCTTCGGATTGCGTTGGCAAAAAAGCAGGAATTCAAAAGCCAACTCTTTTGGCAACACCGCTAAATTGGCTTGAATATACCCATTGGCAATCCCTGATGTCGGTTTAACCCAATCGTTGTTTCGAATCATTTCCCTGGCCTCGGCAGGGCTCATTTCTGTAATAGATGGCATGCTGTTTCCCCCGATCTTATTTAAATAGTTGCGGAATTCCATTGATCAATGAATAACCGCCCATATAAGCCATGGCAACCACAATAATCGCTCCAAATATCGTCATCCATAACGGATGCTTATAATCGCCGACAATTTTTGTTTTATAAGCCGCAACCAGCATTACACCTAATGCAATCGGCAGAATAAGACCATTTAACGATCCGACGAGAACCAGTATCTTTGCAGGCTGACCAATGGCAACAAACACCAAAGTCGAAATCGTAATAAATCCGACAATCACCCATTTCTCGTGTTTAGCTACTGTCTTACTCAATGTTTTTATAAAAGAAACCGACGTGTAGGCTGCTCCCACTACGGACGTAACGGCTGCTGCCCAAATGATCACTCCAAAAATCTTATACCCAATATTGCCGGCAGCATGTTTAAATATGGAAGCTGCAGGGTTTTTTGGATCAAGAGGCAGCTCTTGCATCACAACACCGAGCGTCGCCAGAAAAAGAAAAATCCTCATGATAGAGGCAATTCCAATCGCGCTGATTGCCCCTCTGGTGACCTCGGGAACGGCTTCTTTTCCTTTTAGTCCTGCGTCCAGCAATCGATGGCCCCCAGCAAATGTAATATAGCCGCCAACTGTTCCCCCAACAAGCGTGACAATTGCCACAAGATTGATTTCATCGGGAACAAAGGTCCTTACGACCGCCTCTCCATATGGAGGTTGTGCCTTAAACATTACGTAAACGGTCAGTGCAATCATAACAAAACCCATGATTTGAGCGAAACGGTCCATTGCCTTGCCCGCTTCTTTTACTAAAAAAATACCAATCGCCATAATTCCACTCAGTAAGGCACCCATTTCAGGAGAAATGCCGAACAAGACATTCATGCCAAGCCCGGTTCCTCCAATGTTGCCGATGTTGAACGCCAGTCCGCCCATTACAATCAGAACGGCCAAAAAATATCCCAGCCCTGGCAGTACCTCATTGGCAATATCCTGGGCGCGTTTTTCCGATACGGCAATAATTCTCCAAATATTCATTTGGGCGCCGATATCAATAATGATCGATATTAAGATGACAAACCCGAAGCTCGCAAGAAGGGTTTCCGTAAAAACGGTGGTTTGAGTCAGGAAACCCGGTCCGATGGCTGATGTTGCCATCAGGAACGCAGCTCCCATTAATATACTAAATCGTGAGTTCTTTTCCATACTTTTCTCCTAACATCAATGATGTAATTTAATAGTCACTTATTTTAGCCGTTGTAATGCCGGCGTTTTTTAACGCGGTGGAAATATATTTCGCAAAATCCAATGCATGCTCCCCGTCTCCATGAATACAGATCGTATCTGCCTTGATGGGGACTTCCACTCCTTGGAGGGATGTGACTTTGCTTTCTTTTACCATCGTGATCACCTGGCTAACGGCCGCTTCCTGGCTTTCAATAAGCGCATTAGCATTCCGTCTCGGGGTTAAGGAACCATCCTCCTGGTAGGTGCGGTCAGAAAATACTTCATTCGCGGTTCGGAGGCCGATTTTCTCCCCCGCTTTCACTAGTTCACTCCCAGCCAGTCCGAATAAAATCAGTTCCGGTTGAACCTTGTAGACCGCTTCGGCAATCGCTTCTGATAATGCCGCACTTTTAGCAGCCATATTATAAAGAGCACCGTGCGGTTTAACGTGCTGCAGCATTCCGCCTTCGGATTTAACAAAAGCATAAAGGGCGCCGATTTGGTAAACGATGAGGTCATACGCCTCTTGGGGCGTGATTTGCATCTCCCGCCTTCCGAAACCTGCCAAATCCTGAAGTCCTGGATGGACGCCAATTCCGACATTTTTTTCTAAAGCTAGTTTGACGGTCTTCCGCATGGTCGCCGGATCACCCGCATGAAACCCGCAGGCAATATTCGCAGAGGTAATATAATTAAAAATTTCTTCATCCCTGCCTAATTTGTAAGCTCCGAAGCTTTCTCCCATATCACAATTAATGTCTACAAAATGCACGACCTATACACCCCCTATCTGAATTTTAAGGCAATCCCCATTCTAAGCCGCTTTATTTGTGTCTCTCTTTCTAAGTACAGAGATTCGGCGTCTTCATGAGACAGTTCGGCAAAACGGATTCGATCCCCTGGTTTTGCTTGAGCCAATAATGGAAGATCGACCGTTGTAACTTGGCCAATTTTCGGATATCCGCCTGTTGTCTGACGATCCGCTAACAGAATGATCGGGTTTCCATCCGACGGGACTTGGATCGTGCCAAAATTAACAGCTTCTGAAATCATCTCTTGCGGAGTGTCAAGGGAAAGGGTTGGTCCTTTTAACCGATAGCCCATTCGATCTGACTGCGATGATATCTCAAAAAGATCCTTAAAAAGCGTGTCCTGGCTTTCTTCGGTAAATAAATCGAATTGCAGGCCTTTTATAACCCGTATAGAAGTGCTGTTTGCGTGGTTGGGAATTAAGTCTGAGGCTACTGACCACTCACTTTGAACAAAAGTATCGGGAGATAAATCCTTTTTTATATATTGAATGATTTTTGCTGAAAGATCACCGGGGGGCTTAAAGGAAACCTGGTCTCCTGCTTGAAGTGCCCTGCCATTAAATCCGCCCATTTCGGCCCTTAAATAGGTTGACTTGCTTCCCATAATACTTTTTACAGCATACCCGCCTGCGAGAGCGAGATAGGCCCTGCATCCAGACCTGCATTTGCCAAATTGAAGCGTGCTTCCTTTCTTGACAAAAACCGAGCGCCACATGCGAACGGGCTTTCCATCAATAACTGGAGATAAATCGCCGCCACAAATCGAAATAAGGGCATCCTCCTTGAATTCAATAGCAGGGCCAATTAAAGTGATTTCCATCGTCGGCGCACTCTCTTGATTGCCGACTAATAAATTAGCAATTCGATGAGAGAGCGGGTCCATAACCCCGCTCGCAATGACTCCGAATTTTTGAAAGCCGTACCGCCCAAGATCCTGGATACTTGTTAGCAGACCGGGCTTTGTGATCGTTAGCATCCTAATCGTTCTCCCATTCTATGTATTCCTGCCGGCTGATCGGTAAAAATCGAATCTTGTCTCCGGCTCTTAACAGACTTGGCAATTCATTCTCAGGGCGAAATAGTCGTGTCGGGGTCCGTCCGATCAACTGCCAGCCACCAGGTGTTTCGAGTGGATAAATCCCTGTTTGTTTTCCCGCAATTCCCACTGATCTGGCCGGAATTTTTAAACGGGGAGATTCTCTTCTTGGTGTCGCGATTTTCTCAGACATACCGCCGATATACGGGAACCCTGGCGCAAATCCGATCATATAGACCAAATAATCTCCGGAGGAGTGTATATGTATGACTTCTTCAGTCGTTAAGCCATTCACTCTTGCCACGTATTCTAAATCAGGACCGAATTCTCCTCCATAGCAAACTGGTATATCCACCACTCGTGATTCCACTTGAGTACCTGCCGTTAAATCTGAAAGCAATTCTTTCAGCCGATTACAAACGTATTGATAGGGGGAACGACCTTCCTCACTACCCGTTGAAATCCTGACCGGATCGTAAAAAACTGTGACTGTGGTAAACGCTGGTATGTATTCAATCATCCAAGAAGGTGGCTGCTCGTCCAAAAATGTAGTAATAACTTGAACCTTTTGCTGCGTTTTAACATTTATATCTTTATCTACTTCGATAATGACTGCATTATCGCCTAACGGATGGAAACTGTATTCCATACTAGCCCCCCAAACTTATTTATCATTATAGAAGTAAAACTGATCGGCTGATTCTTCATGAACACAGGCGGATTACTTCTTCTCGTTTGCTGTACCAATTCTTCATTTCCGGATGGGTATTTATTAAGGGAATGAATGTGCCGGGCTTTTGCTAGTTTGCCCCATATCGCGAGGATAATTTTTCTTTGGATACAGTTTATTTACCGAATAAATGATTTCCGAAACATCTTTTTCGATTATGTTGCAGCCTATTCTACCCGGATGGAAAGAAAAACCTTGCTCTTTCTTTATATTGCGAAAATTATCAATATGATTAACATCGTATTTCAGCAACCTGTCAGATGTCAATTAAAAAGACAAAAGACGCCTCCAAAGTGGAAACGTCTAATAAAATACTATTCAATTATTAGCTCACTCAAATATGCCTGTCCATCTGATTTAGTATTTGCGTTTTTATTTACGACCGTTCCTCTATACTCAGTTTTGCCTGTTTCCAGGTCCGCTACAATCACGGATGCATATTCAAGACCCTGTTCAGCCCCTTCATCTTCGGCAGCGAGTAGATACATATTGCCGTTGTTGAATATAGTTGCCAATGATATCATGCCGTTTTCTCCAAGCGGTACCTGCCATTGATTCTCGACTTTTTTCTGTGCGAAATCATATGTGACAACACGCACCTTTCCGCCCTTTGCTTCGGAGATATAGAGTTTTCCAGCATCATAATAACTCCAGGTTCCGTTTAATTGCTGCACTTCATTGGGAAGTTTTACTTCCTCCTCTTTTTTTTCTCTGAGATTATAAACAAACAATTCATTACCCTTTATGTCTTCGACAGTTTCCCCATTTTCATGCTGTTTTTGTTCAATGAATGTTTTGTTTATTACTATATAATTGGACGGTACCATGCTGTTTGCTTCGGACAGTTTTTCATAATCTGTATAGGTATTTTCTTTTTTGTCTGAGTCAGAAAGGATGACCTCTTCACTTAGCAACTTCTTGTCTAACAAATTAAAGGAATATAAATGCAGTTCCGTTTCCTGCCCAGCGTCATTCGTAGACAGATAATTTTTAGTGATTACATTTACCCTACCATCCGAAAACTGAACATCATCCAGCTGGACATTGGAGTATTTTTCCCCTTCAGGGAATGCCATTTTAAAAGAAGTTTCTTCATTGCTTTTTTTATCCAGGGCAGCGATATGGAAATCGAATTTCTGCCTGTTATCTTGGAACCGATACTCTATCTCGGCATATACAAGATTACGCTTATCTTCATAAAAGGAATTCTGCCCATTTTTTCCTCTCATAAAACTGCGGTATTTTCTTTTCAGATTCTCAATTTGTTCACCATCATCATCCATACTCTTTATTTGGCTAATAAAAGATTTTTCACTTGAATACTCGGAACCTTCCGATGAAATTTCGATCATTTCTGAGGCAGTTTCTGCTTTATTGCTATAGCCGCCTCTTATTACCAGCTGCTCGATAACCTTTGAATTTCCTTCCTGCTTTTTGATTATATATTCAGGAAGCTGTTTTGCTGAGTAAGCGGAATGAATATAATAACTGCTGATGCCCAGTAAGATAACGACGATGAGTGAACTTATTTTCCAATATCGTTTCATCATATGATTCTCCTCACACGGTTACTTTTTTGTTTATTAAGAAATTCCCAATCCAAATGGAGACAGCCATGACGATCACGCCCAAAAATATTTCTATTATCAGCAGTTCCAGAGGATAAAAGAACATATCATAAGAAAAAATGGCTGAAATCAAAATCGGCGAAAGAAAAACCGTCCCTGCAGCAAGACAGTAAAGTATCCCCATCACAACTCCTTTGATTCGGTAGCTTCTCTCCAGTAAAATTGCTGTGAACAATGTAAACACTGCCGCAAACCCAAGTCCATAGGATAAAAGGAATTGCATGAATGTCCTTGGAATAACGACCATTAACACACTGCTGTCAATTAAACTTCTCACACTAGTTACACTTCTAAAAACATCCGGTACAAGCGATTGAAAAAGAAGATTCTCCAACGGAAGCAGGATGATTTGCAGAGCTACTAAACCAAAGACCATAAGGAAAATGGCAGTGGCCTTTGCTAAGTAGACATTTAATCTGGATGTCGGCAGCATCAAGAGCCGGTAGATAAATGTATTCTTGCCGAACCAGTCACGATACCAGATTAAAAAAATGTAAAAGATAAGAGCAACGGCACAAATTGCAATCGGCCCTAAAAACCAAAAGCTGTTCATGATATGTGAAAAATCAAGCAACCCAACCTGTTCTACAAATTCGGCTTGGGTAATGGATTGTTGCGACATTGTCTCTCTTGCATCTTTTAAATAGCGGTTTGATTTCATAATAACGCCTAAAAATTGAGAAATGATTGTAATACCCAATAATGCAACGTAAATCTTAATAAAGCGATTGGTTTCGAAGTTAACCAGTTTCAAATAATTTTTCACCCTTGATACACCTCTCTCATCACATCTACTACCGATTTCCCCTCACTTGCCCGCATCCCCTCGGTACTAAATTCCTTCAACACTCTGCCATTGTCCATCAGCACGACCTTATCAATCAGATGTTCGATATCGCTTATTTCGTGCGTGGTAATCAGTACGCCCCGTTCCTCGATTAAGTGGCTTGAGAAAACATCGGCAATCTGTTCACGGCTAAACATATCAATGCCGGAAAACGGTTCGTCCATCAGCAAATAATCGACATCAAGCGCAAGCCCCAGGATAAGATTGACTTTTGCGGTGTTCCCTTTTGAAAGCTCGGCAATCTTGTAATCTTCTTTCAATTTGAAAAACGTTAATAATTCTGCGGCACGTTCCTTATTCCAGGCAGTATAGAAGTCTTCCATAAATAAAAACGCCTCTTTTATGGTCATGTTCGGAAGCATTGTTATCGCATCCGGGATAAAGGTTATTTTTTCATAGCTATCCTTGGTTAGCTTTTCTCCGTCAATAAGGATAGTTCCTTTATATGGCGTAAGCCCCATAATCGCTTTAAGGGTCGTCGTTTTGCCGACTCCGTTAATCCCGATCAAACAGGTAATCTCACCCTTGTTGGCTGTGAACGAAATATCGTCGAGCACCTTTTTGCGCCCATATTTTTTTTCCAGGTTCATTACCTCAATCATGGTTGATCTCCCCCCAATTTCTTTTCAGACACGTATTTCTCTTTTACCATTTCAACCACTTCGTCCAAGGAAACATGAATCGGTTTAATTGAGGCAATGAAGATATCAACTGCCTGCATGATCAGTTCCTCCCTGATTGAATTCAAGATTTGTTCATCTGTTGTGATCCGGCTTGGAAAGTTTCTTTCGGTATGGATCAATCCCTGTTCCTCCATTTCCTTATATGCTTTTTGGGCGGTATTCGGATTTATTTTCAACATGGAAGCAAGCTCGCGTCGGGACGGGATTTCCTGTCCGGCTTCCAATTGTCCGATGGCAATCTGTTCTTTAAAGTAGCGGACAACCTGCAAGTACAATGGATCGCGGTTATTAAAATTAACATTCATCCAAACAACTCCTATATTTTCCTTTCAAGTGTATGTATTAAGTGGTTCATACACCTCATATATGTACTATACCCGTAATACACCATGCCTGTCAAACTGATTTTTTAAAATATAGGCTCTGTTAAACGATAATGTTGTTTTTGGGAAGGGAATCTGCGAGACTCCTCGAAAATGCATACGCATTTTCTCGTGCGGTGTCTATTCAAGGATGATGAATCAACGTCCTGCGGAAAAACGGGCTGGCAAGACCCCGCAGCGAGGTACGAGTGAGGAGGCTTGCCAGTTCGTCCGCGGAAAGCGAGTAGATTCCATGACCATTTGAAAATCAACAATGGAATTTAACAGAGCCTAAATATAAAGAAAACCCCGAATAAATATAGCGGAAACCCTTTAAACTTCAGATAAAGAATTTGACATCAACAATTTCTTAAATAATCTCATGAAAAAAACAGCCATACCCCGCAAGGTAAGACTGCCTCCAATTTCTTTCCGCTGATTATTTGATCCTTATCTTCTCATTCTTTTCGACTTGAATGATTTTTCCATCCTGGATAACGAGAGTAATAGACCCGTATTTCATGGAATCCAGCATATTTTGAAGCTGGTCGGCCATTTTGGTGATCTGTTTGTGTTCCCCCATAATGAGTCACCCCCCTATTTAAAAACCCCATTTTTTTAGTTAATAGCTCTGTTAACTATCTCTGTTAATTTTATTCAGAGCTCGGTTAATAATAGTTTGTTGATTGAATTAGTCAGAATTTAATATACAGAATAATCTATCTCCCGGGTCTTGTAAAGATAATTTTACGTATTACTCTTTCGCAGGTTGACACAATGGATATTGTATAGTAAATTCAAAAGAAATTGAATTATTGATATTTCTTATCCAGAGAGGTCGAGGGAATGGCCCTAAGACGCCTCAGCAACCTTCCATGTATTTTCGTCATTGGAAAGGTGCTAAATCCATCAAGTTATTTGGAACTTGAGAGATAAGGAGAACGACTGCCCATGTATTTTCAAAAGTCTTCTTCTTATAGAAGGCTTTTTTTGTTTTTATCCATAATTTAAAGGAGAAGTGAGCCATGTATAAAATTGACACATTTTTGGCACAAATCGGAAACAGAAGTGAATCTGCAACAGGAACCGTGAACCCGCCTGTCTACTTTTCCACTGCCTATCGACATGAAGGAATTGGACAATCATCCGGATATGATTATGTAAGAACCGGCAATCCAACACGCCAGCTTCTTGAACAGGCCATTGCCGATCTCGAAGGCGGCGACCAGGGGTTCGCCTGCAGTTCAGGAATGGCCGCAATCCTAACTGTACTTTCTTTATTCAAATCTGGGGATGAATGGGTGATTTCCAAGGATTTATACGGTGGTACATATCGTTTGTTGGAGCAAGGCTTTAAAAAATGGGGTTTAGACTGTCGATACGTGAACACAAGCTGTCTAGAGGAAATTGAAGGTGCCATTACTCCTCAAACGAAAGCGGTCTTTATCGAAACCCCGACCAATCCCCTCATGGAACAAACCGATATTGCCGCTGTGGCTGAAATTGCCAAGCAGCATGGTTTGCTTTTGATTGTCGATAATACATTTTATACTCCTCTTCTCCAACAGCCCATCAAGCTGGGAGCAGATATCGTGATTCATAGCGCCACAAAATATTTGGGCGGACACAACGATGTCCTTGCTGGCCTGATTGTCGCAAAGGGTGCTGAGTTATCTGAATCACTTGCTCTTTATCATAACGGCACAGGAACTGTTCTAAGTCCGTTCGATTCCTGGCTGCTTATGCGCGGGATGAAGACCCTATCACTAAGGATGGATCGACACGAAAAAAATGCGAAATTATTGGTAGAGTTCTTACAAAACCATGATTATATTGACGATGTTCTTTACCCTGGCAAAGGTGGGATGATTTCCTTCCGCATCAGGGAAGAAGCATGGGTCAATCCGTTTTTACAAGAGCTGTCATTGATTACCTTTGCTGAAAGCCTGGGCGGAACCGAGAGCTTCATCACCTATCCGGCAACCCAGACCCATGCCGATATTCCTGAAGAAATCAGGACGGCCAATGGGGTTTGTAATAGACTATTGCGTTTTTCTGTCGGCATTGAAGACGGAGAAGATTTGATCCAGGATTTAGATAAGGCACTTGCGGCAGTCAACAAGGAGGCTAGAGTATGACGGGAAACAAAGCGTACTCATTTGAAACGCTTTTATTGCATAACCAGCATAAATTCGACAGTGCCACAGGGGCAGTTAGCGTTCCGATCCAACATGCCTCAACGTTCCACCAAAGCAATCCGGAGCAATACGGTAAGTATGATTACGCCCGCAGCGCCAACCCGACCCGGGAAGCGCTTGAGGACATCATTGCCGAACTGGAAGAAGGCACAAGAGGCTTTGCATTCTCTTCCGGAATGGCTGCCATCTCCACTGCCCTCCTGCTGCTGTCTGCCGGAGACCATATCATTGTTACGGAGGACGTGTACGGGGGAACCTACCGGATGGTGACAAGTGTTTTAACCAGGTTTGGAATCGAGCATACTTTCGTTGACATGACAGATGTGAATAATGTCAGAGAAGCGGTAAGACCGAATACAAAGGCGATCTATATGGAGACTCCCTCCAATCCGTTGCTTAAAGTGACCGATATCCAAGCAATCTGCACGCTTGCAAAGGAAATTGGGGCGTTAACATATGTAGACAATACTTTTTTAACACCTGCCTTGCAAAAACCGTTAAATCTTGGCGCCGATATCGTCCTTCATAGTGCCACAAAATTTTTATCCGGCCATAGTGATGTCATCGCGGGCCTTGCCGTCGTAAAAGACCCCGAGCTTGCCGATCGGCTTTATGCCTTGCAGAACTCGTTCGGCGCCGTACTTGGCGTACAGGATGCATGGCTTGTAATGCGCGGTCTGAAAACCCTGCATGTCAGAATGGAACATTCGATGAAATCTGCACGAAAGATAGCGGAATTCCTGCAGTCACATCCGCTTGTAAAAGCCGTGCATTATCCGGGCCTTGAAAATCATCCTGGCTACAGCCTCCAGGAGTCACAGGCAAGCGGAGCAGGTGCGGTACTTTCCTTTGAACTTGAGAATGAAGAGGTATTGAATGCCTTTGTTTCAAACGTGGAGCTGCCTGTTTTTGCGGTAAGCCTCGGCGCGGTAGAATCGATTTTATCCTATCCCGCTAAAATGTCACATGCCGCCATGCCTGAAGCGGAAAGACAAAAACGGGGCATCAGCAGCGGCCTCCTTCGTCTCTCGGCCGGTCTGGAAAATCCGGATGACTTGATCAAGGACTTTGCGGCAGCACTTGAAGAAAGCAGAATAAGCGTGAATCAATAATTCTAATAATCGATGAAAAAACCGCCTGGACTGTTTGCCTAGGCGGTTTTCTCATCGGTAATATGATCGATTGTTTATTATCTTCAAACGGTTCAGGTTTTTGTTCACAAGGAAGGCGAATAACCATCCAGCGACAAATCCGCCCAAATGACCAGCAAAGCTTGTACCGGGTATCACTAAGGTCGTGAGCCAGCCAATCGCTATAAGGGCCAAAATGACGTTGCTTGATTCTTTATCAAGGAAGTTCTTCTTAAAGACAACCAGATAAAAATAAAATCCAAATAAGCTGTAACCAAAACCGGATTCACCGACATCGAACTGGTAAGGGCCAGCAGGAATCAGGATGATAACGAGCGCTGCGGTCAATATTGAAAAGAAAAACAAAGTGATGAATTTGAGTGGTCCAAGCAACTTCTCAATGGCCGGTGCCGTTATGATAGTGAAAATCATATTCGTTAAAAAGTGCATCATTCCTCCGTGTATGAAAGCATATGTCAGCAACCGATAAAATTCTCCGCCGATAATTGTGCTTCGGTTTATTCCTCCCCATCTATACATCCAGTCACCAAGAAAAATAGACACAATCATCATGATGGTGTTCAGAAAAACGATCAGACTTGTAATCGGATATGCCGATAGGAATTCTCTGAAAGATTCCCTTCTTATAAAGAGCATCTACTCAATCCTTTCCTTAAAAATTTCTATACTGGTCATTTTTTCCTATACTTGTTAATATAAACGATAATACCGTATATGCAAAATGTATCGTTCTTACCAAAGAAAACCTCCTGAAATCACCATTGATCAGGAGGTTTTCTTTCTCATTATTTATTTAGCGCAAGCTGCCTTAATTTGTTCGTGGATAAGGTAATAGTACTTACTTTTGCCGGATAAGTACTTTGCAATTTATCGTCAGAATAACCGGTAAGGCTTCCTTTGAATAAAACGCCTAGTAACGGATCCTCAATCTCCGTGTATGTAAGAATGGTTCCCCGCTTTTCCAACTCGCCTTCTATTTGGCTTAAATCTGTCGACGTTACATCGCGAAAAAACAGTAACGTGGTATCTTCTTTTTGTCCTTCCCGTTCTGTTGGAAGATCCACCGACGCAAGTTTTCGAATCGGCATATTTTCTTTCGTTAAATAAAGCGAGATAAAATCCTCGATCACCGCACTTGCAGTCGGCTTTGCACCTGCACCTGCACCAATCAACGTCAAATCTCCCAACAAGTCCGTTTTGATTAAAACAGCGTTATTTACGTTTTCCACACCATAGAGCGGATGCTCTGAATCAACGAACTCCGGTCCTATCTCAACCGACAGGTCATCGTTTATCGTGACAAGATGCTTCACCCGGACCCCTAACTGTTCCGCTACCTGGATTTCTTCTATCTTAATGGCTGAAATTCCTTTTACCTTTACTTGATCCCAATCTGGCTGGTCACCATAAATCCATTCACTTAAAATCATCGATTTATAAAAGGCATCGAGACCTTCAATATCATTTGTCGGGTCCTGCTCGGCATAGCCTTTTTGCTGGGCAACGGCTAGCGCTTCCTCAAACGATGCCCCTTTTGTTCTCATCATGCTCAGAATAAAATTGGAGGTTCCATTCAAAATCGCTTCAAGACGCTCCACTTTGTTGATCGCCAATAATTCCCGAAGCGTCCGCAAGACCGGTATTCCTCCGGCGACACTTGCTTCATACACAAACCGGACTCCATTTTCTTTTGCAATCTGTTGAAATTCCTTGCCATGATGGGCAATGCAATCCTTATTGGCCGAAACGACGTGACAGCCATTTCTTAACGCATACTCAATATATGTGCGTGCGGGTTCAATCCCACCAATCGCCTCAATCACAACTTCAGGCTGTTTCCTGGCAATTATTTCTTCAAAGTCTTTTGAAATAAAAACATCCTCGTGAATATTTCTTGTTTTCTGCTCATTTTTTATTAACACACCCGCTAACTCAATCGTTCTTCCAATTAAAGACTCGAGCTGTTCTTTACGCTCGGTAATTGCCTCGAAAGCACCAAGCCCCACTGTTCCTAATCCCAATAGCGCAACTTTTAAAGTAGCCAATTTACATTTCCCCCTCCAAGTTCAACTAACAAAAAACAGCCTCTCTACCATGGAGATAGAGAGGCTGTTTCATCGTTATCCGTCTCTTATCTCGCAAAGCTAAAAACTTTGCAGGACTTAGCACCTTTTCAAACATCAGTTTGAAGGTTGCCGGGCTTCACAGGGCCATTCCCTCCGCCTCTCTTGATAAGACTATTCAATTTATTCTATTGTAGCAGAGTACCCCCTTGGAAACAACAACTATATGAGGGAAATTTATAATTTAAAAGCTGCTGCACCAATAATATTTTTGGCTCATTTAGCTCCAACTGCAAAAGGCCCGAGGAGAAAGCTAGCTTTCTCTCGGGCCTTTTGCAGTTGGAGCAACCTTTCAGCTTTGCTGAAAGGCATGTGACACTCAAGTGTCACATGAATGAGTCAAAAATCAACGATATTATTTAATAATTGCCGATTCTTTAGTTCACCTTAATAGCAGTTTTTCCTCCATTCCTATCCAGCCATCCCTTTTTGCTGTCCTTGCTGGAGTTCATACATTTGATAATACTTGCCTTTCAATGCCATCAACTCATCATGGTTCCCGCGCTCAACAATTATACCTCTGTCGAGAACAAGAATTTGGTCCGCCTTTTTGATCGTGGAAAGACGGTGGGCGATAATGAAGGTTGTTCTGCCTTTTTTCAATACATCCATCGCTTCTTGAATGATCGCTTCCGTCTCGGTATCGATGCTTGATGTAGCCTCATCCAAAATCAGAATAGCTGGATTGAAGGCCAATGCCCTGGCAAAAGAAATAAGCTGACGCTGCCCGGAGGAAAGAGTGCTTCCTTTTTCAATGACCGGCGAATCTATTCCCTTTTCCAGATGTCCTAACACATGATCCCCGCCGACATCCTTCAATGCCTTTTCAATCATTTCTCGGGTAATTTTTTCATTTTCAAGGCTGACGTTGGACGCTATTGTTCCGGTGAACAGATACGGGTCCTGTAAGACAATCCCCATATGCTGGCGCAACGTTTGGTGCGCCAGGTCTTTAATATCCATTCCGTCAATCGTAATGCTGCCTTCATTGCAGTCATAGAAACGGAAAAGAAGATTCATGATCGAGCTTTTTCCCGAACCGGTGTGTCCCACAAGTGCAACAGTTTCTCCCTGACTCGCAGAGAACGTAATATCCTTTAGGACATATTCATCTTCTTTATAGCCAAACGATACATGATTAAAATCGACATTGCCTTTATATCTTGGAATGCTTTCCCTACTTACAGAAATTCCTGGTTCATCCAGTAATTTGAATACTCTTTCACCGGCTACGAGTGCCTGCTCAAGATTAGCAAATTGATTGACGATTGCTTGGGCCGGATATAGCAAACGGTTGATAAAATCGACAATCGCATACAACATTCCAAGGGAAACCACCGACGTGGCGGTTAAAGACTGACCGCCAAAATACCAGATGAACGCAACAAAGCAAATGGTTTTTAAAACACCAATTAAATTATGGCCGGTCAAAGAATTCAAGCTGAGCATTTTATTTTGATACGAAAAATGTTCATAATTCAGCTTTTCAAACGATTCCTTCGATTGCTTTTCGCGTCGGAAAGCCTGGATGACGGTCATCCCCTGAATGGATTCGTTAATCATTGCGTTTATATCACTGACACGCGCACGGATGACTTGATTATATTTTGAAGCAAATTTCCGGTAAACAATCGTCCATATGACCAAAATCGGAATCAGCAGGAGCGCAAACATGGCAACCCGAGGATTAAGGATAAAGAGCGCAATGAATATGCCGAAGATCGTAATTGTGCTTGAAAAAAAATTCGCAAGCACGGTGACATATAATTCCCGGATCGCTTCTGTATCATTGGTAATCCTCGCGACGACCTTACCTGCAGGAAGATTGTCAAAATACCGGATCGGCAGTTTTGATATATGAGAAAACACATCGGTCCTCATTCGTTGCACAATTCGATTTGCCGCTTTTTGCAAATAAAATCTCTGCCCGTATTGAAAAATTGATGAAATGACAACAAGCACGAAGTAAATAGAGACCAGTGTTAAAATCCTCGAGATTTCCGGCTGATAAAAACGCATCAGCTCCTGACTATTTAATACTATGGCATTGTAGCTGGCCTTTTCCTCCCCTTTTGAAATGGTCAGCAAATCTCCAGAAAGCTCCCTGTTCCCATCAAAGGAAACAGACTGATCGACAAAGGTGAATTTTGTGCCAACCTGAAAAATTCTCACTTCTTTTCCCTTTTCTTCATTGCTGGAAAAATATTCATCACGTTTATATGATGCACCTTGGAACGAGACAGCATCTTCGCCTTTTTCGGTCTGATACCATTTCGATTCAATGCCAAGGATATGTTCATCAATAATTCTTTTCGCCACAAATGGTCCTGTTAAATCGGCTGCTACAGAAACGGAAAGCATGATCAGCGCTGCGATGATGATCGATTTATATAGGGTAGCATAATGATAAAGCGTCTTGACGACGTTCATGCACCCACCTCCGTTCCTTCTTCAATTTGCTGTCTTACGAATTGTTCTTTGTACCAGCCGTTTCGTTTAAGAAGCTCCGGGTGTCGGCCTTCTTCAATGATTTTTCCGTCATCAAGGACAATGATCCAATCAGCATGCTGGACCGCCGATAATCTGTGCGTCGTAATGATTGTCGTTTTACCGGATCGTTCTTTTTGAATATTTTCGATGATTGTTGTTTCTGTTTTTGCATCGACAGCTGATAAGGAATCATCGAGGATTAAGATCTCCGGGTTTTTGATGAGCGCCCTTGCAATCGAAATCCTTTGCTTTTGTCCACCGGAAAGAGCGACACCCTTTTCTCCGACGAGCGTTTCTAATTTATCAGAAAGCATTTCCAGATCTTTCTCAAAGTCAGCAAGACGAATGGCGTTGTTTAGCTCTTGATTCGACGCGTTTTCTTTTCCGAATAGGATATTTTCCCTCACCGATCTTGAAAACAGGAAATGATCCTGGGGGACATACCCGATCCATTTCCGGATATCTTCGATCGCGATTTTCTCTAAAGGTATGTCGGCGATTGAGATTTTTCCGCTTCCGAGTGGATATTCACGAAGCAACTGCTTCACGAACGTCGTTTTGCCACTGCCGGTTTTACCGACGACACCGAGGGTTTGGCCACGCTCAATCGATACTGAAACTTCATTCAGGTTCAGAGTTTTTGAGGACGGATACGTAAAATTGACCGCTTTATATGAAATATCCCCAGGTTTTTCCAAATGTATGGTTGATGCTTCGTTTTTCACATCTTCTTCATAAGAAAGGGTTTCCTGGACCCGATCTAGTGACGCGTTGCCCCTTTGCAGAATGTTAATCAATTCCCCAATGGCAATCATAGGCCATATGAGCATCCCTAAATATACATTAAAAGAGACAAGATCCCCGAGGGTTATCTGTTGCTGGAAGACCATATAAGCTCCATAGCCGAGCCCAATTAAATAGCTGATCCCAATCAAAACGGAGATGACGGGGTCAAACAACGAGTCGATCTTGGCAACCTCGACATTTTTCCGGTATACATCCTCTGTCATATCCCGAAAGCGTTCTTCATCTTCCCTTTCTTGGACGTAAGCCCTGATAACCCGCACTCCGGAAACTGATTCCAGGACTTTATCATTCAATTCCCCAAACGCATCCTGCGCTTGTGTGAATCGTTTGTGAATTTTTTTCCCTAATATTTGCATCATGATCGCCATGACTGGAAGCGGCAGAATCGCGGTGATGGTTAACTGCCAGCTAATTGTCGCACCCATGACAATCAGAATCGTAAACGTAAAGAGGATCGAATCCGCTAACGTTAAGATTCCGAATCCTGCCGTGTTGGAAATCGCTTTTAGATCATTCGTGGCACGGGCCATCAAGTCTCCGGTGCGATTCTTTTCAAAAAATGTCGGCGTCATCCTCAATAAATGGCCCATGAACCGGGAGCGCATCTTCCTTTCGACCAGGAAGGCACCACCAAAAAGCTGGTAGCTCCAAAGATATCCGAACAAATAAGTACCGACCCCCAGAAGAGCTATGTAGCTGATATACTCCACAATTGCCCCGCTCGTTAAATTACCGTTGTTGATATCGTCAATCGCTATTCCAACCAGCTTTGGTGGAATAACCTCTAGAATATTTACGATGGCTAAAAATAAAATAGCAAATGTATAGCGTTTCCATTGTTCTTTAAAGAACCAGGATAGCTTCTTAAAAATCGAAAACATGTTGTATCCTCCTTCTGTTTGTCAATACTATTTGACTACCCGCTGTCTGTATCCACTTCATAAATCGGCCTCACTTCAGATAAACATCTCATCATCATTCCTCCATACTTTACTTAGTATTTGATAAAAATAAAAAGCTCCGCAAACACATGCGAAGCTCATTTAAATGCGAAAAAATCACGCAAAATGAAAAAAAGTGCATGCTACGACCTATGTCGCAGCCTGCACTTAGCAGAACATTCATGATCGCTATGTTCCAAATCAGAACAAAGCAACAGGACAGGCTGCGTTATGTAAAATGTTAAGCTGCTTATTTCGCCTATTGATTAACATCATAACGTTCACCTTCCTTAGAAAAATTGGTTGATTCATTGTAAGATTACAATGATAAACAGAATTTGTCAATTTCCATTTTGATAAATTTGAAGACCATGGCATCGCAGGTTTCATGCCACGATCCAGTATATTTATCTTATTTAAAAGCCATGGCTGCTTTTACAGCTTTTTTCCAGCCATCATATAAAACTTCCCGTTCGTTAGCTTCCATGGAAGGTTCAAATGTCTTGTCAATCGCCCACTGTTCTGCAATTTCTTCCTTGCTTTCCCAGTATCCTACTGCAATTCCAGCGAGATAAGCCGCCCCAAGTGCAGTAGTTTCATTGATTTTCGGTCTTTCAACCGGGACATTCAGCATATCGCTTTGAAAGTTCATTAAGAAATCATTTTTCACAGCACCGCCATCGACACGGAGCGTCTTTAATTGGATCCCGGAATCAGCTTCCATCGCGCCAAGAACGTCATTGGTCTGGTAGGCGAGCGATTCTAGTGTCGCTCTGATAAAATGCTCTTTTGAAGTACCTCTCGTGAGGCCAAAGATTGCGCCGCGAACATCACTGTCCCAATATGGTGTACCAAGCCCGACAAATGCAGGTACAACATAGACACCATCGGTCGAAGGCACTCTTTTCGCGTATTCCTCACTATCCTTTGAATCCTTCAGCATACGCAAGCCGTCGCGCAGCCATTGAATCGCGGATCCCGCAACGAAGATGCTTCCTTCAAGAGCATACTCGACCTTGCCATCAATCCCCCAGGCAAGGGTGGTCAATAAACCGTTTTCAGAACGGACCGCGTTTTCACCGGTGTTCATAAGCATGAAGCAACCAGTTCCATACGTGTTTTTCGCCATGCCTTTTTCAAAGCAAGCTTGCCCGAACAAGGCGGCCTGCTGGTCTCCGGCAGCCCCGGCAATCGGGATTTCCTTACCAAAGAAATGATAATCCACTGTATTCGCGTAGACTTCAGAGGACGGGCGGACTTCAGGAAGCATCGACTTCGGCACTGTCAAAATCTCAAGCAACTCTTCATCCCATTTTAGATCATAAATGTTATACATGAGTGTACGGGAAGCATTGGAATAATCGGTCACATGCGCCTTGCCGCCTGATAACTTCCAGATTAACCACGTATCAATCGTGCCAAATAATAGTTCCCCGTTTTCCGCCTTTTCACGTGCACCCTCTACATTGTCGAGGATCCATTTAACTTTTGTTCCAGAGAAATAGGCATCAATCAATAATCCCGTTTTCTCACGGAACAAGTCATTATGCCCTTGTTCCTTTAAATCGTTACAGATATCGCTTGTCTGCCTCGATTGCCAGACAATCGCATTATAGACAGGACGGCCTGTTGCCTTTTCCCATACTACAGTCGTTTCCCGTTGGTTCGTAATTCCGATTCCCGCAATTTGCTCTGGTTTTACATTTGATTCAGATAAGCATGAAGCAATAACTGCAAGAATGGTTCCCCAAATTTCGTTTGCATTGTGTTCAACCCAGCCCGGTTTTGGGAAATGCTGGGTGAATTCCTTTTGTGCGATATGAACGATTTCACCCTTCTTATTGAAAAGAATCGCACGTGAACTAGTTGTTCCTTGATCCAAAGATAAAATATATTGCTCCATTTTCAACTCTCCTTTATCCAATTAATATACTGTACCATACCCACATATCGAGATTTCCAGACTTCGGCTTATTGCGCGTTTTTATGTTTCCTATTAATCTCAAGAACGGCCGGTCGTTTTCCAAATAGAGCAGCCGATATTAATACGATAGCAATTGCTGCCAATACAATCCAAAAATATTGATCTACTTCTCCGGCAAAGGTTGCTCTATAGAACACTGCTCCCTTGATTGAAAGCTGGGTTGACCCGGTTTTTCCGGCAATTTCCCATTCGTTCACCGCCGCGTTTTTTCCAGTTCCGTATTCGACGACACCTAGCAGCATCGCAGTTATTTGATCCGTCACAGCCTTTGTCGTCACCCTGGTTTTCTTTTCTTCCCAAGTTGCTACTTCTTTTCCTGTTGCATCCTCGATTTTTAAAATAGCGTGGGATTGCATTCTTTCACCATTATTGGCAAATGTAGAATAGGCACCTGCCATATCAAGCGGAGAAACCCCATCGAACCCCCCGCCAAGAGCAATGGCCAAATTCCTGTCCTCTTTATCGAGCGGAATTCCAAACCTTTCGAGCGCATCGATTCCTTTTCCAATCCCCATCTCGTTTAACAGCCATACGGTAGGTACATTCAAGGAATTCATAACTGCTTCATACATCGGCACTTCGCCTTTGTACTTCCCTCCGAGATTGGAAGGCTCATACCCGCCGAAGGACATCTTTTCATCCTTTAGCATATCGGTAATTTCATAGCCTTCCTCAAGTGCGGGCGCATAGACTGCAAGCGGTTTAATCGTGGATCCCGGACTGCTTTTTAACTGGGTCGCCCTGTTGTAACCAAGGAATTGATGTTCACCCCTTCCTCCGACCAGCGCTTGAATGCCGCCAGTCTTTGGATTCAATAAGACTGCTCCACTTTGCACCAGTTTATCACTTGTGCCTTTCGGAAAAATACTGTCGTCCTCGTACACTTTTTCCGCTGCCTTTTGCATATCCTGATTTAAAGATGTATAGATTTTATATCCGCCGGTCAGAAGCTCATCCATTTCGATGTCATATCTATTAGAAGCTTCAGAAAGGACATGGTCTACGTAATAAGGATACTTTCCCTTTAACGGATCGCTCGGCACGGTGTCATCCAAGACTACTTCTTCCTTAACTGCTGAGTCATATTCCTGATTGGTGATAAAGCCGTGCTCTTCCATCCTCGATAAAACCAAATTGCGTCTGTCGATAGACTTATTTAAATGCTCATAAGGATCAAGGGCCGACGGGACGTTAATGATTCCTGCAAGCATAGCAGCCTCCGCAACAGTGAGTTCCTCCACTTCTTTTGCGAAATATACTTGTGCTGCCTTATTAATCCCCCATGCTCCATGCCCGTAATAAATTTGATTGAGATACATTTCCAATATTTCGTCCTTGCTATATTCCTTTTCTACTTCCCTGGCCAGGAAATATTCTTCCGCCTTCCTCCTGAAGGTTCTGTCGGATTCGAGCAGGGCTATCTTCGTCAGCTGTTGAGTGATCGTACTGCCGCCTTCCTCAATCCCGCCAGCTTTGAGATTTGTATAAAACGCCCGGGAGATTGCTTTATAATCAATGCCATTATGCTCATAAAACCGGTGGTCCTCTATGGCGACTACAGCATTCTTCACATGGTCCGGCATTTCTTTAATCGAAATGCCCTCCGTTTTATTCGCGGTAATTTTGCTTGCCAGCTCCCCATTTTCATCGTATATTTCCGTTGAACGTTCTAGTTGATCTTTAAGATTGCTAATATTGGTTTCAGGCTTAAAGAACGTAAAAAAACCAACTGCAAAAATGGTTACAGCTGATAAAGAAATGAAGCTTCCTTGAATAAGCCAAGAGGGTATAATCTCTCTTATTCCTCTGAATCCTTTCATATAGACCCCCTAATTATCAAAAATTCATCTTTTGTCCATTTTTATGCATAAATATACCCATTTTTCTGTACCCCTATATCCTTAAACATAAACTAGTCCGGGAAGTACATTAATTTTTGATACAAAAAAACAACCACCGATTATTATCGAGCAGTTGTTTTTATATTCTTCTCTTTTCATTTTTCCCAGTAGCTGGTTCAGTATCCGCAGTTTCAAGCTTTTCTGAAGTCGAGAATTCCTGAATCAATGTTTCCATATACATATAAACAATTTGCCTTGTTTTATCGTCGGTTCCCAATATATCCAAATGTTTTAAGCATCGCTTAATCGTGGGGTGCATTTTTGTATCTGCTTGAAGCATACTAACCACCTCTTTTTCACTAGCATAATTTAAGATTATCGTATTTCTGGAAATGTTACATTAGACTTTTGACTCATTTCTATGAACTTCTAACAAAATGCTATTTAAATGAATGAGTATTTTTTCTCACTTATGAGGAGAAAGTGAATCATCCTTGAAGATTATGGCATAATTATATGAAAATTAGGGAAAACAGTAACTAATTATTTTAAATTTATGAGCACTAACGATTTCGATAACAATACAGTTAGGAGATGGGGAGTATGTTAGCGGAATTCAATCATATCATCGCTGCATTTGATTGCAGCGAAGGCAGCGAAAAAGCAGTTGAATGGGGCGCCAGGCTAAAGAGGTCTTTTCCTGATGCTACCTTAACGATTGTTCATGTCTTTAAAGAAAGGGTCGAGCAAAAGATGGTTGGAAATCCTTCCGGCAGGGGCTTTGCCAATGATGGAATGTATATCGACCCGGCACTGACACATCCCGTGATTACCACGGAACAAAATTCGATGAATCAAGGTGGAGAAACACATTCTATTGTTAAAAACAGCAGTTCGAAGGCGAAAAATAAAGCTTTTTCAATATTGGATGATCTCCAGGCAGAAGGACATTTTGAAATATTGGAAGGAAATCCAGCAGAAAGCATTTGCAGCTATGCAAAGAGAACAAACGCTGATATCATCATTGTCGGCAGCAGCGGTAAAACCGGTTTAAAAAAACTGTTTCTCGGAAGCACGAGCAGTAAGGTAGCCAACGAAGCGCATTGCCCGGTATTGATTGCTAAATAGACAAAAGCTGTCACAAAAGATATGTGACAGCTTTCTTATGGTTTATCAACCAATTTTACGAGCATGTGGGCTAACTTATGACGTTCTTCTTCAGTGCCGACTTTCCAAAGCTCCTGAAGAAGCTTTTCTTCACGGTTTTTCGGTTCTACCTTATCAGCAAGATAATCTCCCACTTTTTCGGCGGTACTAGCCAGTTGCTCTTCATTTAAACCGATCTTCTTGGCCACATCCAATCTCTTGTGTAAATAGGTTTTGAATTCGTTAAAATTCGATAAAATGTGGTCCATTCTTTCCGGATCAATTTTATCAAGGGCTTCATCCACATTTTCTGTGTTGACGTTCCCATCTTTTTGCACAACATGTTCTTTTTCCGCCAAGACGAGCTCCTCCTTCTTGTGTTTTCAAAATTTTCACTGCTGTATCTTATGTAATACCCGATTTTTGAAAAACTCAACCCTTGTCTTTTTACTGTTTGCTATGTTTGCTCAAATTATACTTTTGTGTTTTATTGGTTCCCACTGTCCTGTATAAGTTCCTCGAATCTTGCCTTTGCCTCGTCTTCTTCTAATGAGCTATAAATGCGGTAATCATCTTCATCCAATATGCGAAAATGCCGACTGATCATGTTTTGCTGTAAGATATAACCCGCTTCCCGTGATAGCTCCTTCCACCATACTTTTCCGCCGAGAGTTTTCTCTTTCCGGTAAACCATGCCTTCCCTGGTGATAGTCTCAATCAACTCCAATGGGTCCCCCCCAAAAGAGGACTGAATGACACCGCTTTCTCTAAAAAGCGCACAAACCGCTATGACCACGGTCCATCCTGGCATAATTCTGCCTTTTTCAATTTGGACAAGTGTCTTTTTCGATACACCAATCATTTCTGCTAACTTTTCCTGGGTATATCCCATCTCTACTCTAACAAGCTTCAAATTCTCAAAGATGATTTCGATTATTTCTTCCTTTGTCATATCCACTCACCGCTTCTGTTTTAGTGTAATTTTACACTATTTTTATTATTTTTCAAGCAATTGAAAAGCCGCTCCCGGAAAGGAGGCGGCTTAAGACAGAGAATAACAATTAGACGATTAGATACTTTAATGAACGATTATTTAGATTTATGAGCGTTCACCCGGCTTATATGAGCGATTCCCCTGATTTATGAGCGTTCATCCAACTATATGAGCGATTATTCAGATTTATGAGCGTTCACCCGGTTATATGAGCGATTTTCCAGATTTATGAGCGTTCAAACGATTATATGAGCGATTCCCCAAATTTATGGGCGTTCACCCGATTATATGAGCGATTATTTAGATTTATGAGCGTTCATCTAGATTTATGGGCGTTCATCCGATTATATGAGCGATTCTCCAAATTTATGAGCGTTCACACGATTATATGAGCGATTTTCCTGATTTACGAGCGTTCACACGATTATATGAGCGATTCCCCTGATTTATGAGCGTTCACCCGATTATATGACCGATTCTCCAGATTTACGAGCGTTCACCCGATTATATGAGCGATTCTTCTGATATATGGGCGTTCATCCAACTATATGAGCGATTATTCAGATTTATGAGCGTTCACCCGATTATATGAGCGATTCTCCTGATTTATGAGCGTTCACCCGATTATATGAGCGATTCTCCAAATTTATGGGCGTTCACCCGATTATTTGAGCGATTATCTGATTTATGAGCGTTCACCCGATTATATGAGTGATTCTCCTGATTTATGGGCGTTCACCCGATTATATGAGCGTTTCTCCAAATTTAGGAGCGTTCACCCGATTATATGAGCGATTCTCCTGATTTGTGAGCGTTCACCCGATTATATGAGCGATTCCCCTGATTTATGGGCGTTCACCCGATTATATGAGCGATTCTTCTGATTTGTGAGCGTTCACCCGATTATATGAGCGATTCTCCAGATTTATGGGCGTTCACCCGATTATATGAGCGATTACCCAGATTTATGAGCGTTCACCCGATTATAGGAGCGTTCATCTAGATTTTTGGGCGTTCATCCAAATTTAGGAAGCGACTAATACAGACTCAATTCGCATGATAGGCATTTTTCGTGAGCACCCCTGATGCCGTTGAATAAAGCAATACGACTACGATTGCTGATAGAATAAAACTAGCCAGCATATAAGTTCCGTTGTAGATGAGAGAGTAAAGTGCTACAGGCTGTCCCTCCGGTGCATATGAACCGAAGAACACGATACCTGTC
Organism: Bacillus sp. V59.32b; assembly: GCF_003429085.1. GTDB lineage: Bacteria > Bacillota > Bacilli > Bacillales > DSM-1321 > Peribacillus. The sequence goes on along the minus strand of NZ_QVTC01000042.1, from coordinate 14,269 downwards.
GTATAATGACAAAGAAACCGTAGAAGACTGCCAATGAATATACCAAGAATTCCATAGGCAATTCCTTTGCGTTTATTTTCACCTTTGAATCCTTCGGTCACCTGTTTTGCGAATACTCCCGCAAACCCTACAACAGAAAATGCAATAAAATAATCAATGAAACCTTGTACGGGATGTAAGATAGAAGAGAATCCGATAACCACCTGCAATACCCCTAATAAAAACCCCGTTAACAGTCCGCCTTTAATTCCCCAGCGAAAAGCCATCAAGAATACAGGGACCATCGTGATCGAGACAGATCCTCCCTGCGGCCATATTCTTTGAAAGATAAGGCCCGAAACCAAATCCAGCAATAAAGCCAGTGCCGCAAAGATGGCAACCTCTACTAAAAATAACGTTCTTTTATTCATTTTCCCTTCCCCTTTCCTACTCGGGAAGCTTTCATGAGTCACCTGGCATCGTGGTTATTTCACATAAAAAAGCAATGCCAGGGCGGTAATGGATCATCCCAGCATTGCTCATATCCAAAACCACATCCCTACGCTAGCATTAACTAACAGGTTCTTAGGGTCAGAACTCACTCGCTCACTCTCAGCCATTTAAGGCTCCCCTTGTGGACGTATTTTTTTTTATTCCTCGGTAAGAATATACTACTAGTTTCATGAGAATTCAAGAAATATAAATTATTCATTTCCATTTGGTCTAAACCAACTTCTTTACCTTCGAACAATTGAAATGATAGAGGCCAATTTGTATGGTTGGGCACGACATTGTTTCTATAGACATACTTAAATATCGTTTGTTATCTTTATTTAGTGTTACCATTTGATGGAGGTAAAGTGATGTTGCGGAAAAATAAAATCAGCTCCGCGGAAAAAGGAGCATATATCAGTATTGTCGCTTATTTGTTTTTAGCGGCTTTAAAATTGACGATCGGCCATTACGGGAATTCACAAGGATTATGGGCGGACGGATTAAACAACTCAACAGACATTATCGCGTCTATAGCGGTATTAGTCGGATTGAAAATATCAAAAAGGCCACCTGATGATGATCATTTATATGGCCATATGAGGGCCGAAACAATCGCCTCACTCGTTGCTGCGTTTATTATGGTATCAGTTGGTTTACAGGTCATTATCGGAGCCGTCCAATCATTCATCCGGCCGGATCAGGAAACGCCTGGCATGTTAACTGCCTATACCGCCTTGTTTTCCGCGCTATTTATGCTCGGTGTCTACCTCTATAACATAAGGCTCAGCAAACGGATTAATAGTGCAGCGATTCACGCAGTGGCGCAAGACAATAAATCTGACTCTTTAGTGAGCATCGGTGCTTTTATTGGGATTATTGGAACAAAATTCGGGTTAGGTTGGCTTGATTCCGTGGCGGCATTAGCCGTGGGCCTGATCATTTGCAGAACAGCCTGGAGTATTTTCCGGGACGCTTCGCACACGTTAACCGACGGCTTTGATGAAGCCTTACTTCAAGAAATCAATGAGACAATCGCGAGTGGTGATCGAGTCAAAGCTACAAGCGATATAAAAGCTCGCATGCACGGAAATGAGATTTTTCTTGAAGCGACTGTCCACGTTGACCCACAGTTAACGGTCATCGAAGGTCATGATATCACGGAAGAAATAGAAAATACCCTTCAGGAAAAGCATCATATCAAACATGCCATCATACATGTCGAACCACACTTTATTACAAATAAGAATTGACGAGAAAAACGCGCTTGGATTTTCCCAAAAAATCCAAGCGCGTTTTCCTTCTCTCACTATCTCAACTGTTCATAAAAGCAGGAACATGTATCAAGTCCTTTTCGTTCCTTATGCTTCCTTCGGTCCGCTACCACTCCAAGAACTTGACCATGCCACACATAACGTTTCTATTAAAGAAGAGAGTGTTTTCCTTGTATTTTTACAACAAAGTAACCATTTCGACATACGAATCACATCCTGTCTAAACATTCTTCCAATAGAATCATTGTGTACCACACTTTTGGGATAGGAGTTGAAGAATTTGAAAAAGACAATGTTAGCAGGAACAAGTATTGCATTAATCGCTCTATTTAGTCCGCTTCAGGAGACATTTGCCGCGGAGAATAACGGAAAGGGCGAGGTCAGAAAAATCGACAATATCGCACACCGCGGTGCTTCAGGTTATGCTCCTGAAAATACCATAGCTGCTTTTGACAAAGCTGTGAAAATGAAATCCGATTATATTGAAATAGACGTTCAAAGGACGAAGGACGGTGAACTGGTCATCATTCATGATAATAAAGTCGACCGTACTACAGACGGCACAGGGTACGTGAAAGATTTAACCTTCGATCAAATCAGAAATCTGGATGCGGGAAGCTGGAAGGGGGAGGAATTTACAGGAGAAAAGGTTCCGACATTTGATGAAATTCTCGATAGATATCGGGGGAGAACCGGTATATTAATAGAATTAAAGAATCCAGAGCTCTATCCGGGGATTGAAGAAAGTGTCGCCCATGAATTAAAAGATCGTAACCTGGATAAACCACGAAATGAAAAGATCATTGTTCAATCCTTTAATTTTGATTCTATGAAAAAAATGGACCGCCTTCTCCCAAGAGTTCCGGTCGGCGTCCTTACTTCATCAAGATCACATACTACGGAACAGGCTCTAAAGGAATTCTCAACCTATGCTGAATATTTTAATCCGAATTACGGTATCGTATCGAAAGATTTGGTCGACCGTGTCCACTCGCTTGATATGAAAATCGCTTCCTGGACCGTGCGCAGCCAAGCAACTGCCGATTTTTTAGTGGATATGAATGTCGATGGGATTATTACTGATTATCCGGATTATGTAGATCCAAGAAAATAAATCTTTTTTTATGTACAACATTCAAGAAGCCTTGCTGCCATTTTTGAGCAAGGCTTACATTAGTTTTGTATGTGACTGTTGTCCTTCGTTTTTGATAACTGTTCATGATGGGCACGGCATTCTATTTTTCTTCCTTGTACACCATTATTGAAGAGAACTGCCGCCAGAGAATAAAAATAAAGCACACCCCGTTTTCAGTGTGCTTAGAATATTAAAGTTCTATAATTTTTTGTTCATCTGCTTGAACATTCCACGTGTCGGCTAGAGACGAAGATTGAATAAGTAAAGAAGGATCTGCCTGATAAACATTTGAAAAAACCTCATGGCGTGACTTTGTTTTTTCAATCTTGATTCCTTTGTCCCTGAATTTCATAATTAATTCATTCTCCAACATGTTCACCTCTGTTAGATTTTTATGTATTCTTACATTACCTACCCAAATTTTTTTGCTATGAAACATGTTTTTGATAAATATTTTTTTTAGCCGATTTGATCAGTTTTGTAGCCGGAAGTTTGGGTTTTGTAGCGGGAAATTTGTTTTTGTAGACAGTCTCCGCTTTTATAGCTGCAAATTCGTTTTGTAGCCAATTCCTTGTTTGTATGTAAAAGTTCCATTTTTGCATTTTTCTCATATCATTCACTTTTTTGCACTTCACTATTCATGTATGGTTGTTAGTGAGGTTAAGATCCCAACTATGATAATGGTTAGGCTGGAGTAGAAAAACGCCCCAATCCCAACGATCCCAATTCCTGATAAAATAATACATCCGTCAATTACAAAAATAAGCACCCCTACGTTTATCGCCGTCCTCTTAGAAATGATCTGAGCTATCAAATCTGTCCCTCCGGTGCTTGTTTCATACCTGAGCATTAATCCTACCCCTAACCCGATGATAACACCGCCGAGAATCGCACTTACAAAGATTGGCAGCTCCCAGCCTGTCTCAAAATTGGAAAACAGATCGATACTAAAAGAGGAAAAAAGCAGTCCATGAATGCTATGGAAAAAATATCGTCTTGCTGAATTCCATACATATATGTAAAGCGGAATGCTGATAATAATTGTCGTTAATCCAACCGGAGAACCAAAATAATAATGCATTAGAAGGGCAATCCCTATCATACCGCCATCCAATAAGTGGTATGGAGCCAGAAAAAAATTCACTCCAATGCCAACCGACAGGCTGCCAATCAAGATGGCTGTCATTTTTTCAAATATGCCGGTTCCCCCCTTGTCCTTTTCCTATAATAATAGATTATGGTTATTATCCTGATTTAGTATTAAATTTATCAATACATGGGAAACTGAATTCAAAAAATAATTTGTTCATATTGTTTAAGATCATTAATATACGGTAACTGATAACCATATATATTTACTAATCGTTATTCTTATCCACTTTTTAGGTGATTTGACTGGAGAAATTAGTTTTTTTATAATTAAGTTATTTAATGGATGTTAACCAGGGGTGATAAGATGGGGTATTAATATTGTTTCAAATAGACGGACAGACAATACAAACTAAAACCTCATCACCGTCTGTAGTTAATGAAAACTGTAAGAATATAAGATTTATCACTAAAAAGCTTTATTACCTTAGGAGGTGGATTTCCTTTATTCGTTATACTGACGGGTAAAGGAAGACTATTTGGACATATTAAACTTGGTTATGATAGCCATTTTAATTGCACTGACAGCATTTTTTGTAGCTTCGGAGTTTGCGATTGTCAAAGTGAGGAGTTCGAGGATCGATCAATTGATCGAGGAAGGCAAAAATAACGCCATCCCGGCGAAAAAGGTAATCGGGAGTCTTGATGAATATTTATCAGTCTGTCAATTGGGGATAACCATCACAGCCCTCGGACTCGGATGGATTGGGGAAAAAACCATAAACCATTTATTGCATCCTATACTGGTTACGTTGAATATTCCGCTGGCTGTTTCCCATATCCTTTCATTCGGATTAGCGTTTGCTTTCATCACGTTTCTTCATGTTGTGGTTGGAGAATTGGCTCCGAAAACGCTGGCCATCCAAAAAGCAGAAGCTGTGACACTGTTAGCAGCAAGACCCTTGATCTTTTTCTATAAGATTATGTATCCTTTCATCTGGGTTCTTAACGGTTCTGCTCGTCTTCTTACGAGAATGTTCGGTTTAAAGCCTGCTTCTGAGCATGAGCTTGCCCATACAGAGGAAGAACTTCGCATAATTTTATCCGAAAGCTATAGAAGTGGCGAAATAAACCAATCTGAGTTTAAATACGTGAATAAGATTTTTGAATTTGATGATCGAATCGCTAAAGAAATCATGGTACCCCGTACAGAGATTGTCACACTGTCACAAGAGGACACAATTGAAGATTTCCTTGATATGGTGACAGAAGAAAAGTTTACTAGATACCCGGTTATTGACGGTGATAAAGACCATGTCATCGGGATCGTTAACGTAAAAGAACTGTTTACCGAAATGATTTCGAACGATAGAAAACTCGATCAGTCAATTGAAAATTATATACGGCCGATTATTAGGGTAATTGACAGCATCCCGATTCACGATTTGCTGCTAAAAATGCAAAAAGAACGAATTCATATGGCAATCCTCATGGATGAATATGGCGGTACATCCGGTCTCGTTACGGTTGAGGATATTCTGGAGGAGATAGTCGGTGAGATTCGCGATGAATTCGATTTGGATGAAGTTCCAATGATTCAAAAGCTGGAAGACAACCACTATATTATGGATGCAAAAGTATTAATTAGCGAAGTCAATGAATTACTTGGACTTGAAATAGCTGACGACGACATCGATACAATCGGGGGCTGGGTCCTGACTGAAAACTATGAAGCACAGCAGGGCGATGAATTGCATCATGGCTCCTACAGTTTTAAAATAACGGAAATGGAAGAGCATCATATACGATACATTGAAATTTATAAAAAAGTAGAAGAACCTGAAGAATTTGAGGGAAATGTCCCGGTCGAAGAAAGTATTGAAACTGAAGATGTACGAATTCCTCAAAGTGAGGTTGTTTCCTAAACACCTAGCCGGCCCATTTCGTTTTGGCCGGCTTTTTTATGCTTCAATTGGCCCCCTGCCGCATATTATAAAGTAGATTATTTGATTATTTTCATATGTCTTTTTATTTATGTATGCCCGATGATCTTTCGGGAAACATACCATATAAAAGGAGGCATTTTAATGAAACTTATAGAAATCTGCCAGCATTGCGACGGAAAAGGAAAAACATCTTATCTCCAATTTTTCTCACGTCCTTGTACTCACTGCAGCGGCCACGGTAAAACAACGAAAAGTATCAGTGATATGAAAAAAGGCGTAAGAACATTTATTTGAAATGTCTTATGCCTTTTTTTCGTCAAATGATCATTTGGACCATTTTCAGATTCGGATGTTCAGTTTAATGACTCCAGCTTTTTTCAATGTTTCATAAACAATGACCAAAGCAGGACCCAGGAAGAGGCCAATGAAGCCAAGGATTTTAAAACCTAAATAAAGACTGATCAAAGCCGCAAGCGGTGTCAAGCCCATATTGGCGGAATATACCTTCGGCTCCACGATCCTTCTTATAATCGTAATGACAACAAACATGATGAGCAAACCAATCCCAAGTTGCTGATTCCCTTGAAAAAGGGCGACGACAGCCCAAGGCACCAATACCGATCCGGTACCGAGAATGGGCAGGATATCCACAAAAACGATTAAGATGGACAAGAGCAATGTATAAGGTACATCCAACAGCCAGAGGCCTGTGTAGGCCATTGTGAAGGTAATCAAGCTCAGAAACACTTGTGCTTTTAAAAACCCAACTCCCGCTTTGCTTAAATCTCGAAAAACTAGGGACATTTTCTGGTAAGTAGACTCTTTCAAGAATGCCCGGACCTTCAACTTGATTAAAGGAAATTCCAGCAAGATTAAAAACAAAGCAATTAAATAGATTAAGAAATCAATCAAAAATCCAGGAACGACAGTCACTAATTGGACAGTGCTTTCTACAAGATTCTGGGTAAACCGTTCCAGCGATGTAATTCCTCTTTCAAGCGCATCCTCCACGGACCTGATGACCTCGGAAGGCAGCGATTGTGAATATTTCTCCCATTCCCTTATAAAGGGCAGGATAACGGATGAATAGATTTCCCTTACAAGCCCGGGAGTTTTTTGAGAGAGATTTATGATTTGCTTTGTCAATACGGAGATGACGATAAAAGCGAGACCCAGCAAACCGCCAACATACACAAGGAATGCTATTAAGACAGACCAAAGCCGTTTTTTCAGTTTGAACGTATCGCTGATCGACGAGACAAGTCCATCCAGAAGCATCGCTGTAACAAGCGCGAAAATCAACGTCCAGGAATATGGTACAAGAAAAAATACTAACAGAAGGATGACAATCCTCCAAAACCATCGTAGAAGCATAGTGCCTGTTTCATTCCCATCCTTTGCTTATTTATCCTTATTCATTTTAAACGAATGTATTCAATATGTATCGTTTCTTTTACACTTTCATTACCTATCTATCATACATTTTTGTAAGGGCTCTTTCAAACGGCAATCTTAAAGAAAAGGATGTGGCCCTAAAAAATCCTATGCCGGCTATATAAGGCCGGCATAGGATTCTATTATTATTCAGCTAATCCCCTTTTTCCTCAGCTTTCTTTTTTTCATCCAGTTCAAGTTTAAACTTCTTCTCAATTTCTTTTTTGTTTCCATAAAGAAACACCTGATCTCCTTCATTTATTTCACTATCATACAAATCCCTGCGTATTTGGACCTTTCCCCGCTTGATAAAAAGAATGCTAATATCATCACCTTTAGAAATTATATCCTCAATACGCTTGCCAATCAGTTTTGAATCGTCACCGACAACTATGTCCGTGACCAGGTCATCTTCATTTAAATAAAGGACATCCTTAATAGGCAGCTCGTACATTTGATAACTTTTCTCAATCTTTCCTTCCATTATTGAAGCCCTATTCTTGACCCAAGGTGTATGTACGATCCCGAGTATTAAAGCTAACCCGATACAGATAAAAGAAAGCTCCCTGGTTCGTAAATCATCGGACAGGATACTGCTTATAGACGAAATGATGACCGCCAGGGAGAATACACCGAACAGCATCAGAAAGGATGCAATCCGCCTGCGAACCGGATGATCTATAACGACCTTTGCCTCATCTGTCGTAAATCCTGTAGCCGTGAGCATCGAGATAACCTGAAAGCGGGAAATCTTCGACTTCATCCCGGTGAAATTTAAAAGTACGACCGCTATCTCAATTACTAGAGCAATGATTACAAAATATAATGATATAAATAATAACTCCGTCTTCATCGACATCCCTCCCATACCTCCCTTCCATTTACCCATATTCAATGAATACAAAAACCAGTTCATTGTACGATATAACTATTATGGCTCAATTAGTCAGTTTCCATAATAAAACACCGTCCGAATTTCGAACGGTGTGTCATTATTCTTTCAAGCTTTCTAGCCTTCTTTTCTATACATCCTCGAATATCCGGCTAAAATTCGACTTTTTCAAAATGTTCGACTGTCGGGAATGGATCATAAAAATGATGCAATTGCCTTCTCCATTCCTGATATTCAGCCGATTGCCTAAATCCGATTGTATGATCTTCCAACTGCTCCCAATTAACCAGCAGCAAGTATTTCCCGTTCACTTCCATACAGCGCTGCAAGCTATGGGATATATAACCTTTCATGGAAGAAATGATTGTGGATGCCTCTCGAAAAGCATCTTCATATTCTCTCTCCATTCCTGGTTTGACTTGAAGCATAACCGCTTCCAAAATCATTCCCTCTCCCCCTCTGCACTTCACCTATATTGATTTAGACACATCGTTTAAAAGTCCTTTATTTTTTTCTTACATACAGCTCAGGCGTTTCACTTCAGGGCCAACAGGGAAATGAAATAAAAATGGTTATGGAGGGATGGCTACTATGAAAAACTCTGAAAAAGACCAGGTGCTTGAAGAACGAAATGACAAATCGAAGGCCTTTAAAGAAAACTGGGAAAAACAAAAAGAACGAGATCAAGTTGTTATGCCGATTGATGATCTGCCACTAGAGGACATTGAGATGGAAAAAGAGGAAGAACGGGATAAAGAAGACACAAAGGATCGATCATCGAGCGACAGAATATAAAAGAAGAAGATGCGCATAAGCATCTTCTTTATTATTTAACGATCATAACCGGGCACTGTACCCGCTTCGCGACCTTATGGCTAACGCTGCCCAGGACCATTTCCTGAAGAGAATTCAGCCCCCTGCTTCCAATCACGACCAAGTCAAATTGATTTTCATTGACATACTTAACAATGGAGGGGCCAGGGTCCCCTTTCAATATTTTTATCTCCGCCCTTATGCCCTTTTCGTTCAGGATTTCCTCTACAGGAGCTAAACGCTGCTTCCGCCTCTCATCAACCGCACCCCTGTCACCTTCAAGCAATACATCACTTTTTGATGTGGAGCTGTCAACTACATAAAAGACAGTAATCATTGCGTTTTCTAATTTTGCCATATAGGCGGCTTTTTCCGCGGCTCGCACCGCATTTTGGGAACCATCTGCAGCTAAAAGGATTTTATGAAACATAATCTAACCCCCTCCTATGTATTGTTAATTCTCATTTTACCATCAAAGGATAATGATTCATTAAAATTTTTCATTTTCATAGAGAGATAATCGATATGCCAGGATCGGTGAAAATTGACGATTTCAAGAGGAATCGGACAATTTATCCGCTTTTATGTGCACTTCAACGATTTATATAAACATGCTATAATCAATAGCATTGATAACGGGCCCGACTTTCATGAGAGTTGAAAGTCATTAAAAAACATAGTTTTAAAAAATATAAAGGGGTGTTCTTTTGAATTTACAGACAATTAAACAGGAGTGGTTTGGCAATATCAGAGGTGATGTTCTATCCGGTATTGTAGTGGCGTTAGCATTGATTCCTGAAGCGATTGCCTTCTCCATTATTGCAGGTGTTGATCCGATGGTAGGATTGTACGCTTCTTTTTGTATCGCTGTTGTCATTGCCTTTGTTGGCGGCAGGCCAGGAATGATTTCCGCTGCCACAGGGGCGATGGCGCTAGTTATGGTGGATCTGGTAAAAGATCACGGGTTGCAATATTTATTGGCGGCTACCGTTTTGACAGGTGTGATTCAGATAATCCTTGGTGTGTGTAAAATTGGGAGGCTACTGAAATTCATTCCCCGTTCGGTCATGATAGGATTCGTCAATTCACTTGCGATTTTAATTTTCATGGCCCAACTTCCCCACTTTGTTGGTGAAACATGGGTTATGTATGCGATGACTGCCGGAGCACTCGCGATCATCTATTTGTTTCCTAAGGTTACAAAAGCTGTTCCCTCTCCGCTTGTTGCAATTATCATTATCACAATTATTTCCGTTGTAGCAGGCACGCCCACGCGGACAGTTGGCGACATGGGAGAGCTTAAACAGGCTTTGCCCATGTTTATGCTGCCGGATATCCCGGTAAACTTGGATACGCTTTTGATTATCTTGCCTTATTCGATTGCATTAGCCTTTGTCGGACTGCTGGAATCGCTATTAACAGCACAAATTGTAGACGACTTAACTGATACAGATAGCAATAAAAACAAAGAAGCAAGAGGACAAGGAATCGCCAATATTATAACTGGTTTTTTTGGCGGGATGGCCGGGTGCGCAATGATCGGACAGTCGGGTATCAATATCAAATCCGGCGGCCGCGGCAGATTATCAAGCTTAGTGGCTGGTGTTTTCTTAATGGTCTTGATCGTTTCCTTGAATGGTGTACTCGTAAAAATACCGATGGCCGCTCTTGTCGGGGTAATGATTATGGTTTGTATCGGAACTTTCGACTGGTCATCGCTAACAAAGCTTCATCTTGTTCCTAAAACGGACACTATCGTAATGCTAGTCACAGTATCGACTGTCGTTTATACGCATGATTTATCTAAAGGTGTGTTTGCCGGCGTAGTCTTAAGTATGATTTTCTTTGCGGTGAAAATTTCCAAGGTTCAGGTTGATAAAAATATCGATCCAGCCGCTAAAAGAAGCACTTATTATGTAAAAGGGCAGTTATTCTTTGCCTCTGTTAGTGATTTCGTTTCTAAATTTGATTACAGAGAATCATCAGATGTGATTGTCATTGACTTTTCACAATCCCATGTGTGGGATGATTCAGCGGTGGGAGCTATTGATAAGGTTGTCATGAAATATCAGGATAATGGGAAGACCGTCCAACTGCTTGGTCTGAATAAGGACAGCTCCGCCTTAATCGAAAAACTCGCCGTTTATGATAAACCAAATGCCAAAATAGCGAATCATTAAATTAACTAAGCAAATAAAAAAATATATTCAGAAAAAGGCTTGGATATTTCAACTTATCCAAGCCTTTTTCCGATTCAAAATGATCGCCTACAAAAAAAATTTGTCTAAACGGGTTGAATTTTCCATGATGATAGATTACGATTAATACAGATTGATACTATATATTGATTCTAATGAATTAAACACAACTACATATAGGAACTGCAAATAAGGTGCCAGAAATGGCTGAAAAGGGAATCCGGTGAAACTCCGGAGCTGTCCCCGCAACTGTAAGTGTGACGAAATGAGGAAACCACTGTACTTCTTTAGTACGGGAAGGCCTCAAAGTAGGTAGAACACAAGTCAGGAGACCTGCCTTTATTCTTGCAAAAAGTTTCTTATTCTTCGGGGATTGGGGAGATGAAACGATGGTTTAAGAGCTTTCGTGTCTTTCTTCCTTTTAACCTGTCGTTTGATCCACTCAATTTCCTGAGTGGATCTTTTATTTTTAAGGAGGCAAACAGATGGTTGAACAAACAAAACAACTCACTTTTATTAACGATAATGGCACAGAGGAAAACTTTTCATTCGATAGATTGTTATCTTCACTCGATGAAATTCTTAATGATTTTCCTCACTTGAAAGCAGATAGCTACAAAGAGAGATTAATAGCATCCCTTTCTTATAGAGATTCTATTACGAATGAACAATTGACGAACCAGTTAATCCTGGAGGGCCTGGCGAATATATCGGAATTTGAGCCCGATTGGACATTTGTCTGTTCGCGGATTTACTTGCAAAAGCTCTATCGGGAAGCACAGCAAAACAGGATGCTCAATAGCTCTTTCCATGGACTAATAGAATCACTGACAGCTGAAGGGATATACAGTACGTTACTGCTTGACCGTTATTCCGAGAAAGAAGTGGAAGAGCTTGGTACTTATATTGACTTTAGCAAAGATGAGCTTTTTACGTACATAGGCCTTCGCACTCTTTCAGACCGATACCTTGCCAGAGACTATGGCAAGAGGGTTTATGAGCTTCCTCAAGAGCGGTTTATGATCATCGCGATGACGCTTATGTCCCAGGAAAAGAAGGAACAACGGTTACAATTAATCAAGGAAGCTTACTGGGCCCTTAGCAATCTCTATATGACGGTTGCCACTCCTACCCTTTCCAATGCCGGAAAAAGCTATGGCCAGCTATCCAGCTGTTTCATTGATACGGTAGATGATAGCCTGCAGGGCATTTATGACAGTAATACAGATATTGCAAACCTGTCTAAATCTGGAGGCGGAATCGGTGTTTATCTTGGGAAAATTCGCAGCAGGGGCAGCGATATTAAAGGCTTTAAAGGTGTTTCCTCAGGAGTGATTCCCTGGATGAAGCAGTTGAACAATACAGCTGTCAGCGTAGACCAGCTCGGTCAGCGAAAAGGAGCGATTTCTGTCTACCTCGATGTGTGGCATAAAGATATTTTTTCTTTCATCGATTCCAAGCTTAATAATGGGGATGAAAGATTGCGTACCCATGACTTATTTACGGGCATTTGCCTTCCTGACTTATTCATGGAACAGGTAGAAGCCCGCGCACAGTGGTATTTATTTGATCCCCATGAAGTCCGAAAGATAATGGGATTTTCATTGGAAGATTATTTTGATGAGGAACGTGGCAGCGGCAGCTTCCGGGAAAAATACTGGCAATGTGTCAACCATCCGCAGCTTTCTAAAGAAGAAGTTTCTGCGATTGAGATCATGAAAGGAATCATGAAAAGCCAACTGGAAGCCGGCACACCCTTTTTATTTTACCGGGATGAAGTGAACAGGATGAACCCGAATGCCCACGCCGGCATGATTTATTGCACTAACCTGTGCACGGAAATCACCCAGAACCAAAGCGCTACCGCTGTTGTCGAACAGTACACAGAAGATGGAAAAATCATTACAGTGAAGGAACCAGGTGATTTCGTTGTATGCAATCTTTCTTCGATTAACCTGGGCACGGCTGTGAGCAGTGGTGTTCTGGAAAGGTTAATCCCGATCCAGGTCAGAATGCTCGACAATGTCATTGATTTGAATACGATCCCAGTTCTGCAGGCTCAATTAACCAACCAAAAATATCGTTCGATTGGACTCGGAACATTTGGCTGGCATCACCTTCTTGCTAAAAGCAACATCAAATGGGAGAGCGAAGAAGCAATTAGTTTTGCGGATCATTTATATGAACGCATTGCTTACCTGACTGTCGAGGCAAGCATGAACCTGTCCCGTGAGAAGGGTGCTTACCAATTGTTTAAAGGTTCCGATTGGGAAAGCGGCGCGTATTTTTCAAAAAGAGGATATCTTGAAGGAAATTCCAGGCTTGACTGGACAGGGTTACAAAAAGATGTACAGAAACACGGGCTCCGCAATGGCTATCTTATGGCCGTTGCCCCCAACGCATCGACATCCATTATTGCTGGCAGTACCGCCAGTATCGATCCAATCTTTTTAAAGGTATATTCAGAAGAAAAGAAGGATTATAAGATCCCTGTAACGGTACCCGATTTGAACAGTGAAACGACATGGTATTACAAATCTTCCTTCCTGATTAACCAGCTTTGGAGCATCCGGCAGAACGCAGCCAGACAGCGCCATATTGATCAGTCGATTTCCTTTAATATCTATGTTCAAAATTCTATTAAAGCAAAGGACTTATTAAACTATCATCTCGAAGCCTGGAAAGCCGGATTGAAAACAACTTATTATCTTCGTTCCACTTCAAGCGAGATCGTCGAATGTGAGTCTTGTGCGAGTTAATTTAGTGTCTTGTAAGTAATGAACGACGACTAAGAACGCCACGTCGTCACTAGAATTAAGAAACGCTACTTAGAATTTACTGCGCAGCCAAAAGAATTTGTAGTCTTTATGCTCCTTGAATTGGATTCTGCACGACGAGTTGGATTTCTGTTAGTTGACTGAGTTTGTGCTCGATGCTTCGGATTTCTGCTCGATTATCCAGATTTGTGCTCGATTATTTGGATTTGTGCTCGATTATTTGGATTTGTGCTCGATTAT
>NZ_QVTC01000041.1 GCF_003429085.1 Bacillus sp. V59.32b | reverse complement strand
CATACAAAAAACCCGAATAAGAGACTTTTTTAAGTGTCCATTATTCGGGTCATAGTTCAGACCAGGCAGCGTTTTTCTTACTTCTTTTTATTTTGGGCGGCCTTAATTTTGAAGTGAAGCATGATCATCCGAATGCCCGAACCGAAATCAAGCGTCGCAAGGAGAACAAAAAGATAGGAGAAAAACCCCCAGCCGGACTCTGATACATTCCGGATCGCAAAAATAGTGAAGAGAGTACCTAATGTGATGTAAAGTAATCCTGCTGTTAAAGGCGAACGTCTTAACATAGTAAACCTCCGATAAAGCCTTGTACGTTTTCCATTTCTTTTAGCATCCCATCTATTTCATCCCGATAAACTAATTGAATAATCACGACTAATGTATTCATGGCCACATGGGCGAAAATAGGGACGATAATCCGCTTTGTTTTTACATACAAAAAAGCAAAGGTAAAACCCATGGCTGAATATAAGATGATATGAACCAATTCGAAATGAGCAAGGCCGAAAATAATGGAACTAATTAAGGCTGAAATAAAGAAATTGAAACGCTTATAAAGAGACCCGAAAATGATCTTTCGGAAGATGATTTCCTCTAATATCGGCCCGATAACCGAGCTGACGAAAATCACAAAGGGTACATGTTCGATTAGCGAGAGAATTTGCTGGGTATTTTCAGAGCCGGTCTCAATTCCGAGCATATTCTCAATTGCTCCGGCAATGGATTGCGCAAACAAGGCCAGAAAAACGCCGGCAATGGCCCATCCAACCGAAGAAGGAATCGAAGCTTGATTCCGGGCGTCGATATTTTCTTTCATATCCTTTCGCATGAAAAAAAGGACGAGAACGAGGGCAATAAAAAAACTGAAGATAATCCAATATCCTCCTGATCTAACCAGGTCCGAAGGGTAACCCAAAGCCATCCTCACGCCCTCTACAATGGGAATTCCGATGATGGTCGATAATTGCATGACGATATAGGTTATGATGACAAACCAATACTCTCTTCTCAAATTATTTTTTCCCCTCTAATGAATTGTTTGCGTACCCAATTGGTCATAATAGATACATTGCTTTTAAAAGCGTATCAAAAAATATAAAAGAACTCCACTATATGAACTGTACACACCCCTTTTGCATATATGGCGATGTAAGCTATCACGCTATAGTATTCCTTTCAACATTTAAAATTAATGAGAAATTTTTTACCAAGATGCTTGCAATAATGGGGCGGTTTAATTTAATATAATAATTGGTGTTAGCACTCGAGAGTGATGAGTGCTAACAAGTAAAAAGTACAATTTATCAATAGAATTTGAGGAGGTTGTTTTACTTGTTAAAACCATTAGGCGATCGAGTTGTAATTGAATTGGTTGAATCTGAGGAAAAGACTGCAAGTGGGATCGTATTGCCGGACACTGCAAAAGAAAAGCCTCAAGAAGGCAAAGTAGTAGCCGTTGGAACAGGCCGTGTGCTTGAAAATGGCGAACGTGTTGCTTTGGAGGTTGCACAGGGCGATAATATTATCTTCTCTAAATATGCAGGTACTGAAGTGAAATATGAAGGTACTGAGTACTTAATTTTGCGTGAAAGCGACATTTTAGCTGTTATCAGCTAACATCCGCACATACTTAATAGACTAAAACAATATTGTAAAAACGATTGGGAGGTATTCATAAATGGCTAAAGATATTAAATTTAGTGAAGACGCTCGCCGTTCCATGCTTCGCGGGGTAGACGCTCTTGCGAACGCAGTAAAGGTAACGCTTGGGCCAAAAGGACGCAACGTGGTTCTTGAAAAGAAATTCGGTTCACCGCTTATCACAAATGACGGTGTTACGATTGCAAAAGAAATCGAGCTAGAAGATGCTTTCGAAAACATGGGAGCAAAACTTGTAGCTGAAGTTGCAAGCAAAACAAACGATGTTGCCGGTGACGGAACAACTACTGCAACTGTTCTTGCTCAAGCAATGATCCGTGAAGGACTTAAAAACGTAACAGCAGGCGCAAACCCAATGGGAATCCGCAAAGGGATTGAAAAGGCAGTGAAGGCAGCGATTGTAGAATTGCAAGCAATCTCTAAACCAATCGAAAGCAAAGAGTCTATCGCACAGGTTGCAGCGATTTCTTCCGCTGACGAAGAAGTTGGCCAATTGATTGCAGAAGCAATGGAGCGCGTTGGCAACGACGGCGTTATCACAATCGAAGAATCCAAAGGCTTCACAACAGAGCTTGATGTAGTAGAAGGTATGCAATTCGACCGCGGATATGCATCACCATACATGGTAACGGATTCAGATAAAATGGAAGCTGTCTTAGAAAATCCATATATCTTAATCACAGACAAGAAGATTGCAAGCATCCAGGAAATCCTTCCTGTCCTTGAACAAGTCGTTCAACAAGGCAAGCCGCTACTCTTGATCGCTGAAGATGTTGAAGGGGAAGCATTGGCTACTCTTGTTGTGAACAAACTTCGTGGAACTTTCAACGCAGTAGCTGTTAAAGCTCCTGGCTTCGGTGACCGCCGTAAAGCGATGCTTGAAGATATCGCTGCCCTAACTGGCGGTCAAGTAATCACGGAAGAAGTAGGCCTTGACCTTAAATCGGCTACAATTGAATCTTTAGGCCGCGCTTCTAAAATCGTTGTATCAAAAGAAAACACAACGATTGTTGAAGGTGCTGGAGAGTCTACACAAATCCAAGCACGCGTAAGCCAAATTCGCGTTCAATTAGAAGAAACTACTTCTGAATTTGACCGTGAAAAATTACAAGAACGTCTTGCTAAACTAGCTGGCGGAGTAGCAGTCATCAAAGTTGGTGCTGCAACTGAAACAGAATTAAAAGAACGTAAACTACGTATCGAAGACGCATTGAACTCTACCCGTGCGGCTGTTGAAGAAGGAATCGTTGCCGGCGGTGGTACTGCCCTTCTGAACGTATACAATAAAGTAGCTGAAATCCAAGCTGAAGGTGACGAAGCGACAGGCGTGAACATCGTATTGCGTGCAATCGAAGAGCCTGTCCGCCAAATCGCTCACAACGCTGGCCTTGAAGGCTCTGTAATTGTTGAACGCCTTAAGCACGAAGAAGTCGGAACTGGTTTCAACGCTGCTAATGGCCAATGGGTAAACATGATCGAAGCCGGTATCGTCGACCCAACAAAAGTAACGCGTTACGCCCTTCAAAACGCTGGATCTGTAGCGGCTATGTTCTTAACAACTGAAGCGGTTGTTGCTGACAAGCCGGAAGAAAACCCACCTGCAGGAATGCCTGACATGGGTGGAATGGGTGGAATGGGCGGAATGATGTAATAATGCTCCTCAACCCTTGATATGACTGGATTTGTAAGTAAGATGAGAGTGGAATGCTAACATTTTGCTAACATTGAGGATTTTAACGGAGGCTTCTCATTAGTTCACCGAACTTTTGAGAGGCTTCTTTTTTCATTTCTTGGGTTACGTGGAGATAAACATTTTTCGTGATTTGATCATCGGAATGGCCAAGTCTGTCCATGATCTGTTCGAGTGAAACACCAGCTTCCGCTAGAAGTGAAGTATGTGTATGTCGTAAAGAATGCGGTGTTAACTCTTGGTTAAGACCTGCAATCCTAAGTAGCCTAGCCATTCTGTTTTGTACCGTCTTGATTACAATAGGGTATCCAAATTGCCGTTCCATTTTGGCAAATATAAAGTCTTTATTATGATAAACATCCCCTAACTGTTCGACTACTTTATTTTGAACATCTTTATGTTTCATCAAAGTATTTATGACCTCTTCATCCACAATGATTTTTCGTCTGGATTTTCGCGTTTTTGGTGTGACAAGCTGGTACTCTAATGTATTATTATTGGGATTGTAATACGTTTTAGTAATACTAATTGTCTGGTTTTTAAAATCAACATCTTTCCAATTAAGGGCAACTAATTCTCCAACTCTAATTCCGGTGTATGACAAGATTAGGAACATCAAATAGTCCAATTCAAGTCCCTGTTCCCTAGCAGTCCTTAGAAAAAGAGCAAGTTCTTCTTTTTCAAGGTATTTAGGGATTTCTTCTTCCTCTAGCTGTTCAACAGTCTTCTTATCTTTTTTAAGGTAAGCAAATTCTGTTGGGTCCTTTTTAATCAGTTCTAATTCCAATGCCTTTCGGAAGATCATCCTCCAAGTACGATTAATACCGCTCATTGTGCTGTCAGAATACCCTTGTTCTTTTAAATCATTCAATGCATCTTGATAATTCTTTCTTGTAATGTCTTTTAGTTTGAGACGAGCAAAGTAGGGCATCAACTTGCCGATTTCATGAATCCTGACACGAATTGTTCCGGGTTTCACATTTTTTTATCTCTGTAGATTTTAAGCCACTCATTTGCAAACTCACAAAATGTTTGGTCTGTTTCTTCAATATATGTTCCTTGATTTATTTCATGGATTAGAGCGGCAGCAGCTTCTTCAGCTTCTTGTTTTGTTTTAAAACCTCCTTTTCCTTTTTGTTTACGTTTACCAGTTAATGGGTCAATTCCGTCATCAACCATAAAGGCCCACGTAGAACCACAAGTACATTTTTTCTTTTTGCACTTGCAACCTCTTCTGTAGAAATGTCCTTTCATCTCATCTTTTTACCTCACTTCCTAGAATATTTAATGACCGATAACCATTATCTCCATTTTTAATTTAACAATTCATAAGGCAGATATAATTAGTTAAGTAGTTAATAATAACAAGCTGATAAGAATGAGCTGAAATAACTTATTAGTCAAAAAGTACTAACTGTAAAATGGATTACAATATATTAGAGTAAAAAAGTTATATTAAAAATGGTAAATTTAGTTTAATATAAATGCCAATTTTCACGCTACTTGTGATATAAAGAAATTATAAAATAAATAGAAAGTAGGAATAACTATGCCATTACCATTAATTCCATTAATCGTTGCAGGAGCGGCGGCTGCATCTGCAGCAGTTGCAGGTAAGAAAGGTTATGATTCATATCAAAATATGAAAGAAACAAAAGAATTAGCAGAAGAGCTTGAGTCTAAGTATAAAAAGGCCTATAAGAGTTTTGAAACAGGTCGTGATGAAACAAATAAAACATTTGAAAATTACGGTAGTTTAAAATTAGGGATATTAGACGGAACTATGAAACAGTTTGTAGAAAACTTTAAGCAAATCAAAAATGTTAATTTTAAAGGTGAGGCAGTAACAGACAAGTTTGTTTCAAATAGTGAGATTGAACAGTTCGTTTTAAACGTTGAGAAACAAGTTGTGAAGGCAGGACAAGTTATGACCGCGGGAATTGCTTCATTAGCAGGTGGTGGTTTAGCTGCAATGGGAGCAGTTGGAGCTACTACGACATTTGCGGCGGCCACTACAGGTACTGCAATTGCTACTCTTAGTGGAATTGCAGCACAAAATGCGACATTAGCATTTTTAGGCGGAGGATCGTTAGCTGCTGGAGGTTTAGGTGTCGCAGGTGGGACCTTAGTTTTAGGAGGGATTGCTTTAGCACCTGCTTTAGCTATTGGAAGCTTGATTTTTGCTGCATCAACAGAGAAAAAATTAGAGGAAATGTATGCTAAGAAAGCAGAAGTAAATACAGAAGTGCAAAAATTAAAGTCTGCTACAGCTGTTATGACACAAATTACGAGTACGACTAAGAGTATGCAGGAATTGGCTCAAAGTACGAATAAATTATTAATAGCTAATATTGGAAAAATTGTGGAAATAATTAATCAAAGAGGAAATGATTTTAGAAATTATTCTACAGAGGAACAAGTCATCATTCATAATAATTATAAATTAGCGATTATAATGCGTGATATTTTAAATACTACAATTTTAGATGAAAAAGGAGAATTAGTACCTAACCTTCAATCGGTTATTACAGCTGAAAAGCAAAAAATCTCGGCTATTTAGGAGGGAGAATATGGTCGCATTACGCCAATCGGATATTGACTTTATTGCTGGACAAGTTGTCAGCGAAACCGTCGAAAGACAAGGAAATGCTTTAATTGAAACTGTTGCAGGTTCAGAACAGTTGATAAAAGTCGCTAAACAATACATCAATTGTGCTAGTGATAAGACACAAGGTCGGATGTTTGAAATTATAGAATCTACAAAATTTAATGCTGCTGCAGCAAAAGCAGGAAGTGTATTAAGGGCAGTAACAACTGACCAATTAGGAGAACCACATGCTGCAGCTGACATATTAATCCGTAATCCAAATGGTGATGTTTTAAAAGAAATTCAAGCTAAATCTTATAATAAAGCTGCTACTACGGCGCGAGCAGTAGCAGAAGCCAAATATAATGGAATGGATCGATTAGTAAACGTTGAAAATGAAGAAAAAGTAAATGAATTAATTGAGAAACGAATGAACTCGAATGGTATTTATGCTCAGGATTATAAGGATGCACATGGCTCTATTAAAGGCCAAACTGAGTATGGGGATATTAAGAGTGGCGGTACAACTTATGAAGAATCAACTCGTGCTGCGGAAAACCCAGACATATTTGCAGCTGAAATGAAAAGAGCTGAGTTTATCTCTGGTGCCAAAAATGCAATGCTCGGTGGCGCATTGGCAGGGGCCTTTGTAGGTGGAACCATTAATGCAGCTCAAGGAGTTTTCAAAGGCGAATTTTGTGTGAAAGAGACAGGAAAAGCAGCAGCGAATAGTGCAGCCCGTGGAGCTGTCATAAGTGGTGTATCATATGGCTTGAAGTATCTAGGAAAGAATAATCCAATAATGTCCGGAAATGTCGTCACAGCTCTTGCAAGTTCTGCAGTTAATATTACAGAACTTACGTATAAATTTTTAACAAAAAAAATCTCAACAGAGGAATATGTTGAAGGTTTAGGATCAAATGCTGTAAGTTGTTTTTCGGGTATTGTTATGACTGCTGCTGGTGCAGCCTTATTTGGTCCTATTGGAGCCGCTGTTGCAGGTACGGTGGCATTGATCGGCATGAAGCAAATTTATAAAGTTTTCACTAATGTTCGGGAAGACTTGCAGTTAGCAAAGGAAGCACGTCTTCAAGCAGAGGCTTTGTCGGAAGTACTTATTCAACAAATTAAAGAGGAAGAAGAATTATTAATTTCCCATTATCAAGAGTATGAGTCTACTTTTGTTGAGTTAAAAAAACTCGTTGATCTAGCTATTGTTGATGACAGTTTAACTGAAAAAGCAATTGTATCTTTAGCTGAGGGCCTAAATGTTAAGTTCAAATATGAAACGTTGGATGAGTTTGAGGCGTTTATGTTAAGTGATGACGAGCTAGTGTTATGACACGATTTCCATGTACATCCTGTGGAGCATGTTGTTCATCGATAGATGGTATAGGGTTTCTAGAAGAATATAATCAAAACGGTAGATGTACTAAGTTAAATAATAATGAATGTTCCATTTACGAATCTAGACCTTTATTGTGTAGAATTGATGATTCATACGATCAAATATTTTCATCTTATATGACTAGAGAAGAGTTTTATCGCCAAAACGCGAAAGCCTGTAACGAATTGCAGGAGAAATTGAATATTGATATTAAATATAGAGTGTATATATAAGGTTTAAGAGCTTAGCATAATAGTATTATGGCCTGCTAATATATTGAGGTTAGTTACAAAAATAACTTTTATGTATTGAAAGCAAAATGCTTTCATTTTGCTTTCAAACAAGGCTACTCATTAATTTACTAAATTTATCAGATGCCTCTCGTTTCATTTGATTTGTAACGTGGAGATACACCCTTCTTGTTACCTCATCATCGTGGTGACCTAAACGCTCCATAATTTCCTCCAAGCCAACGCCAGCTTCTGCAAGAAGTGACGTATGTGTATGGCGTAGGGAGTGTGGAGTAAGATTTGAATTTAATTCGGTCTGCTTTAATATTCGAGCCATTCTGCTTTCGACAAATTTAATTAAGATTGGATAGCCCGGATGACGGTAAACGTTAGCAAAGACATAACTGTTATCATTGTAAGAGGCACCTAGATGTTGAATAATCATTACTTGTTCTTCTTTTAGTTTCTTTAACGCTACAGTATCTACAACAATTTTACGTCGGGATTTTTTGGTTTTTGGAGGAACCAACTGATATTTAACGGTGTTGTTATCTGGATTATAGTATGTTTTTGTAATATAAATTGTGTGATTATCGAAATCTATATCCTTCCACTTTAGAACAACTATTTCACCAACACGTATGCCTGTGTACGATAACGTAATAAAAATGGCATCATCCATAAAAAGTCCATTTTTCCGGATTGTTTAAGAGAAGCTATCATTAATCAACCAGATAAAGGTATGGGTAAAGAGTTTACTGCATTTACAATACCAAAAAATTGTCCAACATTTATCAAGAAAGAATAGTAAATGTGGTGCGTATTGATGATGCCTTTCTCTGTGTGTTAATTTTAATACTTGCTCTAAATGAATACCCTCCTGTTTCTAAAGATGAGAATTTTAAAGGATATTTGAGTAGGCAAAGAATTTTAAAAACTATAAAGAGTAGCTAATTAAATGTAGTTCTGTTCCTCTTTATTCAATATTTTAAATAGACTGGGGGTAAAAAGAAATGTTCTTGAAAGAAGTTAGAATAAAAAATTTTAGAAGTTTAAAAGATATCAGAGTTCCACTTTCGAAAAATACAATTTTAATTGGTGAGAACAATTCAGGAAAAACAGCATTTCTTGATGCTATTAAATTAGGACTTGGCAGATCTAACAAAAGGGTTTCACCCTTTAATGAATATGACTACTATGTAAATGATGAGAAAGGTGAACCAAAGAATTCTGATGGTATAACTATAGAATTTATATTTAGGGAAGAAAAGCCTAACCAGTGGCCTGAAAAAATACCTCAGATATTAGGTGAAATTGTACAACCTATAATGTGGGAGGAAGATGAAGAAGAAGCAATAAACCAAATTTGGTTACGGGTAAATTCTAAATATGATGAAAGTCAAAAAGACTTTATAATAGAAACAGACTTTCTTAATACTGAAGGAGAATCCCTTTCTGGTAAAGCCTCAAATAGTAAATATAATGATTTTCTTCAATTAACTCCAGTCTTCTATTTGCAAGCTTTACGCGATATTCATGATACATTTAGTTCAAACTCTCCATTTTGGGGAAGATTTTTGAAAAAGGTAAATATCCCTGATGGAAAGCTACAGAACATCCAAGATAGTCTTTCTGAAATTAATGAAGAAATAATAAACAGTGATTCGAATTTAAAGGAAATGATAAAGTCTCTAGAAAATATTCACAAAGTTCTGTCATTAAATGATAAAGAGGTTGTGTCAATAAATGCGTTGCCGTTAAAAACATGGGATATACTTTCAAAGTCACAAGTTGTAATGAAAGGGAAAGGAAGTAATGTTAATTTTCCTCTTGATAGGCATGGACAAGGTACTCAAAGCCTAGCAACATTATTTTTATTTCAAGCATATATTGATGTTTTATTAAAAACTACTTTTGAGCAAGAAACAGAAGCAATATTAACTTTAGAAGAACCAGAGGCACATCTTCACCCTCAAGCAAGTCGATCGCTAGCCTCTAAAATAAATAAAATTGATTGCCAAAAAATTATTTCAACTCATTCTCCGTATTTTGTTCAGAATATGAATTTAATGGACCTCAGATTATTCAGAAAAACGGGATCTGAAACTTTAGTTCACTCTCTAATAGATAAAGCTGAAGCTAGAGTGGATGGAAAGGATAGTTTACTTAAATTTATTAAAGCTAAAGGTAATAAATTTTCTTTTAATGAGACTACTAATACACTAGTAGCATTTGAGCCAATAAGTGAACAAGAATCCAGAGGTTTAAATGGTATGTATAAGGGTACTGAATTTGCTGAGGCAATTGACAATTTGATTGTTAAATCACAATTAATCCTTACAAAAGAAGAGAAGAATGACTTGTTTACGTTTGTCCAGAGGACAAGAGGTGAATTGTTTTTTGCTAGAGGTTGGTTATTAGCAGAAGGACAGACTGAGTATATACTATTACAGTATTTTTCAGAGATATTAGACCTTCCACTTGATGATTATGGTATAAGTATAATTGATTATCAAAATAATGGTTCTCCGGGTGCATTCATTAAATTAGCTAAATTACTTGATTTTCCGTGGCTTTTACTTTCAGATAATGATGATCAAGGAGAAAGTACATTATCTCAAATTAAAAAAATTGGTTACATACAAGAAGAAATAGAACAACTTGTTTCAATGCTCCCTCAAAAAGATTTTGAAACGTATTTAGCAAATCAAGGTTTTACTGAGGAATACAAGGCTATTGCAATAGAAAACGGTTATAATATTAGTGAAGATGCATTGGGAATTTTAGATAAAGATGAATTAGCAGAAATTATTAAGAAAGACAAAGTGGGAAACGCAAATAGATTAGTAGAAATCTTAAAAGAAAGAAAATGCAATAGTGAAAGAGTTCCTAAACTTATAAAGGACATGATAGAAAGGTGTGTGAGTATTTCAAATGAATGAACCATTTAAAACAGAGCTGTCCAAATTAACCCCTGTTCAAATGCAAGCTGTTAATTGGAATGAAGGACCATTAGTAGTCATAGCTGGACCGGGTTCGGGGAAAACAAGAGTACTCACCTATAGAATTGCACGGATACTTAAAGACTCAATAAATGAAAACTTCAGGATATTAGGATTGACATTTACGAATAAAGCAGCGGATGAAATGCGGGTTAGATTAAATGAATTAGTACCTGATATGAATAAAAGGTTGTATTTAGGAACGTTTCATAGCTTTTGCGCAGAAGTATTACGTAATCATGGTTCTCATGTAGGGGTGAATCCGAACTTTACTATTTATTCTGATTCAAAAGATTTGGATGAGATTATTAAGGATGTGAAAATGGAATTAGAGAGTAATGAAGAGATAGGTTCGATTGGGACAACAAACCTTCTACCGGTTATACAATATCTTCAAAAGAATCTGATTGAGTCTGGTGTACCATTGGATAAATTTATAACAAACCCTAATTTGAGAAATGCAGTTGAAAAAATATATAAAGGGTACATTAATAAATTAAATTCATTGAACGCTTTAGATTTTGAGTCTTTAATATTTCGAACGTATCTTTTATTCAAAAAATACCCTTTTATTGCGAATCACTACCGGAAAATTTATTCATATATAAGTATTGATGAATTTCAGGATACAAATTATGCACAATTTCAAATGATTAAACAACTAACTAAAAGTAAATTTAGAAACCTATTTATTGTAGCGGATGACGACCAATTAATTTATCAGTGGAATGGAGCAAGTAACAAGCGCATACATGAGTTTAAAGAGGAATATGAAGCTGATATTATTCAATTACCTGATAATTTCAGATGCCCTTCAACCGTTGTTACGTTAGCAAATAACCTTATCGCTCATAATAAAGGTCGGTTAGATAATAAAAAGCCGCTTCATGCTATGAAGGAAATTGAGGATAGTTCTGAAGTAATTCGCTTAAAAAACTTCTTTTCATTTGATGATGAAATGCAGTGGATCGTTAAAGATTTAGAATCAAGAGTTAGTCATGAAAATAGTTCAACATTTGCTGTCATTGCACGTTCTAATAAATTATTGTTAAAGATTTATGAAGAGCTAAAGAAAAAGGACATACCGACGGTCATTTCTAAGAGGAAGAATGAATTTGAAAGTCCACAGATATCTTGGATGCATAGTCTTCTTCGTTTGGCAAATAAAAGGAATGATAAGAAGTTTCTAAATGAAGTAATAAACACTTTTGAGTATTTCACTAAATATGAAATAGATATTGAAGAGGTAATAGCGTGGAGTGAAGCTAGAGATGGCGATTATTTAAAGGGATACTATAATTGTATTTCTTCTCTAGATCTTAGTGATACTTATTTGCAATCATTAAATTTAAACCTTATTGAAGGGAAAAGTTTTATTACTTTTATAGAAGATACACTTCAATGGTTAAATACAGATATATATATTAATCAAATGGAAGAAGAACATAAAGAATTATTTTATGATGAGTTTGAAGTTTGGAAACAATTAATGTCAAGCTTTTATTATAAATACGGATATAATAATGTAACGCTTAGTACGTTTCTACAGGAGCTTGATTTGTCTTCTAAACAAAAAGAACCAGCTGTTGGTTATGTACAGTGTTTAACTATCCATTCAGCTAAAGGTAAAGAGTTTGAACACGTATATATCTTGGGGCTAGTAGAGGACGAACTACCCTCATTTGCAAGTAAGAAAAAAGGGGAATTTAGTATTGAAATGGAGGAAGAAAGACGAAATTGTTTTGTTGCAATAACACGTACTCTCTCTACGCTTACATTAACATATGCGAATAGATACAATGGATGGACAAAGCAACCTTCAAGATTTTTATATGAAATGGGTATTTTAGAATAAAGATATAATACGTTAGCAAAATGTTAACATTTTGCTAACGCAATCCCATGAAAAACGGTAAATTGCCGTTAAAGATGTTACACCTCAGATTTCCCAGAACGTTGATTTACCGCGCTATTTGCACCTCTCGTTAACGATATTACACACTCTCATCTTACGGGCGGCATGATGTAATAACGACTTATAAATATTGATATGTAAAGCTTTATGTATCTAAAGAAAGTCTCTAGTATCCAATATATTAATTGATATTGGTAAGTGAAATAAGAGAGGTTTCCATTAAGTTTAGTAAACTTTTTTGGAAGCCTCTTTTTTAATGTCTTTTCGTATCCTTTATGAAGGTTTGGTACTTAAAATAATCAGCTAATAGTTTGTCACACGAACCTTTCCAATTGCAAAAAATGAAGTCTTATTTGGCGTGCAATTTATATAAATGATAAATATCTCAGTAAATAATGATCTGTTTCTAATAGGTAGTTTTTGTGGATTTAAAATTTTTATTTTGGTATACCTTAGTTGCAACAATTAGTTTTATTATGGAGTTCGTTAAAGGTAATTTTAAAGGGTGCAGTTCAGTTTTCCCTGTTTTTTGTATGTTATCAAAGACACAATTAAAACGAAAAATATCTTTAAACTTTTAATTTAAGAAATACAAATATTTATATAATTATTCCAAATAATAGTTGATAAACTGGAAATGATAGGTTAATAATATGTTCGGTTAACTATGTCTGCAAACTAAATGTTTTAGTATCCGGTTAGCGAATAGCTGATCCGTTTGGGGAATAACGAATGACATGAGTGTAATGATCCTATTACAAAGAAAAAGTGAAGAGGCAAATTGGATTTTATCCAAACTCCCTCTAAAATTCATAGATAGTAAACAAAATGACCCCAGTTAAAACACCGGGGTCATTTGCTAACTCACAAGTTTTTAGTTGATTATTGACTGTTGATTTATAATCTAGAATTTAACATAAGGACTACTTCTTTAAATCTTTTAATTCTTTGTTCACTAATAGTAATCCTGTACCTGACAGAATGGCCGTGATTGAACCTATTGCAGAAGCAATACCAATGTCACCAAACATCATTGTTGATATTAGAAGTCCAATAGCTCCTAGTACTATTAATATAATTGCTATAGCTTTCACGTGGTATCCCCCTAGTTTTAGTCTGAAAGACTGTAAGTTTATTACTCAAATGTATATTCTACTTGTTGTTCAGGGGTGATTTCATCGTATGAAGTAGAATCAGTTGTATATCCGAAAACCAATTTTACTTTATTAATGTCAGCGTTTTTAACCATAAACCCATCTGTATATTCTTTTTTAACTTTTCCTAGGAATTCAGATTCCATTTCGTCATCTGTAGTAATAAAATCTTTCATTTGGCCGTCAATTTGTTCTCCCTTATCTGTAACAACATTCATAAGATCATACCATTCGATATTTTTTTCTTCTTTGTTTTCGGCTTCATATGATACTTGTATATATGTAACTTCATCACCGACTGAATTAGCGTCAGCCATATATTCTAAATCTGATTTGTAATCGTCTGACATATTTGAGAGTTTAATTAATTTCAGGTTATTAATTTTCACTGTTAAAGGTGCGATTTCAAGTGTTTCATTTACCTCTTTAATTTTTAAAAGTTCAGCAGTTACATCTTTTGACTCAGCTTTTTGTCCAATTATTTCGAGGATAGTGTTTCCTTCATCATCCTTCTTTGGCTCAGGTATTTCGTTACTTACTTCCTTTTGGTCGGCAGCTTTTGTTTTTTCTTCAGATTTCTCTTCTGATGAAGCAGCTTCATTAGTGTCTGAGCCACAGCCATTTAAGAGTAATCCAATGGCTAGTAGAGAAGTTCCGAACAATAAAGACTTTTTCAATTTAAAATTCCCCCGTTGTATTATCTATTTTTGTTACAGAAGCTAAAACAAGAATAAGAATCTTTCATTTTTTAGCATTAACAACCAATATTTTAACATATTTCTAGTTAATTCGACATAACTTTTATTTAGTTTGCCGAAATAAAAAATGGTAATTTATTTAGAAGTAGTAATTTTGTTTTGGAGTTTATTATTAGATAATACACAAGCCTAATCCCTTTCCATCTAGACCCATTCTGGAAAAAGCAGTGACTTTTTCTTTATTACGATGCGTCCATCATGTAAAGTAAAAGGAAGAAGGCAAGTCAGAATATCACTAGAATAACTCAAAATGAAATAGGGAAATAGAATGGTAATATCAAACTAGTTAATCAAGACATACATCCATAAAGTCCGCTTCTAAGCTTTCTTATTCGTATAGCGAAAATTGGAGGATTTTAGTGGATATGGAACGAATTATATATAGAAATAGACTCACTAATAAGCCTTTACAGGAGGATTAAGATGATAAAGGAAGAAAAGCATCCCACCTTAGAGAAAGTTTTGCATAATATTGAAAAAGTTATAATCGGAAAAAGAGATATCGCGGAACTGAGCCTTGTGGCCTTGCTTGCTGAGGGACATGTGCTTTTAGAGGATGTGCCGGGTGTCGGGAAAACGATGATGGTACGGTCACTGGCTACATCGATCGGAGCTGCTTTTAAGAGGATTCAGTTTACTCCAGATCTGCTTCCTTCCGATGTTACCGGTGTTTCTATTTTCAATCCGAAGGAGCAGGAGTTCATTTTCCGACCGGGTCCGATTATGGGGAACATCATTTTGGCTGATGAGATTAATCGGACTTCTCCGAAAACCCAATCCGCATTGCTTGAGGGGATGGAGGAAGCAAGCGTGACCGTTGACGGGGTAACGCGGAAATTGGAGCAGCCTTTTTTTGTGATGGCGACGCAAAACCCGATTGAATACGAAGGCACCTATCCGCTTCCGGAAGCACAATTGGACCGGTTTTTATTGAAATTAAAAATGGGCT
Source organism: Bacillus sp. V59.32b (assembly GCF_003429085.1). Lineage (GTDB taxonomy): Bacteria > Bacillota > Bacilli > Bacillales > DSM-1321 > Peribacillus. Next base: position 12,671 of record NZ_QVTC01000041.1, on the reverse strand, counting down.
ATCCGGACATCACGGAAGAAATGGAAGTTTTGAACCGTGCCCAGCACGTGCCTCCAATTGAAGATCTTGAACCGGTAATAACCCTAAAAGAGCTTCGTGAACTGCAGCAGGATGTCAAGTACGTCCATGTAGATGCTTCTGTAAAACGGTATATTGTCGATCTGGCCAATCAGACCCGCGAACATCACAGTATTTATTTAGGCACGAGTCCGAGGGGTTCCATTGCATTAATGAAAGCGGCGCAGGCTTATGCTTTCTTAAATGGAAGGGATTATGTGCTTCCCGATGATGTTCAGTACTTAGCGCCATTTGTATTTGCGCACCGGCTCATCCTGAAATCCGAAGCCAAATACGAAGGAATTGACGCCGAACAAATCGTAAAGGAAATCGTCAAAAAGATTCCGGTTCCGGTACAAAGGCTTGTGAACTAGCAATGAAAAAACTTCTATCAAAAATAAAGCCTTCTTTGAAAATGATTGGCCTGATATTTTTGGTTGCCTTTGCTTTTATTTTCGCGATGTTTCAAGGCGGATTTGTCAGTTGGTTCATCTTTTACAGCTTTCTGCCTTTTGTCCTTTACTCTATCGTTCTCTTTGTCTATCCGATTCAGGAGTTCCGGGTAGAGAGGGTTCAGGGCAAAAAGAAATTCAAGACAGGTGAAAGAGCGACGGTTGAAATCACCATCACCAGAAAAACATACTTCCCACTATTCTATTTACTTGTAGAAGATAAGCTCCCGGAGCGGCTTGAACAACATATAGATGGAACGAAGAAAAAAATGGTGTTTCCTTGGTTTAAGCGCAGGATTACCCTTAGTTATTCGCTTGAAAATATGCCCCGCGGGGAGCATTCCTTTCAAGAGATTCGCCTGAAAACGGGCGATTTTTTAGGACTTTTTGATAAAGAGGCTTTCTTTGAGCTTCCAGGCAGGTTGCTTGTTTACCCGGCCTACAAGGAGCTTTCGTATAGGCAGCTCGACAATTTGTTCGATCAGGGGCGTGCCGGGACAGCCAACCGTCTCCAACGCGAAAATTCCATTGTTTCAGGGATAAGAGAATATCAGCCCGGCGACCAGCTTTCCTGGATAAACTGGAAAGCGACCGCCAGGAAGAATGACATTATGACGAAGGAATTCGAGGAAATGAAAAGCCATGACATCTTTCTGATTGTTGATGAATCACCTGCAGAAGAATTCGAAGCCATGGTAACGTATGCCGCTTCCTTTGTTCATTCCATCAGTAAAAAAGGCATTCAGATCGGGTTTTATCGAACTGGAAAAAGCGGGGAAGTTCTGCCGGTTCGCGGCGGAGCGCTTCAAAGACAGAAAATCTTTTACAACTTGGCCAAAGCGGAAGCCAATGCTTTCATTCCGATTGAAGGGATTATCGAAAAGCATAGTGCGATTGTGCCATCAAATGCTGCGATGGCAATTATCACCGGCCGTTTAACTTTGCAATCGTTCGAATGGATTGGCCGGTTTAAAACGAATCAGGCCCTTACTATTTTTTCAGTGAATCGCGACTCGTCATTATCGAAAGAAGAAATAGTGGCTCGAGAATTCGCAAAAACAAAAGGAATCAATGTGAAATATATTGAAAAAGGATTTTTTGAGGGTGAAATTTCAGAGGTGATAGCCCAATGATTCAATCGAGAAAATATGATGTTGCGATCAAAACTATTTTGTATATATTCGGGTTTTTCCTGGTATGGGAGTGGATCCGGCCTGTCAACCAGCTGACAGAGACGAATAATATAGAGGTATTTATCTTGTTTATGGCGGTCGGATTTGCGCTTCATTTGTTTAAGATTCCTCCTTTATTCCGTTTAGTGATGCTGGGTGTTTTCATCCTGATAGCAATTCATTATCTGTATTATGAAGTGCCCCTCTTTGAACTGTCCTGGTTTTTTGATTTTGTTGGAAAAATCGCTAGCGATATCGCCCTCTTGTTCCACGGTGAATTTCTGAAGATTTCGTTCGAATTCCAGTCGTTGCTGTTTTTTATTTTGCTTTGGCTGATTACGTATTTGCTCCATTACTGGATTTCAGTCAAAAAAAGCATCCTCTTATTCTTTATCGCGACTGTGGTAATTGTCTCGGTGTTGGATACATTTACTGAGTATGAAGGCACATATTCGATCATCAGGCTCGTCATCATTGGCTTTAGTATGATGGGTAGTCTGGCGCTTTTTCGCTTGGCTGCTCAGGAAAAAATGTCAATTACCGTGCCGTCTCTCAGAAAATGGATTATTCCGCTCGTGCTCATGATTGCGTTCAGCTCCTATATTGGACTGGCGGCGCCTAAGCTCGATCCGCAATGGCCGGATCCGGTACCGTTTATTACTTCGTATTCGGATAGTGCAACCGGGGGCGGAGGAACGAACAGAATCGGATACGGGGTGGATGATTCATCACTTGGCGGTGGATTTGAAAATGATGATACCGTTGTGTTCCGCGCAGAAACCTCAGCGGGTCATTATTGGAAAGTGGAAAATAAAGATTTCTATACGGGAAAAGGCTGGGTCACAGCAGATAATGCGGGTTCTTATGAAGAATTTGCCGATGCTGATCAAGTTGAAATTTCCCCATACCCAACCGGGGTGCAGACGACTGATTCCAAGGCATATGTAGACATTGAACTACCCTATAACCATGTGCCATATCCTGGACCGGGAAGTGTAACGGGAATTTCCTCTTCAACAGGGGAATTATACAGATATCATGGACACAATGACCGCATAACATCTCACAATAACGAAGGTAATTTCATCAAGTTGAGGGAATTCGAACTCTCTTATTCTTTGCCGAGGTTTGATATTAATCAATTGAAAGAGGTAGGAATGACGGAAGGGAATCAGCTTGATCCTGAATTCAAAAACCGGTATACCCAGATTCCTACAGGTTTTCCTGACCGGATCAGGGAGCTGGCCCGGACGATTACAGATGAAGAAGACAATTGGTACGACAAGGTAAAAGCAATAGAGAATCATTTCGATGGAGGGGAATTTGTCTATGATCAAGTGGATATTCCTTATCCAGGAGATGCCGAGGACTATGTAGACCAATTTTTGTTCGAGACGCAAAGAGGTTACTGTGATAACTTTTCTACATCGATGGTAATGCTGCTGCGTTCCATCGATATACCGGCCAGGTGGGTCAAGGGGTATACGGAAGGTGAGCAGGTTACCCGAAATGGCAAACGGGTATACGAGGTAACGAATAATAATGCCCATTCCTGGGTCGAAGTATTTTTTCCGAATGTCGGCTGGGTTCCGTTTGAGCCGACAAAAGGGTTTTCCAACAATACCGATTTTTATACTTCTACAACAGAGACTGATTCAACGGAAACGACTGAACCAGAAACCGAACAAGAGGCTCCGGCTGCACAACAACAGACTCCAACAAAGCCTGAAGAGGCACCTGGGGATCAAACTGCTGAATCGGCAATCAACCAGGAAAGCTGGCTGAATAGAAATTGGAAGGCCTTATTAGCCATTACTGCCGGTATTCTTTTAATTGGCTTGCTCTTTTTCAAATTAAGAGGGAGATGGCTGCCATATCTGTTAATCGCGATTTATAAAAGAAAAAACGATCATGATACCTTTTCAAAGGCTTACATGACTCTGTTGAAGCAGTTGAGAAGAAAGGGGCTTAAACGGCCTGAAGATCAGACATTAAGAGAATATGCTGAATATGTTGATTCCTATTTTTATTCAGGAGAGATGGGGAAAATCACCCGAAATTATGAGAGGCAGATTTACCGGGGAGATCACCCTTCCGCCAATTGGGAGCATAATCAGAAATTGTGGGAAAATTTAATTAAAAAGACAATCTCTTGACCAAATTTTCATTGTGTTGTTACAATTGAGGCGTTCCTAAAACTAGAATTAAAAAGCGTAGCTTCTTGAACTTTAAACAGTGTCTAGCTACAGCGCCCAGCCCCTCGAGGTCATAAGCCGCCCCTCTCCGGAGTGCAGGCCCTCCTGCGAGGCGCGTCTTATGCTGGTCGGACTTGCACAGGATGTGCTGACGTCGACGTAAGACATAAGGACGTGGCAGCAGTTAGTCGACGTTCCTTTAACAGGGCGCTTTCGCTTTTATATACCCTTCATATATACTCGATAATATGGATCGAAAGTTTCTACCAAATCACCGTAAATGATTTGACTATGAAGGCAGATTTTATTTGGTATTCCAACTAGGATTCTGCTTTTATTTCTCGAGGCAGGATTCTGGTTTTTTATTTTGTCTTTATTTTCATTTCTTTAGTAATACTATTAATAGGTGAATTTAATCAATCGTTTGTTTAAAAAAGTGAACCCATTTTTTTTTACAAGCGAATCATGACAATTGAGGTGATGAGAGTGCCCGGGAAAACGGAATTACAGAACCAGGAAATGATCGTAGTGCTTGATTTCGGAAGCCAATATAATCAGTTGATTACGCGCCGGATTCGTGAGTTTGGAGTGTATAGCGAGTTGCACCCGCATACGTTGACGGCAGAACAAATTAAGGAAATGAATCCAGCTGGGATTATTTTCTCAGGCGGGCCTAACAGCGTGTATGATGCTGCCGCTTTTGGCTGCGATGAGCGGATTTTTGAATTAGGGCTGCCGATTTTGGGGATTTGCTATGGCATGCAGTTAATGACCAAGCATTTCGGAGGGAAGGTAGAGCCTGCGAAGAATCGTGAATACGGAAAAGCAACATTGACTACCCGGAATGATTCGAAGCTATTCCATGACTTGCCAAAGGAGCAGATTGTCTGGATGAGCCACGGGGATTTAGTAGTCGAAGAACCTAAGGGCTTCACCGTTGATGGAACAAATCCATCCTGTCCGATTTCAGCGATGAGTGATGAGTCAAGAAAGCTATACGCCGTCCAATTCCATCCTGAAGTACGCCATTCTGAGCATGGGAATGAAATCCTGAAGAACTTTGTGTTCCAAGTATGTGGCTGCGAAGGCGATTGGTCGATGGAAAACTTTATTGAAATTGAAATGGCGAAAATCCGCCAGTCTGTTGGTGACAAAAAAGTTCTTTGTGCGTTAAGCGGCGGTGTCGATTCTTCGGTCGTAGCCGTCTTGATCCACAAGGCAATCGGAGACCAATTAACGTGTATCTTCGTCGATCACGGCTTGCTTCGTAAGGGCGAAGCGGACAGCGTCATGAACACATTCAGCGAAGGCTTCCATATGAATGTTATTAAAGTAGATGCTCAGGATCGTTTCCTTACAAAGCTTGAAGGTGTTTCAGATCCAGAGAAAAAACGGAAGATTATTGGAAACGAATTTATCTATGTGTTCGATGACGAAGCGACAAAGCTTCAAGGAATTGAATTCCTGGCACAGGGCACCCTTTATACCGATATCATTGAGAGTGGAACCGCGACTGCACAAACCATTAAATCGCATCATAATGTCGGCGGTCTGCCTGAAGACATGCAATTCAAGCTGATTGAGCCGTTGAACACGCTTTTCAAGGATGAGGTCCGTGCGCTTGGGACCGAACTCGGCATCCCTGACGATATCGTCTGGCGCCAGCCGTTCCCTGGTCCAGGATTGGGGATTCGTGTTTTAGGTGCCATATCAGAGGACAAGCTGGAAATCGTCCGCGAGTCAGATGCCATTCTTCGTGAGGAAATCAAGAAAGCAGGACTTGACCGTGATATTTGGCAGTATTTCACCGTGCTTCCAGACATTCGCAGTGTCGGGGTAATGGGAGATGCGCGCACATATGATTATACAATTGGCATTCGGGCAGTGACGAGCATTGACGGAATGACCTCCGACTGGGCGAGAATTCCGTGGGATGTTCTCGAAATCATTTCAACCAGGATTGTAAATGAGGTCAGCCATGTGAACCGGGTCGTGTATGATATCACCAGTAAGCCACCTGCTACGATTGAGTGGGAATAAGGATATAAGTTGAGTTGAATTGTAAAAGCCTATTTTACAGTGTTTAATATAACAGAAAACCTGTAAAATGGGCTTTAATAAAATTGGATGCCCCCCACCATCCCCACCAAGATATTTTTTTGCATTTTATAAAGTTAGTCATTTGACTTATAATGAGCGAAAGAAATTTTTTACTATTAAAAGATATCGTATTGAAAGGACAGGAGGAATAATTTTGAGAATACAAATGAAACTTAGTAAGGCTACCGTTATTGCATTTAATGAATTTAAAAGAAAGATTTATGGAGATCCAAATATTGAAATAACTAATGGTTACGTGTTGGGAGCTGCATACAATTTGATAAAAGAAGAATTAGAAAATATTGATTGGGAGGAGGTGAAAAATAGAGAAAGTGAAATTGTGAGAGAGAGTCAGGATAAATCAGTTGAGGGTGTTCACACTACATTAAATATTGATTCAGCTATTTCAGAAGGTATAAATAAACTCCAAAATGCTTTTTTGAATGAATTTAAAACTACTAGAATACACAGATCATTTGTAGTGAAACTAGTTATGTTTGCGACATTACTACATCATAACAATGAATTACCCAAAAAAGAAATTAAGTAATTATGAGAGACTAAGTCTTTATAACTAAGAGTTAGTCTCTTATTTATAAAAAAATAAGGTAATCTGTTGACTAAATAAAATAAGATAGTATAATAATTGTTGAATGGGTAATCTATCGACTAACTAGATTAAGGGGGTGAATTGAAATGTATAAGAAAGAAGTTGATGACTTGTTGGCAGGGAAATACTCGAAGCAAACTCTGAAAAAGGTTCATGCTCAATGGAAGAAAATACATGGAACTGTTACCATTCCACATCACAATTTTGTTTCAACAGCAAAGAGAGTGTTAGAAGAAATTTTTCATGGAACTCTACACTTTAAATATGCGAGTGAGATTTTATGTGCTTTGCAGTATTGTTCAAACCATCATCATTATTTAACAGATGATTTATTGCTTGACGATATTGATAATCATAAGAGAATCGTATTTAATAACTATCTTATTAAGTACCAATAATTCAAATGCTGTAGGTGTTTAGTCCCTCGGAAAGAACTAAATAAGAAATAGAGTGGGAAAGGGGTGCGGTTTCACTAAGTGTTGCATTTATTATTGCAATTTACGAAGATGTTATTAAGGCAGCGAATAACTATGCAAATATACGTGCTAACTGGAGTGTTCAAACAACTGAGGAAAGAAGAAATGTTGACGAGGCAAGAACTATTCGGCACAATGATTTCATGGCAACTTTAAAAATACTGGCAAGATATATGAAAAATCAAGGATGGAACTCTGAATGGATGGACAAGTTAGGAACTATAGAAAATGATAGAAAACGGTTTGGTGATTTTGCCTGCTATATGGTTTGCATAAATTCTCTAAACGCTAGATAAATTGTTTGCCCACCGAAAACCCCACCAAAATAGAAGATGCAGTTTAGAAACCTAGACTTTTAAAGGATTTTTGGGTACCATATACGATTGAGTGGGAATAATATTACGAACATTAACGTTATAACTTTCAGTATCATTCGTTTTTTTCTTGACGACATTTTTCTACACTGGTAAACTCTAAATGTAATCTTAATCATTATAAAATGAATTCGTCGTATAATCTTGGGGATATGGCCCAAAAGTTTCTACCGAGCTGCCGTTAACAGCTTGACTACGATGCAAATATAAGGAGGTAGGCTCCATCCATGGATGGGGACCCCGCTCCATCTTTTTGCATATAAAGTCAGGTCCCGTTCGGTTAGACGGGGCCTTTTCTCTATGCGGCGTAACATACGGGGGAGTATGAGGATGAAAAAATATTTTCAATTCGAGGAACTCGGCACGAGCTATCGCCGAGAGATCATTGGCGGATTAACTACCTTCTTATCAATGGCCTACATTTTGGTTGTTAATCCACTGACATTAACTTTAGACAGCGTTGAAGATTTTCCTGACGCTTTAAGAATGGATTATGGTGCCGTGTTCGTGGCAACCGCTTTAGCTGCCGCAATCGGTTCGATATTAATGGGGCTCATTGCGAAATATCCAATTGCGCTGGCTCCAGGCATGGGATTGAACGCATTCTTCGCCTATACGGTTGTTCTGACCTATGGGGTTCCGTGGCAAACCGCATTAACAGGCGTGTTAATATCAGGGGTTATCTTTGTATTACTAACATTATCGGGGATACGTGAAAAGATCATTAACGCGATTCCGGTAGAGCTAAAATATGCTGTAAGTGCCGGAATCGGGCTTTTTATCACCTTTGTTGGTTTTCAAAATGCAGGAATTATCGTAAATAACGATTCGGTTCTTGTCGGTTTAGGTGACTTAACAAACGGCAACACGTTATTGGCCGTCTTTGGCATTATTTTAACTGTTATTTTATTAACTAAGGGAATTCATGCAGGGATCTTTATTGGGATGATTATTACGGCTATCGTTGGTGTGATTGCCGGTTTAATCGATATGCCGGGCAAGATTGTCGGAGCGGTACCGAGCCTTGAGCCGACTTTCGGGGTCGCATTCGAAGCATTCGCCAATCCGGGAGAGCAGCTTTTCTCGGTTCAAATTCTCGTTGTTATTCTAACCTTCTTGTTTGTTGCCTTCTTTGATACAGCAGGAACTCTGGTAGGTGTCGCTACTCAAGCAGGATTAATGAAAGGAAATGAGCTTCCGAGAGTTGGAAAGGGATTATTTGCAGATTCACTTTCTATCGTGGTCGGTGCTGTACTTGGTACATCAACAACTACTTCTTATGTGGAATCAACCGCGGGAGTTGCCGCTGGTGCCAGAACGGGATTTGCAGCGATTGTAACAGGCCTATTGTTCGTCCTCTCCATTTTCTTTTTTCCGCTGCTGAGTGTTATTACTTCTGCGGTAACGGCGCCAGCGCTGATCATTGTTGGGGTATTGATGGTATCCTCGCTTAAGAAGATTGACTGGGAACGATTCGAAGTGGCTGTACCGGCATTTTTCACGCTTATTGCCATGCCGATGACATACAGTATCGCAACCGGTATCGCAATTGGATTCATCTTTTATCCAATCACGATGCTAATAAAAGGACGCATAAAAGAAGTCCATCCGATTATGTACGGTTTATTTGTAATCTTTGTTTTATACTTTATTTTCTTAGTCTAATCGCAATGACTAAAAGGAATCCAAGAGGGTTCCTTTTTTTGACGATTATTTTTCACTTGATTTCGCTTGGTCACTTGACTAACATTAAACTTGCCCTTTCCTTCTGAATTTTTAATGGATGAGAAGGTTCATTCTCTTGTAAAGAGGTATCCGATTATGTCTGCTTTTTCAATTGAAAAAATTCTAAATAATAATGTGGTCATCGCGAGCCACCTTTCTCACGGAGAAGTCATCCTTATTGGAAAAGGCATAGGTTTTAACCGTAGCAAAGGTGATGAAATCTCGGCGGATCAGGCTGAGAAGATGTTTGTCTTAAAGAGCGAAAGAGAACAGGAAAACTATAAAAAGCTATTGCCGCAAATCGATGAAAAAATTCAGACCGCGATAATAGAAGCGATACAGCATATCAGTAACAGAGTCACAGGGGAATTAAATGAACATATACACGTTGGTCTGACTGACCATATAGTATTTTCCTTGAACCGGATGATAAGCGGGATGGAAGTTAAAAATCCTTTCTATGTGGAAACGATAAATCTTTATCCATTTGAATACGAAGTAGCCCGAGAAGTTGTTGAAATCATCGGCGAGAAAACCGGGATTAGCCTTCCAAAGGGAGAAATCGGTTTTATCACACTGCATATTCACAGCGCGATAACCAATAAACAGCTATCAGATATAAACCAACACTCCCAGTTGGTCACCCACCTCATCAATGTCATTGAGGAACAATTAGATACTACTATAGATAAAGAAAGCATAGATTATATGAGGCTGGTTCGCCATCTAAGATTTACGATTGAAAGAGTGATGTCAGAAGAGAAAGTAGAAGAACCGGAAAAAATTACTCTGATGTTGAAAGAAGCGTATCCGGTGTGTTATGATATTGCTTGGAAACTGATAAAGATTATGCAGCAGGTGCTGAAAAAGCCCGTATACGATGCGGAAGCTGTTTACTTAACAATGCACCTACAACGCTTACAAAAGAAAATCACATAATAGACTTTTACTTTACGTGTTACTGATTCGATCAGGCATAAGTGAGGAAAGGTAATTGAATTTTCCAGAGAAGGGTATATTATACCTGTCTGTTAAACTCAATGCTTTTTTCGCTTATGCCTTTTTTGTTTGGAATTATGTAACCGCTTTATGGGTTTCCAAAATAAAATTATGGGGGTCGTTTACCTTGTTTAAAAAGTTATTTGGCGTTTTGCAAAAGGTTGGTAAAGCCTTGATGCTTCCAGTTGCCATCTTGCCGGCAGCGGGTATTTTGCTTGCTTTTGGTAATGCTTTGCAGAATCCGACACTACTTGATATCGCACCATTCCTTGACAACAATGGCGTCGAGATGGTTGCGTCGGTCATGGAAAATGCGGGTAATATTATTTTTGGTAACCTGGCACTATTATTCGCGGTCGGTGTGGCCATAGGTCTTGCTGGCGGTGACGGTGTGGCTGGTCTGGCTGCCATCATCGGTTTCTTGATTATGAATGTCACAATGGGCACCGTTCTTGGTATTGAGGCGGAGGATATAAAGGGCAGTATGGAATATGCCTCTGTACTCGGCATACCAACTTTGTCTACCGGTGTTTTTGGAGGAATCATTGTCGGGATCATTGCCGCATACATGTACAATAGATTCTATGAAATTGAATTGCCATCCTATTTAGGTTTCTTTGCAGGTAAACGCTTTGTGCCTATCATTACAGCGGCAAGCGCGGTTATCCTAGGTCTATTGATGATTTTGATCTGGCCGCCAATCCAGCATGGATTAAATACATTCTCCGAAAATATGTTAGGTGCCAATATGACCTTGTCAGCCTTTATTTTCGGTTTGATTGAAAGATCGTTGATTCCATTCGGGCTTCATCATATTTTCTATTCTCCATTCTGGTTTGAATTCGGTACTTATACAAATGAAGCGGGCCAACTCATTAGAGGTGACCAAGCGATTTTTATGAACCAAATTAAAGATGGAGTACAAGATCTTACAGCGGGAACCTTCATGACTGGTAAGTTCCCATTCATGATGTTCGGTCTTCCGGCTGCAGCACTTGCCATTTATCATGAAGCACGTCCGGAAAAGAAAAAGCTAGTCGGCGGCCTGATGGCATCCGCAGCATTGACTTCATTCTTAACGGGTATCACTGAGCCGCTTGAATTCTCATTCCTGTTCGTGGCGCCTATCTTGTTTGGAATCCACGCTGTATTCGCGGGGCTTTCCTTCATGACGATGCATTTATTGGATGTAAAAATCGGTATGACTTTCTCCGGAGGTCTCATTGATTACATTTTGTTTGGATTAATTAACCCGCAAACCAATGCTTGGTTGGTGATTCCGGTCGGACTTGTGTTAGCCGTGATTTATTATTTCGGTTTCCGCTTTGCAATCCGCAAATTCAACTTAAAGACGCCTGGTCGCGAAGTTGAATCAGATGATAATGAAGAAGAGGCATCAAAAGGTAAGCCGGGTAATCTTGCTGGCGATATCTTGGATGCAATGGGTGGTAAGGAAAATATCGCTCACTTGGATGCTTGTATCACGCGCCTTCGTGTATCTGTGAACGATGTGAAAGAAGTGGACAAGAATCGGTTGAAAAAACTCGGAGCTGCCGGGGTACTTGAAGTTGGGAATAACATTCAAGCTATTTTTGGACCACGTTCTGAAACGATAAAAGGACAAATGAATGACATTATGTCCGGTAGAAGACCTAGAGTTGTGGAAACCTCTCAAGAAAAAGAAGTAGAACAGCAAATCGAAGAAGTAATCCCAGAAGCTCTACAAACCCATGAGCCAAGTGATGAGCAATTCATTTCCCCGATTAAAGGTGAAATCAAGCCAATCACCGAAGTACCTGATCCTGTTTTCGCGGAAAAAATGATGGGTGATGGGTTTGCGATCCTGCCAGAAGACGGGCTTATCGTTTCTCCTGTCGACGGAACAATCGTAAATCTATTCCCGACTAAGCACGCGCTGGGTATTGTCTCAGACGGAGGTCGTGAAATCTTGATTCACGTTGGAATCGATACCGTTAAATTAGAAGGTAAAGGTTTTGAAGCGTTAGTTTCCCAAGATGATAAAGTGAAAAAAGGACAGCCTTTATTAAAGGTAGATCTTGATTACGTAAAAGATAATGCTCCTTCCATTATTACGCCAATCATCTTCACTAACCTTAAAGAAGGTGAAACAGTGAAGCTTGAGAAAAATGGTAAGGTAGATATTAAGGAAGAGAACATCATTACGATTAAGTAAGAACAAACCAAAACAGCCCTCCCTTTCGCAAATTACTATTTGAAAAGGAGGGCTGTTTTATGTTGAAATATTCAAGATTGCCAATCCAAATATACTTAATTGAACAGTTGTAAAAACTTCCAGTATAATATTTCGGTTTTTGGTTGACTTGTCAATGGTCAGGTGCTAGTATATGTAATACACCGCAAGACAACATTACTTTTCTTTTACAAAAACATTTCAAAAATATGTTGACTTCTTGTTGGTGAGATGGTATATTAATAAAGTCGCTTCTGAGAGAAACGACAACGAAATTGCTCTTTGAAAACTGAACAAAA
>NZ_QVTC01000040.1 GCF_003429085.1 Bacillus sp. V59.32b | reverse complement strand
TCGACTAAGATCTGCCACGTCCTTATGTCTTACGTCGACGCCAACACATCCTGTGTAAGTCCCGGAGGCATGCCCTTTGCCGAGGAGGCTGCCGGACTGCCCGCGGAAAGCGGGCACCTGGAGCGGAAATCAACCGGATAATCAAAGCTTAAACCACTTCCTTTCGTGAAGAACCTAAACCTTAGATCAATGACAATCATTTCCTGTATAAGGAAATGATTTTTTCCTTTTTAATCGAACGCTTATTCGGTAGAATGAAAGGGATGGGGTGAGAACTATGAAATTACGGAAGAATTTGCAGGAAATCATATTAGAATTAAAAAATAATGAAGCGTTTAAAGATAATATCGCACACTGGCATACGATTGAATCGAGGGATGCGTCAACCGTTCCTTTTCCGGATAGAATGGATCAACGGATAAGGAAGGCGCTTGAAAAGAGAGACATACCTGGCCTTTACACGCATCAGGCTACCGCCTTTAATGCGGCAATCCGAGGGAAAAGCCTGGTCGCAGTAACCCCCACGGCATCAGGGAAGACGTTTTGCTACAACCTACCTGTGCTTCAATCCATTCTTGAAAACGAGAAAACGAGAGCGTTATATATATTTCCAACCAAAGCATTAAGCTATGACCAAAAGAGCGAGCTCCACGAGATGATTGATGAAATGGAAGTGGAGATAAACAGCTATACATATGACGGGGACACACCTTCTAATATCCGCCAGAAGATTCGTAAAGCCGGGCATATCGTCATTACCAATCCGGATATGCTGCATTCGGGGATTTTGCCGCACCATACGAAATGGGTATCGCTATTTGAAAATCTCAAATATGTTGTCATTGATGAACTTCATATATACCGGGGCGTATTCGGGAGCCATACGGCTAATGTCATCAGGAGGCTGAAACGGATCTGTCATTTTTATGGGAGTGATCCGGTTTTTATCTGCACGTCGGCCACGATCGCAAATCCGAAGCAATTGGCTGAACATCTTACCGAACAAGAAATGGTGCTTGTCGACAATAATGGTGCTCCCAGCGGAAAGAAGCATTTTGTTTTCTATAATCCTCCTGTTGTCAACAAGCCGCTGAATATTCGCAGAAGTGCTGTTTTGGAAGCCAGAAGCCTGGCGATGGAATTTTTGCGGAATAAGATTCAAACGATCGTCTTTGCGCGTTCGCGGGTCAGGGTGGAAATCCTTTTGACTTATTTACAGGAGTTAGTCGCGAAACAGCTCGGGCCAAAAGCGATCAGGGGTTATCGCGGCGGGTATTTGCCCAAGCAGCGGCGTGAAATTGAAAAAGGGCTGCGCGAGGGCAGCATCTATGGAGTCGTCAGCACGAATGCCCTTGAGCTTGGCGTCGATATCGGCCAGCTCCAGGTATGCATCATGACAGGTTATCCGGGTTCCATCGCGAGCTCCTGGCAGCAGGCGGGCCGCGCAGGGCGTAGACATGAAGAGGCATTGATCATCATGGTCGGGAGTTCCGGCGCGCTGGATCAATACATGATACAGAACCCTGAGTATTTCTTTTCGCGCAGTCCCGAAACAGCCAGGATCAATCCGGACAACCTGGTCATTCTTGTTGATCATATTAAGTGCGCCGCCTATGAACTGCCGTTTAAAAAGGGAGATACGTTCGGCAGGGCGGAAATCATGGAAGTGCTTGAGTTTCTGACGGAAGAAAGGGTTCTTCATCAAAACGGTGACAAATGGTATTGGATGAACGATGCCTTCCCTGCCCATGATATCAGCCTCCGTTCAGCGTCGCAGGAAAATGTCGTCATCATCGATCAGACAGATGCTCCTGATAATAAGGTAATCGGGGAAATGGATACGTTCAGCGCGATGACTTTGCTTCACGATGAAGCGATATATTTACATCAGGGAGTTCAATACCAGGTCGAACTGCTTGATTGGGAAGAGAAGAAAGCTTATGTCCGCGAAGTGAATGTGGATTATTATACAGACGCCAATTTAGCCGTGCAATTATCCGTGCTCGAAGTGGATAAAAGCAAAACCTATCACACGAATGAAGCAGCTTATGGCGACGTATCCGTCAGGGCGATGGCAACGATTTTTAAGAAAATCAAATTCGAGAGCCATGATAATATCGGCTCTGGTCCAATCACCTTGCCGGAAATGGAGCTGCATACGAGTTCGGCCATGCTTTCGATACATCCCGGCATTCTTGATTGGAATGATAACCGCATGGAGCAGGGACTGATTGGAGCCTCCCATGCACTGAACCACATGGTTCCGCTTTTTGTCATGTGCGACCCTCACGATATCCATGTATATCCTCAGGTGAAAGCAGCCCATAATGAGAAACCGACCATTTTTATTTACGACAGTTATCCTGGTGGCATTGGCCTCAGTGAAAAGGTCTATGAAAATGTTGAGACGATTTTAACCGAGACGCGGAATATGGTAGAGCGTTGCCAATGCGAAAGTGGCTGTCCTTCCTGCATCGGTACGAATGCTGCTTCTAAAACCGCGAAGCATGACGCGATCCAATTGTTAAGCTTTTATGCTTCAGGCATTGTTTCTTAAAAAATGGGGTGACACGATTGTCTTTAAAAAATAAACTGGGCCGGATGAAAAGCCACATGAACCTTGACGTCCAAGAAATAAAAAATAAGGTGGCTTTTCAAGAGGAAGTTTCTGAAAATAGAGCTCTTCCATTCATGGAAGAATGGCAGAAAAATGATACAACAGCGTATTGGTTCGACGGGGAACATTGTTTTATCCGGGAGGTGCGCTACCCGATCGATTATCAGCACGGGAACTATTCCTTTAAGGAATTAAACACAGTGATCGATCTGTGGAACCATATAGCACTCGACCATCCGCTATCCGCGAAGGGACTTTCAAGCGAGGATTTATTTTTCTTTGATACGGAAACGACGGGTCTTGGCGGCGGTGCTGGAAACACGATTTTTTTGCTTGGCTACGCCTTTCTTGAAGAAAAAGAAATTGTTGTCCGGCAGCATGTATTGCCCCGGCCAGGTAACGAAATTCCACTTTATCAAAGTTTTTTGGAACATATCAATTATGAAACCTTAGTCACCTATAATGGGAAGGCGTTTGACTGGCCGCAGTTAAAAACAAGGCATACACTTATCAAGGAACATGTGCCTTTATTGCCGGAGTTCGGACATTTTGATTTGTACCATGCCTCCAGAAGGCTTTGGAAAAATAAGCTGGAAAAAGTGAAATTGTCCACCGTAGAAGAGGAAATATTGGGTTTGAGAAGGGAAAATGATATTCCCGGATATTTGGCACCGATGATTTATTTTGATTTCGTCGAGAGAAAGAATCCGGATATATTATTTGGCGTGATTAAACATAATGAAATGGATATTCTCTCGTTAATCACCCTTTACATCCACTTGTCGAGACAAATTCTCCAGGTTGACGGCTATAACGAAGAAACACTCGAAATTGCGCGCTGGCTTGCTTATCTAGGGAAGAAAGAAGAAGCATTTAAAACGTACGCCCGTATCCTTGCAGATGGAAATGAAGGAGAACGGATTTCGGCGAAGCACGCGATCGCTTTTCAAAAGAAAAAGAGTAAAGAGTACGATTCCGCTTATGGATTATGGTTTGAGGTGGCCGCTACAGGCTCGGAAAAGCAAAGAATCGAAGCGATACTTGAATTGAGCAAGCTATTGGAGCATCATTATAAGGAATACGAAAAAGCCTTAGAGGTTTCTTCCGGCCTTCTTAGTGAACTAGAGGAGCAGCCAGGCGGGGGCCGGAGCCCCACCAAAGCAATTGAATCGGTAAAAAAGGATCTTATAAAACGCTGTGAACGGTTGCGGCGGAAGTTAGGCTCTTTGAAATCGTAGTCTCAAATGTAATTGTTGATATAATTGTCATCTAAATGTCATGAAAGTGTAAAAAAAGTTAAATAAGCCATTGTACCGCTCTGAAAATGCGTGTAAAATTATAGTTGTTAAAGATCAACTAAATTACTAAACGGGGCGGAGAATATGTATAAATCAGTTATGGTTTTATTTTTTGTAATCGTATGTTTAACTGTATTTATTTTTTCTACATTAAAGAATAGTGTATATACTTTATTATTATAAAATTAGGTTTTTTGACTAGTACAACTGTACCTCTGAAATCATAGTCTATTATTGTACCAATAAACTATGAAGAAAGGGGACGCTTTTCTTATGGAATATATGAAAAAGCATGGTCATCACCACCACATGGGACATCATAAATACGGCATGAAAGACGAAAGTTCTCAAGCGATGGGACCGTACGCAGGCCCAGGTCCTTCGGTAATGGGAGCACAAATGGGACCATATGCAGGTCCAAGTCCTTCGGTAATGGGGGCACAAATGGGACCATACCCTGGCCCAGGAATGGGTCCGCAAATGGTTTCTCCTGCCACTGCCGGTCCTGGTCCATTTGGTCCGACCGGAATGGGACCAACTCAAGTGCATCCAACACAAGTATCGCCCGCCCAGAATAATGTGAACACAATGGTGTTTCCGCATGTAGTGCCACACGTTCATCCATCACACACAACCAATGTTAATAAACATGTGTTTAAGCATCAGCACTATTTTCCACAAACTCAATCCACTGTGAATGAATGTTACAACCAGCATCTCGTTTGCACTGGCAGGCCACCTAGACCGACGACCCATCAACAACCATGCTGCCCTCCAAGAAGGCCATTTGGTTTTTAACGATTAATACAAGGGCTATAACAGCCCTTGTTCCATATTATTTCTATCAGAAAGGAAGCAATTTAATTGAATGTCATATACATAACCGGCTATAAAGCTTTTGAATTTGGCATCTTTAAAAATGACCACGAAGGTGTAAAATATATAAAAAAAGCCATAAGGCAACGTCTGCTGCCGCTCGTTGAAGAAGGAGCGGAATGGATCATCATTTCCGGCCAACTCGGTGTGGAGCTATGGTCCGCGGAAGTTGTCATGGAGCTCAAAACCGAATATGAACAACTGAAGCTTGGCGTTTTAACCCCATTTTTGAAGCAGGAAGAATCTTGGAATGAGGGAAACCGGGAATATTATGAACGTATTTTGTCCCGGGCAGACTTTGTTGATTCCATTTCTAAAAGACCATATGAAGGACCACAGCAATTAAGGATGAAGAATCTATTCATGGTTCGAAAAAGTGATGGCGTGATTATCGTGTATGACGAAGAAAAAGATGGCACACCCAAATATGCTTACTCTGAAGCGAAGAAATACGCGGAAACTAGCTCATATCCAATTTTCCAGATCTCCTTTGATGACCTCCAGCAGGCTGCAGAAGAAGAAACTTGGAATTAACATAATGATGTATCGTTGACAAATGAAAGTATATTTGAAAAAATAATATAATAACAATGTATGGTGAAAGTATTGAGGTGGTGAATCTTATGCTATCAGATAAGATAAAATTAACGGCGAAAGATATTCTTGAAAAAGATTTTAAAACGGCGATGCGTGGTTATAAACCGGAGGATGTCGATCAATTCCTGGATTTGGTCATAAAGGATTATGAAGCTTTCCACGTAGAAATTGAAGATTTAAAGCAGGAGAACCTAAGGCTGAGGAAACTGGCTGATGATACCCCAAGACGGTCAAGCCAACCAGCAACAAGTGCTACGCCAGGCACGACTAACTTTGATATCCTTAAAAGGCTATCCAACCTTGAAAAGCATGTTTTTGGTAGTAAATTGTATGATTAATCATCTATGAGCAAGATTTGCCATTGATGTTTGCTCCTGTATTTACTATAATAAGGTATGTTATGTATAACGTTCAGGTAATTGCTGCAGCATTTTGCTGTAGAGGAAAGTCCATGCTCGCACGCGCTGAGATGCGCGTAGTGTTTGTGCCTGGCGAAAAAATAAGCCAGGGCAGCAAGCTTGTGCTTGTTGACGGCCGGGAAAATGTCTAAGTCTATTAGGATATGGCATGAATACCTATAAAGTGCCACAGTGACGTAGCCTTTTCAGAAATGAAAAGGGTGGAACGAGGTAAACCCCACGAGCGAGAAACCCAAATTATGGTAGGGGCGCTTTCTTCCTTGGAAACGAACGAGGAGAAGGACAGGAGTGTAGTGCTCCTGTAGATAGATGATTACCGCCGAAGTACGAGATGAATAGTCGACTGCAGTACTGAGGAACAAAACATGGCTTACAGGACGTTTTCATAATCTAACATTAATCAATAAATAACTCTCCTCCTGTGAGGAGAGTTTTTATTTTCATAAAAAAGTGAACGGTTTGAAGAGAACGATGTTGAAAATGGAGAATAATTTCTATATGATAAACGGCAGACAGGTTGCTCTTATAAATAGAAAGCAGGTGCATCTTTGAAGCAGTATAATATCATCGCCACGGCTGCCATGGGTCTTGAGTCCATCGTCGCCAAAGAAGTGCGCGATCTAGGTTATGAATGTGAAGTTGAAAACGGAAAAGTGATGTATAAAGGTGATGCAAGGGCGATTGCCAGGTCCAATATGTGGCTGAGAACGGCAGATCGGGTTAGAGTCAAGGTCGGTGAATTCAAAGCTACATCCTTTGATGAGCTGTTTGAAAAAACAAAAGCTCTGGATTGGGAGGATTATCTTTCAGTGGATGCTGAATTTCCGGTAAGCGGGAAATCCGTCAAATCCACATTATTCAGCGTTTCCGACTGTCAGGCAATCGTAAAAAAAGCAATCGTAAACAGATTGCAGCACCATTATAAACGCGCATCGTGGCTCGAAGAAAACGGCCCGTTGTATAAAATCGAAGTGGCGCTTCATAAGGACATTGCGACTCTTACACTCGATACGAGTGGCGCCGGCCTCCATAAACGGGGATATCGTACCGGACAGGGAGAAGCCCCGCTAAAAGAAACGCTGGCGGCGGCATTGATCATGCTGACAAACTGGTATCCTGATAAACCGTTCATTGATCCCTTCACGGGTTCAGGCACGATCCCGATTGAAGCGGCGTTAATCGGACAAAACATCGCCCCTGGTTTCAACCGTGAATTTCTTTCAGAAGGCTGGAGCTGGATGAGTGAACAAATTTGGGATGAAGTGAGAATGGAAGCAGAGGATCTCGCCAAGTATGATGAGCCACTCGACATCGCGGGCTATGATATTGACCACAAAATGATCGAGATTGCCAAAGCAAACAGCATAGAAGCGGGGCTAGGTGATCTAATCAACTTTAAACAAATGCAGATCAGAGATGTGACGACACAGAAACAATATGGCGTGATTGTCGGAAACCCTCCATACGGTGAACGGATCGGCGAAAAGATAGCCGTGGAGCAAATGTACCGGGAGATGGGACAGGCCTTAAGTAAGCTGGATACATGGTCGATTTATATCATTACCTCGCATCCTGATTTTGAAAAGCTGTACGGCAAGCCGGCCACGAAAAAGCGCAAGTTGTTTAATGGCTTTATTCGGACTGATTATTATCAGTATTGGGGGAAACGTCCGCCGAAAAAATAATGATGATGGCCGCAGCCTGGTTGGGCTGTGGCCATTTTATTTTGGCTTAATTAACAACAAACCATCACAAATGCCAGGTTCCGGGCATTCCTTCAGCTTCCTTCCTCATCCACCGCTACCAAACTTCTTGCATCAATGAATCTAGAGCCCCACGGTTCAACCAAAGGAAGACAATACATTCTCACTGTTAATGAATAACATCGATTCACAAAGCATAAGCAATAACCCTTTGGCATAAAATGATTTTATATTCTTTGCGAAAAAGGGGATGATGCCCATGGACGAAAGGCTGATGGATTTAGGAAGGATTACAAAAGCACTCTATACTTCCTACGAAACGATAAAGGTAGACGGAGGCAATAGCGAGAGCCTCTCCCAATTAAAGGATGCCGAAAAAAAACTCTATCAGGCACTGTCATTTCATCTTCAGAGAGATATTGACAAAAACGATTAACGTTATGTCAAAAGCCGGTCGCTTCAATTGAAGTGGCCGGCTTTATTCTTGACGGCATCCTGATTATAGGAGATAATAAAATGTTGCTATTTAACTTGGACAGCTGGAAGGCTGTAATGATAGATAAAGGGGAGAACACAATGCTGCAGACGCTGCCTTTTCCAATCACGAAGGACGATTCGTTTTATGATAAGCTTTCCGAGTGGATTGGGGATGTATTTTACGATATTCTGCCTGAAAAAGGGTTTGAAGAACGCGATGAGCAGATTTTTATGGCGTTTCAGCTTGAAAAAGCCTTTAAAGAAAAAAACATTGCTTTTGCGGAAGCGGGGGTAGGCACTGGAAAAACACTTGTTTACCTGCTTTATGCGATTTGTTATGCCCGTTATACGAACAGGCCGGCGATCATTTCATGTGCTGACGAAACGTTGATTGAACAGCTTGTAAAAGAAGAGGGCGATATCCAGAAAATCAAGAATGCACTCGGCATTTCGGTGGATGTCCGCCTTGCCAAGTATCATGATCAATACGTTTGTCTTAAGAAGCTTGAGTCAGCGGTGGAATCGGTGGATTCGGAAGGCATTGACCAGCTGTTTGATGAACTGCCAAAGTTCGTCTATGACGGAAGCTCGATGTCATCTTACACTCCGTACGGTGACCGCAAGCAATACCCGTATTTGAACGATGAAGATTGGTCGAAAGTCGGCTGGGATCAGTTGCAAAACTGCTTTACTTGCGATTTGCGCCACCGCTGCGGGCAGACGCTTTCAAGAGACCATTACCGCAAATCAACGGATTTGATCATCTGTTCACATGACTTTTTCATGGAGCATGTGTGGACGAAGGATAAAAGAAAGCGCGAAGGGCAGCTGCCGCTGCTTCCGGAGCATAGCTGTGTTATTTTTGACGAAGGACATTTGCTTGAGTTTTCTGCACAAAAGGCATTGACCTACAAAGTCGGCGAACAGACGTTGGCAACGGTCCTGCAATCGTTAACTGCCAATGATGTCCGAGATGAAACGCTGTATATCATTGAGGAATT
Organism: Bacillus sp. V59.32b; assembly: GCF_003429085.1. Classification (GTDB taxonomy): domain Bacteria; phylum Bacillota; class Bacilli; order Bacillales; family DSM-1321; genus Peribacillus. The sequence continues at coordinate 53,270 of NZ_QVTC01000040.1, read as the reverse complement.
AATTGACTTGAATGAGGAATTCTTCAACTTTCTTGGCAAAATTGCCATACCGGTACTTGGATCCAACCGCTACCAGATACCTGCAAACGACAAGGTGGGCCAGCTTGCCCAAAAGCTTCACCAGCAGGTTGAAAAGCTGGAAGAAAACCTTGTCTTCGAAGCGGAAATGTATACAATCAATGAATACGATTTGAAGGTAACGGAAGAATATTTAGAACAGCTTGGGTATTCACTTTCGCTGTTTTTACGGAATCAGCAGGCGGTCACCTGGTTCGAGGAACATGAAGGCTCGAAAACATTGGTGATTATGCCCCGGTTGGTGAAGGATATTTTGGCGGAAGAAGTTTTTTCGAAAAAAATGCCGTACATTTTTTCATCTGCGACGCTTTCTGAAGACAAATCCTTCGATTACATCGCAGACAGCTTAGGTATCAAGAATTATACCAGCTTTTCCGTTGCTTCTCCGTTTAGTTATGATGAAGTAATGAAGATTTCGATGCCCGTTTTTGAAAACGATAATTTTGCCGAAAAAATGGCGTACACATTAAAATGCGTGGAAGAAGGACAAAGGGGGGGGACCCTGGTTTTATTCCGTTCGAAAGAAGAACTTCAATGGTTTAAAGATAACGCACCACCATCAAACCAGCCCTTCTATTATGAAGGTGAATCAGAGATCAGTGATCTGGTGAAGAAATTCCAGGATGAGAAGAATTCCGTGTTGCTTTCCTATCATTTATGGGAGGGACTTGATATTCCCGGAGATTCTTTGAAAAATGTCGTGATTTTCTCATTGCCTTTCCCGCCGCATGATCCTGTTTTTGAAGCAAAGCGCGCATCAAGCGACAAGCCTTTTGATCAAGTGGACCTGCCGTATATGCTGCTTCGTTTGCGTCAGGGAATCGGCCGCTTGATCCGGACCTCGCAGGATTCAGGAAACGTGCATATTCTCACCGAAAAAAACCTGTCTGAGAGTGTTTTGAACAAGATTATCGCTGTCTTGCCAACAACTGTAAATTCTTAAAGCTACTCTTCAATGGCTGTCGATATTATCGACAGCCATTTTTAATGGTTTTTTACAAATTTATTCTTGACATGAGAATGATTATCGTTATAATTGAGAATGAAATTCATTATTATATACATAAGGAGAAAAGACTATGAAGAAAATATTATTTGGATTTTTGTTTGTCCTCTCGTTTGCTTTATTAGCCGCCTGTTCGGGGGGGAATGAGGAAGCACAACCTGCTGATAATGATTCGGAAAAGAAAGACAAAGGGGTCGTCAATCTTTATACAAGCCGCCACTATGAAGCAGATGATGAAATTTATGCTGCTTTTACAAAGGAAACCGGCATCAAGGTGAATGTGGTTAAAGGAGAAGAGAATGAATTAATTGAGCGCCTTTCCAGAGAAGGGGCGGCTACCGAAGCCGATCTGTTCATGACTTCAGATGCGGGCAGGCTTCATTGGGCGAAGGATAAAAACCTGTTGCAAAGAGCTGACAGCAAGACACTGGCAGCCAATATCCCAGAAAACTTAAGGGATAAAGACAACCAATGGTTCGGTCTGACAAAACGGGCACGTGTTATCGTTTATTCCAAAGATCGCGTCAAGCCTTCCGAGCTGTCTACCTATGAAGATTTAACAGATGCCAAATGGAAGGGCAAAGTGCTCGTGCGGCCTTCAGAGAATGTTTATAATCAATCCCTTTTAGCTTCCTTTATTACATTGAATGGCGAAGACAAAGCCAAGGAATGGGCAAAAGGAATCGTCGGGAATATGGCAAGGGATCCGCAGGGTGGTGACCGCGACCAGGCAAAAGCAATCGTCGCGGGCGAAGGTGACGTTGCGATCATGAACACGTATTATGTCGGCGTTATGGCAAATTCCGAGGATCCTGAAGAAGTGAAAGTTGCTGAGAAAGTCGGCGTCTTCTTCCCGAACCAGGAAACAGACGGGACACATATTAATGTAAGCGGCGCAGGACTGACCAAGCATGCAAAAAACAAAGAAAACGCGATAAAACTGATGGAGTTCTTATCAGCTGAAGAATCGCAAGGGAAGTTTGCCGAGGCGAATTTCGAATATCCGGTAAATCCAAATGTAGAGCCTTCTGAACTGCTGAAATCATGGGGTGACTTTAAAGCCCAGGAACTCAATTTATCTGAGCTTGGTGAAAACAATGCGGCCGCAGTGAAACTATTGAATGAGGTTGGCTGGAAATAATTCGCCTTTCCTTTTGTCCGCCTCCCAGGTACAATATACTTATAAAATAGAGCCGTATCTTATAAAGTGATACGGCTCTATTTATTAAAATGATTGATAAACGGTTGGGAATGATTGGATTTGATCCGGCACATACAGAAACACTTTAACTCATGGGCATTAGCCAGCTTTTTATTAATTATCCTGATCATATTGCCTACGCTGTTTATCGGGGTTCAATTTTTCACAGAAACAAGTGAAAACTGGCTGCACATTAAAAAATTTCTATTAACGGACTATATTCTTAACACACTGATCCTGGTATTAGCGACAGGATTCATTACCACCATCCTAGGTGTAAGTATGGCCTGGTTTGTTTCGGCCTATGATTTTCCTTTCAAAAACTTTTTTAAATGGGGAATTATCCTGCCGCTGGCGATCCCCCCATACATCGGGGCTTATACGTATCACGGGATATTAAATTACACCGGCGTTCTCCAAAGCATGCTGAGAAACCATTTTGATATAGAAGTGAATCAAAAATTCTTTAACATCATGAATATGCCGGGAGCCATCTTCATTTTTACGATGTTTTTGTTTCCTTATGTATACATCATTACGAAAAGTTTTTTGGAGAAACAATCAGCCTCACTCGTTGAAAATGCTCGATTGCTAGGAAGGAATTCCTTTGCGATTTTCTTTCGTATCGTCTTGCCGATATCGAGGGCATCGATAATAGGCGGGGTCAGTTTAGTGATGCTAGAGGTATTAAATGATTACGGTGTTGTAAAATATTTTGGCATCCAGACATTCAGCACAGCGATCTTCCAGACATGGTTCGGGATGGCCGACATTGGCTCTGCCATCAAGCTATCGGGCATTTTGATGTCGATCGTGATTTTCATTCTGCTTATGGAGAAGCTGATCAGGGGCCGGAAACAATTCAGCTATTCGACTTCCAAGGTCCGTCCTCTGCAAGCGATGAAATTAACCGGAATCAAAGGCTGGCTGATGTTCTCTTATTTCTTTGCCGTTTTTTCATTAGCCTTTCTAATCCCATTTGTCCAATTGATCCAATGGACAATGATGACTTATGAGAAAGTAATAAGCGAGGAGTTCTTTACATTAATATGGAATTCAACCTTTGTTGCTTTTGTTGCCGCCTGTTTCATTGTCTTCACAGCGCTGGTGATCGCTAATTTCAGTCGTTTAAATCACGGGGTTATCGCTAACCTGTTTTCTAAAATCATCGTGTTCGGCTATTCCATTCCCGGGGCCGTGATTGCAATCGGGGTCCTGGCTCTTTTCATCGCTTTTGATCGCCAGCTCGTTGCATTTTATCAATCGATTGGAATGGAGCCGGCCTTAATCTTAAGCACGAGCATTGCCATGCTCATATTCGCTTATGTGATCCGTTTTTTAGCTTTAGGATACAATTCGATTGAATCGGGATTTGAGAAAGTCGGGCTTACCTTTACGGAAGCATCAAGGACGCTTGGTATGACGGTCACGCAAACTTTCTTTAAAGTGGATCTTAAAATGATCAAAGGTGCCGTATTTGGTGCATTCATCCTCGTCTTTATCGATATTTTAAAAGAATTGCCGCTTACATTGATTTTACAGCCCTTTAATTTCTATACCCTTGCCACGAAAGCCTTTCAATATGCGGGGAATGAAATGATCCATGAAGCGGCGTTGGCATCGATTTTAATTATCATAATCAGCGGTATGTCGATTTACTTCTTTCATAAAGTTTTGGAAAAGGAGCCGAGCTAATGTTTGTAGATGTGAAGAACTTACAGTTTGAATATAAAAATGCCGGCGAACAAACGATTCATGATTTTTCGCTCGAGATTGAAGAAGGGGAAATTGTTTCTATACTGGGAAATAGTGGGAGCGGAAAGAGTACGATCCTTCGGTTGATAGCCGGTCTTGAAGTTCCAAAAAGCGGTTCTATCTTTATAAACGGAAATATCATGTCTGACAGCACGCATTTTGTCCACCCCGAAAAACGGGGAGTCGGCCTGGTGTTTCAGGACTACGCACTCTTTCCCCATATGACGGTTGCCGACAATATCAAGTTCGGGCTTAAAAAAATGGGCAAAAAGCAGAAAATAGAGCGGTTAAACGAAGTCTTGGGCCTGGTTGGATTGACCGATTATAGCAAACGTTATCCATATGAATTGAGCGGCGGTCAGCAGCAGCGGGTAGCGCTGGCAAGGGCGCTCGCTCCCAATCCGTCATTGCTCATGTTCGATGAACCTTTCAGTAATCTTGATGCGGAGCTGCAGCTGAAAATCCGGGATGAATTGCGCACCATCATAAAACATACGGGGATAACCTCGATTTTTGTTACACATGACCGGGAGGATGCGAGATCCCTTGCGGACCGGATTGTCATCATGCAAAAAGGTACAGTGGCGCAGGAAGGAAAGCCGTGTGATTTGCTTGTCGAAGATATAAAACAAAGTCCTGTATTCAGGTAATAATGGAGGCTGACTCAAAAGGTCGTTAAACGACGACTTTTTGGGTCATTTTTATTTTATATGCAGAATTTGCTGGGAAATGTACGTGCAAGAGCCGGAGTTTTTTAGTTGTGGTGACTGGATTATGTCAGAAGAAACGATTTTTTCTTTTTTGTTTAACATTTATTCAGGACACTGGTTGATTGAAGCGGAAGGCGCTTGACTCCTGGGGGATTAGCGTACGGGCGAGACCCCGCAGGAGCGTTAGCGACGAGGAGGCTCGGCGAACGCCCCCAGGAGTCAAGCGTCTGGAGCGGAAATCAACTGTAAAGTTCTACAGGCCTTGTACAAAAAAGAGTGCATTTAAAATTATACTTTGTGGGACACCCTCTTTTGTCATTAAAAAAAGTCGTAGAAAAATGGGCGCCGGTTTGGAAGCAGGGATGCTAATTTTTGAATCTCTACTGGAGAACCGGATATCCTGCCAATTTGTTGTAAAGCGACTGGGGACATATAGCCAAACATAGCCGCAGCTAACGCGTTGATATCGATATGAATTCCTTTTTGTTCAGAATCAGGGTTATCTTCAATATTCAATACGGTGATATTGCCATCCTTCAGCAGGACAGACTGATTATTCCATTCCGCAAAGGAATCCGAAATATGTAAAACAAGTTCCTCTTCAAAGCTCTCCCATTGAAAATCAAATTCCCGGAAAAACGAGATTACATCCACGATTCGGACCATAAAATAAGGAACAACTTCCATCTTGGACCTCGGTTCCTTCAAGCTGAACATCAGCGGATCATTTTCATAAGTGATCATCTCAAGCTCGTTAAGCATGGAATCATGCTGGCAAATATAATTCCACAAGCCGCTTCTCGCTTCATTGTCCACAACCACAAATTCGTGAATCGTCATTTTTCTATCCTTGATTTCATAAATCATGTAACCGGCAGCATCGCTTTGTTCATTTAAGTACATGGCCCCTTTGCTGCCTCCATAAATGGCATTGGTCCACCAGTCCTTTTCTCTCGCAAGCATCCCGTTAAATGGTTGCGTAAATTCGGTATAAACCCGCTCTATTGCTTCTGGATGTGATTGTTCATCAAACCGCTTTACGACACCGGGCACCGGTTCTTTCATAACCAGATCCGCTTTTGTAAGCGTCACCTTTAATCTGTTTGCAAAAAGCTCCCAGCCGTACTTTCTGTAGAATGGCACAGAAAAAGGATGAAGCATCGATATGCTGTAGCCGTTATCTTTCATATATTGCAGCGAATGCGCCAGCATTTCTCTCACATGCCCTTTCCTTCTTTGTTCAGGATATGTGGCAACGCCGGCAATTCCGCCCATTTTCATCGCTTTCTTGCCGAGGAGTGTCTCAAGCGAAAGGAGATGAAGCTTGGCCGCAACGCTGCCATTTTCCAATATCCCGAATAATTTGTGCTTTTCAAGATTTCTCAATCGCTTTTCGATGTCTTCTTCAGGCACTTTATATTGAAAGGCATATTCAGAGAGAGCAAGGGCCTCCCGGTAATGATCTTTCTGTAAGGTAATGACATTCATCCAATCAGTCCTTTCGGTTGGTTATATTAGTTTGGCAGGTTCATATAGTTGAGCCTTCTGAAACAGATTCGTTCTTGTTCACACAAGTAAAGCATAATAAGGTGTCTCCATCTGAAACTCCATCCAAAAATCCGTCGCGGCAATAGATCTTTCTATTGCAGGACTTGCAGCATCCAATCAGTTCAACCATCAGTTAACCACTTCCTTTTCCTGTAGTTAGTTGAAATTGGCAATCTCTGTATTCATTATATGATAAAATAAAGCGGTAATCCAAAAGGAGGTATAGGAATGGGTGCGGGAATTAAAGAAATCGAAACAGAATTTTTGGAGTATGTAAAAAAATATCCGCCTATGGCGAAGCGCTTGGGCTCATCTATTGGGATTTGCGGACTGGTGCGCCAAAAAAAGGTGTCGAACAGCGCTCAGAAGTTGTCGGCATGCTTTCATCTGAAATTTTTAATCTATCAACAAGCGAAAAAATGGCAGGGTTTATTGCCGGCCTGTCTTCTGAAGAGGCGAGAAAGTCACTCTCCGATACCACGACTAAAATAGTTGAGGAATGCAAAAAAGAGTATCAAAGAAACAAAAAAATACCTGCTGAAGAATATAAGGAATTTGTCGTGCTTCAATCCAAAGCGGAAAGTGTCTGGGAGGATGCCAGGGAGGCAGATGACTTCGCGATGTTCCAGCCATACCTTGAACAGATTGTCGCCTATACAAGAAAATTCATCGGCTTCTGGGGCTATGAGGGCAATCCCTACAACACGCTCCTTGACATGTACGAACCGGGAGTAACCGTAGACGTGCTTGATCAAGTTTTCGGCGAGCTGCGCGAAAGAATTGTTCCATTAGTCAAGAAAATCTCCGAAAGTGAAAGCAAACCGGAAACTTCATTCCTGTTTAAAAGGTTTCCGAAGGAACAACAAAAGGAATTCAGCCTGGAAATCCTGAAGCAGCTCGGCTACGACTTTGAAGCAGGCCGTTTGGATGAGACGGTCCATCCGTTCGCCACTGGATTAAATGTTGGCGATGTGCGCATAACAACACGTTATGACGAGCATGATTTCAGAGGCGCGATCTTTGGAACGATCCATGAATGCGGCCACGCCATATATGAACAAAATATTTCCAAGGAATTGACAGGAACGCTATTGGATGATGGTACATCAATGGGGATCCATGAATCTCAATCGCTGTTCTTCGAAAATTTTATCGGCCGCAATTATAGCTTCTGGAAAAAGCAATACCCGCTCTTGAAGCAATTTGCTCCGGGACAATTCGATGATGTGCAACTTGATGATTTTTATCGGGCCATTAACGAATCGAAACCTTCTCTCATTCGGGTGGAGTCCGATGAACTTACATATTCACTCCATATTATGATCCGCTACGAGATTGAGAAGGCGTTATTCAATAATGAATTGGAAGTCAAGGACTTGCCGCAAGTATGGAATCGGAAATATGAAGAATACCTGGGAATTGTCCCTGATACCGACGCAGCCGGGGTTCTCCAGGATGTACATTGGTCAGGCGGCAGTTTTGGCTACTTCCCGTCCTACGCACTTGGCTATATGTATGCTTCACAAATTAAGCAGACGATGCTTAAGGATATTCCTGAATTCGACCGGCATCTTGAAGAAGGAAATATCGCACCAATTAAAGGGTGGCTGAATGACAAGATCCACCGCTTTGGAAAAACGAAAAAGCCATTGGACATCCTTGAATCTATAACGGGTGAAGGCTTAAACGCAAAGTATCTGATTGAATATCTTGAAGAGAAATATCAGCGCATCTATCAATTAAGGTAAGAACATGGGGGGATGAGTGATCATCCCTCCGTTGCATTTTTATAAATTCAGGCTTATCGAAGGGGAAGTAATATGTTACCGGTACTTGCGGTTGTCGCAGCTGCTTTTTTATGGGGAATCATCGGCTTTTTTGTGAAAGGACTGACCGAGGCAGGGTTATCACCAATGGAAATCGTAACAGTCCGCGTTGTTTGTGCCAGTCTGTTTTTATTGTGTATTGGAGTATTTAAAAATAGGAACCTATTAAAAATAAGGACAAAAGATATCTATCTATTCATCGGTACAGGGATTGTCAGCATCGTTTTCTTCAATTGGTGTTATTTCACGGCGATGAATGTGCTGTCGATTTCAACCGCGGTGATTTTGCTGTATACGTCCCCGATCTTTGTCATGTTATTTTCCAGCCTGTTTTTCAAGGAAAAAATCACGTTGACGAAAATCCTTCTGCTTGGCTGTACGGTTTTAGGAAGCATGTTAATAGCGGGAGACAGCGGCCTGGATCTTGCAGGCGGTGAAAAATTGGGCTACATAATCGGGATCGGAGCCGGGATCGGTTACGCGTTATACAGCATTTTTGGAAAGCTGGCATTGAGGAGGTATGAAAGCTTTACCATATCTGCCTATACCTTTATAACGGCTTCCGTTTTCTTATTGCCGATAACGAAAGTGTGGAGTAAAACAGAGGCTATACTTGTCCCAAATACAATCCTGCTGATTCTGGGGCTTGGTCTTTTTTCGACTGTTATTGCTTATCTGTTGTATACGTGGGGATTGGGCCGGATGGAAGGGAGCAGGGCAGCCGTGATTGCAACCGCAGAGCCGGTTACAGCCATGTTCTTAGGTTTTCTTTTTTATGACGAGAGACTGTCACCCCTGCAGCTTGGAGGTGCACTGATTATTATTGGGGCTGTACTTTTTTACAATTGGCCAAAAGGAAAAGCCTTAAAAACCAATCAAAAACAAGCCGTTTAAAATAACCGATTTTTCTAAAAAAACGAATGATTTACGTGTATAAAATATAATTAGTCGTTTTTTTTTTTTGCAGAAAAATACTTTTCAAATCTGAAAAACGTTGCTATAATCAACTACATTAAAAACAAATATGTAATCACGCATATAATCGCAGGGATATGGCCTGCAAGTTTCTACCGGATTACCGTAAATGATCCGACTATGGGTGAGCGATAACTCGGGACCTGGCGGGAATGGATATACATTCCCGTCCGGCTGGTCATTGACTAAAAACCGGGGAAATTTGCTTCACTCATGGGGTGCTGTAAATTTCTCCGGTTTTTTTATTGTTTAGGAAACTGTAAATTGGTTTTTATGTGGATAACTTTATTTGGGTTATCTACATCTAGCTCCAGCGCCTAGCCCCGACGCACATGACGTGCTAGTGCCGGCGAAGACATAAGGACGCGGCGTTTTTAGTCGGCCTCTCTGGTCTAAGTCGATCATCTGATGGGAAGAAAACCGCTCCCCATACAGCTCTGATCGTCTTATGCTTGTCGGACTTGCGCATGACGCTTTCGTCGACGTAAGACATAAGGACGTGGCGGTTCTTAGTCGACATTCCTTTTACAGGCGCTTCCGCTTTTGTTCTTCACTACATTTTGAAAGGAAGGCTATCAATGAAAATGCTTAAGGACATGATACTGTCTGAAGGAATCGTGCTATCGGAATCTGTGCTGAAGGTCGATTCTTTTTTAAACCATCAGATGGATCCGCAGTTAATGAAAGCTATCGGGCAGGAGTTCGCAAGACGGTTTGAGGGGCAGGCGGTCAATAAGATCTTAACGATTGAGTCTTCAGGGATCGGTCCGGGCCTGATGACAGCCCTTGAAATGGGACTGCCGCTCATCTTTGCGCGAAAACGAAAGTCGCTGACCCTCACGGACGGCCTGATAACAGCCAGTGTTCATTCTTTCACGAAACAGGAAACGAATGAGGTGACGGTGTCCGATAAATTTGTTCAGAAGGGTGACTGCATCTTGATCATTGATGACTTCCTTGCTAACGGGCAAGCTGCTTTAGGCCTCGTGGAAATATGTGAGAAGACGGGGACATCGGTAGCCGGAATTGGGATTGTTATTGAAAAAGCATTCCAGGATGGCGGGGAGCAATTGAGGAACAAAGGATTCCGGGTTGAATCATTGGCAAGGATCTCTTCCTTGCAGAACGGGGACATAAGCTTTGCACAAGATAAAACGGAGGTTTCAAGTCTATGAATAAATTAAAACTCGCTTCATTGGGAATACAGCATGTATTAGCAATGTATGCCGGAGCGGTGATCGTGCCGTTGATTGTTGGCGGGGCATTGGGGCTTACCCAGGAACAGTTGACTTTCCTGGTTTCTGTGGACATTTTGATGTGTGGAATCGCGACGATTCTTCAGGTTTGGAGCAACCGTTTCTTCGGAATCGGGCTCCCGATTGTTCTTGGCTGTTCTTTTACGGCGGTCGGACCGATGATTGCGATTGGCAGCCAATACGGAATTACGTCCATTTATGGGGCCATTATTGCCTCCGGATTATTTGTGGTTTTAATCAGCACATTCTTCGGTAAACTGGCAAAATTCTTTCCTCCTGTCGTTACCGGGTCGGTAGTAATGATCATTGGGATCACCTTAATACCGGTTGCCATGAATAACGCCGCTGGTGGCCAAGGGGCACCGGACTTTGGTGCTTTGGATAACATTGCGCTTGCATTTGGTACGTTATTATTCATTATCGTCTTGTATAAATTTTTCAATGGTTTTATTCGTTCTATATCGATTTTATTAGGTCTCGTTGCCGGGACAGCAGCCTCCTATATCATGGGCAAGGTTGATTTTACGGCTGTTGCAGATGCGTCTTGGCTACAGCTCGCTACACCATTCTATTTCGGGATGCCAACCTTTAATCTCACAGCGATTATCACAATGATATTGGTTGCAATAGTGAGTCTAGTAGAATCAACAGGAGTTTATTACGCGCTTGGCGATATTTGCGAAGAAGAGGTTTCCGAAGAAAAATTGTCCAAGGGATACCGTGCTGAAGGACTTGCGATTATGCTTGGTGGCATTTTTAACGCGTTTCCCTATACAACCTACTCGCAAAATGTAGGTGTGCTCCAGCTATCAGGCGTAAAAAGTAAAAATGTCATCTATACGATGGCTTGTATGCTAATCATAATCGGCTTCGTTCCGAAAATTGGTGCATTGACCACGATTATTCCGTCAGCGGTATTGGGCGGGGCGATGATCGCGATGTTTGGCATGGTGATGGCATATGGAATTAAAATGCTGAGCAGTGTTGATTTTTCATCACAGGAAAATCTATTGACCATTGCCTGCTCAGTAGGTATGGGTCTCGGGGTAACAGCTGTGCCGGATTTATTCTCAAAGATGCCGGAAAGCATCCAAATCCTGACGGACAATGGCATTGTCGCCGGCAGCTTAACGGCGATTGCCTTGAACATTATTTTTAATGTTATTCCTTCTAAAGAAAAAATAGCCGCAAATACGGCTGCAGGAACACGAGTAAAGCTTAGGGAAATAAGGTAGAATTAAAAGAACAGGAACATTTCCATCCTTCAAGAATATAATAGAATAATATATTTTAAGAAGGAAAGTGGACATGTTGGAAAAAAAATATTGCATTCATTGCCGGACAATCTATGTTGATGCTGACATTTGTGATGCTTGCGGAAAAAACGAATTCAAGGCAATTATTATCGATGTACAGTCTCACCCACAGACAGGAAAATAAATATCTTCAAAGAACTTCATTGTTACGAATGAAGTTCTTTTTTTGTGGTTTCGAGTTTTCTGTGTGATTGCACATTTTTATAGCGAATATGGACAGTATCCTAAGCACGCATTCACCCGTTGCATAGAATATCTTGAAACTTAAAGGATAATGAGGGGAGTGAAATTTATTGGGTAGGAAAGAGGATCGCAAGCACAGGAGAAAGCATGACGATAAAAACCGGCGGCGTGAGCTCGATATACAAAGGGAAATACGTGATATCCTCAATGAAATAAGAAGAGAAATTCGAAATCCGTTGATGAATCTGGATGATTTATTAGAGAGGCTTCGCCGACGTTCCCGACAAGATAATGACGGCGGGTCATCCCTCTTGAACATTGATCTGCTGAACAATCTTGATTTATTAAACAATCTGGATTTGTTAAGCGATAATGACTTCTTAAATAATAATGAAGTATTTAGCAATATTGACATCCGTAACAGACGTTCGGTATTAGTCAGAATCCAAAGACTACTGCTCGGTAACCTTCTTAAGAAACGGCGCTAAAGCTCAACCGTAAGAACTTCATTTAACGGAGAATGAAGTTCTTTTTGTGTAAGCTGAGTTTTTTCCGTTTTAAACTCTGTATGAAAACCGAATAAGAATAGAGGTAATGAAGGATAACAATGTCACAAGAAGCGTGATGAGCATCATATTGCGGTCAAGCATCGTCGTGAAGGCTGATGGCAGGCCGCATAAAGAAGGATCAAGGACAACTGCAGCCAGCATCGTTCCCGCCAAAGCTCCAATCATGCCATTAAACGAGCCGATCATCATTGAATGAAATTTTATCAGAGTGCCATATGTTAAGCCAATTAAGCTGCCTGATACTGTAGAAATCACTATCAAAATATTGAAAGAAGCGGGAAAAGCAAAAAATAACGTTGTGCCGATTGATAAGCTGAAAACTAGGCTGGCCGCGGATGTGACAATCATGCCGTAACGGTCCGTATATAGTTTTCTTCTTTTTCTCATAATCAGATATAGAATAGAGGGAATCAAAATATTGATTCCTAACATTACGTATAAATAAAGAATCATGGTTCTATCCCTCCATTACGATTTCTTAGCCGAAAAAAGAATAAACAGCATGGAAACGAAAAATAGACATTCTGTAAAAGATAAGAAGTAAACACTATTTTTCGCCACAGCTCCCACCATCGGCGCCATAATCCCCATCATTAACCCGTTGCTGTAACCTGATAACAAGGTCTGGTAATCAAAAAGTCCGCCAAACAAGCTGCCTACCGCCATGCCTGCCAGAGTCGCCGCAATCGTAATCGCCAAAAAGTGAAACGGATAAAGGTAGATAAAGATAACTCCGGTAGTAAAAGCGAAAAATCCTCCTGTAACCATTGAAATAGTCATCCCCAATTGAAAACCGATGAGTTTGCGGATCCTGAAGAGATAAGCAAAAACAAAGACGATAAGCAAAATATTAAGATAAAAAAGAAACAGATAAAAGGCAACCATATTCCTCACCCCGTAATTCCATATCAATCTGGTTAAATATCCACACTTCTAAATAAGATATGCAGCTGGCACCAGAAGGTTTTTCAAGGCTCCGAATTTAATCATTCAGCCCATTTTCATAAGAGTAGAAAGCATTCTCGGGATAATTACATAAAGTAACAAAGGCAGAAGTTTAGAAAAAATCCCTTAAAAGATCAGTTTGGTTTAACTGATGATCATGAAAAAGAAAAGGGGAGGATTCATGAAAGAACAAATGAGGCTGGATGAATATACAAGGCAATTAATGGAACAGCGAAAACACGAAGTAATCAAAGACGATCCGATTAATGAGCATAATCTAAAATCAGGACTGGGGCTTACTTCACCAAACAGCGCCATGTCAACTGAAGAACTTAGGCTATTCATGGAATATATGGACCAGGCCAATTTACGCAGCGTGACTGAAGCAAAACCAGAGCGGAAAAAGCCGTTAATGCTTAAGAAATTTTTTAAGTCCAAACGGAATCAACAGGTTGAGGTTTACTCGAAAACCGGAGGAAACTCCATTTATACCCTTGGTAAAGTAAGTGCCGTGGGTCGTGATTTTGTCATGCTCACGAATTTAAGGGATCGAATGTGGCTTCCGTACTCTGCCATCGATTCAGCGAATATTCCATTTGGAATGCCGAATTATTCCAATACCCATCAACACTTTATTTATGATAATAATTTGCGGAACAAGCTTTTGACCAATTTTGGGGAAACGGTTGCGAACAGAGATATTTTGGTCCAGCAATTTTTCGAAGAATCGCTGCAAACAAATTTGCATTCATGGAAGGGAACATGGGTGGAGATACAATTTGGCGAGGAAAAAGTGGCTGGAAAAATAGACAAATCTGAAGAAGGTGTAATAAACCTGTCAGTGTTTAGCAAGAAACATGAAGTGCCGCTAAAGGACGTGACATACATCAGCAACCTGCGCTGGTTCCACTTCCTGACAAAATTATGGAAGTAAGCTGCACACTGAAGATTTAAAATGGGGGGATTACAATGCCACACGAAGCATTAAGATCTGAGGACGGTGTCTTTGAAGAATTAAGAAAAAGAATCGGGGAAGAGATATTGATTATCACAGTCTCTCCCCAATTGAATTTGTTAGGGCAAACGTTTCGCCCGATTTTTTGCGGAACGATCGTCGAGGTGGAAAGAGGGCATATGACCCTGTTTCCAGTCAATATTCGGCTCGTTAATGCCCCGTTTTTCCAGTTTCCGACACCGCTTAGCATTCCGCTCGAAAAAGGCGTCCAGGCGACATTTGATTTTAGCTGTGATGAAGTATTTCCGCTGGTTTAAAGAGGGGGGTGCAAAATGGAAAATAATCGAATCAATGACGCACTTGATATGATCAACGTAGAGCGCATGAACGCGGTAGTCGCCCATATACGGGCCGGAATCGGCCGCAAAATTTTTATGCTTACCCCACAGTTTCCCTTTATGTTTATCGGGATCATTGACGATGTGATCGACGATGTTGTCGTTTTGGAAGTGGAAACGACCCACTTTCAACAGCTGGAGAATAGAAGATGGGTCATCCACATTGACCAAATTGAAGTATTTTTCATTGAGCGGGATGATGCACCTCTCATTCCTGAGCTGAAAGATTTGGATTCAGAAAACAGGGGGTAAACATGAAACGAAGTTATCATGTCATAGCGATACCGATTCGGATTGTCGTCAACAATTTTGGCGAGCATGATCCAGACGGACAAATTTACGTTTTAAAGGAAAATGAAGCAAAAGTGAAAGAACTTGTTTTGAACAATCCGTTTACCCCGGTCGATCTCGTAGAGCCGCTTACGATCCGTGCCAACGAAGGGGATACCGTAGAAGTACTATTCGAAAACCGCCTTCCCAACCTCGCCGGCATGCATTTCCAGGAAGCTGATTATGATGTGTTAACGGCTGATGGAGCCAATGTCGGCTTTAACCCAAGTACACTCGTCAAGTATGGCGAGAAAATCATTTATAGAATACATGCAACGCGGCAAGGAATCTATTTCTTTTCCGATCTCGGCACACCGGCAAGTTCTGAAAAAGGTTCACAGCTTCATGGTTTGTTTGGGGCACTGTTTGTTGAAACAAGGGGCTCATGGTGGACAGATCCGGTAACTGGTGAACCATTAAAATCAGGGACGATTGCCGATGTGCATAACCCATTTTTACCGTCGTTCAGGGAATATGGATGGTTCTTTTCTGATCAAATGGAGATTGATGACTTAACAGGAAACAGGCCGATTGACCCGGTTACAAACCAGGATGCGGAGTCGTTCCATGGTGTTAATTTACGCTTTGAACCGCTGAGAAACAGAAAGAAATTACTTGATGAAGGGGTTGTTTGTCCCGAATGCGACGGAGAAGAAGTCCATCATGATTCCTGGGTATTCGGTGATCCGGCGACCCCGATTTACCGGGGATATAGAGGTGATCCCGTAAGATTTCGGGTGATCCATGCAGGCGTAAAGGAAACACATGTGTTCCACTACCATACCCATCAGTGGTTCAGGGACCCTGGCAATGCGGAATCGAATCTCATTGATTCACAGGCGATCAGTCCCCAGTCACATTATGACATTATCCCGTTATACGGATTAGGGAGCCTCCAAGGAGCGATTGGTGACGTAATTGTTCATTGCCACCTGTATCCGCATTTTGAAGGAGGCATGTGGGCGCTCAACCGGATTTTCGATACGCTTCAAGACGGAAGCCAAACTTATCCGAACGGAATACCGATTAAAACGCTGCAGCCGTTGCCTGATCGGCCTGCTCCTCCAAAACCTACGAAAGAAAGGCCTGGTTTTCCAAACTTTATCCCCGGCAAAGTGGGGTGTAAAGCCCCGCGTCCGCCGCTTGGCATTATAGGGGGCCGGGACATGACGGAACTGGAACGGAACGCTTCGATTCCAAATGCAAGGCCAGGTGCTGTCTTTACCGAGGTATGTCTCGGGAATCCGGTTGTCATTGAATTCAACATATCGGTAATCGAGCTGCCGATTATCTATAACAACCAAGGCTGGAATGATCCGAAAGGACGGATATTTGTACTGGACGAAGACATTGCTGACATTTTGTCTGGAAAACTGGAGCCGGAGCCTCTCACGCTTCATATTCCTGCCAACTCATGTATCCGCGTGAATTTTACGAACCGTCTGCCGCATGTGTTGGATGGTGATGCATTCCAGCTGGTGACCCGGACATATGAATGCGCTTTGCACGTTCACTTTGTAAAAATTGACCCGCTTGTATCAGACGGAGCGAATGTGGGCTGGAACTACGACAGTTCGGTATTACCGGATGAGACGATTCGCTACGAGTGGTTTGCAGATACCGAGTTAAAGGCATTTTTTCTGCATGATCATATGTTTCCAACCGTTCACGAGGATCATGGGGTGTTTGGCACGGGTGTGGCCCAGCCAAGGTTTTCCCGAATTTTCGATTCGGTCACCGGGGAAGAAGTGGATCATGGTACCCAAGTAACCGTTGTAAATCCTCTTATCCCTGACTACCGGGACTTTGCCTTGTTTGTTCAGGACTTTGTCTTCTTATTCGTTAAAAATGGCTGCCCATTGGCACCGCCCCCATATCCGGGTTCTCTCGATGATCCAGGCTTGTTTGCCGTGAACTTCAAAAATGAACCGCTTCAATTCAGGCTAGGTGAAGACAGCGATCCCGCCTACTCGTTCAGTTCGTTCGTTAATGGCGATCCAGTTACCCCTATTTTACTCGCTTATGAAGGCGATCCGATCAGAATCCGTCTGTTGCAAGGATCTCATGAGGAATCCCACAGCTTTAACCTGCATGGCTTGCGTTGGAAAAATGAAAGGAAAGGGCTTGATGGTGGTTTCAAGTCGCAACAGCATATCGGCATTTCGGAATCGTTTACGTTCGACACGTTTCTGCCAAGAGAGGGAGATTATTTATGGGCGTTTGAAACGGAAGAAGATATTTGGAACGGAACGTGGGGACTGATCCGCGCATTCGGCCAGGAAGTACCGCACCTGATGCCGTTGCTTGACAGGCCTCTGCCTCCGAAGCGGACAGAACTGCTGCCGGAATGGACGGGAGCACCGCCTGATAAAGCGCCTAAAGTAATGAACACAGCACCGCCTGATGCCCCGGTCCGCCGCTATAGCGTCGTAGCTTTTCAAACATCGATTGTATACAGCTCCCATGGCGAACATGACCCTTACGGAATCGTCTTTGCTTTGGAAGAGGATGTTGGAGCGATTAAAGTTGGGGAAAAAAATCCGGAACCGCTCGTATTAAGGGGGAACGTCGGCGATCTCGTCGAGGTGTCGCTGCGAAGTGAGCTACAATTTGACCGATTCCCGTATTTAGATGGGATTCATCCTTACCCCCCTGTAAAGGAACAAGCCCCTTATCCGCCATCTGTCAGAATCTCACTTCATCCGAGCTTGCTTGATTATGATGTGAAAACATCCAGTGGCGAAACGGTTGGATATAACTATGATCAAACGGTGGGACCTGGAGAACTGGTTACGTATCGCTGGTATGTTGATACAAAAGTCGGCGCCTGCTCGATGTGGGACATGGCGGATCTGCGTAATCATCGTTCATTTGGGGCATTCGGATGTTTCGTTGCCGAAGCGAAAGGCACGGAATACCTTGATCCGTGTACCCGGCAGAAGGTACGTACAGGTGCGAATGTAATCTTGAGCAATTCGTTGTTACCGGAAATAAGGGAATTTGTGCTGATTATGCATGATGGTGTGAGATTGGTAGATAAAAAAGATCATTTAATTGTGGATCCTATTGACGGCATACTGGGTGAACAGGAAGAATTGCAAGATCTCGTCGACACGTATGACAATGGTTCGAGAGGCTTCAACTATCGGACTGAGCGCCTCATTAACCGTTTCATTGAACTTCCTGACACAGGGGAATTATTCAGTTCAAAAGTCCACGGCGACCCGTCGACCCCACTCTTTGAAGCGTACGCAGGCGATCCGGTAGTGATAAGGCTTGTCAATCCTTCTGAACGGCGGCGTGCCCATACGTTCCATCTGCATGGACATTATTGGAAATACGATGATCTTGATTTCGATTCCAGAATTGTATCCTTTGTTGGTGAAATCGTTGCCGGCCATACAAACAATTTGTACTTGATTGGCGGTGCGGGCGGCCTGTTTAGTTTCCCAGGGGACTATATGTACCGTTCAGGGAATATCCGTTGGGATATTGAGCAGGGGATGTGGGGGATCATGCGCGTTCATGATTGTCTCCAATCCCACCTGGTAAAATTAAAATAAGCGTATGAAACAGGGGGGTAAGATCTTCCTGTTTTTTTGTATTTTTATTATCGAGAAGTTAACTCGTTGGCTATATCAATGCTGTAACTGCCCGTTTTTTACAAGAATAAGAGTTGTACAATCAATAAGCAAGCTAATGCATAAAGTAATATAGCTTCCGAATCCTTATAGAACTGTAAATAGAAGGGCGTGGTCACTAAATAAAGCCTAGATTAGGATTGAAGCAATGCATGAAGTGATTTATCTAGTATACCTGAGAATCAAAGATGGCTGTATCTTTCAGAGTTATATATCAAATATTGTAATTTTCGCTGAAATACATTTAGTAAACATAAAAGGGAGGACAATAATGACAAATCGAACCCAGGATGTGGTTTTTAGAGAATTAAGAAACAGAATCGGCGAAGAAGTGTTAATAGTTACATCATCACCACAATTAAATTTACTAGGGCAAACATTTCGGCCGATTTTCTGCGGAACCATTGTCGAAGTCGAAAGGGGGCATGTCACACTTTTTCCGGTAAATATTAAGCTGGTCAATGCACCGTTCTTTCAATTCCCGACACCGCTTAGCATCCCGCTGGAAAAAGCGGCACAAGCAACGTTTGAGATCGGCTGCGGTGAGGTATTCCCGCTTATTTAAAAGTCGCTTAAAAAAGGAGGTTGTTAAAATGGCAGATGGCCAAATAGATTCAACATTGGACATGATTAATGTCCAGCGTCAAAATGCTGTGACAAATCACATAAGGGAAGGAATTGGCCGCAAAATATTCATGCTGACACCATCGTTTCCTTTTCTGTTCATTGGAATCATTATCGATGTTGTCGGTGATGCGCTTGAATTGGATGTGGAAACGACACACTTTCAGCAATTGGAGAATCGGCGCTGGTTCATACACATTGATCTTATTGAAGCATTTTTCATTGAACGAGATGATGCTCCCAGAATTCCTGAATTGAAGGATTTTGGTTAATAGGAAATGGAGGCAAATGAATGAAACGAAGGTACCATATCGTTGCCATTCCCATTCGGATTGTCCTTAATAATTTCGGTGACCATAATCCGAATGGGCAAATCTATGTATTGAAAGAAAATGAAGATAAAGTTAAAGAGCTCGTCCGGAAGAATCCATTTACACCTGTGGATCTTGTTGAACCCCTTTCAATCCGTGCCAATGAAGGGGATATTGTAGAAATATTATTCGAAAATAAGCTGTCGCATCTTGCCGGAATCCATTTCCAGGAGGCGGATTATGATGTTTTAACATCGGACGGGGCGAATGTCGGGTTCAATCCAAGCTCGCTAGTAGATTGTGGAGAGCAAATCCTTTATCGTATAAACGCAACCCGTGAAGGAATTTATTTTTTCTCCGATTTAGGCAACCCGGCAAGCTCTGAAGAAGGGTCACAGTTAAATGGATTATGCGGCGCCTTGTTTGTGGAAGTAAGAGGATCTTGGTGGACAGACCCGGTCACGGGTGGGCCGATCAACAGCGGCGCCATTGCCGATGTGCACCATCCTTTTTTGCCGTCTTTCAGGGAATACGGCTTTTTCTTTACCGATGAATTAGAGGTGGACGATTTAACGAGCAATAGGCCAATTAATGCAACAACCAATCAGGAGGATGAATCCTTTCATGGCATCAATTTGCGGTTTGAACCTCTAAGCAATCGGAAGAAATTGCTCGACGAAGGTGTTGTCTGCCCGGATTGCGATGGCGAAGAAGTCCATCATGATTCCTGGGTTTTCGGTGATCCGGCCACTCCGATTTACCGCGGATACAGAGGAGACCCGGCGTGTTTTCGCCTGGTTCATACGGGCGTAAAGGAAACCCATGTTTTCCATTACCATGTCCATCAATGGGGCAGGGACACGGATAATGTAGACTCGGGTATTTTTGATGCGCAGGCGATCAGCCCTCAAAGCCATTACAATATTCGGCCATTTTACGGCTTAGGCAGCCTTAACCAAGGGATTGGCGATGTGATTGTCCACTGCCACTTATACCCGCATTTTGAAGTCGGGATGTGGGCGCTCAACCGCATTTTCGATACCTTGCAGGATGGCAGCCAGTGCTATCCTAACGGGATTCCGATCCTGCCGCTCCAGCCGTTGCCGGACCGTCCAGCCCCGCCGATTCCAACAAAAGAAAGGCCGGGTTTCCCGAACTTTATTCCTGGTAAAGTCGGCTGCAAGGCGCCGCGGCCGCCGCTCGGGATTGTCGGCGGCCGCGGGATGACCGAACTTGAGCGGAATGCGGCTATCCCGAATGCCAGGCCAGGTGCCGTGTTTGCCGAACCTGCACTTGGAAACCCGCCGGTCGTAGAGTTCAATATATCCGCAATTGAACTGCCAATCGTGTATAACAAGCAAGGCTGGAATGATCCGAAAGGGCGGATTTACGTATTGGATGAAGACCTGGATGATGTGCTTTCAGGGAAAATGGAACCGGAGCCATTGACGCTTCATATTCCTGCCGGATCCAGTATCCGTGCCAATTTCACGAATCTATTGCCACAAGTGCTTGATGGAGACGCCTTTCAGCTTGTAACGAGGACTTATGAATGCGGATTGCATATTCACTTTGTGAAATTTGACGTGCTTGTATCCGATGCATCGAATGTCGGCTGGAATTATGACAGCTCGGTATTGCCGGGGGAGACAATCCGTTACGAATGGTTTGCAGATGTTGAATTAAAAGCATTCTTCTTGCACGACCACTTGTTTGCAGTAAGCCATCAGCAACATGGGGTATTCGGCACCGGTGTAATCCAGCCAAGGTTCTCGCGATTTTTCGACTCAGCAACTGGGGAGGAGGTTGACCATGGCACCCAGGTGACCGTTGTTAATCCAATAATTCCTGATTATCGTGATATTGCTTTATTTATCCAGGATTTCGCTTTATTGTTCGACAAAAACGGTTGCCCCCTAGCGCCGCCGCCGTTTCCCGGCTCCGCCGATGATCCCGGTATATTTGCAGTGAATTATAAAAATGAACCGCTTCAATTCAGGCTCGGAAAGGAATGCGATCCTGCTTATTCCTTCAGCTCGTTTGTCAATGGTGATCCGGTTACTCCGATATTAAAGGCGTATGAAGGCGACCCGATCAGAATCCGGCTTTTACAGGGAGCACATGAAGAGTCGCACAGTTTCAACGTCCACGGCTTACGTTGGAAGTCGGAACGGCCCGACGTTGAATCTGAATATAGGGCCCAGCAGCACATCGGCATTTCCGAATCATTCACTTTGGATACGTTTATTCCCCGGGAAGGCGATTATTTATGGGCGTTTGAAGATGAAGAAGATGTCTGGAACGGTACATGGGGATTAATCCGCGCGTTCGGCCAGGAAGTGCCTGATTTGATTCCACTGCCGGACCGTCCGCTGCCGCCGCCAAGGACAGAACGCCTGCCTGTATGCACTGGAGAGCCGCCGCCCCTTCCTCCTGTAGTCGTTAGCACGGCTCCTGCCTATGCTCCCGTCCGCCGCTATAATGTCGTCGCGTTCCAGACGCCGATTGTTTACAGCAAATATGGTGAACACGACCCGTTCGGGATTGTCTTTGCTCTTGAAGAGGACGTGGACGCCATAAAGTCCGGGCATAAAAATCCGGAACCGCTGGTATTAAGAGGCAATGTCGATGACCTGGTCGAGGTAACCTTGCGAAGTGAACTTGAATTTGAAAAGTTTCCATTCCTGGATGGCATTCATCCTTATCCTCCAGTCAAGGAACAGGCGCCATATCCGCCTTCGGTAAGAATTTCGCTGCATCCGAACCTGCTTGATTTTGATGTAAAAACATCCAGCGGGGACACAGTCGGGTTTAACTTTGACCAGACGGTAGGGCCGGGAGAAGTGATCACTTATCGCTGGTATGTCGATGTACCTGCTGGCGCCTGTGCGATGTGGGACATGGCGGACTTAAGAAACCACCGTTCCTTTGGGGCGTTCGGGGCTTACATAGCCGAACCGAAAGGAACGGTATATCTGGATCCTCATACCCGCAAAGAGGTCAAGACCGGTGTGGAAGTGGTCTTAAGCAACCCATTGCTGCCGGAAATAAGGGAGTTTGTGCTGATCATGCATGACGGGGTCAGATTAGAGGATAAAAACGGTCAATTAATCATCGACCCAGTCGCAGGCATTCTGGGAGAAGAAACAGTAGGCCTTCAAGAGCTGCCAAGTGTTATCGGGGCACAGGAAGACTTTGAAGTAGACACCTATGACTTCGGTTCACGCGGATTTAATTACCGGACTGAACGCCTCATAAACCGGTTCAACGCCGTACCGGACTTGGAAGCGTTATTTAGCTCGGAAGTTCATGGCGATCCCTCCACACCGGTTCTCGAAGCTTACACAGGGGATCCTGTCATCATCCGGCTTGTGAATCCTTCTGAACGGAGGCGTGCCCACACCTTCCATCTGCACGGGCATTACTGGCGATTTGATGACAATGATCTCGAGTCAAGAATTGAATCCTTTGTCGGCCATATCGTTCCGGGGCATACAGATGATCTCCGGTTAATCGGCGGTGCAGGAGGCATCTTCCAATTCCCTGGGGATTATATGTACCGATCAGGAAATATCCGTTGGGATATCGAGCAGGGGATGTGGGGAATCATGCGCGTCCATGGCAGCTTCCAACCTCACCTGCCAAAATTGGAATGGTAAAAAAGCGAAGTCCAATCATACTTTGTTCCTCTATAAGACATCAATCGTACTAAATATCTAATTACAAAGGGGGAATGAGAAAACTTCCCCCTTTAAGTAAAGGAGGTGTGAAAATGATGAAAAAATTTGTGCGCGAAGAGTTTTGCTGCCCTGAAGTGGTTCCTCCTGATGCCCCTGATGACTTCTGTATTCCTGATTTTCGCTGTCCGGACAAAATCGAAACGTTTAAATTCCCATCCCCGACCAGCTGTCTCCCGCCTGAAGAATTGGAGGAGCTTGAAGCAAGAATTGATGCTGCAAACGAATTGCTCCTGGATTTGGGGCTTTCAGATGAGAGACGGGATGAAGAAAGACGTAAAGAAGCAAGGGAAGCTGCGTTTAGGGGGCTGCTCGGTCAAAATGTAATGGTGAAACTGGAATGTCCGATCGCAGAAAACGAAGAAGAAAATCGGGTTGTGAAGGGACGAGTCCACTTTGCAGGAAGAGACTTTGTTATAGTACGAAGAGGTGGAAAACAGATGTTGATTCCCTATCTGAAGGTCTGCTCGATCGATCTGCAAAACCGGTTTGCCGATCCGGAAGAAGAGCCTCGATTAGTCGATATTGACCCGTGCCTTAGGAGGGCGATTACGTTTAATTTTGGCGATGTTGTCTCGCAGTCACCGCAACTGATCGATATTTTTTTCGGTCTCGATCTCGTGATATATCTTCTGGCGTTTTTAGATAAAGAAGTAAAAGCAGTATTGCCAGACGAAGTGATAATGGGAGAAATAAAAGACGTAACACGAGAATCGGTCGCTATTTGTAAAGGAGAAAATGAGCAGGAAATCCCGATTGAAGATGTTTGTTTTATGGTTATAAACGATTAAATATCCTGTACTGGAGCATTTATCATTCGGGCTGTCGAGGAAAGTTTCCGGCAGCTTTTTTGAATGCAACTGTTCAGGAATAATAATGGATGTAACTAAACGATAGTATTGGCAATCAGGGCAATATTGTTGTACACTCGACATGATTATTTTTAAAAAATTGAAGAATCATATCTTTTATCTGTAAGATGGGGGTATGTACCGATCATTAAGGAGTGTTGACATGACCATTAAAAAAATTACTATAATGATAGGAATTTCCACTAGCTTATTGATTGCCGCCTGTGGGAAAGATGATACAAGCAGTGAGAGAAAGAAAGAAGAAAATAGTGTGATTCATGGAAATCAGGAAACTCATGCGGGACATGCCAAACATTCTGGTCCTGGAGATATCAGGGAAGAAACAAGTGGGTTGGATAAGCCCCCTGCTTTTTTATCAGATAAACCAGACGATATGAAGACCATCTACTTAGCGGCTGCGCAAAATAAAGGTCTGTTAGAGCAAATGCCTTGCTACTGCGGCTGCGGGGAGGAAGCTGGACATAAGAATAATTATGATTGCTTCGTATTCGAAAATAAGAAAAATGGAGCGGTCGTCTGGGACGACCATGGAACAAAGTGCGGGGTTTGCCTGGAAATTGCGGCTCAGTCCGTGGTGGATTACAGCAAGGGAAAATCGGTAAAAGAAATACGTGAAAACATTGATAAACAATATAAAGATGGCTACGCGAAACCAACTCCAACACCTGAAGTGTAGCTTAAGGAGAGTGGACTACCGATGCTACGTACGGAGTTAAAGCATGGGATCCTGCTTATGAACTTAAAGTTATCGGGCGAACATATACCAAATCCAATGCTGCTATAAGATTTGAAAAATCTAGTACAGATACCAATGACTATGCTTCAGAGGTTAGCTCATGTCGCTGTGTATATAACACTTACTCAAACATTACTTTTTGGAAAGATTTCGGTGGACTTAGTGATCTCCGAGAGAAAGAAACAGCTGTGCATGAAGTGGGACACTCATTTGGTCTAGCTCACGAGGACGACGTACGTTCCATCATGGTTTCTGGCCCAGAGTTTCTAGATGAACTCAACCCGGTAGCAGATGACTGGGCAGGAATTAGAGCGAGATATTAATAAAGGGGGAAGATTCCCAGATGAAACTTAAAGGTACAATTGCCGGAGCAGTGTTAATTACTTTAGTGGCTTTGGGTAGTTTTTTTACATCTGATTCAGAAAAGCCAGTTATTGAAGAGGAATACTTCGGCAAGGGAAAACGGGATGGATTAGTAAGTTTAGAAGAGATGGAAAATAAGGCTACCTTGGTAGTTGTTGGTAAAAAACTTTCAAAAGAAGTTCCTACTATTCTTACAGATGGAGTAGAGGGAGAGGATGGTTATGAAGGGATTATAGGAGGATACACTATATCAGATTTCCAAGTCAAAAAAGTACTAAAAAATACAACTGGGAAAGATATTTCTAAAACAAGTGTAATACCGGTTTTAGAAAATGCCGCAACAGATACAATTGGAGATGGGAAAAAGAAAATTATATATACAAATGATGGTTATGAACTTATGAAAACAGGGAAGCATTATATTTTGTTTATGGATGAGAGCAGTTCTGATCCAGGTACATTTATTCCACTTAGTGCAATATTCGGTAAAGCCCCACTAGAAGGAACACCAGGTGATTTAGAGTTCAAGGGTGATGATAAATTCGTTAAAAAACTAACTGACGAAGCGATTAAGAAATATAAAAAAGAACTTAAAACAATAGAATAATATCATCTATTCTATTTTGAAAGTCACTCATTTTTTGTGGTTCTGGCCATAGTAATCTATGATCAGTTTTTTTAATTTCTGTAATAAGAAAATTTCGGATACCCAGTAATCGCGCCGATTGTTTAAAATCATTTATCTTGTCTTACTGAAGTAAAGCACCCGTTATAACTTCGACCATCTTGAGGCGCAACTGGCTGACATGGTTAGTACATGTTACACCTCACCTAATTTCCTCCATTAGTTTCATGGCGGCTTCTTGCGTGGACACTCCTGTTTCGTTAATGTATTTAATTACGTCCATTTTAAACTGTACTAAATAATTTGTATATCTTGGGTGAAAGGCTTTTTCATCGTGTTCACGGAATTTAGCCACCCATTTTTTCAACATGGTAGTACTTACTCTGTAATTTTGCGATATAACTTTAAAAGATCCTTTATGTTCAAGGTATGCTTGTACAGCAACCAGCTTTGTCTCTAATGAATATTTAGACATAATAAAAACTGCACCTATAATTGTTAATTGTGTCTAACAAATGGGGTGCAGTTCAGCAGGTTCCTTTTATTTATTATGGTTACAAATCGGTAACATATCATCAAAACGCCCTTTGACAAAAATCAAACCAGTCCAAAACCTAATATAGCTACCGACGTTCCAGAGATGACCCATATAATCGGCTTTAACGTTAGCTTTTTTATCCACAGGATTATAGGGAATGTCAACGATACGATTAGCAACTGTCCTATTTCGATACCAATATTGAAGGACAACAGAGAAGATGCCAAATGGTTTCCATCCAATCGCATTTCCGACAGGATTCCGGCAACCGAACTCATGGATCAGTCCAAAACGGAAGGCAAGACATGACTGATGTTTTGATTCTTGATTAAAAATATTGATGAGTGCTACGTATATAATGCTTAAAGCAATGGCCGACTCCATTAATTTGCCTGGTAACTGCGGGTGTCTATCACCGTAATATAATATTAGGGAATTTATTTTAAACGTCTCGACACTTTTCTATGGCCTACCAATAATTTGATTGCTGTTTTATTTTCATTATTGATTAAAACATCTGTAAATGCAGGAACAAAAATGAGATTAAAACCACTTGGTGCTACGAATCCTCTTGCAATCGCAATGGCTTTAATCGCTTGATTTACAGCACCCGCTCCTATCGCTTGAATTTCTGTATTTCCTCTTTCTTTTAATACTCCCGCGATGGCACCTGCAACTGAATTCGGATTTGATTTTGATGATACTTTTAATACAGTAATCATATAAGTTTTTCCCCCTGTTATTTAATCGCTTGATATGATCACTGGAAAGAAGAATGCAGATATCGTATCTTTAACTAGTATTCAAAATTTTAAACAAACAGAACCATTAAACGTATTCCTGTGAATTGCTCCTTCAGTTCAACAAAAGACATGTAAAAAGCTTTAATAACAGAGAGCCCTAACCGAGGAGGTAAGGGCTCTTCCCAGTTCTATAAAGAGTCAACAGCTCTCCTGGAAACAAGTTCGTTAGATAATATAAATTCATCCACTTTAACGTGAGTAAAGCCTCTAAGATGTTCTTCCTTTATTACTTCTATAACCGTTTTTACATTTGGTGCATATTGTTCTATCGAGGCTGCTAACAACATGCTCTTCCCATCAATCAATAAAGGATTATCAATCTTATCATCAGCAAAAATAATGAAAGATTTGGCTTCCTTAATATTCGCCATATCTATTGTATTCTCTGTAGCAGCATCACCGGCAACAAAATGAACTCTGTCGTGTTCAAAAGGCTCCTTAATCAGTTCATCAATGATCACTATGTCAGAGTCCTTAGTCGAAAGAATCCCCTTTACCGCATATTCTGCTTTCTTTGACCAGCCAACTATTACAATATGATTTTTCCCCTTATATTTCAATTTCCCTTCCCCTCAATCGTTTGAAAGTACCAAACGAATCAACGATTTTCCCTATTACCACTCCTAAGATACCGATACCTATTATGTATAATGCCATTGCGAAAATGCGGCCGCCTGTGCTTGTCGGATAAAAATCCCCATAACCAACAGTAGTCATCGTTGTCATAACCCACCACAGAGAATCAAATAAACTTGGAAATGTATCGGGTTCCATTTTTCTCATTACAATGGTGCTAACCGCTATAACTAAAATAGTCGAAATGAAAATAAATGTATGATTAACCTTGCTTACCCTATTCATTAGCCTGCGAAAAATTAACAATATTCATAACCTTCCTTCCATTGTAGATGTCTGTTAACGAATGTGCTTTGCATAAGGGTCGTATATTCCCGTAATCAATAACGTACTTAATGCAAGCATTATTGAGCCTACAAACAATAATCCGTTACCAGTAATCTTTCCGTTCTTTTTACGTGAAAGTACACCTAAAATAATCAAAATTATTCCAATAGGGAGTAGCATAATCCCCAATCCAATATTCAAGGTTTTTCACTCCTTGTAGAGCTAATGTGAATGAATCCTTCATCACAGCATTTGGAAAGTTGGCAAGCCATGGACAAACCAGCTTTCCCGGCTCCCATAATAATCGCATCGAAAATCATACTATTCCCTCTTTTATATGGGCATATATTCATACTCTCAAAGAAATCCCTTCCCGTCTATTCCCTTTCAGATTTAATAATAATTTTAAATAGTAAAGTAGAAGTTTTACATCTGAATATTATGTGACAACAGGTTATTAGGAGGCTTATATGACGCAGGAACTCAAAGCGATTATATATATCATTTGGTTCATAATAATGGGCGCTTTAGCGGGCGGGTTATCAGCGAAACTCTTTAGTATTTAAAATAAAAAGCTTGTAGAGCAAATTCCCTTCTCTACAAGCTTGTCACTAACATGCTTTACCTAGCAGCAATCATGCTTATCTTCTTTGAATTCTACCATTTTTACATGTTCAAGCGGAATGATTCTGAACTTATGGTCGAAATGCCGCCTTTTGCGAGGCTTTTTATCCCTATCTCGAACTCTATCTTTATCCCGAACCTTGTCTTTATCTCTGTCTCTATCTTTATCCCTGTCTTCAAATACTTCTACTTCCACAAAATCCGATCCGACAAAGCAAATGACTGAATCGAATTCGTCACTTTCTCCGCCGCAATCCACTTTTATCTTAACCTCACAATCAATCAATTGCCGCATGCGAAAAGCGAGTCCGCTTTGAAGGCCGCCAAGGCGAAGCTGGAAGCGGTTGTCACAAAGAAAACGATCATCGCCGATGAACCTGTCGCGTACATCAAATCGATCATGATGACAGTCATCGTGATGATGGTCATGATGAAAAGGCTTGCGGCATTTGACGCAAAAAGAATCGTGAAAATGACTCATAAAATCCTCCTTTTAACAATTAGTATTAAACTCTCTTCCAATACGATCATCTCAAATCATAATGACTGCAGCACCGGTCAGTGATTATGAAATGATCTGCAGAATTCACAATCATGATGGATGTGATCGTGATGCTACCTTAATGACCTTAGTTCCCTGAATGTCCGGTGCTGGCCCGAACAGCCGCATGAATGGGCATGATGATCGTGGGTGTGGTGTGGATGTTGATGCGAATGGCTGTGATGGTGGCGGGGATGATGGCCATGATGTTCCCTATGATCCAAGCATTTGCAGCGACCATGGTGATGATGGCAAGAGCATGTATTCTGGCAACCCCGATTAAATCGAGGCTGTTCCCTGTGAGGGTGACGACTGGAGTGATGGTGTTCATGACCGCAAGAACATGTATCATCAACCCCTCGATTAAATCCATGATGATGGGGCGAGGGACGAACATTGTGATGGCAGCTGCAAAATCGGGTTGAATGATGGCGATGATGAGTAAACTCCATAAAAAACCTCCTATTCTGTGCTATATAATAGTTTATGTTTTCGTTATTTTTTTGACAGGACAAACATCTGTCATTAAGAAAAATGAATATTTTACAGCGAAAAAGCTAATAGGAGGTTTCAGGACTTAAGCCGTATTAACAGAATCTGTCATCGTTGCGGAAGCGATCAAACCGATCAAACCGATCAAATCGATCAAACCGACCGAACCGACCAAACCGATTAAAGTTGTCAAAGCAATCAAAGCGGTTACAACGATCAAACCGATTAAAGTTGTCAAAGCGATCAAAGCGGTTAAAACGATTATCACAAAAACAATCTAAGTCATGAAACGGGCGGCTGATACAAGAGCAACGATTATGAAACTTGTGATGGCAGCAGTCATCCCGACGACAAGAATGGCAGCAGCCTCTGCGGTGGCTCATATGCGTTCACTCCTTTCATATATGGATTAATACAACCTATGTAGAGAAAGCAGCAAGCGAAACGGACAAGTATCAGTACAGCTGCCATTGCCGCTCAAAAATGGTTTCATGCATCAGAAACATCAAAGGTCTCTCTCATACACTATAGAAAGTGTAACAGGCAGGGAGTGAAAGATTTGAAAGGAGTCATTTTAGCCGGAGGTACTGGCACCAGATTAAGGCCTTTGACACATATTATCAATAAGCACCTGCTCCCGGTTGGTCCCTATCCGATGATCTATTGGCCAATCCTGAAATTAAAAGAAGCAGGCATTGAAGAAATCCTGATCATTACGAATAAAGAAGATCTCAGTTCTTTTATTAACCTATTAGGACTGGGGGAAGTCCTGGATGTAACCCTAACCTATAAAATCCAGCAAAAAGCAGGAGGCATTGCAGAAGCTCTTTCATTGGCGAAACCATTTGCAGGAAACGAGAAATTTATCGTTCTCTTAGGTGACAATATCTTTCAGGAAAGCCTGGGTCCATTTATTGCTTCGTTTGAGAATCAATCAATTGGGGCGAGGGTTTTACTAAAGCCCGTCACTGACCCAATGCGATTCGGTATTGCTGAGATTGATAAAAGGAAAAAAATCATAACGTCGATTGTGGAAAAGCCTGAAAAGCCTTTATCCAATTACTGTGTGACGGGAATTTACATGTATGGTTCTAAAGTATTCGAGTATATCGAAAAGCTGACACCATCTGAGCGGGGGGAATTGGAAATTACTGATGTCAATACCTTCTATATAAAAGATAACAGCTTGCAGTACGACATCCTGACAGGCTGGTGGGTTGATGCCGGTACACCGCACTCTCTCTTTCAGGCAAACGAACTCGTGTACCGGCATGTACTGAAAGACCATTAAAGAGTCGTCAAAGAAGTGAAAAGAAAACAAGGCTGTTGACTTTCAACAGCCTGATTCAGGTTTAAGAATAATGATATAGGGTGTGTAAAGAAATGACTGAACCGACCAAGAACGTGTTAATCCATCTTCACATGCCAAAAACAGCCGGAACGACCTTAAACAGCATCATCAAAAAAAACTATACACAAAATGAGATCATTGACTTATATGAATCGTTTAAAGACCATCAGGCAGTTGTCCAAAGATTAGAAAGCCTTAATTTGGAAGGGGTTAAGTGTCTGAACTGCCACCTTTCATTCGGGATTCACCAACATTTATCGGAACCCTCTTTGTATATAACCATGCTTCGCGAGCCGATTGACAGGGTGATTTCCGAATATTATTTCATACGCCATACACCGCATCACGGGTTGCATGAAAAAGTGATGAAGATGGAATTGCTTGAATACCAGCGGGAAGCTAACAATATGAATAAACAAAGCAAGATCGTACTGGGCTTTCCGCTCACAGGAGACATCGGCTTGAATGACTTTGAAAAAGGAAAAAAAAACATCAAAAAACACTTTGCTTTCATCGGCATAACGGAGCTTTTTAATGAAACGATTTATCTGATGCAGAAACAGTTTGACTGGTGGACGATCCATTACCGAAAGAAAAATATAACAAGAAACCGTCCTGAAATTAAAGCGCTGCCTGAGCATATTATTCAGGAATTGAAACGAAACAACGAAGTGGATTACGCATTATACAGCTATGCGAAGCAGCTGCTGGAGGAGAAACTGGCTCGATTAGATGCGCAATCAAAAGAAGACTTGAAAACCTTGATGGCCAGAAATACAAAAATATGAAACTCATGATGAGGGGGAGGGATAGATGAAATATTATGACTATGTAATTGTCGGAGGAGGTATCATTGGCCTCGCAATTGCCAGAGAATTAAAAACGAGATTTCCGGAACAGACCGTTTGTATCCTCGAAAAAGAAAGGGATGTCGCCCTGCATTCAAGCGGCCGGAACAGCGGGGTGCTGCACGCAGGATTTTATTATACCTCGGACAGTTTGAAAGCAAAATTTACGAGAGAAGGAAACAAGGTACTTACCGATTACTGTTTAAGTCATAATCTTCCGGTCAATCGCTGCGGTAAGCTTGTGGTCGCGGTTGATGAAAGTGAATTGGAAGGGCTGGAAGAACTGAAAAGAAGGGCTGACGCCAATGATGTAGAGCTCCATTGGATGGATGAAGAAGAACTTGCACAAATCGATCCTAATGCCAAGACCTACAAAAAAGCACTATATTCACCCAATACCTCATCTGTAGACCCCGTCCAGGTTTGCCAAACATTAAAAGCAGAAGTCAAAGGAATGGGCGTTCATTTTTACTTTAATACAGAATTTAAAAAGAACCAGGACAGCATGATTCTGACAAACAACGATACCTTCCAATATGGCTACTTCATAAACGCCGCAGGTTTATATGCAGATAAAATCGCCAAGGATTTTAATTTCGGCAAGCAGTATACGATTATCCCCTTTAAAGGAATATATCTCAAATATGATAAAAACACGGAAGACATAATGACGAATATTTATCCGGTCCCCAACTTGGAAAATCCCTTTTTAGGGGTGCATTTTACAAAAACGGTCGATGGCACGATTAAAATTGGCCCTACGGCAATCCCGGCACTTTGGCGCGAAAACTATGGCGGATTTGCCAACTTCAAGCTGAAAGAATTTGCGACCATTCTTTACTACGAAGCGAAACTGTTTATCCTCAATGCCTTTAACTTTCGTCGTCTTGCTTTTGAGGAAATGAAAAAGTATCAGAAATCATATTTTAGCAGATTGGCTGTTAATCTTGTGAAAACGCTTGACCGGGAGAGTTTTGGAGAATATCTAAGGCCGGGAATTCGAGCCCAGCTTCTGGATAAAGAGACGCTGGAGCTCGTCCAGGATTTTGTCGTCGAGGGTGACCACAAGTCCCTGCATATATTGAACGCCGTATCGCCGGGATTCACATGTTCTTTTCCATTTGCATCCTATATTATTGACCAATTGCTGGAAAAGCAGAAAGGATTAACTGATGAAACTAATTACAACGAAGCTTGAAGGAGTCGTCATGATCGAACCAGCTGTATTTGGCGACCACCGGGGATTTTTCATGGAGAGCTATAATTCCGGGAAATACAAAGAATTAGGAATTAATATTGATTTTGTTCAAGACAATCAGTCGTTATCCGCAGAAGCCGGAACCATTAGAGGCCTCCATTATCAGCTGGAACCGAAAGCACAAACGAAATGTGTCCGCGTATTAACAGGGGCCCTTTATGATGTTGTCGTCGATATCCGTAGAAATTCACCGACATACGGGGAATGGGTCGGTGTCGTTTTAAGCGAGGAGAATAAACGGCAGCTGATCGTGCCAAAAGGGTTTGCCCACGGTATTTGCACACTTGTTAAGAACACGCAAATCCTGTACAAAGTGGACGAATTTTATTCAGCAGAACATGATCGGGGAATACGATGGAATGATCCAGAGCTCGGTGTCATCTGGCCGACTTCCAATCCGGTTCTCTCGGACAAAGATCGAAACCAGCCATTGCTCAAGAAAGCGGAAATCAATTTTAAATACGAGGGGGGACAAGGATGAAAACCGTGCTTGTGACAGGTGCCGGCGGCTATATCGGCTCAATTCTCGTCCCGAAGCTGTTGGGGAGAGGCTATGCCGTAAAAGCTGTCGACCGCTATTTTTTTGGCATGGATAAACTTAGTGCCCATGAAAACCTAACGGTCATCCAAGCGGATACAAGAAGAATGCAACCAGATTATTTTGCGGAAGTGGATGCGGTTATCGATCTTGTCGCCATCTCCAATGACCCAAGCGGTGAACTGTTCAAGGACGCGACCTTCGCTACCAATCATGTATCAAGGGTCCATACAGCGACTTTAGCGAAAAATTTTGGTGTGAAGCGATATATTTTGCCGTCATCCTGCAGCTTATACGGCTTTCAGGAGCAAGACATGATCGTTGACGAAACCTCTCCTACCAACCCCCTGAGCAATTATGCTATTGCCACGGAAAAAGCGGAACAAGGCGTTCTGCCATTGGCAGATGAACGTTTTACGGTAACAGTGATGAGACAGGCGACGGTCTATGGATATTCACCAAGGATGAGGTTTGACCTTGCGATAAACGGAATGGCTTACGGCGCATGGGAAAACGGTGTGATCCCGCTGATGAGGGACGGTACCCAATGGCGGCCATTCGTCCATGTTGATGATACGACAGATGTAATGTGTCTGCTTCTGGATGCCGACGCCAAGACAATCAATCGGCAGATTTTCAACATTGGTTCAAACAACAACAACTATCAATTAGGAAAATTGGCCGAGGAAATCACGAAGGCACTGCCGAAGGACATCACGATTGAATGGTATGGCGATCCAGACCACCGTTCCTACCGCGTCAATTTTGACAAGGTCGAAAGTGCATTAAATTGGAAAGCAAAGTGGACGGGAGCGGATGGCGCGCTGGAAGTGTACCGGCATTTGGAAGCCGGTACATTAAAAAAATCAACCCAAACGATTACGCTGGATTGGTATAAAGAGTTGATAAAATGGCATAAAATCATTAAAGATGCCGAACTGCACGGAGGAATCATCGATATAGGATAAGAGGTGTTTTATTTGAAAAGGATTCTTTTGCTAGGAGCAAACGGGCAGCTCGGAACCGATATCCAGAAGGTTTTCTCTTTATCCAGCCAATACGAGATCGTGCCTGTATACCGGAGCCAGCTGGATGTTGAAAATGATGACATCGCTTCCTTTCTTGGCCATGTTAACGATTTTGATATCCTGATCAACTGTACGTCATACCATAAAACGGACGAGTGCGAAGATTTTCCTGAGAAGTCGTTTGCGGTTAATAGCTTGGCAGTGTTAGAGATTGCAAAATACTGTAATGCTCATCATAAGACTTTATTTCATATCACAACCGATTATCTTTTCGATGGGAAGGGCAACCGGCCGTACCGCGAGGACGATCAGCCAAATCCGTTAAGTGTTTACGGGAATTCGAAGCTGTCAGGGGAACATTTCATTAAGGCATATCACGACGGGTATTTTATTTTTCGGGTTTCGTCCTTATTCGGCAAGGCGGGCGCCAGCGGCAAGGGCGGTAACTTTGTCGAAACGATGATCAATCTCGCGAAGCAAGGAAAAACGATTCGCGTAATAGATGACCAGGTAATGTCGCCAACTCATACGCTTGATATTGCAAAGGCGATACACACCTTCATTGAACAGGAAATCGATTCATATGGGGTCTATCACTGTTCCGGTGAAGGAGAGTGCAGCTGGCATGATTTTGCAGCTGAAATTTTCAAGGAGATCAATGCCGATGTCGACTTAATACCGGTCCCCCATACGAGTTACCAGACAAAAGCCAACCGTCCGCTATACAGCGTACTCGATAATTCAAAGTTAAACAGAATCCATCAAATGCCGGATTGGCAAGATTCGTTAACGGATTATTTAAAACTCAAGGGGCATCTATCATAAAAACAGGGGTATCGCCAGGTTCGGTGATACCCCTGTTTTTACTGCCTCAGCCTGAATATTTTTCCGCATAAACTGGGAAAAAATCCAGGCAATCGGGCTCAGCAATCATAAACTATGGAAGAAGAACTTTGTTTTAATTTAGCAACCATAAGAGGTGAGCGCCATGGGAAATAAAAATGACAGTTCTGAAGTTCTACCGGAAAATCAGTTGTTTGCAGATATGATAGGGCGGGAAATCTTGTTGACCACCACATCAACTCAGCTTAACCTCCTCGGTCAAACTTTTAGAGGGATTTTCACTGGTACTGTTAAAACGGTAACAGACGGATGGATTACGCTCGATCCGGTCATCATCAAAATGAATAATGCCCCGTTTCACCGCTTTCCGACACCACTTACAGTACCAATCGAAAGTATTTCTAACTTTGTGCCGTTTAAAAGCGACAGACGATTTCCAATTCCATAAATTAGACATGGAGGTGATTTGCATTGTCTGACCATTTACATGAAACAGCACGGGAACTGGCCGATAAGGGCATGGCGATCAATGATATACGCCAGGCTGTATTATCTCGAACCTTTGAAGACGCTACAGGCAAAAGGGTACTGGTTATGACGCCTTTCTTTCCGTTTTTGATCATCGGAGAAATTATGAACGTGAAAAGTGATTTTGTCATCATAAAGATCGAAACGACACACATTCAAGAGATTGAAGGGCAAAGAATCAGGATTCATATCGATGATATCGATGTGTTTCATATTGAAGAGGAAGGCAATCCAATTCCAAGCTTTAATGAAGATTAAACGAAGAAAGGAGGATAATATTTGAAAAGGGAGTTTCATATCATTGCCATTCCAATCCGGATCGTTATCAATAATTTTGGTGACCACGATCCGAATGGCATGATGTATGTATTAAAGGAAAATGAATCAAAGATAAAAGACCTCGTTGCGAAAAACCCGTTTACACCAGTCGATCTCGTGCAGCCATTAACGATCAGGGCGAATGTCGGCGACGAAATTCAAATAGTGTATGAAAACAAGCTCCCGTTCGATACGTCCATTCACATCCAGCAGGCAGAATATGATGTCCAAACGTCTGACGGTGCTCTTGCCGGGTTTAATAAAGATTCCACTGTTCCTCCTAACGGGCAAATCATCTATGAATGGCATGTTGATAGGGAAGGGATTTATTATTTCTCTGATTTAGGCAATACGTTATCAAGTGAAAGCGGCTCGAACGTGCATGGGCTGTGGGGAGCGTTAATTGTCGAACCAAAAGGATCATGGTGGACAGATCCGGAGTCAGGAAAACCGCTTAACAGTGGAATTTATGCTGATATTCACCATCCGCTGCTTCCCTCATACCGGGAGTATGCCTGGTATTTTCATGATGAAATGGAAGTGAAGGACTTGACCGGCGAGACGCCGATCAGCCCGCATACGCTGATGCCGGAAGCAACCCACTCCATGAATTACCGGTCTGAACCGATGCGCAATCGGTTGAGGCTGATTGAAGAAGGGGTTGTTTGTCCTGAATGTGAAGGAGAAGAAGTGAATCACGATTCCTGGGTATTTGGGGATCCGGCTACGCCTATCTTGAAAGCATACGTAGGAGATCCTATTAAAATAAGGCTCATTCATGGGGGAATACAGGAAACCCATGTGTTTCATTACCACCTTCATCAATGGTTATTTGAACCGGAGGATGCGGACTCGGAGATCATTGACTCCCAGGCGATAAGCCCGCAAAACACATATACGGTATCGCCTTTATACGGTGCCGGAAGCCTGCAGGAAGCTTTTGGTGATGTTATTATTCACTGCCATCTTTATCCCCATTTCGGGGAAGGGATGTGGGGAATGCAAAGAATATTTAATACGTTGCAGGATGGCAGCCAGTCCTATCCCAACGGTGTACCGATTCAAGCACTCCAGCCTCTTCCGGACCGGTCTCCGCCGCCTGCTCCCACTCCTGCAATGCCAGGCTTTCCAAACTTTATTCCTGGTAAACCAGGATTTAAAGCTCCGCGTCCTCCGCTTGGGATTGAAAATGACCGGCAACCGACCGAGCTGGAAGAAAACCAGTTCGCCCCAAATGCCCGTCCGGGTGCTGTATTCGTCAATCCTTGTATTGATGGTATTCACCGGGATGTTGAATTCAATGTTGTGGCCATCCAGCTTCCCATTGTTTATAACAATGAAGGGTGGCATGATCCTGAAGGGCGGATATTTGTCCTGGCCGAGGATGAAGAAGCAGTACTTGCCGGCCGTAAAAAACCGGAACCGCTCGTCTTTCGTGCTAATGCGGGGGATTGTATCAGGCTGAAATTCACGAACAAGCTTCCTGAAACGATAGGGGGCAATGCTTTCCAGCTGATTGAACGGACATATGAGTGCGGCATGCATGTACACTTCGTCAAATTTGACCCGATTGTTTCCGATGGAGCAAATATCGGCTGGAACTATGATTCATCTGTGCTTCCGGGCCAGACGATCCACTATCAATGGTTCGCAGACGTGGAATTAAGAGGGGTATTCTGGCACGACCATTTATTTGCCAACTCGCACCAGCAGCATGGATTGTTTGCGGGAACAAATATACAAGCGAGGGGATCCAAATTCCTTGATTCTTTTACTGGAGAAGCGATTCAATCCGGCACTCAGGCGACAATCGTTCACCCGTTAATCCCGGATTTTAGGGAATTCAGTTTGTTTGTACATGATTTTGCCTTTTTGTTTGATAGAAATGGACGCCCTCTTAATGAACCGCCATTTCCGAGTGCGCCGGATGATCCGGGAGTAATGGGCGTCAATTACCGCAATGAACCATTACAGTTTCGTTTGCAGGCGCCGGACGAAGACCCGGCATATGTATTCAGTTCCTTTGTCAACGGTGACCCGGTCACACCGCTGCTGGAAACCTATAACGGCGACCCGGTCCGCATCCGCCTGTTTCAGGGAGCTCACGAAGAATCACATAGTTTCAATTTGCATCGCCAGCGTTGGCACCGGGAGCGGCGCGACCTGAATTCTGAACTTGTGCAGCAGCAGCATATCGGACTCTCTGAGCATTTTACAGCGGAATTTAGCGTGGAAGGCGATGGGGATTTTGATATGCTCTGGCATTATGGAGCGATAGATGATGTATGGCTGGGAAACTGGGGCTTGATGCGTTCGTTTAAGGAACAGGCAGACCATCTGATTCCATTGCCAGATCGGGGTCCTCCTGAGAAAAGAAAGAAATCGCTTCCAATCCAGACTGAAAAAGTGCCAAAATCTGCGAAGAATCCCGGTGATCCTTGTCCGTCGGATGTACCGGTCCGCAAGTTTGACGTCGCCGCCGTAAGGACAACCATAGTCTACAATGAGTATGGAGATAACGATCCTTTTGGAATCGTGTTTATTCTTAAGGAAGATTTAAAACTGCTTAAAAAGGGCTGGAACCCGGAGCCGCTTATTTTGAGAGCGAATGTTGGGGAATGCGTCGAGGTTACCCTTCATAATATGCTTGATGAAGAGGATCACCATAACGGGAGGCATGGTTATCCTGAAGTACCTGTCAACGCTGACTTTCCACCATCAGATCGAATTTCATTGCATGCGCAGCTATTAAATTATGTGGTTCAAGGTTCAGATGGAGCGACAGTCGGTTTTAATCCTGACCAAACCGTAGGGCCGGGTGAAAAGATCACGTATCGCTGGCATGTGGACCATGCAGTGGGCTCCTGTAATTTGTGGGATATGGCAGATGTCCGAAACCATCGCCACCACGGGGCATTTGGCATCCTTATCGCCGAGCCGAAGGGATCAAGGCATTTGGACCCGGTGACGCGAAAAGAAGTCCATTCTGTTTCAGATACTACTTTTAAGTCGCTCAGCCAGTTAATCATTTCCCATCCGCTTCTCGGAGAGTTCCGTGACTTTGTTCTTATCATGCACGATGGAGTCCGATTGGAAGATAAAGACGGAAGGTTGATCATTGATCCGGAGCCGTTGCTTGTCGAGCCTGAGGAAGAAGAAGCAGATCCTGAAGATCAGGGTTCGAGAGGGTTTAATTACCGCAACGAACGATTCAGCAATCGAGTGAAGAAGTTTGACGCCATTTCAAGCGTGTTTAGTTCAAAAGTTCATAAAGACCCTGCGACACCGGTATTTCTTGCTTATCCGGGTGACCCGGTCACGTTCCGCTTTGTCTTTCCGGCCGAACGCGCCCGCGCCCATACGTTTGCAATCCATGGCCATAGCTGGTTAAGAAGCCCGGAAGATGTTAATTCAAGCATCATATCGGTTAAGGGACAGAATACGGTGGGAACGTCTGATGATTTACCGATTGTAGGCGGCGCGAACATACCCGGAGATTATCTGTACCGGTCCGGCAATATCCGCTGGGACATTGAATTGGGACTCTGGGGTATTATGAGGGTGCTTGATAAGAAACAGGATGAATTGGCAATGCTGAAAAATCAGCAGGAGAAGGATCAGTAGGTGTTGCAAACGAAAATTTAGTGCCATTAGTTTTTCTAAGCAAAAAACAGGCTGTTGCGGTTTAACGACAGTCTGTTTTGTTTCATATGATAGATAGTGTATTGAAGAAAAGTTATTTTGGGAGGCAAAGAAATGTGTCTGAAGATTATGAGCTCTGGCTAAAGTATAATACCTTAACGAACCAGCAAAAAGAAGATATTCGTACCCGTATTTCACAATTAAAGGCAAGGCCTTTATTTTCAATCATTACAGTCGTGCAAAAAGAAAGTATTGAGGAAGTGAAAAGATCCCTTCAATCCGTACTTAAACAGCTGTATACAGATTTTGAGGTAATTCTCGTCATTTCAAGCAAGAACAGTATGATTAACGCAATCAAAGAATTCATAAAAGACTCCAGGCTCAAAATTCACACGGTACGGAAAGAAAACAGCGCTGAATTAAAAAATGCCGCACTGGAAGAAGCAGCTGGCGATTATATGGCGTTGTTGGAGCCGGGAGATATATTAAGTGAACATGCCCTATTCGAGAATGCAGCAATAATAAATAAGCACCGGGATGCAGCTCTCATTTACAGTGATGAAGACCAAATCAATAATGAAGGAAAAAGGCATTCCCCATTTTTTAAGCCTGGATGGTCCCCGGATACGTTTTTGGCGCAAAGATACAGCCTGAATCTATGCGTATATAAAACAGCAGCTGTACGCAAGATTAACGGCTTCCACAAACAATACAAAGGAATCGAGAACAGTGAACTGGCACTCCGGCTCAGCGAAGTATCAGATAAAATCTATCACATTCCGAAGATTTTATATCACAAACGGGAAGCATCTTTTTCGAAAAAGCTTAAGCAAAAGCTTCTAATCCCGCAATCGATAAAAGCTGTTGAAGAAGCCCTTACGAGAAGGCAGGAAACAGCGACCGTGAAGAAGATCCAGAAATCTTCCCAAACTTTCCTCGTTCATTATCAAACGAAAACTAATCCAATGATATCTATTATTATCCCCACACGAGATAAGGCAGATTTACTAGATACGTGTTTACAATCTATTTTTGACCAGACAACTTACTCCAATTTTGAAATTATTGTTGTCGATAACGGGAGTGTAGAGGAGGAAACGTTTGCAGTTTTTGAAAAATGGAAAGCATCCCAAGGCAAAAAAATGAGTATCGTAAAAATGGATATTCCCTATAATTGGTCGACAATCAATAACCAGGCAGTGAAACAAGCAAAAGGAGAATTAATTCTTCTATTAAACAACGATATTGAAATACTATCTCCAGATTGGCTGCAGGAAATGGCAGGCCAGGCAATGCGGCGGGATATTGGCGCCGTGGGGGTGAAATTGCTTTACCCGGACAAAACGATCCAGCATGCGGGTGTGATCATGGGCATACACGGCGTAAGCGATCATTGCTATAAAGGAAAGCCACATGACTTTTCCGGCTATTTCAACAGGCTTTTAGCTGTTTCAAATTTTTCGGCCGTGACTGGCGCTTGTTTAATGGTCAAAAAATCACTTTATGAAGCAATCGGGGGAATGGACGAGAACTTAGCGATTGAATTCAATGATGTGGATTTTTGCCTGAGATTATTGGATAAAGGGTATTTCAATGTGCTCCTGCCACAGGTTGTACTGCTTCATCATGAATCAAAAAGCCGCGGCCAAAGCAATGATGCCAAAAGGCGATCGATCAGCCAGAAGGAAGCGGCCATTCTCAAAGGCAGATGGCGGAATATCATCGAAGAAGACCCGTTTTACAACAGAAATCTTGATTTAAGCAGCGGTAATTTTGAAGTGGAGTACAGGCTGAATCGTTTGATGGAACTAAACGAATTAGCCGGAAAAGTAATAGACTCTGATGAAACCATACTTGGCCGGATAAATGGTACCCATAACGGAGGCAAATTGGAGCTGTTCGGCTGGGCTATTAACCAATCAAAAAAATCTTCAAGAATGCAAGTATTTGTCG
The DNA here is from genome assembly GCF_003429085.1 of Bacillus sp. V59.32b. Classification (GTDB taxonomy): domain Bacteria; phylum Bacillota; class Bacilli; order Bacillales; family DSM-1321; genus Peribacillus. Next base: position 11,102 of record NZ_QVTC01000040.1, on the reverse strand, counting down.
CCAACCAGGACGATCTGGTAGTGGCGCATACAAAAGTAAATCGCGAACGAAAAGATATCTCAGCCAAGTTTAATGATGAGAGCTTTCTGGAATCTGGATGGTGGACCGTGTGTGATACCTCTCTCTTGCCAGAAGGCAAACATATTTTGTATGCCTATGCCTTTATACCCGATGAGAAAAAGGCCATTAGGCTGAAGGGTGAGTTTCCCATTACAATTTAATGGATGTAAATAGCAAAAATGTCTATGACAATACCGTTATTTTGTCCATAAGCTATAGTACTACAAAAGAGGCAGGTGCCAGGATGAAAGGAAATTACGGCAATCCAGGGGAGCTGTTAATATTCAGCCATATTCCGAAGACGGCAGGAACGACGATCCGGCAGATAATCGACAATCAATATGACAAGCGGAATATCATCAGGTTTCCCCAGTTAGATAAGCTGTCGGAAGAAGAAGTGGAAAGGGCAGAAGTGTTATACGGGCATTGCAGATTCGGCGTTCACCGCCGCTTCAATAAACCTTTTTCCTATTTAACAATGCTGCGTGATCCTGTGGAAAGGATCATTTCCACTTATTACTTTGCATTAAGAAGCCCGAATAACCGCATGCATGAAAAAGTGAAAACGATGAGTTTCTCCGATTTTATCATCGACGAAGCGAAAAATGAACGTTCACCAATGGTCAATCACCAAACACGGTTTTTATCCGGTGAAAAAAAGCCTGACTTGGAAAAAGCAAAGGAACATTTGCACGAATACTATTCAGTTGTAGGATTGACAGAAATGTTCGATGAATCAATCTTTCTCATGAAGAAGTATTTAGGCTGGAGGAATATAGATTATGCGAGCTCCAACGTAACAGCGGGCCGCCCGAAACAAAGTGAATTTCCCAGGGGAATAATAGAAATCATCATGGAAAAAAACCGTTTGGATTATGATTTATATGACTATTCAAAACGGTTATTAAATGAAAACATGCAGGCGCTTGATTTCGTATCAAAACTGGAATTCAAGGCTTTTAAAAATAAACAGTTGAAATAAGGGTTGTGAATCGATAATGAAAAACGATGAAAAACTATTAATCTATATGCATATCCCGAAAACCGGCGGTACGACAATGAAAAATATCATTCAGAAGCAGTATGATCCTCGTGAGGTGTGGTTTCATATGGAAAAGGATATGCTGCCAAAATTGGAACAGAAACTGAAGAAAAAGGATCTAAAGTGTGTTGGAGGCCATTGCTGGTATGGGCTCCATCAACATTTTCACAAGCCCTATACGTATTTCACGATGCTTCGGGATCCAATAGATCGTGTCGTATCGGAATACTATTATATTTTGGAAAGGCCCCACCATAAAGCGTATCCGGCAGTCGTCACAATGGATTTAATGGATTTTATTCAGGAATTTCCCCTGAAATCATCGAATCAGCATACCCGCAGGATTTCAGGCAATATAAAATCCCCAAACTTGGAGGCAGCAAAAGAGAATATTAAAAATGACTTTGCGATTGTCGGTCTTTCGGAAATGTTCGATGAATCCCTTTTTTTAATGAAAAAGGCGTTCGGCTGGGATGACATCACCTACCAAAAAGTCAATGTTACGAAAAAACGCCCATCCATCGAGAAGCTTCCAAAAAATGTGGTAGCCGAACTTGAAATAAGAAATGAATTGGACTTGAAACTTTATGATTTTTCAAAAAAATTGCTGCTGGAAAAAATCGACCAATTAGACTTTAGATCGAAGCGAGAATTAAAGAATTATATGAATATCCAAAATTGAAGGAAGGTTGCATAGGCTTTAACACTTCCCGCTTTCTGGATTCTTCATAAGATATCCCATGGTTTATGAAGTTTATAAGGAGGAAAAAGCATGAAAGAAAAATATGGGCAAGACTTCCGGAAAATTAACGTTACTAAAGGGGAGCACGGCGTAGAAGTGGAAAATCCCACTAATTATCCATTAATCGGTAAAGGTGTTCAGGGGGCTGTATTCAAATTATCGCGAAGAAGATGTGTAAAAATATTTTCTGGCATGAATGCGGCTAAAAAAGAAGCGGATGCCATGAGACAAGGGCAGGATTCGTACCTTATGCCAAGAATTTTTGAGGTGGGAGACAATTACATTGTAATGGAGTATGTCGATGGTCCGTCACTGGAAGATTTAATGTAAAAAGGTCATATCACGGAAATGCTGGTGAAAAGATTGCTCGAAATGCTCGACGAACTAAAGAGATTGAAATTCACCAGACTGGACGTCATTCCACGGCATGTCGTCTTTTCCAGAAAAGGCCGCAGGATGAGAATCATTGACCATTCGAATTCCTATATTAAAGAATCCCCATATCCAACAAGATTGCTGCAGAGATTTAAAAGGTTGAACCTGCTTGATGAATTTTTGGATCATGTCGAACGGATCGACCCAAGAATATATGATGAATGGAAAACAGGGGTACCCGAGTATTTTAAAAAAAGATCTTAAAGGAAGCTGCTGATAATGAATGAACAGGATCGACTGCTGATTTTTTTAAACCCTCAAAAAATGGCTGGATCTTCCCTTACCAGCTTGATAAAAAAGCAATATCCGATAGATCAGACATGGTTTGGAAATGAACCAAGATTAAGAGAGCTAAATCAGGATATGATACAAGGGTTAAGCTGTATTGGGGGCCATTTCAATTATGGTATCCATGAACTTTTTTCCAAACCTTACACCTATATTACCATGCTGAGCGACCCTGTTGACCGGGTTGTTTCTTTCTATCATTATCTTAAGAACAGACCGAGTCATGGCAAGCATGATCGTGCTAAAAACATGGATTTCAAAGCCTATCTTGATGAGTTTCGCTCTAAAACTGCTGATTTTCAAACGCGTTTGATCACAGGGGGAAAGCCGGACTTGGAAACGGCAAAAAAACACCTGTTGCAAGATTTCTCGTTTGTGGGCCTCACTGAACGTTTTGATGAGTCTTTGTTTTTAATAAAAAACGAATTTGGATGGACGAAGCAGATATATAAGAAGCAGAAATTTACAAAACAGCAAACAGACAACATCCAGCTACCGGAAGAAATCACTACACTGATCAAGGAGCATAATCAAATGGATTTGGAGCTATATCACTTCGCGACAGGCCTTTTTGAACAAAGAATCCAATCTCTTGATGCTTCATCCAGACAAGATCTTGAAGAATATATCGCAAAAATCAAGTAATTGATAAAGAATGCACACTGTTGCCTGAAAGAAGGTGGCCGTCATTACACCTATGGTATCGATCATCATGACAAGTTATAATAAACCGGATACGGTCGGCTGGGCGATCCAAAGTGTTCTTGACCAGTCTTATGACAATTGGGAACTATATATTATGGATGATGGTTCCAACCAAGAAACTAAAGCAGCGATCCAGCCATTTTTATCCGATTCAAGAATTGTTTATCACAATAGCCATGTTGCAGAGGAAGACCGCTGCAAGACGACAAGATATGCGACCTTAATAAACGAAGCCATTCCGATGGCAAAGGGAGCATATCTTTGTTATTTAACCGATGATACGATTTATTTGCCAGACCGCTTGGAAACAATGGTGAACTATTTAGAACGGAATCCTGACATTGATATTGTTTACTCCAAACAAAAGGTAAAGCACGTTAACCGGTTCCTTCATGTAATTTCGGAATATACACGCGACACCAGAGGCATTTTATGCGAGGCAGCCAAACTCGTTGATCATTGTTCCGTTATGCACCGCAAAACAAATGCTGAAATTGTCTACAACAAGTACGGAAGCTACTGGGATGACCATCCAGACTGCTGGCATGATGGCGATGCGGCCTTTTGGAAGCGATTAAACGAATTTCAATGTTTTCACCCGATCGATAAAGTCTTGGACATAAGTATTAAAGGGCCTCATTCATTCCAATCGCTGAATGCCTTTCTGCCAGAAACCCTTCCTGACGGTACGTTAATTAAGAGTACAATAGGCGTGACTTTTTTAATCGATAATCAACAGCGAAGGAAAATTGACGATGCAACGTGCAGGGCATTAAAATTGAATTTACAGAAACGAATTGATGTACATGATCCGCTCCTGTTTAAGTACAATGAGGGAACTGCCATCGACCAGGAAGTTTTCAGCAACGCCAGCCTGTTTCCAAATTTACGGCTGGTCAGATCAAAAAAAAAAGCTGACACTTACTATATACAAAACAACGAGAAAAGGCTCATATTGAATAAAGCTGCTTTTCATAGATTTAAATTTTCTGCGATTCAACAAATCTTTGTCCCGGATTCTTTATTAAGCCAGTTCCGGGATGGCAGCCCGATAGCTTCTTATCTTTCAACTGACATGATGCTGCCTGACAGAATCCTTTTTATCCATGGCTCAGCGTTTTATCTTAGTTTTAACAATTGCCTCCATCGCATTGATCGAAACGTTCGTTGCCGGCTTGGCTTCTCGATTAAACGGGCCGTGAAAATCGACGATCCGCTATTTTCTGCTTTCAGGCAGGGAGAGCCGTTCATTTGGAAAAGGGATAAAAATAAATAGCAAGGCTGCCGGGCTGGCTCCGGCAGCCTTTTTAAACTAAATAAAGCACGATCAGGAAAGGAGCTTTAACGGATGGATTTTAAAAAAATAGTGCAAGATGGAAAATTTGATTTGCATATGCATACGACCGCCTCTGACGGCGATTATACTCCTGAGGACGTTGTGGAAAAGGCATATGATGCCGGCCTGCAAACGATTGCGATAACAGACCACGACACGATGGCGGGACTTGAAGCGGCACTCGACACGGGAAAAAAGCTTGGAATTAATGTCATTAGAGGCATTGAATTAAGCACGAAATTCAGAGGAAAAACCGTTGATATTCTCGGATACAATCTTGCTTCAACTGCCAAATTGGAACAGATTCTTAAAGAAATGCGAAGCGAAAGGGAAGATCGCGCAACACGGATTATCAAAAAATTTACGGATTTAGGTATGCCGATATCATTAGATGATGTGAATAAATACAGCCAGGGTGATGTCATTTCCAGGCCTCATATCGCCAAAGCGGTCGTTGAAAAGGGGTATGTAAAGGATTCCCAAATGGTATTTGACCTTTATCTGGCAGATGGAAGACCTTGTGCAGTCGATAAAATGGTCATTACACCGGAAGAAGGGATTCAGTTAATCAAAGAAGCCGGTGGAATCGCTGTATTGGCGCATCCGGTGCTCTTAGGAGACGATAAGCTGGTGTTGAAGCTATTGCAGTTCCCATTCGATGGAATTGAGGTATGGCACCGAAAGCAGAATAAAGCAGATAACAAACGTTACGAGGCTCTCGCCGGACAATTTGGATTAATCATGACGGGGGGCTCGGATTTTCATAATGATCAGCATCAGCTGGGGGTGTTTGGCTTCAGCATGCAAGCTTAAAAGGCAGACATCAGTCTGAGTGAACTCAGTTTGTGCAAAACCGAAAATGGCCTGTTAAAGCGATAGAGAAGCCGTGCGGCTAAGTTAAACGCTTTCCCGGCTTCCTCGGTAGCTTCACTGTATCATACCAGTGGATTTATCCTAATTCCAGGCGGGTCATTAAATAAAAATTTTTATCAATTTCCATCAAAGTACAATCCTTCATTTCATTTTTGAATATATTATGTTATCAAACAATGAAAGGGGGATTGATGCATGGCAAACGAAGATAAGCAAGAAAAGCGCGAGAAGCGTGAAGAAGAGAAAAAGGAAAGACACGAAAAAAGGGAAGAAGCAAGAAGGGAAAGAGAAGAAAAGAAAAAAGAAAGAAAAGAAAAGAAGGAAGAAAAAGAGGAAGAAAAAGAGCAGGAAGAGCAAGAGGAAGAAGAGCAAGATGAAGAAGAGGAAGAAGAAGAGGAAGAAGAAGAGGAAGAAGAGGAAGAAGCAGAGCAAGAACAAGAAAAAAAGAAGAACAAAAAGAAAAAAGGAAAGAAAAAAAAGAAAAAGAAAAAGTAAATCATCGCGAGTAAAATAACAATGAATAACGCTATTTTACTGGAAGGCGGAAGTTAAATACATAACGACCGCCTTTTTGTATTCCCGGCATTAATCGATATAAAAAAACGCAAGCAATTGAAGGATTCATCCCTCCGAAGCTTGCGCTGTACATATTCATTCTGTAGTATTTCCTGTCTCTCTTATCAGGATTTCGACGACTTCAGGACGGCTGAATTCCGGAGGCGGAACCTGGCCATTTCGCAGCATTTCCCGCACCTTGGTTCCTGACAGGAGAAGATGGTCGCTCGAATCATGCGGACAGGTTTTTGTGGAAGCCATGTTGCCGCAGCTTTTGCAATAGAAACTGTGTTCAAAAAATAATGGAGTAATTCCAAGCTCACTTGCAGAAAAATGATCGAATATTTTTTGCGCATCATATGTTCCATAATAGTTTCCTACACCGGCATGGTCCCGGCCAACGATAAAATGGGAACAGCCAAAATTTTTCCGCACCAGGGCATGGAAAATCGCTTCCTTCGGGCCGGCGTACCTCATGGCGGCAGGGAATACGGCCAATGCTACACGATCCCTTGGATAATACTTATCCAGTAATACCTGGTAGCTTTCCATCCTTACGTCAGCCGGGATATCATCAGATTTGGTTTCTCCGACTAACGGGTTTAGAAACAAACCATCAACAATTTCCAGGGCGCACTTTTGAATATACTCATGGGCACGGTGAACCGGGTTTCTCGTTTGGAAACCGACCACTGTTTGCCAGCCCCGGTTTTGAAATTCTTTTCTTGTTTCGGCAGGGTCCAAATAAAATGATTCAGCATGGGGTTTGTCAGGCCGTTTAATGAGTTCGACCGGCCCTGCCAAATAGACGGGAGGCCTGTCAAACAACTTTCTTACTCCCGGATGTGCTGGATCGGTTGTCTGATAGACCTGCTGTGCTTCAACATGTTTATCAGGCTGATGCATTTCTTGAAGATCAAGAATTCCATAAACAACGCCGCCGTGAACCAGTTTGATTTTTTTCCCTGTCTCAAGCAATGCCGCCTGTTCCTCGCTAACTGGAAGTGTGATGGGGATGCTCCAAATCAGTCCGTTAGCGAGCCTCATTTTGGAGATAACAGACTCATAATCTTTCTTTCCAAGAAATCCGGATAAGGGGCTGTAAGCGCCGCTTGCAATCAGTTCCAGGTCGGATAGAGCCATCTTGTCCAGTTCTGCCTGAAGGGTAAGAGAAGAATGGTCAGCACCGATATTCATTAGGTTAACCAGAATTCCTCCATGTGGTTGAATTGTATCCAAATATCCTTCGCTCCTTAGTTTATCATCATTATCATGGCTGGATTAAAGCCTCTTTGTAACGTATGCCGTCAATTGGCCCAACGTCTCGTCTAACGTCTGCTTGGACGTGTCAAGAACAATTTCCGGGTTGCGCGGTTCTTCATAGTTCTGGGATATCCCTGTAAAATTTTTGATTTCACCTGCTCTTGCTTTTTTATATAACCCCTTTGGATCCCGGCTTTCACATTCAGCTATCGAGCATTTAACGTATACCTCAATAAATTCCCCGGTTTCAAACAGGTCCCTGGCCGCTTTTCTGTCCGTTTCAAAAGGAGAAATAGCTGCTGCAAGAACAACGACTCCTGCATCGACAAACAATTTCCCAACCTCGGCGATCCTCCTGATATTTTCCTTCCGGTCTTCCGAACTGAAACCAAGGTTTTTGTTGATGCCGTACCGCAGATTGTCACCATCCAATAAATACGTGCGAACCCCCTGGTTGTGCAAAGTTTTTTCCAATTCGTTGGCAAGGGTTGATTTTCCGGATCCTGATAGTCCCGTAAACCAGATGATCATGCTTTTATGCTGATTGAGCAATTGCCTGTCAGCCTTTGAAACAGCATTTTTATGCCAAACAATATTTTCATTGGGCTCATGCCGACCCATTATTATGCCTCCTTCTTTTGGTAACGTTAGATGCGTTCACCCATTTCATGAATGCTTGCTGTAAATATCACTACTATATCTATTAATTTATGCTTGTTTACTTCAGGTTGTTACGAATATCCACGGTTGTCCCACCTAACGGCAGCATGTTTCCGTTGCACGATAAGCTGGCCGATCGATTCTATTATGCCTATTAATAATAAAAAGACTGAAGAAGCCGATACGCTTTTCAGTCGTCCGTGTTGCCAAAAAGTATCTTTTCTAGCCGGTGATGAAATGTATGCCGGTCCAAGACCTTTTTCCTTGCGTTATCGGCTATTTGTTGCCGTTCCTGATGATTGGAAAGATAATAATGCAACTGGTCCATTAATTCTTCATCTGTACGAAATGACACGATTTCCTCTTGTTCTTCAAAATGATCAGGCAAATCCTTGATATATCCTGTCAGTTGAAAGGAACCGCAGGCAGCGATGTCGAAGCTGCGATTATTCAGGCTGTTATTCTTTATGCCTGCACTGTTTTCATTTGTGCTTTCGTCAAAAGGACGATGTGTATTAAGTACGATTTTTGCGCGTGAGTAGAAATAAGCTGCTTGACGTGGAGGCACCCAGCGGTTTAGTAAAGCAAAGTCTGTGTTCCTTACTTTGTGGAGCAGGTTTCTTTGCCACTTATTCCCGATGACCTGGATCCGAAAGGGTGTTTCTTTTAAAAGCAGCATGATCAATCGGATCCGATCTGGATATGGATAACCGACAAGACAGACGTCAGTTTCATGTTCCCTCCTGCGTGCAGGGGCGAATATTTCTGGATCGGTACCAAGGGAAAGTTGATGGACATGCTTGTAATCCAAGCTTTTATAATAGTCGACCGCACCCCTGTCAATCGAATAAACTGTATGAAAAAAAGGGATCTTCGCAATAGACCGGTCAGTATAATACGGATCTTCAGTCAGCCAGAGGACTGACCGGAAACTTTGATGCTTTATCCATTTCAGTGTTTCCTTCGCCAGGTGATCTCCCAGCAGCGTTATAACCATATCGGGCTTAAACTGGTTGCACTTCCATTGAAGAGCAGGAAAGTCATGCAATGGTGAAAAAAAATCAACATCTATGCCCGGAAATTTTTTAAGCCCATTAAAAATACATTGATCAAAATAATCATAAATTCTTTGATAACCAGATGGGATAAATAATATTCTCATACGATCAATCGACCTCTGCTCAGCTGATTTGAATGGGATACGATCATTGTATGTACGTTTGTGGAAGAACGATACGTGGAGGCATAAGAAAAAGGCTGCTCCTCTTTGGTACAGCCTGTAACATGTATGACGTATTCTTCTCTTATATTAAAGGACGATAGCAGTTTTACATGAAGAAAAGATTCTTTACCAGGCACCTGCATATGTGCGCTACCCGACTTTTATTATTCCAGCAATGGAATCGCAATCTGTAATATATGTGCCTGTTACGGATTCAAAGGGTGTGGTCCCGTTCATCTCGTCTTCATATGAAAAAATAAAACAGAATGTTTCCGGATCATATTTCTCCAAGCTAAACACCGTCGGATTCCCTGTACCATCAAGGGATAAAGGGGAAAGGGTATTTTTGTTCACAATGAGTAATTCAGGTTTCCTGTTTTGCTTAACGAGTTGATGTAAAATCTGACATACGCCGGCTATAGCGTTTGAAGATTTTTTATTATTGCTGTCTTCAAATTCGCTGCTCATTTATGCTATCCTCCTTTTAGAATAAGACACAAGCACTCGATGCTAAAATCATGAGCTTCTTTTACACTATATTATGTTAAAGTCTTTCTGAATTGGACGTGTAACTATTTCTGCAAAAACGGGCATTCATCCTAGATAATAAAAATTATCGTAATGAGTTTGCGGTAAAATGAGATCAATAAAGATTTGGAGCTTGTAAAGGGTTCTGGATGCATGATGCAAAAAAGGGACTGAACCAAAAGGGCACATAAAGTGACTTTTGGCGTCAGCCCCTTTCTACTTGAATAAGATCTTCGGACTTTTTAACTTGGATAGGAGAAGTCGTGGCAAAAGAAATTGATTTTCATAGGACGATTGCTATTTAATGTGCAGTTCTACTGATGAAGGGTTTTTGCTGCTTTTTTTGCTGACTACTGAAACACCTGAACCGCCCATCTCCTGGATGATTTGAAAGGTTACTTTTTTCTCCACGCTTGAAACATCGATTCTATAGAGTTTTTCTTCTCCGGGCTCCAAGGTATCCGCATGTGTGAGTTGATCATTTACATATACAGGCAATAAGTCTTTCGTTTCCGAATCCTGATCGTAAACATTAATGGTGATTTGCCTGCTTAGCCTTTGGTTATTATTTTTAATTTTTACATACAGATTGTCTTCAGAATGTTTTGTGGGGATTTTACAGCTTGAGACAGATCGGTTTGTTCGTGCCATACAACCTCCTCCATTGTTAGTCTTTTTTCAGGGATTTAATAGCATCAAGGATTGCCTTGCGGTTATCGTTTTCTCCTTCTACCAATGAGCCAAGCATGTCAGTCAGAGTGGACATCAACGCATCATTGCCTCTGGAATTCTGTCCCCTGAACATTTCCATCATTGTTAGAGTGGATAGCATCATGCCATATACCGCACTTGAGTTATCGCTATAGTTAATGATCGTGTTGTGGCCGTTTGTAAAGGTGTTTCCACCAGCATTGGCATCCGCACGGGCATCATTGTTCGCATCGGCATTAGCGTCAGAGTTCGCTTCATTGTCCGCTTCTGCGTTTGAGTCGGAGTTTGCGTCTGCATCATTGTCGGCATCTGCAGTAGCATCAGAGTTGGCATCAGCGTCATTGTCCGCGTCGGCATTAGCGTCAGAGTTGGCATCGGCATCGTTGTCCGCGTCAGCATTAGCGTCAGAGTTGGCATCGGCATCGTTGTCCGCGTCGGCATTAGCGTCAGAGTTGGCATCGGCATCGTTGTCCGCGTCAGCATTAGCGTCAGAGTTGGCATCCGCATCATTGTTTGCATTGGCATCGGAATTAGAATCCGCGTCATTGTCCGCATCGGCATCGGCATCAGCATCGGCGTCATTGTCCGCGTCGGCATCAGCGTCTGCGTCAGCATCGTTGTCCGCATCGGCGTCATTGTCCGCGTCGGCATCAGCGTCTGCGTCAGCATCGTTGTCCGCATC